>JAQBPN010000010.1 GCA_028287505.1 Fibrobacterota bacterium | reverse complement strand
TTGCCGTGGGCCAGGGAGACTTGGTTTGCGCTGATCATAAGAACCTTGCTTTTCCGCGGAATACGACATGGCGGGAGGGCCTGATTGGCCTCCGCCTGATCCCGGGATTTCTTCCAGAGTGGTTGGAGCCAGCAAAATAGCAATCCGGACCCCCCCTTGCCAGGGACGCGGGGCCAGCGGGGGCGCCCAAGCTGGTATTTCGAGATCCGCTACCAGGCCCTGCTGCAGAATCCCATGCGACGCAGCTCTTTCCCCTCGGACAACGCCTCCGCCACCCATTCCCTGGGCTGGGTGTGGGGTTGGTATTGGTGAGGTTTAGGGAGTAACGCCGGCTTGGACGTTTCCCAAAGGGCGATTTGGACCCCGGCGCCGGTTTCCCATGTACGGCCCCGCCGCCGGATTTAGATTTAAACCCGTGGGGGCGGACTTCCCCTTCAATGTGACATTTCCCTTTCAGGCGGCCGACGCGGGAGCAGTTCCCGGCGGCGCCCAAGGAGCAGGCATGGCGGACGGATACCGGACGGAGACGGATTCAATGGGACAGGTGCAGGTCCCGGAGGGCGCGCTCTGGGGGGCGCAAACGCAACGGGCCCTGGACAATTTCCAGATCAGCGGCATCCGCTTTCCGCGGGACTTCATCGGCGCGCTAGGCATGATCAAATACCTGGCCTGCCAGGTGAACCGGGACCTGGGGGGCATCGATTCCGCCATGGCGGCAGGCATCTCGCAGGCGGCCATGGAAGTCACCGAAGGGCAATGGGACGAGCAATTCCCCCTCGATATCTTCCAGACCGGTTCGGGCACATCCACCAACATGAACGCCAACGAGGTGATCGCCCATCGCGCCAACGAAATCCTGGCGGGCAAGCAACGCGCCTCGGAAGCGACGGGCTCGATCAAGGGACGCGTGCATCCCAACGATCACGTCAATATGTCCCAGAGCAGCAACGATGTGATACCCTCCTGCATCCATATCGCCGCCCTGGTCTCGCTGGAAAAGGATCTGCTGCCCGCCCTGAACCGTCTGCGCGCCGCCCTGGACGACAAGGCCAAGGCATTCAAGGGAGTCCTCAAAATCGGCCGCACCCATCTGCAGGACGCCACGCCCATCACCCTGGGCCAGGAGTTCTCCGGCTATGCGGCCATGGTGGCGCACGGCATCGGCAGGTTGGGCAACGTGCGCTGGCACCTCGGCGAACTGGCCCTGGGAGGTACCGCGGTGGGAACCGGGATCAACGCCCCGCCGGAATTCGCGCGCAAGGTCATCGAGCGCCTGAACGATCTGTCCGGGCTTGAGTTCCGCGAAGCCGAGAACCATTTCGAAGCCCAGGGCTCCCGGGACGCCGTGGTGGAAACCAGCAGCGCCCTCAAGACCGTGGCGGTCTCCCTCATCAAGATCGCCAACGACATCCGCTGGCTGGCTTCCGGTCCCCGCTCCGGCCTCGGCGAAATCAAGCTTCCGGATCTGCAGCCCGGATCGTCCATCATGCCCGGCAAGGTCAACCCGGTGATGGCGGAAGCCCTGTTGCAGGCATGCGTGCAGGTAATCGGCAACGACGCGGCCATCACCTTCGCGGGCGCCTCGGGCAATTTCGAGCTGAACGTGATGATGCCCCTGCTGGCCAACAATCTGCTGCAATCGCTCCAGATCATGACGAACGCCGTGGCCGCATTCGAGGAGAAATGCATCCGCGGAATAGAAGCGGACACGGAGCGCTGCCGTTCCCTCATCGAGCGCAGCCTGGCGATGGCCACCTCGCTGGTCCCGAAAATCGGGTATGACAACGCGGCCGCCTTGGCGAAGGAGGCCTATGTCACGGGCAAGACGATCAAGCAAGTGGCCCAGGAAAAAGGGATCCTGAAAGGGGACGAACTGAACACCCTTCTCGATCCGGCCAAGCTCATCGGAAACGGATAAACCGCCTTCAGATCAGCCTTCCAACATTTCCTTCATGGGTTGCCAGTAATGCTGCTCTTCCGGCTTTGCCTTGATGCTCACCGATTGACGAATTGTCCTGGTCTTCACTTTCCCTCCTCATCCGGGTCCCTGAAATCTATTTTCAATAGTCCGTTAAACCCATCCCATACGGTCCGGAATCCGGTCCGGCGCGCGATCAGAAATTCGCGCGTATCCGGGAGCATGCCATGAGCGTCGCCGCGGTCCTGATTTCGGCCTTCGCCTTCGTCTTCTCCATGGAGATGTGGGCCCGCAAGCACCCGCCGGAATCGCTCGCGGCCCTGGCCGCCAAATCCGCCAAGGACAGCGCGGAATGGGTGGATCGCTTCGCCATTCCGGATTCGGGAGCCACGGTCCCGGCAGTGGGGATCTTTCTGGATTTCGTGGCGGAAAGCCCCCATGGCGGGCTCATCCACAACTACGTGAACCACGGCATGCAGGACCTGATGCGCGCCATCATGGGCGTCTCCAACCTGAACCTCCGCGTGGGCACGGTGGAACAGATGCAAATCGTTCTGGGACGATACGTGGACAGCCTGCAGGCCCATCCCCGCTGGACCCTGGACCCCGGCCGCGTGAGGCCGGCGATGCTGATGGCGGTGGAGATCATGGGCTCCCTGAATATCCCCTATGACGATGCCACCCGCGGCCGCATCCGCAAGGCGGAGGAGGCGGCCCAGGCTTTGGAGTCCGGGCAGTCCACCCTGTGGCAACGCTCGAAAGTGCAGGACTTCTTCATCCAATCCGGCCTGGCGCTGGTGATGATGAAGGACCGGGCCGTTTCCGTGAACGGGGGCAGGCCGCCCCCCACCCCGTGAAGGACGGGCAGGGGAAGCGCAAGCGATAGGGGTCAGGGATTTTGCAGGGGGCGGAGAATCACCACGCCGTTTCCGGTCCGGCCGGAAAGAGCAGGGATATCCGTAGCACCCGGGTTACCTTGGGCGTCCAGGGTCCCCAGCCGGGAGCCGTCCGGGGCGATGGCCTCGTACCTTCCAAAGAGGCCCGGGGGCAGGAGGCCGTTCCCGGAAAGCACCATCATGGAACGCATGCCGCGCGCCCGGGATCCGGCGAGGGCCGGGCGTACCGGCGTCGCCACCGCCTTGAGTTGCGGGTGCTCCAGCCTATAGATGGTTCCCGAATAGCAGACCATATAGATGTTGTTCATCTGATCGATTGTGAAGGCGATGGGATCCTGGGGCGTGATAACGGGGTATTCCTTGACCGTGGCGGGGCCGGAGGCCGCCTTCTTGATGGCGAAGAGCTTTTTCAAAGTGTTATCCCCGAAAAGGTAGACGCCGTAGAACGGCGAAGCCGGATCGCCGCGGTATACCTGCCCGCCGATGACGCATTTGGCCATGCCGGGGCCGCCTCCGTTGGCCATGAACGCGGCGGGCTCCTCGATGGGAGCGGAGACTCCGGTGCAAGGCCCGTCCGGAAGGCAATAGGTGGCCTCCTTGAGGCTCCACCCGTAGTTGCCGCCCTTTTTGATGATGTCGACTTCGTCGAATTTGGTCCAGCCGATGTCCCCCACGTAGAGTTCATTGGTGAGCTTGTCGAAGGACATCCGGTAAGGATTGCGCAGGCCGTAAGCCCAGATCTCCCGGCGCACCTTGGGGTCGGCGTCGTTCACGAAGGGGTTGTCGGCGGGGATGCCGTACTCGAGGCCCGGATCCTTTTTGTTCACGTCGATGCGCAGGATCTTGGCCTGCAACACCTGCCGGTTCTGGCCGTTCTTGTAGAAGTCCGGCGTGATTTGATCCCAGCCGCCGTCCCCGAAACCCACGTACAGATATCCGTCCGGTCCGAATACCGGAGACCCGCCGTTGTGGTCGCTGAATTCGTTCGGCTCGTCCAGGGTCAACAATCTGCGTCCGGGCGTTCCCGAATCGTGCAGATAATCGGCCGCGGCCACGCGTTCATCGATGAAGTTCTGCCGGGGCGGGCGCTGGGCGCCGCCGTACTTGACGTAGTACTTGCGGTTGTTCACGTAGTCCGGATGGAACGCGAAACCGGTCAGGCCCATGTCCGGTTCGGCGGCATTGCCGGTCTGGGTACCGAACTGGGTCTTGGTATACCCGGAGGCGCCGGGCGAAAGCACCCAGATCTTGCCGGTTCCCATTTCCGGCACCAGGAAGGTTCCCGGTTTGCCGGGTATCTCCAGCATCATGGTGGGATGGGTGAATAGGTTCGCCCCATCCGTTCCGAATGCGGGCGCGAAGGTGATGCCGTCCGGAATCTGCGCGCGCAGGATCGGAGACAGGAATATTTGGGCAACGGAAAGCGCGGCCAGGATTGACCTTGGGTAAGGCATGGTTCTATTTCCCCCTGAAATATGATACAGCGCCTTACCCCCGGCGCTGCTTGGAAAAATACCCAATATTTGGAAAAACCGATAGGCCTTTCAACCTTTTTCACGCGGTCTGAAGGGGGTAAGATCCATCCGCGCAGGTGTAACCGCCGCTTCAATGTTCCCAAGCCTCGGAAGGCCGGCGACGGCAACCCCGACTATCCCGCCAAGGTTACCTTCTCTATGGACCCTCCCTTTCGGGGTAGGAACCCTGGCCCCCGTACCCGTAAGGTTTGGACGGAAAATGAAACTTACAGAGGAAAAACCGGCGGGCCCACGACCCTGCGGAACCTATTGTGGTAGACATGTAGAATGGGCCCGGGGACGCTTTTTCGGACTCTCCCCAGGCACAACACGACCATTCGGACATCACCGGCCCATTACAGGCATTTCCTCCGGAGCCCCATGAAAGCCCATTCCGTTCGCAGACGACTTTCCGCCCTCTGCCTCGGCCTTCCGGTGCTGGCGCATGTCCCCGCCTGGGCCCAGCCGGCCTGTACCCTGGCCAATGCGGATTTCAAACGCACGGTCCTGGTCGATCAGCCCCCGGAGCCCATGAAGCTGGCCGTATTGCCGGACGGCCGCGTGATGTGGACGGAGAAGCGCGGCGCGCTCAAGATCTTTCTCCCGGACAGCAAGACCACGGTAACCGCGGGCACCCTTTCCGTACAGGCCACCGAGGACCAGGGTCTGCATGGCGTGGTCCTGGACCCGGCCTTCGCCACCAACCATTGGATCTATCTCGCCTACGATCCCAAGACGGACCCCCATCCCAAAGGTCCCGGACGCTGGGTATCCCGTTTCACGCTCAACGGAAACGTTCTGGATTTGGCCTCGGAAAAGCAGCTCCTGCACGTGGAAATCGAAAGGACCCTCATGGGCGGCTGCTGCCACCAGGGAGGCGCGCTGGCATTCGATCCCCAAGGCAATCTCTATTGGTCCATCGGCGAGCAATCGGATTACACCGTGCTGTCCGCCCTCACCAACGAGGGCAACCGCCACCAGAACAGCTTGCGCAGCGCCGGCAACACCAACGATTTGCGCGGCAAGATCGTGCGCATCCATCCGGAAGCCGACGGCAGCTACACCGTTCCCGACGGCAACCTGTTCCCCAAGACCCTGGACAAGACGCGGCCGGAGATCTACGCCATGGGCGTGCGCAATCCCTTCACCCTGTCCGTGGATCCCAAGACCGGCTGGCTTTGGGAAGGCGAAGTGGGCACGGACGTCACCGCCCCCTCCGACGACAAAGGCTCGGTGGGTTACGATGAAATCAACCTCGTCACCAAAGCGGTCCACCTGGGCTATCCCTTCGTGAACGGCCCCAACTCGCCGTTCATGAATTACGACTACGTCAACAGCAAGCCCTTGGGCCTGTTCGACCCCGACCATCTGGTGAACAACTCCCAATTCAACACCGGTCTGGTGGACCTGGCCCCGGCCGGAAAACCCCAACCGGCCCTGTTGTATTGGACCGTCCAGCGGAAGTACTCCACCGTCTACAACTTCGGCGAAGGCAAGACCGCGGGCATGGTGGGACCCACCTATCGTTTCAACTCCGCCCTGTCCAACGGCACCAAGCTGCCCGCCGGAATGGACGGCAAGGTCGTCTTCTGGGACCACGAGCGCGAAACCATCCGCCTCCTCACCCTGACAGCCGATCAGAAGGTGGCGCGCATCGACACCATCATGTCCGACGTAAAGTGGAGCGGCATCGTGGACATCCAACAGGGTCCGGACGGTTCCCTGTATGTCGCGGAATACGGCCACGGGTATTACACCGCCAACCCCACCGCCAAGATCTCGCGCATCGACTACGTGGGCCCGCCCTGCGGCGGCCCGGTCTCCCTGGCCTCGCCTTCGCCGGCGGCCGCAAGCAAAGGCCGGAGCGTGCTGGTCTATGCGGACCCGGCCGGGGGACTTTCCCTGCGACTCCCGGCCGGCTCCGCCGGCGCCGGGGTTTTCGATCTCAAGGGGAACCGGCTCTGGCAATCCCGCGGATCCCTCGGGATTGCGGACCTGCGCGTACCGGCCTCCGCGCTTTCCGGCAAGGGCCTGGTGCTGGTCCGCTACCAGTAACGCGCAAGATACCGCGTCGTCCTCGACCACAGCCAGTACCCTTCCTGCCGCGCCGCCTTGCCCAAGGCCATGGCCATGAACAGGAAGGGGGAAATCCCTCCGAACGCGGCGGCAATCGCCAGCAGGATCCGGGGCGTGAACGCCGGCTGGTTGCAGATGGCGTAGATCGGTTCCCATTCCGCCGGCGAGAATTTCGATTTGAAGCGCTCCAGGCCCCGGAAATTGTAGAACCGGCTTCCATGCAGGCGCAGCCACCGGAAAACCAGCGCCAGCCACCAAGGCCCCGCCGCCCGCGCATCGTGGGCAATGCCCGACAGGGGCGAGAGCCCCAAAGTGAAATATTCCAGCCCCTCGCTCTCCGCGGCGCGGAAGGCCGCGTCCACCAGCAGCTCGGCCGTTCCGTTGGGGGCGGAGCGCGCGCGCACGATCTGTTCTATAAGCCAACCCTTGCGCATGGGCACCGGGGACGCCAGCAGGAATGCCACCGGTTGGCCGCCCTGCTCCGCCACGAACATGCGCCTGTCCCACAACCGTCCCAGCGTCTGGGGCTCGACCAGGAAATGCATGGAAGGCATACGCCTCCGGGACAGCCAATCCTTGAGGCAGCGGCGCAGCCCGGGGTGATCGGCCGCCTTTTCCCTGGGCCATTCGGCCACGGTAACTCCTTTGTTACGTGCCCGCGAAAGCTGCGCCCTCAGGGACGGCCGCTCCGAGAGGATGCCGGGCCACGCCGAGGGATTCCAGACCGGCTGCGCCCCCAGCAGGATTTTGGAATAGCCGGGCGCCTCGCCCAGCGCGTCTTCCAAACGGGAACCCGCCGCGAAATAGCACACACTCATGCCCTCCGCGCGCGCGTCGGCTTCGAACCCGGCGGCGGCCTCGGCCAGACGTCCATGGGCGCAGATGGGCGCTCCCGCGGCCACGCGCACGCGGCCCCAGTCGGCGTAGCCGGCCACGGCGTCTCCCTGGGCCGAAAACCAAAGGCGGATTCCCGGATTGAGGATCTGGTAGGCGGTGGCCAGCCAGCCATGGCGCAGCACCAGGTCCCGGGCCTTGGCCAAATCCCCGGTAGCTTGTTCCGATTCGCGCGTTTGCATGGAGTGAGGGTTGCCGTCTTCCGGCGGCGGCCCGGAGGAACATAGGTTTTTCGGAGAAGGGCCGGCTAGCCGGGGCGGCGCAGGCCGCCTGCTTGCCGCGGCGCGGAGGCTTTCAGTGCTCCCGGAATTCCCACCGGAAACGCATAGGGGGGCCGTCCACCTGGCCGCTGGTGGCCCCATTGGCCAAATCGCCTTCCAGTTGGATGCGCAGGCGGATGGGAAGAATGCGGGTGAGATCGTCGATGAAACCGCGGCACAGCCGGAAACGCGCATAGGCGGGGGTCATGGAAACCGGTTCGCCCTGCACGGGAATGGGTTCCTCCAGGAGGAACAGGCTCAGGATGCCCGATTTACGCGTAGATTCGGTTTTTGGAAAGGAAGCGGGATTGGGTGCCATAGGATCCCATCATAGGCCATTCTCCATAAGGTGGGCATATCCGGAGCCTTAACCTACACGCACAAAGTGTGCGTAAACCCGGCCGCAACGGGAAAAGCGCATCCCCATTAATCCTGTGGACAATAATCGTGACAACAGATATATTAAGCTTATGGCCCGAGACATACAGACCGAACTCAAGCAGCGTAAACCGTTCCCGTGCAGGGAAGAGGAACTGATGCTCAACATCATTCGCACCGCGGATCAGCTGCAGCGGCGCATGGTGGAATTGCTGAAGACGGCCGATCTTTCCGGCACCCAGTACAACGTGTTGCGCATCCTGCGCGGGGCGGGAAGCGAAGGCCTGGCCTGCGGCGAGATCAGCAACCGCATGGTCACCCGGGATCCGGACATCACGCGCCTGCTGGACCGTTTGGAAAAGCGGAACCTGGTGGCGCGCAGCCGGGAAAAGGAAGATCGGCGCGTGGTGACCGCGCGCATCACCCAAGCGGGCCTGGACCTGCTCAAGAAACTCGATGAACCCGTTATCCAATCGCATAAGGCGCAGTTGGGCCACCTGGAGGCCAAGCAGCAGGAAACCCTGATCCGCCTGCTGGAAACCGCGCGGGAGAAACTCACATGATCAGCGTACGCAAGGCGGCCCAGCGGGGCCATTTCGATTTCGGCTGGCTCGACACCAATCACACATTCTCGTTCGGCGAATACCACGATCCGGCCCACATGGGCTTCCGTTCCCTGCGCGTCCTCAACGAGGACCGCGTGCAGGCCGGCAAGGGTTTCGGCAACCACGGCCATCGGGACATGGAAATACTGTCCTACGTGCTTTCGGGAGAATTGAGCCACAAGGACAACCAGGGTAACACGGGTGTTATCAGGCACGGGGACGTGCAGCGCATGACCGCCGGAACCGGGATCATGCACAGCGAATTCAACGCATCGGCCAAAGAGCCGGTCCACTTTCTCCAGATCTGGATCCAACCGGGCAAGAAGGGCGTGCCGCCCCGCTACGAAGATCGGGCCTTTCCGCCCGATAAAATGAAGAACCGCCTGGGACTCATCGCCTCCTCCGACGAAGCCGATGGCTCATTGTCCGTGCACCAGGACGTACGGGCCTATGCGACCCTCCTGGACGCCGGCAAGGAGGTTTCCCTGGAAGTGGCCGAGGGGCGAGGCATCTGGGTGCAGACGGCCAAAGGAAACATCAGCATCGGGCACGGATTCAGCGTCGGCAAGGATGGGATGGATTACGCCGGAGAGTGGACGGAACTCAAGGCCGGAGACGGGGCCGCGGTCCAGGGAGAACGGAAGCTGGCGATCCGGGCGGAAACCGACGCGGAGGCCCTCGTTTTCGATCTGGCCTGACCGAGGACGGAGGTCCTCATCCGCCTGACCTTGCCTTGAAAGATGCCGGGATCCGGCGATTGGATTCATATCGATGTATGGGAGACTGCGAGCGCTCCCAGGGAGAATTTCATGGACGAAAAGCTCAAGACCGCCCCCCACCGCCAGCCGCAATACCCCGTCGATCCCCTCTTCCCCAACCGCTGGTCCTCGCGAGCCATGAGCGGCGCCCATGTCTCAAGGGAAACCTTGATGACCTTGTTCGAGGCGGCCCACTGGGCCCCGTCTTCGTTCAACAACCAGCCCTGGCGGTTCGTGTATGCCCTGCGCGGAAGCGAGGCCTGGCCGCGCTTCTTCGAAATGCTCACGCCCATGAACAAACTCTGGTGCGCGAACGCCGGCGCGCTGATCGTGATGGCGTCCAAGAACACCTTCGACCACAACGGCAAGCCTTCCATAACGCATTCGTTCGACACAGGGGCCGCGTGGATGAGCCTGGCCTTGCAGGCCGGCATGTTGGGACTCACCGCCCATGGCTTGCAAGGCTTCGACTACGGCGCGGCCATCGACGCCGTGGGGTTACCTGACGGTTACTCCGTGGAGTCGATGTGCGCCATCGGCCATCCGGGTTCCCCCGATGTGCTTCCCGAGGATATGCGCGCCAGGGAACATCCCAGCGGGCGCAAAGCCGTGGCCGAAGTGGTTTTCGAGGGCCGTTTTCCCGTTTCCCCGTGATCGTGGTCACCACAGATCCTACGATTCCGGAACTTTCTCCCCTGAATTGCGCCTGCCCCTGACCCAGCCCAAATAAAAGTTTTCCCTAAATGACTGGGGACAGATCCTGAGATGACAAGGGGTTATCCACAGTTGATCCGCCAATTTTTCCGCGAATTCTTTCAAATTTAGAAGCGGGAACCCGGGTTTATCCACAGGTTGATACATGTTTTCAACAGCCTGTTGATAGGTTTTCGCCCAATATTTCGACCCTGGCCCATGATTTTCTTGTGGTGATCGGGTTTTCGGGGAATGGTAAGATAAGGGATAGATAACCCCATGGAAGACGTCCTTTTAAACTACCTCCAGGCGCGCAAGCAGGCCCAATCGGTACCCGGAAACTCCGAGGCCGCCGGTGAGCCCGTTTCCTGGACCAAAACGGGCGACACGTCCAAGCAGTCCGGTCCGGAAGCGGACGCGTTCCTCAAGCCCAGCCTGCCTTATCCTCTCAACGGACTCTTCACCCTGGTCGAGTCGCATCGCGAGTACCCGGCCAGCTGCCGGGAGCTCGCCGAATTCCTGAAGAAGCTTTGCGGGCAGCATCCCCTCGAGGATGCCCTGCTCCAGGTGCTGCAAGCCCGCTTTCCGCGGGTCTGGATGGAACGCTTTCTCTTCATCCTCCTCGAGGTGCAGCCTTCCGATTCGCAGACCGCCGCCTACGCCCTGCAATTCCGGCACTTGAAACGCCTGCTGCTCCGCGTGGAACGCAAGACGCCGCTCAACGCCGTCGAATCCGGACTGGCCCGGGAACTCATCTCCGCCTTGTCGCTTTCCCGCTTCCTCGATTTCGATCCTTTCTGCCGCCATGCCGCCGCCGCATTCAAAACCATGCAGGCCGGATGCATGCCCGTCTCCGGGGACCTGGGCCTGCTCATCTACCTGATCCGCTGCGAGTGCACGGCCATGGGCGAGCGCAAGAATTGGCTGGAGACGAATCTGGGATCCGGCGACCCGGACACGGTGGCCCGGCTTTCCCCGCACTTGAAGCTGCTGGAAGAGCGCATGATCAAGGCCCAGGAGATGGCCCAGCGCATCGGCAGCTACGGCCCGCTCCAGGAAGCGCCCATGGGATTGGAAGAGGCGATGGGTCCGTTCTTCTTCGCCCATCTCAAGGAATGCCTGGCCAAGTCCCCCTCGCTGGCGGGACTGAAGGAAGCCCTGGACCTGCAGCAGGCAAAGCGCGTCCCCACCCGGGACCTGATCGCCTTGTCCTCCTTGAGCCGTTGGCTGATGGAAGCGCGCGGCGCTCCCGCCGGGCCGCTGGAATGGGTGCGCATGGCCCTTGAATCCTATGACCGCGGGCACTTCCGCCTGGATGTGGCCGGAGGCCTGCCCGCCGTGGAAGTCCTGCTCTCGGAAGCCAAGGTCGAGCGCGAAGGCACGCTGGTGCTCGGCAACTTCGGCGAGAACCCGTATTCGCCCTGGATCGCCCGGGACGGTCTCACCCGCCCCTACCGCAGTTCCAACCCGGACCGCATCGCTCCGGATCTGCGCTCCACGGTACTGGCCAATATCCATCGCGACAGCATCATCATGAAGCTGCTCGACAATCCCAAGGTCCAGGAAACGCCGGGCCTGATCGAGACCATCGTGGAAGGCAGCCGCTCCTCCCTGGTCCACAGCAAGATCGCCACGCGCCGGGAACTGCATTCCGGTTCCGTCAACGGCCGCGTGCCCGTCGCCTTGGTGCGCAGTCCCGTCACCATCTCCACTTCCCTGATCCGTTCCCTCCTCAATCCTTCCGTAATCTCCTTCACGGAGATGAAGTCGCTTTACCGCGGGCGCTCGGCCCTGCGCCACGAGGTGGCGGAAGAGCTGCATAGCTTCCTCAAACAAGCCCACGTCATCTGAACGCGGACGCCTGTCCGGCCGGCGCGGCGCCGGACCGGCCAAGTTTCATTTTGGGTGGGTAAATCCCGCCACATTGTGCTATTTTGTGAAGACGGTGACATACGGGCCCGGCTTGACCGGCTTCCGGAGGAATAGCATGGACACTTCCAACCCTTCCCAACCCAAGGGGAAGCGATCGGGACTCAGGGAGAAAGCCGATTCCCTGGGGCGCGAGGTGTGCTGGATTTCCCTGTCCGCCAAGGACGACGCCAAACCCTTCGGATCCACGCGCGGCGGAGAAACCGTCCTCAACAACCGGGGCAAGGCCCTGGCCGCCAGCTGGCGCGAACTCGGCAGCATCCGTCCCACCGTTGAACCGGACGCTTTGGTCATCGGACCGCGCGGCCTCCAGGGAATCCTGCTGCTCTCCACCCGGAAAAAGGACGCCGTGACCGTCTCCGAAGTCGTCAAACTTTTCAAGGTACTCTCCTCCCTGCGCCTGGCCCAACTGGGCAAGACCTCGGCGGCCCTCCGTAACATGCCTGGTACTGCGGCGCCGTCAACCGGCCCATCCGCGGCCCGCGGCGGGCAGGCTCCGCCCGCCCTGTGGAAAAAGGGTTTCACGGAGAAACCGATTTCCGGTTCCGCCGAATTGGCGGAAGCGCGCAAGGCCCTCAAGGGCCTGCAGGCGCGGTAGTTTCCGGCGAATGGGCAGAGTCGTCTTGACCATCGTATCCCAGGACAAGGATCAATGCTATCTCCAGGCATTGGCGAAAAGTCCGTCCTATTCCGCCGTCACCAGCTTCAACTGTCTCAGCAAGAACCTGGTCGAATTCGGCAAGGCCATCAAGGGCTTTCCCGGCAGCCTGGGCGAGAAGGAGGATTTCTCCATCGGCGCCGGCATGGGCCGCGCGGAGTTTTCCTTCCAGACCGTCGCCAGCACCGGCTTGTGCGAATGCTGGGTCCGCATCAAGGGCCTGCACGGCGAGGCCGGACAGAACGCCGAAGCCTTCTTCCCCATCGATTACCTGGACGCAGCCGCGGTGGAATCCTTTTCCCGGGAACTGATCAAGATGGGCACCGGCCACAGCAAAACCGCGGAACTCAAGAACCAGTTCGAAAAAGAATCCGCCTGACCGCGGACCAGGCGAAGAACAGGATCCTGAAATGGGTCCTGGCCTTGTTCTTCATCCTGGCGGGCGCCAATCATTTCCTGCACCCGGCGATCTATCTCAAGATCATGCCTCCGGTCCTTCCCTTTCCCCTGCCCCTGATCTACCTGAGTGGCTTCCTGGAATCGGCATTCGGATTGGGCCTGTTCTTCCCCGGGCTCCAACGCCTGGCGGCCAAAGGGTTGATCCTGCTCTTGCTGGCCATCCTTCCCGCCAACGTCTATATGGCCCTGCATGCGGATCTTTTTCCCGGCTTCCATCCCGCGCTTCTCTGGCTAAGGTTACCGTTCCAATTCATATTGATGGCCTCGGTGCATTGGGCGGCCAGGCAACGCAGGTATTGATTCCAGTGATTTAAATGGTTTATTGGAAAGGGTAGCGTCCAACCAAGGAGCCGCCATGAAAGACCTTTTCCATAAGATGGCGCAAAAGGTTTCCGCCACCGTCGGTTCCCCCGGGGCCTTCTTCCTGGCCATTTTGGTCATCCTGGCCTGGGCCGTGAGCGGCCCCCTGTTCGGGTTCTCGGACACCTGGCAGCTCATCATCAATACCGGAACCACCATCGTGACCTTCCTGATGGTGTTCCTGATCCAGAATACCCAGAACCGGGACGCCCGCGTGATGCAACTGAAACTGGACGAACTCATCCGCGCCATGGATCCGGCCCGGAACAGCCTGGTGGATCTGGAAAACCTTTCGGACGAGGAAATTGAAAAGCTGGAGAAGGAATTCAAGAGCCTGCGCAGTCAGATCCAGGTCATCAAAGAAGTGAAGAGCGAGAAGAAAAAGGGGAGGAAAAAAGGCAGCGAGAAACCCGCTCGGGCACCGGACGAGGGTTAAGACGCGGTCTCACAAATAGGAAGCGAGGGTGCGGTTCCCCGAAGCGGGGACCTGGCGCGAGGAGGCCAAGGGCAAGGCCGCAGCATTACATGCCCGGGAGGCGCACAAACATCCCCAGGGAGAGGATGACTACCACGCTCAGGATGAGCACGAAGGCGTAGTTCCACCGCAGGTCCGCGCCGCTCGCCCGCCGGTCCGCGGATTCCGCCGGAGCGGATTGCAGCCACATGGCGCGGATGATCTGGAAGTAGAAATAGAAGGACACCAGTCCGCCGCACACCGACAGGAACACCACCCATAAGGTCATGGGAGGTAGGCCCGCATCCGGGCGCAGGGCATCCAGCACCACGCCGAACTTGGCGGCGAAACCGGAAGTGAGCGGAATGCCCGCATAGCTCAAAAGGATGACGGTGAGGGCCAATGCCAGCCAGCGATGGGTTTTGCCCATGCCGGCCAGGTCGGAAATCTCGTCCACGTCCGCATGCCGGGTGCCCATGGCCATCAGCGCCGCCCACGATCCCATGGTCATGATGCCGTAGGAGCCCAGGTAGAACACCACGATGGGTACGGAGTTTACCAGGATGCCCAGCAGGATGAACCCGCCGTTGACCACGGCGGAATAGGCCACCAGGCGTTTGATATTGGTCTGCACGATGGCCTGCAGGTTGCCCATGATGGCGGAGAGGGCGGCGCCCAGCAGGAGCACGGGTTTCCAGAGATCCGACAACGGCTCGAATACGCCCCAGAGCAGCATGCCCAGCATGCCGAACACGGCCACCTTGACCGGCGACGAGATGATGGCGAGCGAGGCCAGGTTGGTGCCCTGGTAGACGTCCGGGAGCCAGCTGTGCAAAGGGGCCACGGCCACCTTGAAAAGCACGGCGCCCATCAGGAATGCCAGACCGATCTTGGCCAGCGTCAAATCCGCGGTGGCGCCCGCCTCTACCGCGCGCGCCAGCTTGTCGTGGATGGCCAGCAGGTTGATTTCCCCGGTGGCTCCGTAGATGAAGGAGAGCCCCAGCAGGAACAACACGCTGGTGAACACGCCCAGCAGCAGGTATTTCATGCCCGCTTCGTTGGAGCGGGGATCCTTGTGGCTGAATCCCGCCAGCACGTAGGAAGGGATGGAGACCAGCTCATAGGCGATGAAGAGGGTGGCGAGATCGCCGGCCAGGGACAGGTTGACCATGCCCAAGGCCAGGGCCAGCACCACCATGCGCCAGTCGAGGCCGTTCACGCGCACCTTGTCCAGGTAATCCTCGGACAACACCATGCCGATGGCCGTAAGGCCCAGGCAGACGTAGGCGACCAGTTTGCCCACGGAGGTGACGCGGATGGCGCCCCCGAAATACTGGGCGCCCTCGGGCAGGAAAATCCAGATGGCCACGGCGGTGGAGCAAAGGGAAATGATGGCGATGATGGAAGAGATACCTTCCTTCCGGTGGGGCATGAGCGAGGCCAGCACCAGGAGGAATACGAAGCCGCCGATCAGGGGCAACTGCGAGAGCAGATAGGGATTCATGGCAGGCCCGCCAGGCCGGCGGCGGCCCCGATGGAGAGGATGGTCTTTTCCACCGGGTGGATGAAGATCATGGGATAAAGTCCCAGCACCAGCCACAAGGCGATGAGCCCGACAGCCAAACCGGTTTCCGGGACGGAAATGTCCGCCGCCTGGCTGAAGCCCATGCCGTCATGGCCCTTGCGCGGGCCCAGGAAAATCCTGTGGAACGCCCGCACCAGGGCGGCCGCGCCTATCAGGGCGCCCACCGAGGCCAGGAAGGTGATCCAGGGAGAAGAGCGGAAAGCCGCGAAGAGGACCAGGATCTCGCCCGCGAAATTGCTGAGGCCGGGCAGGCTGGCGGAAGCGAAGATGGCGGTCAGAAGCACCGCGGCCAGGCGGCGCTGGCCGGAGCGCAGACCGCCTGTAGCGGAAAGCAACGGGCTGTCCCCGGTGGTGGAAATGCGCGCGTCGAAGGCGAACAACGCGGCCATGATGAGGCCATGGTTGAACACCTGGAAGATGGCTCCCGTGAGTCCCGTGCTGGTGACGTCCCCGGCCGCCGCGAACACGCCCAAAGCCACCAGGCTCAAGTGGGACAGGGAGGAGTAGACCAGGATATCGATCAGCCGGTCCTGGGCCAGGCAGAGCAAGGCGCCGTAGATGGCGCCCATGACGCACAGGGTTTGCAGGTGCGGGGCCAGGCGCGAGATTTCGTGCGGGAAGGCCGGGGCCAGCACCAGGATGAGGCCGTAGGCGCCCATCTTGGACATGAGGGCGGAGAGCACGGCGCGGCAGGCGGGAGCGGATACGTTATAGGTATCGCGCAGCCACCCGTGGAAACCGAGGAGGGGAAGCTTGACCGCGAAGGCCAATAGGAAACCGGCGAAGACCCACCAACGCTGCGCGGCAGGCATGGAGGCCACGATGGCGGAGATGCCGTTGACCCCCGGATCCCTGCCCGCCGTGGCGCACAGGGCGATGATCGAGACCAGCATGGGCATGCTGCCCACCAGGGTGAACAGGAAGAAACGGATCAGGGCGCTGTACACCGAACCGGAATGGATGTTGGCCTTCCCGTGCATGCCGATCCAGAAATACGCGCCCAACAGGGCGGTTTCCCAGAACAGGTAGAAGAGGAGCAGGCTGTCCGAGATGAAGACGCCGGCCAGGCTCAAGGAGAGCAGATTGGCGGAGACGTAATAGGAGGGGCCATATCGGCCGTCCCTGTCGCGCAACCAGGTGAAGATCAAGGGCAGGCAGATTCCCAGCAGCAACAGGAAGGGGGCGTTGCGGCCGTCCAGGTACAAGGTGGGCTCGATGCTGAGGCCGGTAAAGCCGAAGGCGAAACTCTTGCCGCGCAGGACCAGGCCCTCCGGAACGGACATGGCCATCAGGGCGATCCAGACCAGGAAAGCTCCGTAGGCCCACTGGAACACCAGCGCCGCCTTGGCCTGGTTCAGATTGCGGGATTTGGAGGCGCCGACCCGAGCGGGAGCGGCCCCATGCAAAAGCATGGCTCCCAAAGGCAGGAGGATGGCCAACGGCAGGAAGCCGGAGAACGAGTGCATGGATCAATGCCCTCCCAGATAGAAGGCGAGGAGGAACACGGCCAGCAGCACGCCGATGGCGTATTGGTGGGCCTTGCCGGTCTGCAGGCGGCGCAATCCCAGGGAGAAACCCCGGCCCAGCCACCCCGTAACCGTGATGATACCGGTGAAGATGTTTTCCAGCACCAGGCGGCTCAGGTAGGCCGCGCCCTTCAAGGGCACGACGATGAGGGCCGCGTACACGTCGTCGAAATAGAATTTGCGCGCCAGCGGTCCGTAGGCGCCCAGCTTGAGGCCCTTGAGCCTGCCCAGCAGGGCTTCCCGGCGCTTGGTGTTCGAGAAGGCGGCGAAGACCAGGCCCGCCAGGACGATGTTGACGATCAGGAACGGCAAGGCCTGGGCCAGGGTCACCCCTACCGGTTCGTCGGCGCCGCCCGTAATGGCGGACCAGACGAGGCCTTTGCCCAAAAAGGAGAAGGCCGGGGAGGCGCTCAGAACGCCGAAAATGGGAGCGGCCAGAATCAGGAGCGCGAGCACGGCCTGGATGGCGGGGCTCCGTTCCTTGATATCCCCGCCGTGGTTTGCGCCTCCATGGGCGTGCGAGGCGTCCGCCCCGTGGGCACTGTTGGCGCCGTTGCCGGCGAGCGCATGATTCCCGTGGGCCGGCTTGGGAAATGCCGGCCCGGTGGCGTCGCTGCGCAGGTAACCGTAAAGGCGGAACAGGTAAATCACGGAAAGCGTTTCCACCGCCACCACGATGGCGTGGACCACGCGGCCGGAAAGCGTGATGCCGAAGCCGCTGAACTCGGCCTCTTCGATGGCGCCCAATACCGCTTCCTTGCTGAAGAAGCCGGCGGCCAGATAAGGGATCAGTCCCGCTCCGCCGATGCATCCGATCAGGAAGGCGATGTTGGTGATGGGAAGCTTTTTGAGCACGCCCCTGAGATTGCGCACGTCCTGTTCATGATGCGCCGCCACGATTACGCTGCCGGCGGCCAGGAAGAGCAGGGCCTTGAAAAAGGCGTGGCCGAACAGGTGCAGCATGCCCGCCCCCGTGGAGCCGGCCGCCAGGGCCAGGAACATCAGGGCGAGATTGGAAAGCGTGGAGTAGGCCAGGATTTTCTTGATGTCCGTCTGGACCATGGCCAGCACGGCGCCGAGCACCAGGGTTACGAGCGCGCAAACCGCTATGATGAAGCGCGCTTCCGGGGAAACCGCGTACAGCCAGTCCAGGCGCGCCAGCAGATAGACGCCCGCCGTGACCATGGTGGCCGCGTGGATGAGCGCCGAAACCGGCGTGGGACCGGCCATGGCATCGGCCAGCCAAACGTGCAGCGGGGCTTGGGCGGATTTGGCGAAGGCGCCGCCCAGCAAAAAGAAAGCGGCCATGGCGGCTTTGCCGGAGTGAATATGGGCGAGGGCGGGGCCATGGGCGGCCAGCTCCGAAAGGGAAACCGTCCCGAACAGGGAGAATATGGAAAACACGCCCAGTAGGAAGAACACGTCGCCGATGCGGTTCACGAAGAATGCGCGGTAGGCGGCCAGGGGAACGTCTTCCTGCTCCCAGTAATGGCCGATGAGCAGGTAGGAGCAAAGCCCCACGCCTTCCCAGCCCAGGAAAATGAGGACCAGGTTGTCCGCCAGCACCAGGGTGAGCATGGAGGCGACGAAAAGATTCAGGCTGGCGAAAAACCGGCCCTGTTCCGAATCGTGGCGCATGTATCCGATTGAATACACGGTGATGAGGAATCCGAAGAAGGTGACGAGCAGGCACATGCAAAGCGAGACGGAGTCCAGGCGCAGGTGCAGGCCCGCCTGGAAGGCCTGGGTGGAGATCCATGGTCCCGCGTCGAAGTCGACGGGCTGTCCGGCGCCGAAGATTCCCGCCCCGCAGAAGGAGAGCACGATGGCGAGCGATCCGGCCACGGAGGCCGAAGCCAGGCCGCCGATGGCGTTGTAGGGAAGCCGGCTGCCGAACAAGGCGAGCAGGGCGGCGGAAACCCCGGGAAGCACCGGGATCAAAAGCACAAGCCAGGGATTCATCAGGCGCGTTCTCCCAGCTGGGCCACCCGATCGCGGGAAATGTCGTTGTAGTTCTTGAACAGGACGATGATCATGGAAAGGCCCACGGCCGCTTCCACCGCGGCCACGCCGATGGAGAGCATATACAGGTAATGGCTGGCTTCCGTGGCGCCCCAGCGGAAGAAATTGAAGGACACCAGGGAAAGGTTCACGCCGTTCAGCATCACCTCCACGGACAGCAGGATCATGATGAGGCTGCGGCGGCGGAAGACGCCATAGCTGCCGATGAGGACGAGCAGCAGGGAGAGGACCAGGCAATCGGGGAGGTTGAACAGGGATACGCTCATTTCGCGTCCATGGCCGGCTCACGGCGAACGATGGGCAGGGCTTCCGTGGGTCGCGTGCTGATGGAGTCCGGCTTGGCGGGCTCAGCGCCCTTGCGGCGGGAGAAGTTCAGGGCGGCGATGATTCCCACCAGGATCAGAAAGGAGATCAATTCGAAGGAAACGGTCATGGGATTGTTCGCCGGATCCTCGAAGAGCAGGGCGGAAATGGAGGCGAGCCCGCCGAACCCGGGCTTGGTCACCGGTCCCACCGAAACCTGGGAAGCGGCGTGGTAGACCAGGGGGAGCACCATGGCCCCGGCCGCGCCCACGAACAACAGGCCGATCAGGGCGCCGCGCAATCCCGAGAAGGCTCCTTCCCCGCCGTCGGAGCCGCCCACCGGGGACTCACCGTCCTTGGGCGAGGGGTTGATCATCATGATCACGAAGGTGAACAGCATCATGATGGCGCCGGCATAGACCAGGATTTGCAAAATGCCCACGAAGGCGGCCTGCAGAAGGATGTACACCAGGGAAGTGGGCAGAAAGGAGACGATGAGCAGCAGGGTCGCCCGCACCGGATTTTTGACCAGGACCACCGCCAGCGAGCTGAGCAGGATGATCACGGCGGAAATGGCGAAGGTAATTTCGACGACGGGTGAAACTGGCACTGTTCCTGACCTTGTGGAGGATAGGTTCACCCCCCTCATTTCCGGCTGGAATTTAGAAAGAATCCCCGGGAAAATAAAGGCGCGGCGGCCGCTACGCTGGACGGAATCGGGTAGTTTCCATCGGAGCGAGGGCCGCCGCGAGTGCGGAGGTCAGATAGGTTCAGGCAAGGTCAGAAGCCAGTGTTGGGCAGCGTCGGCATGCGGTTCCAGCCGAAAAGCGGCTTCCGGCTTTTCCGGGAGCGACGGTACGGATAAGGGAAAATCCATGGTGAAGACCAGGCCATGGGCGCCTTCCCCGGAGCCGTTCTTGCTCCGCACCTGGATGGTGCCGCCGTGATTCTCCACGATGGACTGCACGATGAACATCCCCAATCCGCGGCGTGCCGGCCCCCGTTTGGTGGTGAAAAAAGGCTCGAAGATGCGGGACAGGTCTTCCGGGTCGCATCCCTTGCCGTCGTCTTCGATGCGCACCAGGACCCGGTCGCCCAACCGGCCCACGGAGGTGGTCACGCACCGGGCTCCTGCTTCGACCGCATTCATGTAAAGGTTCAGAAAAACCTGGTCGAAGCGGGCCGGATCCCCCAGCAGGGTGGCGGACTTGTCCTGGATTTCCCAGTGGAAGCGGGCGGTGTCCCGATGGAAGTGGGTCGACACGCAAGCCTTGGCTTCTTCACCCAGGCGCAGCCGCCACAGAGTGCGGTTGGAAGTGGCATTGGAGGCTTTGGAGATATTCCGGGTGAAGGATTCCAGCCTTTCCACCACGCGATCGATACGGTCGATGATGACCCGATCATTGTCCTGGATACGCTCCCGCAACAGACTGGCATTGCCCTTCAGGGTGCACAGGTAATTCTTCATCTCATGCCCGAACAGCGCCGCTTCCCCATTGGGCCCGTCGTCCCCATGCCGTTCATTTTCCTGCGAACGGTCCGCGGGATTCCCCTCCGACTCGAGACGGGTTTCGAACGCTGCGCCATGCCGGAGCCGGGATCCCCGGGCGAAGCGCTTACCGCTCCTCAACAGCAGGGCCAGGCCGACGACGGCCATTCCCAAGGCGATGAGCATGGGAACCATGTGGGATCGGGATCCGGATTCACTCCACCACAGGCCAAGATAGGCGGCGAAAGCCCCGAGAGCGATATAAGACATTCCAGTCGTCAGCTTTTCCGAAGTCATCATTGGAAATCTATTCCCTGGCCAAGCCTTTTTCTGTCCCCGGTACCTGAGTTCCCGCTCTTTTTTTCAGAGCGGGTGGTTCCCGATACCGGCCTCTTGAACCCGGCACAATCCGTTAGACGGACAAGCCGGGCAAAAGATCCCATCGTTTTCTTAATACTCCCGTTGGACGGCTTATGATCCCGAAACCGGGACAAGATTCCTTCCATCGGGAACATCTCTTCACCAAACTTCCCGTCCCTAAGGTTTTTAGGGGCCGTCGCAAGCATTTTTCCGGCACAGGGTGAAAGTCGGAATGGCATGACAACCCTCATTGCAAAAAAGAGACCAGCCGATACCCAGCCTAAGACACTCAGCCAACCTTGGTTTTTTTCTTCAAATTCCAAGACTTACAAAAAGTATGGCAGGCCTCGAATGAAATGGAAGAAAGTCCATGGTCAGAATTTAGCCGGCCCCCATAGGCCAATGGGCAACTTTTGGTCGCCGCCCTGCAAACGGAGGTCAGGGGGCGGCTATGACTTCCAGGGACTTGTATAGCGTGGTCACGATCCCGGCCATATCGGTTACGGAGAGCCCGATTTCGATCTTTCCGGGCTCGGTGCATGGAAATGCCAGGGTATCGGCTCCCGACGTACCGACAAGGTCCGCTTGCCGCAAGGTGTCCGTCGCGCCTTTGATTTTCCAATGCAAGGATTTGTTGTCCCGGAAGACATTGCGGAAGGTTCCTACCACCTTTGCGGTATCGCCTACTTTGAATGGATTCTGCGCGTCCGAAAATCCCAGGGAAATGTCCGCGCCATGGGAGGTGGGACGCGTGGCCGTCAATATCGTGGCGGGAGACGCCGTGGCGAAGTTGAGGTCTTTTTTCAGGCAATAGACCGTATACCTGAGATGCTTGACGGAAACCGTATCGGACTGTTCGGTGTAGACGACATCCCGGTAAAGGGTGTCATTGGTGTAGAAGACGGTAGGGCCTCCGGCGGCAACCAGGTCGACCCGGCGGATGCCGTAGACATAGAATTGCGAGAAGTCGGTCTTCGGCCAAGAGAGGGTCACGACGCCGGTGGCCGCATCGTAGGACGCGTCGACATTGGCGGGCGCAGGTTGGACGACCTCGGTCGCTCCTTGGTTCAGGTAAACCTGTACCAGCTTGTTCGCATTGGAAGTCACCTCGGTGAAGACGCTGCCGGGCGTATAGGGCTCCAAGGAACACGTGATGGAATAAAACCCGGTAGCCCCCGGCGAAGAGGTGTCGGCCAAGGAAAAATGGAAGATGCCATGGTCGGAAATGGAGCGATAAGGCGTTCCCGCCACCTCGCAGCGGGCGCTGTCGAGCAACTCGCCGCTCGACTCCTCCATCACCTTGCCGATGAGCAGGACCGGAGGCTTCAGACGGACGGGCCGGAGCGTGGTGATGGCTTGCTTGGTGCGGAATATCCCCGGCAATCGGGATAGTTTCTTGTCCCCTTCGGATGCGAAGGCTTCCTCGAATGTGAAATCGAAAGGCCCTTCGCCCGGAAGGGAATCGAAGTGATAGCGGCCGTTCGCGTCCGCGAATACGGTGTCGAATCTCGTATCGGCATGGACGGAATGGACCGCCTGGATTTTCCCGGAGGCATTCCCGTCATTCGCGGCATAGGCCGCGATCACAACCGCGCCCCCCGCCGGATCTCCGTTCTCAAGTTGCACCCGGCCCGCCAGTTCATAGGGATCCTGCACTTCCGTCCCGGCGACGCGCGTGCCGCAGCCTTGGCCCGAAAGCAAAAGCACAAACGCTAAAAACGCGGCCAGGCAAGCCCAGCCGCGTTGCAACGCTGCTTTTGAAGTCCCCGCCTTAAGCGCCATCCCCCTCCGCCTTATCAATCCGGGTCACTGGAAACAATTGGAAATTGAACTGGTACACGCGGTCGGCCTTGGTGCCGTTTTCCGCGAGGGCCAAAAGGTACATCCGCAGGTTCTTGATCGCCAGCTTGGCCTTGCGGATCTTATCGCCGGTGAGCGGCAAAGTGAGAGTGGAAAACCCTTTCTGCTCCGGGGGAAACGCGTCCAAGGCGCGAATCGCCAGCTCCAGGGTATTGCGATGGAAATTGGCGACGTTCAGTCCGTTGAAACTTCCGCCCGTTCCCACATTGGCCGCCGCCGGACGCCAGATGCCCCCGGCATCCTTGACGATGAAGCCGAGGCCAGCCAGCAGTTCCACCGCCTTGCGCGCATCCTTGGCGGTGATGGGCGGATCCAGGCTTTTGGCCAGGGACTTGTAATCGTCCTTTACGGAGGTGTAGTGGAGGATTTCCCGCACCGCGGCGTAATGCCACTTGCTGAAGTATTCATACTTGTCCGGCTCCAGCACGTCCACCTTCACCTTGCCGCTGGTCATCATCTTTTCGTAGTAGCGGTTCTTTTCCTCCAGGGTCTTCGCCTGGTTGAAGCTGACCAGGTTGAGGAAGTACTCCTCCTCTTCCTTGGAAAGCTTCAGCGCCTTGGCGAACTTCATCATGAAGGCGCCGGAAAGGTTTTTCTTGCCGGAGAGCACGTCGGAGAAATACCCGGAAGAGCTGAACCCCACCTTCATGGTGAAGTAACGGTGGGAAAACTTGGCGTCCTTAGCCTTCTGTTCCTCATAATAGTCTTTGAGGAATTTGCGATAATCGATATAGGCGAATAAATCAGGCATAATAGGTGACCCGTGCCAAGGGCGAGGGGTCACTCAAAGTATACCCTTGGCCTCTCCGGTAAAGGGGTCGGAAGAGGAAAATCTCGCTCCCGGGCGGAGAGCGAAGCGCTTCCGGGCGTAAAGCCGTCCGTCCGTCGTTGGCAGTAAATACAGCTTTTACCGGCCCCGGAACCTTCTATGAGTACGGCCACGGTGGAATTTGAAATATCCTTTACCTAATCGGAGTTGAAAACTATCCTTTTAACATGTGGTGGAACTCGCGCTTCGCCAAACGCCTTTTTACGTCCCTCAGCCTAATGGCCATCGGCTCAGCCTTTGCCGGCGCTCCCATCCTGCGGAAAGAGTTCGATGACGCCCCGCCGGTGGAGATGTCCTTCATGAAAGGGGACACGCGCAACGGATCGAAGGTGCACATCCGCATCGTGGGCGATTCCCTGTTCTACCGCGAGGTCACCTACTATCCCAACACCGCCCCGTTGGAGAGCAGAAAAACCATGCAACTCAACGTCCATCGGCGCAAGGCGCTGAACGGCGTGCTGGGGGATCTTCCGCGTTACCCCGCTTTCGGGACCTGTTTCGGCAGGGACATGCGCTTCTACATGGTCGAGACTCCGACCGGGAAATTCTACCGCAGCCTTCCGGAGCGTTCCGGCAAATGCTACATGGACGAGCCCGGAATCTGGTCTCTGTTGCAGGATCTCGACGACCTGCTGGCTCCGCCCAGCGATCCGGACTACCAGGAGTACTCCGCCTCCTGATCGGGCGGCCTCGCCGGCCGCTCCGGATGCTGTGTGCTAGCGTTCCGACTCTTCCCATCTCGGACTCATCCTACCCCATTTCATTCCGAGGCTACACTATGGCGTTTTTTATTCAGGAAAAAGGAAACGGCACCAGGGCGGATACTCCGGTGTGCATTGACTAGAGCATGGGCAGGGATGTTTACAGTTAAGGGCCCCTGCCCGCTAAGCCGCCCGAGGAACGGTACTGGGTACCGTGACGAGGGCAGCGAACATGCCCCAAAGGCATGTGAGCCGGGAGCGAGCAAGCTTGCGAGCGGTTATGAACCACATAATAACGCGGGCGGGCCGTGATCTGGTCAATGCACACCGGAGTAGAGGAGCCCCGGCTGAAGGGCTCAGCCGGGGCTGGTGCGCTACGGTGGACAACTCCGTGGCGCGGGACAATTCCGTTGCGGGGTACGTCCATAAGCTAACCCGGTTCCAGGACCCGGGCTTCCTCAGGGACCCAAAAACTGCTCTCTAATTGAGAGCAAACCCGGGGGAAATCACGAATCTCCGGGAAGCCCGCATGCTATCTTAAGGTATCGCCATGAAGCCGCCGCCCCCGACAGTCACCGATTACCTGGATTTCCGGAGCTTTCTCAAGGAATGGTTCCGGCATCGCAAGGAAATCCAGCCGGGCTACTCCATGCGCACCTTCGCGGCCAATCCCGCGCTGGGGATTTCCAGCACCAGCTACATGACCAACCTGCTCAAGGGCACGCGCAACCTGACCCAGCGCCAGCGGCTGCAATTCATCAAAGCCCTGAAACTGGAAGGCCCCGCCGCCGAATACTTCGATTTCCTGGTCCAGTTCAATCAGGCCAAAACCATCGAGGAGAAGAATTATTTCTTCGCGCATCTCTCCAGGCACCGGGGTTCCCAGGCCAAGATTCTCCTGGAAAAACAGTATGCCTTTTTCGCGAAATGGCATCATAGTGTGATCTACAACTACCTGGGCCTGGAAAAGGCGGATGGGACGCCCGCCCGCATCTCCAAGCACCTGGCCGAGGATCTTTCCGCAACGGAAGTACAGGAGTCTTTGGATTTGTTGCTCGCCATGGGACTGATCAGGAAAACGGCCAACGGCTTCGGAGTGACCGACCGGCATCTGGTGACGCAGAAGGTTTTCACCGGACAGGTCGCCAAGGATTACCACCGGGAATTCCTCCGCCTGGCTTCGAAAGCCCTGGATAAATTCGGGCCGGACAAACGGCAATTCAACGTGCTCGCCTTTTCAGTCTCGGACAAAGGCTTCGCCGCCGTCAAACAGAGGATCGACGCCTTCCTGCAGGAAGTGCGCGAGATTGTCGATAGGGACGAAGCCATCAACCAGGTGAACGTCCTCAACGTCCAGTTGTTCCCCGGAGCCCGCATTCCATGAACCCGAAAAGCGCCGGCCTCGTAAAACCCTTGTTGGGCCTGGCTTTCGCCCTGGCCCTGGCCGCATTCCTTCCCCTGTCAGGCTGCAACGGCGGCACCAGCACGGGCGCCGACAATCCCGATCTGATCCTTCAGGTCCGCGACGGCGACAAGGTCGTCGAATTCAACGGGTTCATCCAATTCTTCGTCCAAAACTCCAATCCGGAATTCTTCACCTTGCCCCCCGATGACGGCAACCTGGCGCCCCGCGTGGAGATCCAGGACTCTCCCGGCGCCACCATCATCCTGAAGGGTGAAAGCACTTTCAACGTCCCGCGGGACATGCTCGCCCGTCTGATCAACGCGCATCCATCCCTGGCTTTGCGCAAAACCGCCGCCGGCATCGCTCCGGAAATCCCCGACTTCAACGTGGTGCTCATCGGCTTCGACAGCAGCGCGGGCCTGCTGGCCGGTATCCACTCCGATACGTCCAGCGGCGCCTTCACGGGCCTGGAAATGGTCGACAACACCTTGATCATCCGGATATCCCACGACCGGAGCTACTCGGGAACCGTGGACAACTCCACTCCGGCGGGACGGGCGTTGGCCCTCTTCGTGCCCGGCACCGCATTTTTCGCCCAGGTGGATGGCGACAACTTCCGCTTCGAAGGGGTGCCGGAAGGGAAGTTTCCTCTCCGCTGGGTCTCCGCCAATGGCCGCGTCCACGAGATGAAGGATTCCCTGGGAGCGACCTGGACCCATCCGTTGCAGCCCGGCGCGCAGATCGACTCCATCCGCATCCCTCCCGCCATTCCCACCTTGGCGCCGCCGGCGGCGGCTCCCCCCGGGCAATACGCCTTCACGGATTCCGCCTCTATCGTGCTTACCGCGCAACCTGGAGCGGCCATCTACTATTCCCTGGACGGAAAGGCGCCGGACCGGAATTCCCCGCGGTATACCGGACCCATCCTCTTGCGCTCCAGCGCCACCATCATGGCCGTGGCCTACCTTACCGGCTGGAACCGCAGCCCCGTCTCGGTCAACAATTACGTGCTGGTTCCGGATCTGCCCGTCGCCACCCCCGAGAGCGAAGGCTTCCGGGATTCCCTGGTCGTGGTCCTATCCTCCAAATCGAAAGACGCCCGCATCTATTACACATTGGACGGAAGCACACCCACTTCCAACAGCACCCTGTATGCGCAACCCATCGTCCTCACCGTCACGACCGCTCTGAAAGCCATGACCGTCACGGGGCTGGGCGAAAGCCGCATCCTTCAAGAGATGTACATCCTGGTACCTGATTCGATTCCATCGCCACCCTGAACCCGTTCAGGGCAACGCCGGTAGGAAGATTCCCTCCGGCGGATTCTACCGCGCATTGTCGGAGGCAACATGAAATTCACAACCGCGGCCCTTGCCGTCGCCGGAACCCTGTTTCTCGCCTCGTGCGAAAACCCACCGCTCTCCGGCCAGCCCGACAAGGTCTGGTACGGCCTCATCAGCAACTCCTGCGGCCCGGCGGACGGCCCCGCCGTCTCCATCTCCCTGGACACGGCGGCCTATGCGGCTTGCGGCACATACCATCAAGGCCAATACGGGATCTACAGCGAAGCCCCCAGCGTCGACAGCATCCACATCGGCAAAGTGATCACCTCCTCCGGCGCAACCTTTTGCGATGGCATGGAGAAGTCCTCCGGAGCGAAATGCGGCGACCGGCTTAACTACCGGCTTGAAATCGAAAGGGTGGACGCAACCCGCATGCAGGCCGCATTCCGGATCGAAATCATCTCCGCCATCAAAGACACAACCGTGAAAACCGGCACCGTAATCCTCACCAAATGCCTCGAACGCCCCCTGTGCGGATAAGGATCTGAGGGTAAGGCGGGCAACCCAAAGCTTCTTTCCCTCCTCCTCCTCTTTCTCCTCTTTCTCTTTTCTTCCCGGCGCAAGCGAAGCACCGCGCCATCGACCCCATTCATCCCCTAACCCATCGACTCCTTCCCCACTCCACCAGACCCACGAATTTTTTCCCGTAACTCACGAGACACCCCTCCCCGCCGCCACGGAAAAGCCGAAGGTATTTCTTACGAACGGGATCTGCAGTCAACGGGTAAAGGATCCGCAGCAAGCCAGCCGAGTGGCCAGGGGGCGCGCCCGGGCCCTTTCCGGGGCATCGCGGAACCCGGCGACCCGCAGGAGACAAAACACATGTCCCATGCGGGGCGCAAGGCGACAACCGGCGCCGGGTCGCGAGCGAGCAGTCGCGAATGACTAAGTCACAAGACGGGCGTTTGCGAACGAGCGAGATGGAAAGCGGAGAACCGGCCCAATGCCGGCAAGAGACCACGAAGAACCGACAGCCTTAGGGTGAAGAGCTTCTCTGGGTAAGTAACCGCTCGGCAGGGGCCTCGCTCCCGGCTCACAGCCCACTGGGCTGTTCGCGCCCCGGAAAGGTCCCGGCGGCCACCCTCTTGGCCGACTCAATTGTTAAGCAGCTTATTCAACCCATAGATGAACGCCTGCCGGTTATCGTAGACCTGCGGCACCTTGTTCGTCATCTCTATGGCTTCCTTCGGGCACGCTTCCACGCAATACCCGCAGTAGATGCATTTCAACATGTCTATCTCGAACACCTTGGGAATCTTGTCCCGGTTCTCCCATTCGGGGGGAGCCGCCTGGGCCTCGATGTGGATGCATTGCGCCGGACAAGCGGTGGCGCACATATAACAGGCCACGCATTTCATGTTCCCGTCGGCGTCCTTGGTCAGGCGATGTTCCCCGCGGAAGCGCTCGCTGATCTTCGCCTTCTGCTCCGGGTACTGGATGGTGACCGGTTTCCTGAAAAAATGCCGCAGGGAAATCAGCATCCCCTTGGCGATGGTGGGCAGGTATAGGCGCGTGAACCAGGCCAGGCGGCTGCCCGGCAAATCCTCGCGGCTGTTCTTGTCTCGAGCGGGTGCAACGCTCATCTCAACCTCCGAATCCGAAACGGGACGCCACGTATTCCAGGAACAGGGCGGTCCCGATGATGTTTGCGAGCGCCAGGGGGATGAGAACGTTCCATCCCAGCTTCATGAGCTGATCCCAGCGGAAGCGCGGCAAGGTCCAACGGACCCACATGAAGAAGAAGACCAGCAAGGCCACCTTGGTGAAGAAGGCGCCGAAAGTGATCAGGCCGATGGGAATCCATGCCACGGCTTGGCCGGAGATGTTCAAATGCAGGATTCCCATCACCCAGTCGATGACGGAAGGCATGTGGGCGCTCACCCATCCTAAGCCCGGAAAGGTCCAGCCGCCCAGGAACAGGGTAGTCAGCACCGCGCACATGGTGAACATGGCCGCGTATTCCCCGTTCATGAACCAGGCGTAGCGCATGCCGGTATATTCGGTGTGGTATCCGCCCACCAGCTCCTGTTCCGCTTCCGGAAGATCGAAAGGGGCGCGATTGGTTTCCGCGAAAGCGGCCACGAGAAAGAGGATGAATGTCAGGGGCTGCCTGATGATGTTCCAGGAGGGGATCAGGGCATTCACCCAATGAGGCAGGAAGGAAATATGGAAAAGGGGGACGGCCTGCTGCTGGACGATTTCCGCCAAGTTGAGCGTGCCCGTCATCATGAGCAGGGCCACCACCGCCATGCCCATCACGATTTCGTAGCTGATGAGCTGGGCGGAAGAGCGGATGCCGCCGAGCAGGGAGTATTGGTTGTTGGAAGCCCAACCCGCGAACGCGATGCCGTAAGCCGCCACCGAGGAGACGGCCATGATCACCAACAGGCCCATGCTGATGTAGGACACGGCCATCACGCCGCCCGGTCCCAGCAATTCGTTGCCGCCGGCCACGCCGATGGGAATCAAGGCGAAAGACAGCACGCCGGGGAGGAACGCCATGATGGGGGCGGCCAGAAAGACGATGCGGTCGGTATTGCGGGGGAGGAAATCCTCCTTCCACAACAGCTTGAGGGAATCGGCGACGAGCTGGAACAGGCCGAAGGGCCCCACGCGGTTGGGGCCGCGGCGCAATTGGAAGCGCGCGCTCACCTTGCGCTCCATCCACACCATCATGGGCACCATGCCCATCACCAGTCCCAGGCCCACGCCTATCTTGATGGCCATGATGACCCAGGGATTCCGAAGCAGGGACCAGACCGTTTCCATGCTAGGCCTTCACCTTCATGCCGCCCGCTGCGCCGTGCCCGTTGGCTGCGGCTCCCGCGTCGGCCTGGGATTTGATCTCGCGGCCCAGGTCATGCATCATTTCCACTTCGTGGCGGCCGAAGTTCGCGGGTTCCATCACGGGCAGGAATTTCTGGTGGATGCCGTCCTTGTTCACGAAGGTCCCGCTCTTCTCGAAAGTCGAGAGCGTGGGCAGGGCCACCGCCACGTTTCCGTATTTCAACAGATCCGTCTTGGCCAGGTCCATCAGGATGACGCTTTCCGTGCGGTCGAGCACGGCCTTGAGTTCGGGCGTAATCGCGTAGCCGGGGATGTTGTGCATCAACAGCAGGGTCCCGATGGCCTCTTTGTCCGCGGCCAGCTCCTTCAGGGACGCGTCCGCATCGATGCCGAGGATTTCCCGCATGCCCTTGCGGTTGGGATTCTTGTCGCCGCTGATGGTGAAGCCGGGGAAGACCTCATCCGCGCGGCCGGTATTGGCGTAACCGGCGATTCCCGCGCCGGGCAGGTTCTGTTCCACGAACTCCTTGACGGCCGCGAAGGCTTCGTTGGAATTCCAGGCGCTGACCAGCACCACGGTATTCTTCCGTTGCAGGAGTTCCGCGGCGGCCTTGCGGGCGTCCTTGTAAGGAGCGTCCTTTCCATCCACCATGGGCTTCATCAGGCGGTTTTCCTGCACGTAGGGGAAACTCAGGCGGCCGTAGTCGCACATCCATTCCTTGTTCACCTGGTCGTTGCGCCGGGGCACGATGCGCTTGATGGCGTTCTTGGTGTCCATGTCCACGCGGGTGTTGCAGCCCACGGCGCAATCGGAACACATGGAAGGCCGGGAATGCAGGTTCCAGACGCGCGTCTGGAACAGGAAGTCCGACGAGACCAGCGCGCCCACCGGGCAGATGTCCACGGTGTTCAGGGACAGGGGATTGTCCAGGGTCTTGCCCGGGAACAAGGCGATCTCGCTCTTGTCGCCGCGGTAGATGACGCCCAGATCCCCGGTGCCGGAAACTTCGTCGGTAAACCTCACGCAGCGCGTGCACACGATGCAGCGCGAACCCCAGTACTTGACGTGGGGGCCCATGGTGGCCTTGGACTTGACGACCTTTTCTTCGTGGAAGCGGCCATGGTCGCGGCCGTAGGTATAGCTGTAGTTCTGCAGCCGGCACTCGCCGGACTGATCGCACTCGGGGCAGTCCAGGGGATGGTTGATCAGGAGGAATTCCATCACCGACTTGCGGGCTTCTTCGATGTCCTTGCCCTTGGTGGTGACTTCCATGTTCTCCGTGATGGGCTGCGCGCAGGCGACCACGGGGCGCGGGGCGCCTTTGACGCCCACCATGCAGATGCGGCAATTGCCCGCGATGGACAGATCCGGGTGGTAGCAGTAATGCGGGACGTCGACGCCGTTTTCATGACAAGCCTTGATCACGGTCCAGTTGCTGGGAACCGTGACTTCCTTGTCGTCGATCTTGATCTTCACTTCTTTGATGGTCATCTCGTCCTCGATCCGGGTTACCGGGTTCCTACCCGGCGTTACCGGGATCCTTGGTTGGAGCCCACGTCCAGAGCGCTGGGCCCCGCGCCCGTGGCCGTGATGGACTTGGCGGTGGGCGTAATCTCGTCGCGGTAGGTCCGCTGCTTTTCCACGAAGGCGGTCTCCTTGACCTTGGCCTCGAAATCCTTCTTGAAATGCTGCAGATAGCTCTGCATGGGCATGGCCGCCGCGTCCGCCAGCACGCAGATGGTGCGGCCGCGCATGTTCTTGGCGATATCGCCCAAGAGCTCCACGTCGCCCTGATGGCCGTCGTTGTGGTGGAAACGGTGCGCCACCTTCTCCAGCCAGCCCGTGCCTTCGCGGCAAGGAGTGCACTGCCCGCAGGATTCATGGTGGTAGAAACGCATGGTGTTGTAGATGGCGGAAATCATGTCCACCTCTTCGTCCAGCACCGTGATGCCTCCGGAGCCCAGCATGGAACCCAGGGAAGCCAGGCTCTCGTAGTCCAGCGTGCACTTGTCGACCATCTCCGCGGTGAGCACGGGCGCGCTCAGGCCCCCGGGGATCACGGCTTTCAGCTTGCGGCCGTCCTTGAGGCCGCCGCCGTGGACTTCGATCATTTCCCGCATGGTGATGCCGAGGGGAACCTCGTATATGCCGGGTTTCTTGACCGCGCCGGACAGGCAGAAAATCTTGAAGCCCGGGCTCTTCTCCGTGCCCCATTGCTTGTGCCAGGCCGGGCCGTTCTTGACGATGTGGACAACGGCCGAAATGGTCTCCACGTTGTTGACGATGGTCGGGCAGCCGAAAAGGCCCGAGACCGCCGGGAAAGGCGGTTTGATCTTCGGATAGCCGCGTCCGCCCTCGATGGAGGACAACATGCCGGTCTCTTCGCCGCAGATGTACGCGCCCGCGCCGCGCACCACGGTGATGGTCAGGTCCGCATCCTTGCCGAAAATCTTCTTGCCCACATAGCCCTTGGCCTTGGCCTCCTGCACGGCCGCTTCCAGCCGCTGGTAGCCCAGGATGAACTCGCCGCGCAGGTAGATGAAGGCGTGCTTGGAACCGATGGCATAGCAGGTGAGGATGACGCCTTCCACCAGCTGATGGGGATCCCGCTCCAGGATGTAACGATCCTTGAAGGTGCCGGGCTCGCTCTCGTCGCCGTTGACGGCCAGGTAGATGGGTTTGCCCGTGCCCTTGGCCAGGAAGCTCCACTTCTTGCCGGTGGGAAAGCCCGCGCCGCCGCGGCCGCGCAGGCCGGAGTCGTCCACGAGTTTGATCAGGTCGCCCGGAACCGTGATCCCGATATGGGCCTTGGCCGTCTCGTATCCGCCGCGCGCGGCGTAATGCGCCAGCGTATGCGAATCGGGCTCGTTGATGTGCTTGAGCAGGATGGGGCTGAAAGGCACCTTGGGTTTTGGTTCGGGGGCCGGAGCGGGCGTGGGAGCGGCGGCCGGGGTTTGCGCGTCAGCCATGTTTCGCTCCGTGTTTTCCGTTCGATGCGGGATTGCTGAAGTTGCCCGCGCTGTCGTGTCCGGGGCGGTTGTTGGACGGAGCTCCCTTTGCGTTCACGCCATCGGCCACGGGCACCGTGAAAGGCGTGGCCAGAGGACCGGGAACGTTCGTGGTCAGGGCGCCTTCGCCCGCCTTCAGGTAAGGATCCTTGTTCTCGGTCTTGCGCGCTCCGGTTTCGGTCTCGCCCGGAAAGTTGTAATGCGCCGGCAGGGTGGGCACGCGCGGATCCATGTCCACGGGGCTTTTGGCCTTGTACTCGGCGGCGCTCTTGCCTTCCTCTTTGAGAAGCTTGTCCAGGTATTGATCCAGGACCGCGCCTTTCATCGAGCAGAAATGCTCATTGTCGCATTGCACCACGGGGGGCTTGTCGCAATCCGCCAGGCATTCCACCTTTTCGCAGGAGAACAGACCGTCGTGCGTGCGCTGGCCCGGGGCGATGCCCAGCCTGGCCTTGATCTGATCCAGGGCCGCGTCCGTATTCTTCTCCAGGGCGCACATCAAGGTGGCGCAGACCATGAAGCGGTGCTTGCCGTGGAACGGGCGCTTGAAGTGGGTGTAGAAGGTCACCATGCCCTGCACATGGGCAACGCTCACGTTGCAGAGACCGGCCACTATCTCCATGGCTTCGTCCGTGATGGATCCGAATTCCTCTTCGGCCAGGCGGAGCACCATCATCAGCGCCGAGCGCTTGTTGGGATACTCTTCCGCGTATTCGTGGAACTTGGCCATGCGCTCCGGAGAAAACTCCGTACGATGGGCCGTCGTCGATTGAGGGCTCATCGATCCAACTCTCCGGCGATGATGTTGAACGATCCCAGGATGGCGACCAGATCGGCCAGCATGGACCCCTTGAGCAATTGCTTGAGCACGGGGTAGTTGATGAAGGACGGCGGGCGGATGCGCACGCGGTAGGGATTGGAAGTGCCGTCCGAAACGAGATGCCACCCCAGCTCGCCGTTGGGCGCCTCGGTGGCGGAATAGATGTCGCTGACGGGCGGGTGGATGCCGTGATCGTTGCCGGGCATGACCAGCTTGAAGTGATGGATCAGCGATTCCATGTCCCCATAGGTGGACGTCTTGTCCGGCAGGGTGCGCTTCTGATCTTCGAAGTTGATGGGGCCCGGTTCCAGCAGCTTCATGGCCTGGCGCACCAGGGAAATCGACTCCGCCATCTCGTCGATGCGGATCTTGTAGCGGGCCAGGGTGTCGCCTTCCTTGTACAGGGGCACTTCGAACTTGAGTTCGTTGTAGATCATGTACGGGCGGAAGGTGCGGATATCATAGGGCACGCCGCTGGCGCGGGCCATGGGCCCGGTGATGCCGTAGGACATGGCGTCTTCCTTGGTGATCACGCCGATGCCTTCGGTGCGGTCCAGGAAGATGCGGTTCTTGTAAAAGCTGCCCCGGAGGTTGTCCAGGGTCTTTTCCATGCTGTCGAGGATGGCGGTGACGCGCTTCTCGAAATCCGCCGGCAGGTCGAAAGCCAGGCCGCCCACGCGCGTATAGCTGCTGGTCAGGCGCGTGCCGGTCACGGCTTCGAACACGTCGTACAGCTTCTCGCGCTCCACGAAGGTCCACAGGATGGAAGTGAATGCGCCCAGATCCATGGTCATGGCGCCCACGCACAGGCTATGGTCGGCCAGGCGGGACATTTCCGCCAGGATGGTGCGGATCACCTGGCAGCGGCGGGGCACGGTGATGCCGAGCAGTTCTTCCGAAGCCAGGGCGAAGCCGATGTTGTTGGAGAGGGGCGAAAAGTAGTTGAGACGATCGGTCAGGGTGATGAACTGGTTGTAGCTGCGATGCTCGCCCAGCTTCTCGAACCCGGTGTGCAGGAAGCCTATCTCCTGCTCCGTGTTCATGATGCGCTCGCCCTTGACCTCCATCTTGACCCGCAGAGTCCCGTGCATGGCGGGATGGGAAGGGCCCACGTTCATGTGGACCGTATTCTCGTCGCGCTCGACGATTTCCTTCTCGTAGGAATACATCTCAGACACCTCCCTGGGGCTTCTGGGTGGTGGCGTGGTAGACGGGGAAGTTGCCCCGTTCGCCGCGGCCCCGGAGGGGGTAGTCTTTGCGGAGGGGATGCCCCTCGTAATCGTCCGGCATCAGGATGCGTTTCAGATCGGGATGCCCCATGAACTCGATACCGTACAGGTCCCACACTTCCCGCTCGGTCCAATTGGCCCCCAGATACAGGTCCGAGAGGGACGGCAGACGCGGGTCGCCCTCGGCCACGAAGGCCTTGACCTGGACCCTGATCCCCAGGGTGGGCGACAGCAGGGTGGTGATGACGGCGAAGCGTTCCGGCTGGGCGATGGGATAGCGCAGGTAGTCCACGGCGGTGAGGTCGATGAACATTTCGAAACCCAGGCCCGGTTCGTCGCGCAGGAACTGGATCAGGGACTTGGCGTCCTGGCCCCGCACCTTGAACTGGTGGTAATGGGACTTCTCCTCGCGGCCCAGCAGGCGGTCGCCCGCAAAGGCTTCCACCTTGGCCAGGAGGGAAAGATGATTCTCGGGCTTGTAGGTGATCATGGCGGATTCCATCCTTGGCGCGCGGCTCAGCCGCCGGACTTTTCCCGGGAGGGCGTGCTGCGGTCCATCCCATGGCGGTAATGGGTGTCCGGAGTGCGGTAGGCCACGGATTTGGCCGGGTCCGAAGAGGCGTCCGCGGACACGTATTCCTGGGACTTGGCCTGGCCCTTCTTGGCCTTCTCCTGCACCATCATCAAGGCGTCCAGGAAGGCTTCCGGCCGCGGCGGGCAGCCGGGCATGTAGGCGTCCACGGGAATGAACTGGTCCACGCCCTGGATGAGGGTGTAGGTATCGAACACGCCGCCGCTGCTGGCGCAGGCGCCCATGGAAATGCACCACTTGGGTTCCGGCATCTGTTCCCAGATGCGCTGCAACACCGGCATCATCTTGAGGGAAATGCGCCCGGATACGATCAGCAGATCGGATTGGCGGGGGCTGAACTTCATCACTTCGGAACCGAAACGGGCGGTATCGTACTTGGCCATGAAGGCCGCCATCATTTCGATGCCGCAGCAGGCCGTGCCGAAGGGCATGGGCCACAGGCTGTTGGCCCGCGCCCAGTTGACCGCGGTCTCCAGGGTCGTCGTGGCCCAATCGTTGGTGGTGCCGGTCACTCCCATTCCAAAGCCCTCGTTTTGATGATGTAGAAAAGGCCCAGCCCCAGGATGACCAGGAAGAAGAGCACGGCCGGCAGGGTGCCGGTATGCAACAGGCGCTTGAACCCGAAAGCCCAAGGTAGGAGGAAGATGGTTTCGATGTCGAAGAGGATGAACAGCAAAGCGAAGGTGTAGAACTTCAGTGCGAAAGGCTTGTGGGGATTGTCCGATTGATCGACCCCGCACTCATAGGGTTCGAACTTGACCTTGCTGTAGGTTTTCTTGGGCCCCAACAGGGAGGAAGCGGCTATCGCGCCGACCCCGGTCGCCAGGACGAGAAAACCGTAGAGGATGAATGGAAGGTATTCGCTTAACATGTCGGTTTCCGCTTCCCCCGGATTAGGATGGTCTGCCGGGTCGGAAAAGGGGTTTCATACAGTCCGTTTTTCAGGCCCTAAAGCTAGGAAAATGGGGTATTTTCGGCAAGGAATGGGGGTTCTGGGAAAGGTCAAAACTTGTCACCCGGCAAGGGTCGCACCGGCCTCGGGACCGGGGTTCCGCACCCGGCGGCAGGGGGTTATGGGTGGGGCGGAGAGGGCGTTTTGCCGTCGCACAGGGCGCGGACGGAATCCAACAGTTCGTTGCGCGTGAACGGCTTCTGGAGAAAACCCCATTCGCCGAATCCGTTGCGGCTGGGAGAGTAGCCGGATATGAAAAGGGTTTTCAGGCCCGGCTTCATGGCGAGTAATGCCTTCGCCAGATCCTTGCCGTTCTTCTCCGGCATCACCATATCCGTAATCAGCAGATCGATAGTGTCCTTTTCGGTCTTCCACATGCTTTCCGCCTCGCCCGGGCGGCCCACGGCCTGTACCTTGTACCCCGCCGAGGTCAGGAACAGCCTGACCAGCTCACGGAGTTCCGCGTTGTCCTCCACCAGCAGGATGGACTCCCGACCCTTGCGGGACTTGAGCTCCACGGGCGGGGGTGCAGCCACCTTGATGGCGCTGTGGGGAAACCGGATGGTTACCAGGGTGCCCCGGTTGGGCTCCGAGGCTATGGCGATGGTTCCCTTCATCTGCGTGACGATGTCGGCGATGGTCGAAAGCCCCAGCCCCGTGCCTTTGCCCGGTTCCTTGGTGGTGAAAAAAGGCTCGAAGGCCCGCTCGCGCGTCACCGAGTCCATTCCCTTGCCGGTGTCCCGCACCTTGAGCTCCACCCAGCGCGCGGGTTCGCTTCCCACGTTGAGGGGATTCCCCGGCGCCTGCCGGGTGGAAAAGGTCAGTTCCCCGCCGTTGCCCATGGCGTCGCGGGCGTTCACCGCCAGGTTGAGCAGGATTTGCTGGACCTGCGCGCCGTCCGCCAGAATGACGGCGGGGTCGCTCGCCAATTCCAGTTTGATGGAGATGTCCTCTCCTATCAGCCGGTCCACGATGCGGACGATGTCCCGAATGGCCACGTTGAGGTCCAACGCCGCCGGCTTCACCACGGCCTGGCGGCTGAACGCCAGCAGTTGCCGCGTCAGGGCGGCTCCCACATCGGCGGCATCGCGGATGCGGCGCAGGCGATCATCGTCGTGATCCTCGAGTATCAGATCCGCATTGCCGGAAATCACGGTGAGCAGGTTGTTGAAATCGTGCGCCACGCCGCCGGCCACGCGTCCCACCACTTCCATTTTCTGGGATTGGCGCAATTGCTCTTCCAATTGCTTGCGCTCGGTGATGTCCCACACCGTGCCCAGGAACCGCTGGACGCCTCCGATGTCGTCTTCCATGCGCTTGGATTGCACCAAGGTATGGCGCAAGGTACCGTCCGGACGGATGATGCGGAGTTCCACCGGGCCGCCGAAACCTTTTTCCAGCAGCTCTTCGAGGTTTTGCGGCACCTTCGACCGATCCTCGGGATGGATCATGGAGATGAAGGATTTCGCGTCGATGACCGCGTCCGGGGACAGTCCGAATATCTGCCTGAGTTCATTGGACCAGTCCAGGTTGCCCGTAGCCGTTTCCCATACCCAGCTTCCCACATGGGCCACGCTTTGCGCCTCTTTGAGGAAACGGGCGATGCGCTTGGCCTCCCGTTCCGCTTTGCGGGTTTCCGTCACGTCCAGCACCGTTCCCACCACCCGGAACGGCTTGCCGTCCTCGTCCCGGATCACGGTCCCTTCGCTGCGGACCTCCCGGATGGTCCCGTCCTTCCATACGATGCGCAGATCGATGGGGTTCAATTGCCCGGTGTTGGAAAGGGTTTCGCCGTTCTTGAGGGAGCGCTGCAAATCGTCGGGGTGGATGGCTTGGAAGAACTTCTCCGCCGTAGGGCTATCCTTGGCGGGGTCATAACCGAGGATGCGGTACAACTCCTCGGACCATTTCACCTCATTGGTCTGGGGATTCATGAACCAACTGCCCAGGTGGGCTACCTTTTCCGCTTCGCTTAAAAGAGCCTCGCGCGCCGGCAGGGCCGCGTCCACTCCGGTAACGGCTTTCCGCAGGCGCTGGAGTTCCGCCTCGAGTTCGGCCACCCGGCTCCGCAGAATGGCTTCTTCGCCGGACGCCACTGCGCCTATCCCGCTTTCGGTTGCGGATTTCTTCGGAGACATGGGATAGGAATCCTCTCAACTAGATCAAGACTATTGTAGCACTCGGAAAGGCGAAATACAGGCCGATTTAGGGGTGGTTTTCGTCCCCGGGGCACTCGGCAAAATAAGGAGGGGACCGGTCTTTCTTTTTACCGCGCCCCCTATGACACGCTTTTATTTTGAGATCAGAGTCCAATGACGGGACCCCTTGCCCCCGACCCCTCTAGGGCCGCCGGCAAGGGGGCCCATTTTCACGGAAGCAAAGGGGGTATGACCATGACGGAACGCAAAAATGGAAGATTCGTGGCGGAAGGCAAGCGGCCGGTTTCGGAAAGTGACTGGTCCAGGGCCGGGCGCAGGACGGAACCGGAAATGATTGCCTTGGACCGCATTCTGGGGGGCTTTTCCTTCCCGGCCACGAAAGAGGCGATAACCCGCCAATTGGCCATCGAAGCGTTCATCCACGACGGAGGCCGCGCCGCCGAGCTGCATGACCTGGTGGTCCAGCTCGACAGCGAGGATTTCCGGGACCTGGATCAGCTTCATAAAGCCATCAAGGAGCGGCACGTCTGGGAAAAGACCCACGACATGACCGCCTGAAGGGAAACCGGAAGGTTCCCGGACGCGTCTCCGGGAACCGCCTCTCCGGAATCCCTACCTGAAAAGATTGACGGTTTCGATCAGGAAAAGCGCGATGATGATCCACTCCAGCATGTTGCTTTGCCGGAACTGGAGCATCTCGGCGAAGAGTTCCAGGTTTTCCTTGTTCTCGCGCAATTGATAGTCCAGCGACCTGAAGCGTTCGATCAGGTCGAAGGTCTTTTTCATGCCCCGATCGATCTTGTCGAGATATTCGTTTTCCCAGGTGATGTCCGGCGCGTCCATGATGTAGAGATTGTCCACCAGGCGGTTCCGGGTCGCCAAGGTGCGGCCGATGAATTTCTGCACGTTGCGGCGGGAAGTCTTGAGCCGGCCGTAACGCTCGAGTTCCTGGGCCAGGCGGCCGCCTTCCGCCAACAGGCGATCCACCACCACCTCATAATGATCCAGCGCCGCGGACTGTCCTACGTACAGCATGATGATGCGCAGCACGTCCGAGTTGAAGGCGGGCAGATGGATGTCGTTGAAGGTGAACGCCAGTTCCTGCACGTCCGCGTGCACGCGGAAATCCTCGCCCACGCGCGTGGCCAGGGCATTTTCGCAGAAGGGGTGCAGCCTATCGAGCACGGCGGTCATTTCCGCGTCCCCGTGCCCGGCGAAAATCACCACGCCATAGTCCATTACGTATAGGTAACCTTCGTCCCGCTCCCCGGTCCCGTCCTGCGAGGCGGCCTTTCGCCGGTAGAACAATTCGCCCGGCGCCGGCGTGATCAGGTCCCCGGGGAATTCGTTCCGGACCCGCTTGATATCGATGCCTTCGGCGATCTGGAACGCGCGGATGGTGAGAATATGCCTGGGATCGGGTTGCATGGTTCTTCAAGTAAAACACTTTCCGGGCATTGGGGCAACGGGAATGTCACATCCGGTCGGGGGCTTGGACTAATTGGTAAATTATGGGATAGGCGAAGGGAGAAAATGATGGACAAAGGAACAACCGATCCGGAAACCACCGGGGTTTCCAAAACGAAAAACAGCGAGGTGGCGACGTTCGCGGCCGGATGCTTTTGGGGCGTTGAAGAGACCTTCCGCCGCACTCCCGGGGTGCTCGACACGGCGGTAGGCTACACGGGAGGCGCCATGGCGGATCCGGACTACCGGGCCGTGTGCACGGGCGCCACCGGGCACGCGGAGGCGGTGGAAGTGGAATTCGATCCGGCCAAGGTTTCCTACGCGGACCTGCTGGAAATATTCTGGGAGAACCACGACCCCACCACCGTGAACCGCCAGGGCCCGGACGTGGGCACGCAGTACCGTTCGGCGGTTTACTTCCACAACGAAGCGCAAAGGGCCGAAGCCCTGGCTTCCAGGGAAAGGCGGCAGGCTTCCGGGAAGCACCGCCGCCCCATCGTCACCGAGGTCACCCCCGCTTCCGCCTTTTTCCGCGCGGAAGAGTATCATCAACGTTACCTGGCGAAACGGGGGATGCCCGGCTGCCACTTGTAGCCCACGCCGCCACCGGTTGCGGCTTTCCGCCCGGGGGCGGGCCGGAAGTGCCCCGTTCCACAATCCGCCCTTCGATTTCGATCGGCTGGCGGCTGCGCGCGAGCGACAAAGAGGGCGGATCCAGAAGGCGCAGCACCACTCCGTGGAAGAATTTCGGGAAGTCGAAATTGTAGGACGTCAGATCCACGCGCGCGCCTTCTCCGGTGTCGTCGAATCCCACCAGGGTCAGATCGCGGGGCGGCCGCAATCCTTTGCGGCGCAGGAACTCCCAGCATAGCAGCGCCGTGTCGTCATCGGCGCAGACCCACGCCGTGGTCTCCTTGCGGCGCAGCGCCACTTCCAGGGTGGGATTCAATTGCTCCAGCACCCACTCCCGCCACACCACCGAACGCATGTGCGGTCTCAGCTTCTCGACAATCCCCTGCAAGGGCGGGAAGCTCTCTCCCCATCCCTTCTTCGCCTTCTCCAGGGCCTGATACAGGTTCTCCACGGCACTGCTGTCCTCTTCTTCGAAGGGAAGCTGGTAGCCCAGGTTCAGGATGTACGGATGCACGCGATAACCCGGTCCCAGGCCGCGGTAGCAATCCTGCAGGCTTCCCAGGCGGTTGGCGGACCAGACCGTGTCATGGAAGGGAGAGATGAACGCCACCTCCCGATGGCCCAGGCCCGCCAGATGCGCACCCATCTGCCTGGCCGGCGTGCCGCTGATGGTATGCCGGAAAACCGCCAGGTTGGAATAACGTCCGTGCAGCTTGGGAAAATGCTGGCTGCCCATCTCGTCCAGCACCGCCACCGGTTTGCCCAGGGAAGCCAGCCTCGGGACCAGCTCCGGAACCACGTCCCGGGAACATACCGTGCGCAACAGGAATCCGAATGCCTCGCGGCACCAATCCGGCAAGGTGGTCTGGGCCTTGCGGCCGTGCCAGAAGAGGAGACGATCGCCCTGGGGTACGTACAGGAGTTTTTCCAGGCGGATGCCGGCGCGGGCGCATTCGTTGCCCAGCGCTCCCAGGATTTCGTGATCGAAGGGCGTGCCGAATTTCAACTGGCCGTTCTCATCGCCCCAGGCCAGGTAGACCAGGGTGCTGCGGGGAGGCGGACGCAGGGAAGCCACCGAATAGGCGCCGGGGCCGCCGTGCAGGATGATGCCGCCTTCCAGGGCGCGCAGGGCTTTCTTCAGGGTGAGGAAGCTGGCGCCGTAGCGCGCCCCAAGCTCTTTGAGCGTGGGCAGGTTCTCGCCGGGACGGAAGGTGCCCGAGAGGATGTCCATTTCGATCTGGCGGCGGAGACGTTCCCACTTGTACTGCACGCCGGCCTGGGAGGGATCGACTTCGGAGGGATCGAGCGCCTCTTCTTCTTCCCCCTCGGGACGCGGAATGCGGATACGCCGTCCGGGACGCACCTCCAGGAGATCCTGGGACTCCAATACCTTTACGGCTTTCCACATCGTGTAATGGGAACAGCCGGCCAGACGGGCCATGTCCCGGAGGCCGGGCAAATAGCCGCGGGCCTTCCAGGCCGGATCGGCGATCAAGGCTTTGACGGTCTCGACCGTTTCTTCCAGAACCCGACTGCGTCCGGGATTATTCAAAAACTCCTCCAGTCGTTCCGCATCTTTGAAGGCAAAATGAAATTTATGTTAATCATTTTGAAGCAGGTTTTTCGCATTCGGTACCATCTTTTATGGCTGGGATGCACGCTGGCCAATCCATCCCGGGGTCCCCCTCCTTGAGGGATAGATACCGGCGTGCGTCCCTCCTACCAAGCTCTTCGCGGGCCTTCAACCCGGACTCCGGTTTTAAAATCCAGATTGTATTCCAGTCCGTTACGCGATTAAACTTACCCATTTTGCCCAATTTAGGGCTCCCAATATTGCATAAATTGTATCGCCCACCCCAACCGTTGTCATCCGGTTTGCAGCAATTTGAGAATGAAAACGGCAATTTGGCACGGAATTCCCCAGGTAGGAAGGTCCGGAATGGCCATATTAGTATCTTTACCCCTCCGTATAGGAGAATCCTTCCGGGGGTTTCCGTCGGGCCGCCCCTAGCCGCCCAGGCGCATCAACAAGCGGTATAAACCGCGGAAAGGCGACCTTGTCGGCCCAAACCTTGTTGCTGGACTGGTTGAAATCCCGCTTGGCCCCGGATGCATTCGCCTGGTTGGAGGAAAAAGCCGCCCTCCTCGCCACCGGCGCCCCTGAAAAAACCGTTTCAATAGCGTTCAGTACCAGCCTGCGGTATTCCGGCAAAGCCCCTTTGGGTCTGGGTTCGGCCGACCTCCAGACCGCCGCTGCCGCCATCCCCGGATGGAATCCCTCCGATTGGACCTGCGATCAGGCCGCGCGCATTTTTCTGCTCACCTGCCTGCCCGCCGATGCCGCTTCGGCTCGCATCATGGATCGTCTCTACGAAACCGCCGATGTGGGAGAAGCCCTGGCCCTGCAGAAAGCGCTCGCCGTGCTGCCCAATCCGGATGGCCATATGGCCCGCGCGCGGGAGGCCATCCGCAGCAACATCAAAGCCGTGTTCGAGGCCATCGCCTTGCGCAATCCTTATCCGGCGGCGCTGTTCGACGAAGTGGGTTGGAACCAGATGGTGGTGAAAACCTTTTTCGTCGAGTCCCCCGTGAATGAAATAACCGGGATCGATCGCCGCGTGAATCCGCCTTTGGCGCGCATGCTTTCCGATCTGGCCCATGAACGCTGGGCCGCGGGCCGAGCGTTCAGCCCGCAACTCTGGCGCTGCGTGGGTCCCTGCGCGGATGATCGCGGCCTGGAAGATTTGAAAAAAGTCCTGAGCCTGGACGCGCCCGCGGAAAAACGCGCCGCCGTGCTGGCCTTGGCATCGTGCCCCAATCCGCGGGCGGCCCTCATCCTCCAGGCGGAACCCGCCTTGGCGGCGGCCGCGCGCGCGGGAAGCCTCACCTGGGAGAATATCTGACATGGCCAACGAACCCCGCCCTTCCAACCGCCTCCGCAAACTCATCGATCCGCACATCCACATGGTGTCCCGCACCACGGACGACTATCAGGCCATGGCCAACGCGGGCGTGGTGGCCGTGATCGAACCCGCTTTCTGGACCGGGCAGCCCCGCACGGAAATAGGCACCTTCAAGGACTACTTCTCCTGCCTGGTCGGCTTCGAGCGTTTTCGCGCGTCCCAGTTCGGCATCAAGCACTATTGCACCATCGGCCTCAACTCCAAGGAAGCCAACAACGAGGCCCTGGCCGAGGAGGTCATCGAACTTCTGCCGCGCTTCGCGGGCAAGGAAGGCGTGGTGGCCATCGGCGAGATCGGGTACGATGAGATGACCAAGGCGGAGGAGAAATTCTTCCGCATCCAATTGGAGCTGGCCAAGGAGATGGATCTGCCCGTGATGATCCACACGCCCCACCGCAACAAGAAGGTGGGCACCTCGCGCAGCATGGACGTGTGCATGGAGCACGGGATTCCGCCCTCCAAGGTGGTCATCGACCACAACAACGAAGAGACCTGCAAGGAAGTGCTGGACCGCGGTTTCTGGGCGGCCTTCACCATCTATCCCAAGACCAAGATGGGCAACAAGCGCATGGTGGAAATCGCCAAGCACTACGGCTCCGATCGCGTGATCGTGGACTCCAGCGCGGACTGGGGCATCAGCGATGCCCTGGCGGTGCCCAAGACCGCGGACCTGATGATCGCCAGCGGCCTTTCGGAAGCGGCCGTGCACGCCATGTGCTACGCCAACGCGCTCGCCGCCTACGGGCAGAGCGGGCAGATGAAGGAATCGGATTGGCTGGACGCGAGCGCCATCGATCGCACCCGCGAGTTCGAAGGCAACAGCCTGCTGCGCGGCGGCGGCCCCGAGACCGCGGAAGACTCCAGAATCATCGAGTGAAACCCGGGCCCGCTCGGGCCCGTTCCGTAATCCGCCGGGCGGCCCTTCAGTAGTTGGCGAAGGCCTTGCTCAGGCTTCCGGCTTCGGAAACCAAGGTGGCCGCATACAGGCCGCGGGACAGGTTCCTGAGGGGCAGCGACCGCACTCCGGCGGCTTGGCCCCGGAACTCTGCCACCAGCGCGCCGCGCGCGTCCGAGACCCGCAGGACATAAGCGCCCCCGGCATCGACCCGGAAGCGGAAATCGTCCCCAGCCCTGCCGATGGTGAAGGCCCGGGAAGGCAACCGGCCCGGAGCGGGAGCCACCGCCGTGGATCCTTCGAAGGGTTCGCCGGATCCGAAAGCATTCAGGGTATACCAGGCTTCCGTGGACCAGGCGCCGCCTCCCGTCGCCGACTTGAGGCCCGCCAGCCGGATGTAGATCAGATTGCCCGTGGCCAGGCCGGCCACTTCCAGGTAAACCTTTTTGCGCGTTGCGTCCACCTGCACCTTGGTGACTGCCAGGGTCTTGTTGTTTTCCTTGTTGCCCCCGTAGTCGGCCGTGCGGATATAGGTCCAGCTCTTCACCTCGTACTTGGCCGCCTGGTCCGCGTCCAGCGCCACCGGTTCCGTGAACTCTATCTCCATGCCCTTGGGCCGCGAATGCACGCTGAGCATCTCGAAAGTCGTCTTGCCGTTGGCTTTCAGCTTCTGCAATCCGTAGAGTTTCCGGCCCGGCTCGTTCCAGTTGCCGTCCGCGTCGCCGATCTGGCCCACGTACAGATCCCCGTTGGGGCCGAACTTGAGGCGGCTGACTCCGCCCATGAATCCGGCCGAGAAGCGCACCACGCCCCCCTGATAGTCCTGGCCGATCTTCTCCAGGAAAACGCGTTGGATGCCGCCGTAGGTGACGTCTCCGTAGAGATACTGGCCCTGGAAGATCCCCTTGTCCACGTACACGGGTTCCCCGGGGGCGTTGGCGATTTCGCTCTCGGGAAGCAGCACGGCGGGCGCGTTGTAGGGCATGGTGTCCCAGGGATTGGGAGGCGACTGGCCCGGCTGGGGATGCCCGTAGAAGCGGCCGGGGCGCACCTGCGTGAAGGCGCAGGCCGGGTTCCAGGTGCCTTGCACCTCCGTGGAGAAGATTTCCCCCGCGGGATTCATCACAAAGCCGAAAGGCTCGCGCGTGCCGCCGGCGATGAATTCGGTTTTGCCCGTGGCCTTCTCGATCTTCACATAGGTGCCGCGGTTGGCGTCGGGCTGGGGGACCGCGGCGTTGCCGCCGGTCGCCAGGGACAGGGAATGGGCCCCGTAAAAGAAACCATCCTTATAGACCAGGCCGAAAAAGAACTCGTGGCGCTGGCCGCCGGCGGTATAGGCCGCCAGTTTCCGGTACTCGCCCGAATCCAGGACTCCGTTCTTGTTCTTGTCCGCGAGCACGGCCAAAGCCTGGCGCTCGGACAGGTAGATGGTGTCGTTGACCACCTTGAGGCCCAGGGGTTCCTGCATTCCGGTCGCGAATTTGGTGAAGGTGACTTTGGAAGAATCATCCTGCGCCACGTTGCTCAGGATATAGACCTCGCCCTTCTTGGAGGGCGGCACCAGCGTCCGGTGATCTCCGCCCCAGGTGCAGATGACCAGGCGGCCGTCCGCAAGGAAGTCCATTCCGGAAACCCCCGGTTGCAATCCCGCCGGCGCCACGCCCGTAAGCGTATACCCGGGATGCACCGCATTCAGATGATCGCGATCGCCCGGAGTCTGCGCATGCGCGGACGCGGAGAGAAACAGGATGGATATGCCCGTGAACAGACGAGGACCGGAAAGAAGCATGTTACCCCCACAGGAAACCGAAGCTTGATAAAGATAAGCTCAGCCGCGCGGGAAGCCGGGGGAAATACCGCTCAATCTTTGCTTCGTAAGCGAGAGCAGACGCGGTTTCTGGTGCGATGGGCGTTGGATGGAATCGCGGCCGTTGCTTCGGATTCTGAAGCAACCCCAAACTTCACGGGGTGCGGGGCGCGGGCCCGGCGGGGATCATTCTTCCCGGAACGACATCCGGTTCGCCTCGTCGCAGGAGAGGATCCATCGGGTATCCATGCAGCGCAGGGTCGCCTCCCCCCGTCCCATGCAGGTTACCAGCAGGTTGGCGGGATCGTTCCTGACGACCAGCAGGCCTTTGTTCTCGGCGATGTTGTCGTACTTGCAGACGCTCGACATGGTTTTGGGGAGGAACCAGGGAAAGCGATGGGAGAGGATCACGTTGTAGCCGACCTTGGCTTTTCTCGAAACCAGGGCTTCCCGTTCGGATCGCGGCGCGAAGCCGATCTCGGATGTTTTCCTGGTGACTCCGGGGATCCGGATGATTTCGCTTCCGGTCGTTCTCTGGATGGCCCACATCCCCAGCCATCCGATCAGATAAACGGCCAAAATCCATTTGATCGTTTTCATCGTCGGAAAAAAGGCCCCCTTTAGAAATCCATTTCCTTGGCCATCTTGATGGCCTCGCCGCTCTCGACTGTTTTTTTCATGACGCGTTCGGTTTCGGTCCGGTAATCCTGGCTCGCGAATCCGTTCTTCTCGATCTTCAACCGCTGCATCAGCTTGTCGATCTCGGACCAATCCGCGCCGTTCATCACCTCATCGGCCCCGTCTTTCTGGGAGAATACCCATTTGTCCACGTCGCCTTTGAACTTCTTGTATCTCTCCAGCTTTTCCTTGGTAATCACGATTAAGTATTCCTGTTCTGCATAACGATGTTGAATTGGGCCCGGGGCGATTATGGGCTCGATGCTCCGTATTTCACTTCGAAACGGTTGCCGGCTCCGCGGTTTTCCGTACCTTCTTGAGTCCCAGAAAACTGTGCACGTAAGGATAGATGGCGTCGGGCATATCGCGAAGGCTGCTGAAAGCCGGGGTGGCGAAATACTGATACCATCCGCATTGCCGCTCGCAGCTTCCCATCACCTTCCTGGCGTCGATGGCCGCCGGCGTCTCCAGATAGCTTGTCAAATCGACCTCATCCATCCGGATCCCGCGGTCCTCGCGGGGCCGGCAAGGATAGGCCAGGGTCCCATCCGCATTGATGACCAGATTGTCCGGCTGGCAGCCGCCGGTCTTCATGCGGACGCGCCGGAAATATCCGTTGGGGGTGATGATGCTCGAGGGATATTTCCGCTTGAGGCGTTTCACTTCGACTTCGAATTTCTGGAACGGAGGATACGAATGGATGGAGTTCTCAAGCACCACGGCCGGCATCAGGAGAATCCTCGCGCCCGCCTCGATGCAAGCGAGCACTTTTTCCTCCATGAAGTCCAGGTCCTCTTCGCGGACCACGGTCTGGACGGTTACGTCCATTCCGAATCCGCACATCTCCTTCAACTTATGGAACAGCTTCAGATTGTCATGTCCCTCATCGATGGAGATTTCCAGGAAGTCGATGTACTTCGCGTACTCGAGCCAGGGATACTTGTCGATGTTCTTCTGGCTGGTGGTGAACATCACGTAGAAAGGCTGGCGGCGCGCCTCCTGCAGAAGCTCGAGGATGTCTTTCCGCAGCAACGGCTCCCCGCCCTCGAAGCTGACCAGCAGCACCGAGGAGCGCCCGAGGTTCTGCAGGATTTTCACCATCACTTCCGTATCGAGATCCTTCTTGTCCATCTTCCAGATATTGCAGAACGAGCAGGTGAACTGACAGCGATTGGTGACTTTGAAGGAAGCGTAGAACGGGTGGCGGACGCCCCGGATGGAATTGTCGACCCAACATCTGAAGGTTTTCATCCATTTTTGGACGGGCAGTTTACGCGGCATCAAGAACCTCGTTGTGAAAATCCACCGGAATCAATCGGCCCCTTGGGACCCAAAGGCCTTGGAGGCCTCATTTTCAAAGCTGTTGGCGAACGCCTTAAGGTTAGAAAATAACCCGGGAACCGCCCATCGGCTCAGCGTTCCAGATGAAAATGATGGAGGGTTCGATGCAGTATCGGGGCGAAAAAAATTCCCACCGCGCTCAGAAAGGCGATCCCGCTATACAACGCATACAGGCCGGAAAACAACTTGGAGCCCCACGTTACCATTTGGGTTACCGGTCCCATTCCCGTCAAAATCATGCTCGCATTCACGAAAGAGTCGATCCAGGAAAGCCCCGCCAGAGCGTGATAGCCCAACATTCCCAAAGCCAGCGAGAACAGGAGGAAAGCCGAGGCGAATCCGCCATGCCTGGCCAATCGCTTGAAAAACTCCCGCGTAGGTAGGATGGGCTGGTAAAAGTGCTCATACACGGTCGGCCTGCCTTGCATACATCTCCCTAAGAACGATTATATTTACCAATCCAGCACCTTAAAGGAAACCGATGGCAACCCCCCTACCCAATTCAAAAGCCGGCCTTCGCACGGCAATCACCGAATACGCCGATGGAAAGAACTGCTTTTCGAGCGGAATCAAACGCGGAAAAATGGATGCTCTTTTTGAAAACCTCGGCAAGGACATGTCCGCTTGTCCGGACGTCCCCAAGCACGTTATCGCCCTCACCGCCAAATACCGGCTGGAAGTCGATAAAATCGCCTCCCCGTAAACCAGGATCCGGCGCGCATCCCGTCACCCGGATCGTTTGCGTGTTCCCGTCATTTGTAGACCTTTTGCCTGAAGTCCGCCACCAGGGAATCGTTCCGGGTCTTGAGTAGAATGACATCCTTGTAGGACGCCCCGGAAGTCACGTATCCTCCCGAGTCCAACATGGTTTTCCCGCCCTTGAACTGCCCGGAAAATACGTAGCGGCCATCCCCGAATTTTTCGAACTGGACCTTCGCGCTGTCGTTGCTTTTGATTTCCCCCACTTCCTGTTCCTTGGGCAATGAGGTGATCCTCAACTGCCCTCCCATAAGATCCAGGCCGGTCTCGTTCTTGATGGTGACGATCGACTTGTTCTTGCCCAGGTAAACGGCCAGGAAAATCAGAGCCGTGGCTATGCCAAGACCCATGGGACCCAAGACGGCGAGCAGGGCTCGGTTTTTCTTCGCCATTTCTCCGACGCCCTATTTCAAATCCGCGGGAGCCGGGGGAGCGGGAACCCAGCGCCCCGTCTCCTTCTCTTTCATGAACTGGATTTCGATGCTCTTGCCCGTTTCGCTTCCCGGCTTCAGATATTGGAAGAGGAAATTGCGCGCATAGATTTCGTCTTCCGTGATTTTCAGATTCAGGATCCGCACCCCGGGATAGGTCTCCTTGAATTTCGCTTCGGCATCCTCGAGCGTGGGCCGGGTATCCCGATTCTTCCAGGCGCGAAAAATGAAAAGGAAAACCAAGGCCACCCCGAACCCGAGGCCGATGTAGAATATCTTCTTGTTCCTGCTCATGCGTTCAATCCCCGTTTTGGTGGTCCCTATCCAATCTAGATCCAAAGCGCATCAATCCCCGGGCAAATGCTTCGAAATAGCCTCGTTTACCTGTTTTGGATGGGTCATGGAAATCAAATGCCCGCCACCATGGATTTCAATGTCGACGAACCGATTTGCGGCCGGTATGATTTTGTCGTTCATTCCGTGGATGCTCAATGTAGGTATCGTCCCATCGGGCCCATCCTTTTCGGAAAGAGCCAACTCAACCAGCTTTTTGGCTTTCATGCCATTTAACTTTTCCGCCATGCGATAGAACAAGCCGACGTCCTCCGGTCTCTTGATTCCGAAAAAATAACGGATCAGCCACCTTGGCAGCAAGCCCAACCTGAAGCAGAACCGTGGAAGGATGGGGACGAAAGGAGATAAAAGACGGAAAGGAAACGAAATGGACCTGGAGGTTTGCAAAGATCCCACGAAAATGATTTTTCGCGGCCTGATCTCTTGCGCCATCCGCTGCGCTACCAATCCTCCAAAGGAAATTCCCACGTAAACCGCATTCTCTTCAATATCGTTTTCATCCATCAATTCCCGGATGAACCCATCCCAGCTCGCGCCGAACCTTTTGGGCCATTCGATCCAATGGATTTCGTAACCCGGGATAAGATGCATGGGGGCCAATGACGCATCCGCGCCCAGTCCCGGGAAAAAATAGAGTACCGGTTTCTTCTTGGTTTCGCGGGAAGTCACATGGAAGTCTGCGGCGGGCTTTGCATCTTGCAATCAGCGGGCAGGATTTCAATTGAAACTACGAATTGACCGCTTCTATCGTAATAATTGCATTTCATGGAAATTCCTTTCTTCAGAAGCGGCTTGTAGGTCTCAGGATCCGGCATTGGACCTTTTGTTGAAATAGTTTGAAACCAGAGATGCAGTTAACATTGAGACCGAAACCCCGACCGCGGTCGGAAATCATTTTTTGGGTTCTGGGCTGCATCCGAATCCTCAATTGTTCAGCAATTTATTGTGATCCAATACTTCCGAAATTTCGTCTCCAGTCATAACGCCTCCCGATTTCAGAATCGGCTTTGCTTTTATAAAAGATTTCGAATAACAAGGTATCATTTGGATCGAACTTCCTGGCCGCTTTTTGTTTTTGAATCAATCGATTTCAATCATGCGCCATTTTGCGACGGTTTTAAAAGCCTCGCTGGTGTGATCCCCTGGAATCTCTCCCAACGACTCAATTTTAATAGCTTTTGGCGGGGGCCTCTTGGCTATCACCAAAGAGGAAGACTGTTCAAGGAGCTTCCAATGTTCTGCATCAAATTCGCGCTGACAGCCGGTTGCATCTTGGCAATCGATGGATTCATCCCGGTATCCGCTCAAGTTCCCGCCAATTATGCGGGCACGCCATATCCGGATACCATCCCGGCCATCCCCGGGCGATTGCATTTCGAGCGCTTCGACCAAGGCGCGAAAAACGTGGCGTGGTACGACTCTTCGTCCGGTAACTCCGGCGATTACACCGCGCGCAATCCCGCCGACGTGGACCTGATGCATTTCGCGGCGATGGATCGTATCGCGCCCGGCGGCACCGCCACCCTCAACTTGAGCGATATTTATTTGCGCTCGACCAATATCGGCGATTGGCTCAAGTTCACCGTGAACGTCAAGCAGGCCGGGACCTATACCCTTAACGCGCAGCTTGGCGTACAAGGTCCGCTCCCGTCGAAAATGCGGTTGGATATCCTGCAAGGCGCCGACTCCACGGCATTCGGAAACATCACCCTGCCGAATAGCGGATGCAATCCCGCGCAAACGGAGTGCTACCACAATTGGGATTACGTCCGCGTCATCGCGCAAGTGCCGTTACGCGCCGGCTTGCAAGTGCTTCGCTTCCAAGTGGTCACCGGAGGCTTCAACATCGGCTACCTGGATTTTGTAAAGCCCGATTCGGCAGCCCCCACCTACCGCGTGGATTGCGGCGGCCCGGCCTTCACCGATTCGCGCGGCAGGGCCTGGGAGGCGGACGCGCATTTTACCGGCGGTGGCACCATATCCTATCCCGGAACGATCAAAGGCACGGATATGCAGGCCCTCTATCAATCCGAACGCTATAACGACCCGGCCAAGACGCCTATGAAATACAACTTCACCGTTCCCAACGGGGAATATTTCGTACGCCTGCTTTTCGCGGAAACCTACTCCGGATTCAACAAGGCCGGATTCCGGGTTTTCGACGTGACATTGAACGGAACCCCGGTATTGACGTCCTTCGACATTTCCGCGCTGGTGGGGGTGGACTCGGCCTTGGTGAAGGAGTTTCCGATTCGTGTTGCCGCGGGTATGATCGAAATCGGATTCATCAATCGCATCGAGCATGCCAAGATTTCCGGAATCGAAATCATTCCCGGAGCCACCACGGCGTTAGGAGGACTGCGGCATGCGTATGGAGAGGGCGCCCATCAACCCGACAAGGGACCGGGAGCAATGGGATACCGGATTTTGCCGCCCACCTGGAGCGCCGGCGCAAGCCCGATTGAGCCTTCGGTCGTGATTCGGGATATGCGGGGGCGCAAAGCTTCGCAAGCGGCGTTGCCTCCATATAACGCCATTATGATTCTTGATGATTAGTCGTGAAAAAGATGGTGGTGTTCGTTGCCGTCACCATCCCATTCTTTGCTGTCATAATTCGCAGGCAGCTTTGTGAATACACCCGGGCAATAATAGGTTGTTCCTTCGAGGCGCCGCCACCGCATATCCAGTCCGACCAGGTAACTTGCCCAAACGGAATTTTGCCACCCAAGGGAAGTTCCATTTTTTCCGCCGAAATCCAATACCGGACCCAGCGACAGGCCGATAACCACCAAACTTGCTTGAGCTTCACTATAAATCCGAAAATGGGAATGACCATATTCCAGCCCGAAATCAAGGCTATAGGGCCATATTCCATTCAAGAAATTCCAGTATGACGTTTCAACTCCATAACTGAATCCATGTGCATGGTTTCCAAAATCCCAGTGGATCGTGGGCCCTACCAGTATTATTCCCTTATCTCCAAAACTTGTCCGAGGCCACAAGAGTAAAGAAAACAGCAGGGCCAAAATCGATTTTCGGAAAAGCGCCATTAATTTTCCCTGGATTCAAAAGTACGACGTTTTCATTTTCCGCATTGTAACCGATCTCGGTCTTCTAAATTTCAATCAGAATATAACCAAGCCTGGCTTTCCAAAAGATTTCCGTATCGTCCATAAACTCCAATGCTCCGATCAGCCTCTTTAGGATTTCAAGTTGCAACTTAACGACTCCCGCATAATCGTTAACCCTCCTGAAATATTTTTGCCCGCTGATATCAAACTTTTCCTTCGAATAGGAATTCAGCGTAATCCCCCATCCGGCTGCCAGGACAATATTGCTTTGGAATATCGGCACATATGGAAGAAAATCGAATCCAACCGAGAATGCCGGGCTGCCATTATGAATACCGGCCTCGGCTTGTAATCCATTTTCGAAATACCAGACTTTGTTTTGCATATGCATGCCCAATTCATAGATTCCCACAGAGCCCCCAACATCGTCTTCAGGCATGTATCCAATTTCACCTCCGGAGATTGAGGCCGATAGTTGGACCCCGGATTTGCAAACTCCCAGGGAAACAAACGCCAATATTGGAACGAATAGAACGACCCCGAACCAATTTCCCATTTCTCTTTCCTCTAAATCAATGATGAACCCGGATTGGACAAATAGTACATAACCGTGACGATTCGAGCGTCCTTTCCCATTTTTTCAAATACCGGGTTGAAACTCCCCTTCTATCGCTTTCGACCTTGTCCACGATTCATCAATACCTTACCTTTCCTGAACCATTCTTTCGATCGGGGCGAATCCATATGAAAAAGCCTGAAACTCCTCAGATCCTTATAACGCGCCGCGACGTGCTGAAAAGCACGGCGGTTCTCGTGGGAGCCAGCCTGCTCGGCTGCGATGGAGCAACAGGTGGCGGCTCGGTTTCCTCAGAGGAAAAGCCGGCAATCAACGCGATCACGGGTCGCCGCCGGATCGCGATTATCGGCGGAGGCGCGGGCGGCATTGCCGCCGCCTACTTCCTGAGCAATGATTACGACGTCGACCTGTTCGAGGCCCGTCCCAAAATCGGCGGCCACTGCGATTCGCAGGTTGTCGAATACATGGGACAGAAGATCAACGTCGATCTTGGCGCTCAGTTCTTCCACCCCGATACCCATCCCATCTATGTCACCATGCTGGAAGAACTCGGACTGTATAATCCCGAGAACCCCGATGCCGACGAAACGCTGGAAGCTCCGGGTAGCATATGCTTTTTTCCGAAAACGGGCATTTGGCCGATATTCTCATCCAAATTCCCGTACCTGACACCTTTGATCGCGGTCGACTTCGTGATTTACTCCCAGGCGGCCCGCCAGGTGGTGCTTGGGAACCAGTCATGGGAAACAACGCTCGAAGAATGGGTCACCAAGTTGCCGGTTTCGCAAAAGTTCAAGGACACCCTGCTTTATCCCTGGATTACGGCAACGATCGGCACGACCCTCGAAAACGCGAAGCGTTCATCGGCACGCTCCATCCTGCAGACCTTCGCACTCGCATTCCCGGCGAATATTTTCCAGGGCGCAAGCACGTTCAACTCCAAGCTCGGTCTCGAAGGCAACCTGAGGCGCATGCTCGATCGCAGCCCTGGTACCACGGTGCGCGTCGACTCGCCGGTCAAGGCGCTGACGTTCCAGGACGGGAACTGGAGCGTCCAGACCCCCTCCGGCACGTATGGATCGTATGGCGCGGTGGTGATGAACGCGCCTCCACGCATCAGCAAGACCTTGTTGCAGCCCCTGCCCTGGGCCGGCGACATGCTCCCCGTTCTCGATAAGTTCGAGTGGTTCGATACGCGCATGTTGATCCATACGGATCCGAAATATGTCCACCGCGACAAGAATCTCTGGGCCGCCTATAACGGATTGGTCGACGGCAACGCGTGCGAAGGCAGCGTTTGGTATGGCGGCATCCATGAGAAGCTTCCCTCAGGCGCGACCATAGACGTTTTCAAGTCTTGGGCCTCGCGACGTTATGCGGATCCGGCAAACATCCTGTATGAACGCCGTTTTGTCCATCCGCTCATCACGCCGGAAGGCATTCGTGCGGCGCGCACGCTCCGTACGTTCCAAGGCAGAAATGGCCTCTATTTCTCCGGCCAGCACACGACAGGCATGGATCTCCAGGAGTCAGCCGTGTATTCGGCAATGAAGGTTGCGAACGCGCTCGCGCCGACGAGCTCCTCGCTCCTGGCATTGCGCGCACGCCTGGAACGCCGCGGCCGCAGCAACGTCAATTACGACCTGTAAAGGTGATCCGCTGCCGCAGCCTGCCCGGGAATCGGGAACCTAACGCTTCAGCCACGGAGCTGATTAAGTTTGTTGTTTTTTGAATACTTCGATCCAGATCGACCCGAGATCTTCGTCATCGATTTTTCCAGAAATGAGCCAACTACTATTTTCGAATATTTTATAATCCTGGCCATCAGCAATATTTTCAATCGAGTCTTTTTTAATTCGGTTTATGATTTTTGAATCCGGAACGATCTGGTAACTATCCTTGATTTCGACCAAAAATTTATCCAAGCCTGGGTCGATAGGGATAAGCTCAAGCATAATTGATTTCATTTTACATCCTGGTTTGATTCGAATACTTTATGATTTGATTGGATTTAAGGTAAGCCATTTATTGCAGCAATAATCCAAGCCAATTGCCTGGAAATATGAGATTAGGTAGACAATATTTATCACTTTTGTGTATGTTTGGAGAATAGATTCAATTGGGATTTCCCCATTTTGTCATCCACTCATTAAATTTCTTTTTACTGATCCGGGTTAATTTTGAATCTTCGTCTCCGCTGGTGAGAGTATCCTTTTTCAACGAAAATGTGTTTGAAATATTGGTTTTTCTTTCTTCGCCAGGAAAGAAGAAAATGCTCGAGATATGAGTTTCCAGTGTGTCGCCCCTTGTTATCCATGTTCCGTTTCCAATCGAATGGCCTCCATCAGATAGGCTGAATGAAGTGTCCTTGTTTTTCACAATTATCGGGAGTGCATACGTCTTGATCTTTTGTGTGGAGTCGATTTTCAGAAATGAAAACTGAGGGTTATGATTTTCATTTGATTCCGATTCGATTGGCATTCATTTTTATTATTTCATCCGTACAGCGCATGGGTGAGTGGCGAGCATGGGCGGGTTGAACCATTTTGTTCTACGGCTGACACATTGTTTTGAAATAGAGGCCTTTATTTCTTTTGGTCGCGCGTTGATGTTGAACCTAGGCGGCGCAATTGGCTATTTTTCCCAAGTATAATCGGATTTGATTTCAATTTTTTTAAGCATGTCGTCACCGAAAGTATAGTAGTGCCAAATTCCATCGAGGGCCGATATTAACTCCAATACGTTGTATTCCTTTATCTCTTTTTCATTGATTGTGTCAAAATATTCATTGAATACGGTCGATTTTTGAATTCCCACTTCGATTCCATTTCGGAACTTGAACCCCGGCTGAATTATTTTGGCTTCCACGATTTCAGCGCAATACCTACCGACTCTATCTCCATGAAATACCTTAATAGTGTCTCTACCGAGAACGAAAATATACTGATTTGAGGTTTTCGGTTTCTTTTTTGTTGAAGCTCTCAACATAGTTACGCGGCTTCCCATACTCTCGGAGAGCGCCAGAGGCGTAGAGAATTTTCCGAATGGGTAGTAGATCGAATCGGATCCGAAAACGACTGAAATCGTATCATGCCTATTTAAAATTTGGCTGGGTTCGTATAGTTTATTTGGGTTTAAATTTCCGTATCCAAGGGAATAAAAGCACAGCTCCAAAATCAAGCAAAATGCCAATTGAAATTTTGTTTTCATTTTCTTATTCATGCTTTTTGTCCGTATAACGACCGCTTAACCTGCGAACGAGGCCTGGAGCGCCCGGCCTGGAAGGACGGGTACGTAGGGTTACCGTCACGCCCTTTGCGCACGCAAAGGGCGTGACGGTCGCGCGCAATCGGTTTGAACCGTTTGTTATACGGCTCAAACCACTTCCCTTTAATCGCGATTCCTTTTTTCCTTCATTCACCCGTTTCTTCAGTCCACAATGGCGGGTAGTTCACTACAAACCCATCCACATTGACTTCCAAATTCGTTGAGAAGCCGATATCTGAATCATAGAAATAGCGACGTTCACCCTCTCGCCGAAATCGTTGAACCAAGGGATGCAATTCCAAGTCTGGAAACTTCAGCCAAGCAGCCCGAACTTCAGCCTCTTGGCCAATTTCCAGGTTGAGACGCCGGATAGGCAATAAGTTTGTTGAAGGGCTAAAAGACAGGTCAATGTCCACACAGTCATTGACCCTGGGTACGGCCTGGCCATTCATTCGCCAAGTATTACCCCGCGTCTTTTCTATCCTCAATTTAAATTTTTCCTCTCCCACCCATCCCAAAACTTCGGCGCTCAGGGTTTCCCATAGAGGATTGCATACGATTTTATAGTCGAGACGGCCGAGGACATGTTCTTCCATGAACACCGTCGTACCTCTTAAAACGGGGCCAGAGCCAAGGTCGAATAAACGAGCCCATTCATGGCCTGGATTATCCAATCGCCGCCACATCATTGAATTTCTCCGGGTTTAGTGACCTCGTCCGTATTACAAGGGGTTAGATCGATTGAATATATTTCTCGACGTACTTTTCTTCAATTTCTTTTGAACTTCCATCCGAGTACTCGACAGTATACTCGTCGCCTCCACTTAGCGTTCTCATTCCGCATATCTCGCCCAAATCACCCGGTCTAAATGAGGATGGAGCATCTACTTTTATCCGAATCGTTTCACCATAATCAAACTTATTCCGATTCGCCATTTTATTCTTTTCCGATTTTCTTCATTTGTCCGTATAACGACCGAGTAAGCGGCGAACGAGGCCGGAGCGCCCGGCCGGGACGGACGGGTACGCAGGGTCACCGGCGCGGGGCTTGCGTAAGCAAGCGCCGAGACGGCCGAGGCTCATCAGATTGAACCGTTTTTTATACGGCCCGCGTTGATTGGGGCTGGCGCAAGAACGGAAAACGTTTTCAGCTTGAGTAAGAGATTCTATAGGTGCGAGAACCGTGACCGAGTTCATCGATTTTGTAGACCATTTTTTAGAACGAGCATTCGTTTTCATAGGTTTTTAATCTTGCAAAACGTCTCTTGATGTTACTTCAAGTATACCCGCGAGCCAATCTTTATTCCACTCGACTTTATATTCATAAAATGTTCTTAGGCCGTGGCTGCTCCCGGCATCATCTGAAATTGACTCGTCCTTTTTCCACAATATCCATCCTGCCCTTGAATGAAGATCAAGAGTATCTGTTCCTTTCGATACAATAAAGTTGAAACGTTGCGGCGGATTCTCTGGATAAAACTTTCTACTGATAAGTGAATCGTATCGTATTGTGTCTTTCAAGTTCAGATCCTGATTTGGGTCAAAATCCATTTCAACCAATATGGTAGACCCATTAATAATCGGAGATATTGAAAAACTGTTTTGGGGGAGTCTCCAACTGTCGTCAATTTTTTGATCATTTATTTTTATTTCGCATTTGCAACTATCGCTGTAATATATCGTGCTTTTGTATGTCTTGACATAATCAATCGAGCAAGGGCTATCGCAAAGTATACCAGAACATGTACATTTATCTCGATTTTGAGTACAGCCAAAAACGAAAAACGCCACTACAATGACTCCCATGAAGGAAAATTGGTGCAATTTATTCAGCATACCAAGTGTGACGCGCTCCAACAGTAGGTTGTAACCCTATCCTTGCTTGCCATTTCCATGATTTCTTTTTTCTTCCCTTTGTCCGTATAACGCCCGATTAACCTGCGAACGAGGCCGGAGCGCCCGGCCCGGATGGACGGGTGCGGAGGGTCACCGGCGCGGGGTTTGCCGTAAGACCGACCCTGTCTTGACTGACCCGAGCAAACCCCGTGACGGCCGAGGCTCGGCAGGTTGAATCGCCTTGTTATACGGCTGACTTTTCCGATAATTTTGGCCTTCATTTCTTATGAAACTTAAATTTTTGCCCATCTTTCGCTGATTCCATATTGCCCCATGTCATCGTTTCCTTTTCGACATCGACCCTGACCGAAAATCCCCCATCCATAACCATTGAAATAAGATCGCCGCACTCGTAAGCACGAAGATGTTCAAGGCTAGAAAACCAAAATGTATACCCGTTTTTAATCGTATCGATTTTGGTCAAATAGGAGTGAACAAAGGAGGATGGATCGGCTTCGGCCATTTGTGGGAAATATTTCCCAAATATGTTCATTTCTCTTTCGTCGAATGTCGGTATCTTCTCGCTAAACTTGACGCAATCGTCCTTTCCTTTTGAACACCCCAGCGTGAGGAAGATAAAGAGCAGAAGCAGTCTTTTATTCTTCATTGTTTTAGATTTCCCAGATGAATTCAAGTTTATCAATGGCAGAAGGCCACTCGATCGAGCCAAGCTTTCGAATCAGAGCCTCCCTTCGGGAGCCTCCAAAGTGATGTGTTTCTTGGTTTGTATTCTTCATTCCGATCTCTTCGTTTCTTTAATTTCTTATGACCGAACGGGGACATGGTGGACATTTCTCTAAGGACATCGTGGACACTCAGTTCCTTTTAATTCGACCTAGGCTGTCTTGTATGCGCAGAACCTTTTCGCTGAAATAACCCAGCTGTTTCTGTCT
>JAQBPN010000003.1 GCA_028287505.1 Fibrobacterota bacterium | reverse complement strand
CCGGCGAGTATACCTTGGCCATCGTGGGCGAGGATTCCGTGGCCCATATCCTCAAGGTGAAACCGGGCGCCGAGCAAGGCGATCGCGTGGAGGTTTCCGGCGACGGCCTGCATCCGGGACTGAAGGTGGTGGTGCAAGGACAATACGGCCTGGCGGATTCCACGCGAGTGATGCCGATTCCATGAACGAGGGGTTTTCACCGCTGGGGTTCCTGCGGAAAAATGCCAAGGCTTTCCTCTTCCTGACCTTCGTGCTGGCCCTTGCGGGCGTGGTGCAGTTGCGGCTCATGCCCGTGTCCCTGTTCCCGGACATCACCTTCCCGCGCATCACCATCCTGGCCGACAACGGCGAACAGCCCGTGGAACGGATGATGGTGGAGGTCACCAAGCCCTTGGAGGAAGTGGCGACGTCCCTTCCCGGCATGCGCGAGGTCCGCTCCATCACCGGGCGGGGGTCCACGGAAATCTCCCTGTTCCTGGATTGGAACGTGAACGTGCTGCAATCCCTGCAGATGTTGCAGGGAAAGATCTCGGACATCCGCAATGTCCTTCCCCCCAACGCGTCCGTGCAGGCCGAGCAGATGACGGTTTCCGTGTTCCCGGTCATGGGTTACAGCCTGGCCTCGTCCAAGCGCAGTCTGGTGGAATTGCGGGACATGGCCCTTTATCAAGTGCGGCCCGCCCTGCTCGGGGTTCCCGGGGTGGCGAAAGTGGAGGTTACGGGAGGCAAGTCCCGGGAGTACCTCATCGCCTGCGACCCGGGGAAACTCCAAAGTTACGGCATCACGGCGGCACAGGTGTCGGACGCCATTTCCAAGACCAATCAGATTTCCGCATTCGGCCTGACGGAGGACAATTACAAGATCTATCTCTCCCTGGCCTCCGGGGCCCTGCTCGATCTGGATGCCATCGGCAAGGCTACGGTTGCGGTCAAGGACGGCGTCCCCATCCAGGTCGCCACCGTGGCGGAAGTGGGAGCCTCCGTCAAGGACGAACTCATCCGCACCACGGCCCAAGGCGGCGAAGCCGTGCTCATAAGCCTTCTCAAGCAGCCGCAAGGCAGCACGGTGCAAATCGGCATGGAAATCCAGAAACGCTTTTCCGCCCTGAAACTGCCCCCGGACGTGAAAGTCCAGAACTTCTACGATCAAGGCGACTTCATCCGCGGCTCCATTTCCTCGACCCAGGACAGCATCCTCATCGGCATGGTCCTGGCCATGATAGTGCTGTTCCTTTTCCTCAAGAGCTGGCGCGTGACCCTGGTGGTGGCGCTGGTGGTCCCTTGCACCCTGGCCGCCACCTTCGCGTGCCTGCGCGTCATGGGCCAGACGGTCAACATCATGACCCTGGGAGGCATCGCCGCGGCGGTGGGGCTCCTCATCGACGATTCCATCGTGGTCCTGGAAAACATCTTCTTCCATCTGGGCAAAGGAGACGCCGCGGCGGGCGCCACCACGGAGGGATTCCGGCGCGCCGGGGATCTTTCCCTCAAGGAAATGTTCGCCGCCATCATCGGATCCACGGCCACCACCCTGGTCATCTATCTCCCCCTGGTCTTCCTGGGCGGCCTCACGGGGCGTTTTTTCGCTCCCTTGGCCATCACCATGGCCATCGCCCTCTCCCTGTCCTTCATCTTTTCCATCACCCTGACGCCGCTCCTGGCGTCGCGGTTCATCCGCAAGAAGGACATGGACAGGGAACGCGAAAAGGAAGGCCGCCATGCGGCCAGCGGCGCCCGTTACGAAAAGATCATCCGGAGCCTATTGCGCATGCGCTTGCTGATCGTACCCGCGGCGTTGGGGATATTCGCCCTGTCGTTCCTCATCTACCGCAACGTGGGCAGCGGTTTCCTTCCGGACATGGATGAAGGCACCTTCATCCTGGACTACGAGTCCCCACCGGGCACTTCCCTGGCCGAGACCGGACGCATGCTGGCCCAGGTCGACCGCATCCTGATGGACATCCCGGAAGTGGAATCCTATTCCTGCCGCACCGGCACGCAACTGGGGTTCTTCCTCACCGAACCCAACTCGGGCGATTATACCGTCAAACTGAAAAAGACGCGGAAGCGCGGCATCGAGGAGGTCATCTCCGAGGTGCGGACCAAGGTGGAGGCCAGCCTGCCCGCCCTGCGCGTGGACTTCGGACAGCTGATGGCGGACGTGATCGGGGATTTGGCGAACAACCCCTCCCCCATCGAAATCAGGATCTTCGGCGACGATCAGGCCGCCATCCAGAGCGCGGCCCTGGACGTGAAAGCCCGCATCGAGCAGGTCCGGGGCGTGGTCGACGCCTTCGAAGGCATCGTCATTTCCGGCCCGTCTTTCGTGGTCCATATCGACGAGCGCAGGGCCGGCTTGGCCGGCTTCACGGCGGGCGAGGCGCGGGATCAATTGGAAATCGCCCAGCAGGGCCGCGCCGATTCCTGGGTGCAAAAGGGCGAAAAGCTCATCCCCATCCGCGTCCGCTATCCGGACGCATTCCGGACCGATCTGGAAAAAGTGAAAAGCATGGTACTGCTCAATTCCCAGGGCGATCCCGTGCCGCTCAACCGCATCGCGGATTTCGAAGTGGTTCCCGGCCAGGCGGAGTTGCGCCGCTCCGGCCTTCGCCCCACCGTGGCGGTCACGGCGCGCATCGAAGGGCGCGATCTGGGAAGCACGGTGGCGGAAATCCAGGGCAAGCTTGCCCGGGAACTGCATCTGCCGCCCGGCATGTCCCTGGAATACGGCGGACTGTACGCCAGCCAGCAGGAATCCTTCCGGGGATTGCTATGGGTGTCCCTGGCGGCAGTGCTGTTGGTCTTCACCGTGCTGCTGATCGAATTTCGGGAATTCGCGGTTCCGGTTTCCATCTTCGTCATCAACGCCATGTCCCTGTTCGGCGTGGTGGCCGCCCTGTGGATCACGGGCGTCAGCTTCAACGTGTCCAGCTTCGTGGGCCTGATCATGATCATCGGCATCGTGGCCGAGAACGCGGTGTTCCTGATGCATTACGTCCACATCTACGAGCGGCAGGGCATGGGCCTGGACGACGCCTTGGTGAAGGCGGTGCGCATCCGCACCCGGCCCATCCTCATGACCATGCTGGCCGCGGTATCCGCGCTGTTGCCCCTGTCCCTGGGACTGGGAGCCGGAGCCCAGATGCAGCAACCGCTGGCCATCGCCGTCATCGGGGGATTCGCCACCTCCAGCTTCCTGCTGCTGTTCGGGCTGCCCATGATTTACAGGTTATTGCGGCGGGTTCCCGCGGCGGGATGAGCCAGCCCGTCTTCCCCAAACCTAAAAAATGAATTCGTAAGGCACGACGAACCGGACGGCTAAGGGCCTTCCCTTTTCCACGTGGGGCTTATAACGCGTGATCTTGGCAGCTTCCAGGGAGGCCTGATCGAAATCCTTGCCTCCGGACTTTTCGATACGGACGTCGATCACCTTGCCCTCTGCGTCGATGGTCACCATGACCAGTACCCGGGAAGTTACGCCCTGTTCTTCGGCCCACTCCGGATATTTTGGCTTGATTTTTTCCAGCGCCTCAGCCTCCTGATCCAGACGCATGGGTTCCGGCGGCGGCGGGGGCGGAACCGGCTTCACCACGGTGTCCGCTTTCTGCATGAGGGTGTTGCCCGTGGCCACGGAAAGGTCCCCGTTCCCTTGGGTGGCATCCTTATCGAGCCCGAATTGCGGCGGAGGCGGAGGTTCGTTTTGCGCGATAGGCGGCGCCTTCTCCCGCGGCGGAGGCGGAATGGGTTTCGGAGGCTCTTTGATTTCCTTGGGCGGAGGCGGCGGAGGCGCGACCTCGATGACTTGGACTTCCTCTTCGCCCGGAAAATGGGGAGCGGATACTTTGCCTCCCGCGAAAAAGATTCCCGCGACCGCAACGATGGCGCCCACCCCGAGCAGCACGTCCTTCCAACCCGGGGGACGACGCGGGGGCAGATTCAGGCTCAGGAAGTCCGGACCCGGGCCCGGGAGCGGATGCCGCGCCCGCCTGCGGGGAGACGGAGCGATCATGGGGCTTGGCGGACGACTTTGAGGGCGTATTTGCTGATCCCGGAGCCGCGCACGAGATCGATGGCCTTGACCACGGTCCGGTACGGCAATTCCTGATCCGCCGCGATAAGGACCTGGTAGTCGGGATTGGCCGACGCCTCCCGGTGCAGCGCATCGGCCACGGCGGCGGAGTCCGAGGGCTGCCCGTCCAGGTACATCATGCCGGCCTGGTCCAGGACCAGCCCCGATGCCTTGGGCGCCTGATCCCCCGCATGGGCGGCCTTGGGAAGGCTGACCTTGATCTCCCGTTGGTCGACTACGGCGCTCGTGATCATGAAGATTATGAGGAGCACCAGGAAGATGTCCACCAACGGGGTGATGTTGATGGAAGAGATGATGCCCTCTTCCTCCTCGAGAATCTCCGCCGCCATCAGGCCTCCGGCTTCCGGAAGGTCGCCTGCAGGCTGCGGGCCATGATCAGTCCGCGGATCTCCCTCGCCTGTTCCAATATGGATTTGCTCCGGCTGCGCAGGATGTTGTAAAACACCACCGCGGGAATGGCCACCAGCAATCCGATGGCCGTGGCCACCAGGGCCCGGGAGATGGCGACCATGACTTCGGTGCTGCCCCGTCCTCCGGAGGCCGCGAACCGGTCGAAGGCGGAGAGGATGCCGATGACGGTTCCCGTCAGCCCCAGGAACGGCGCGTTGGAGCCCACCGTTCCCAGGAACGGAAGGCCCCGGTTCAACTCCCGGCGCTCGCCGGATTCCTGCACATCGAACACTTTCTCCAGGGCCTCCGGGGCCAATCCCAGGTTCGCCAGGCCGGTCTTGACCACGCGCCCGGCAACGGTGGCTTCATCGGCCTTGTCGAGCGCCACTCCGGAAGGCTGCGCGGCCCGGATATTTTCCGAGAGCGCGGACATCCATCTGCCCGGCTTGCCCTGGGCCAAAGAGTAGGAGCGCCAGCGCCAGACGAAAATGACGATGGTGGCGAACCCGAGGAAGAAAAGCAGGGAGAGAAGCGCCTTCTCTATGACGAGCAGGAGCGGGACCAGGTGAGCGATGATGGCGAACATGGATGGGTTTCCTCCGATTCCAGGGACTGGTTCAATCACCCCGCCGCTTGTCCCGCTCGATGGACGCAGCATGCAGGATAGGGATGGGAATGGTGTCTTTCACGGCGATCAAATGGACCACGAAGCTGTCCAAGGCAGCGGCGGCGAAATAGCCGTCCCCCCCTTGGATGTTGCTATAGTGCACGGCATTGTTCACGGCCCTGCGATTGTTCCCGCCGCCGTCCCCTCCCAGGGATATGGTGAACGAGGGGTTGAAACCCCGCTGGTATTCCACGTAAAGGGAATCGATGGCGTAGAAATAGATGGCATCCCGTCCGGTGTAGTTGAGATTGCGGTTGCCCCATGCAAGCGTATCCGGATACCCGGCCACCCCCGGATCCGCCTTGCCGGTCACCCCCAGGAAGCGGGTATTGCCGCGTTGGTACAACCGCGCCGTATCCACTTTTTCCCTGTCGAAAAGCCCTTGCAAGGCCTGGGTCAGGGGATCGAGAATGCGCGCCCGGGCGGTGTCGTAGGAATAGGACACCGACAGGCCGCCGAAGTCCCGCTTGTCCAAATCCTGCAGGAATTTCCATTGCCGCGAATACCGGCTGATGGGATCCGGATTGGCGGGATTGGGATCGGCGACTTTCGTCGGATCGAAGATGTAAAAGGCGGTGTCGCCTTTCGCCAAGGGCCTCAGGACCAGGCCGCCCTCCAGGTAGCGACGCAAATCGGCTTTGGTCAACCCATGCGCGGACAGGGAGCGTATGCCTTCCAGGCTATCGTAAAGGCTGCCGAGTACGGCGGTATCCGCCAGGGCCAGGGAGGTAAGGTTGTCCGGAAGGCCCAGGGAAAGGGCCGGGTGCAGGGACTCGATGGGCACCCAGGCGGTGTCGCGGATGGCGTAGTGGCGTTGCACATAGGTTTCGGCGGAGAGGCTGTCCAGGCGCATTTCATGCTGTTGCGGGTACTCGCGGGCCGCATCCCAATTCAGCACGGCGTAAAACCGGTAACGGCCGCCTTGGCGAACGGTGTCGCGACTCCCGGAGTCCGGAATCCATACGCGCGTATTGGCAGGAGACATGCGGTAGGAAACGGATTCGGGCGGGGACACATCGGTGCGGATGACCAGGGCGGAGGACGATGCGGAATCGATGAACGCGACCGAACTGTCGTAGCCGTTGGCGAAGGTAAGCGGACGCTCGATCCAGAGCGTATCGAAGGGTCGGCCCTGCACCAGCATCAGGGCGACTTCCAACTGAACCTTAGCCGTCTTGTCTTGAGGCGTCAGGTCCCAGGGGCCCAACAGGCATCCGCCCAATAGCGCGACCGAAGCGGCCAACGCGGCTTTCGGAATCCATGCGCGTTCAGAATTCATATTCATACCCCATGAAGATGGGCAGGAACGGAAATTGGTAAAAATAGGTTTTGGTGGGAGGGTTGGTGTCCCGCTCCACCTGGACCAGGTAGACGTTCTTCCGGTTGAAGACGTTCAGGATGGTCCAATAGAAGCGCCAATGCCCCTCGCGGCCCACATCGAAGGGCGTCACGTCCAGGCGCAGGTAGTCGGGACGATCCAAGGCGTTGCGATCATCGCTCAGCAAGGCCGTCGGGGAGTTCCTTCTGGTGTTCTGGAAGGCGTCATGGGGCCGGGTATAAAGGCCCAGGCCCGTGTAGGGAAGGCCGCTGTGGAAGTTGAACTGCAGATTCGTGCGCAAGTACCGGCCTTTTTTCCTGGATGCCCAGATGGCGTTCCCATCGGATCCCTTCCAGTTGAGGTTGGCGGTCAGTTTCACGGAATGGCTTTGGTTCCAATCCGCATAGTAGATCTTTTCCGCTTCCGAAGTGATGCCGTTGTCGAAGGCCGCATGCCGCAAAACGGCTTGGGAATACGAGTAGCTGATGTCGCCGCTGATCGCGCCCTCTTCGCGCTTGAGATCCAATTCCGTTCCCAGAGCATACCCATCGAGGGAAGAAAAGAGCGCGGACAGGTCCCCGCCCTGCGCCTGCAAGCTGTCGATTTGGGTGGTGGTCTGATTGGGATAGAAGAGCGGTATCGCGCGCACATCCTTGTAATAACCCTGCCAGGAGGCTGTCAGACCCAGTTTGGTGAGATTCTCCTTCTCCACGCCCACGGCGCCGAGCAATGAGCTGGTGGGTTTCATGTTCCCTTTCACGGCGTACCAGAATTCGTTCGGCGTCTCCTGGTCCGTAAAGCGCAGGGACGCCAGATATTGGTGGTAGTACCCCACATGCGCGTCGTACCGCCAATCCTTTGCCGGCCGATAGGTATAGGTGAGGCGGGGATCCCAGGTCCAGGACGCTATCCCCTCCTTGACCACTTCCGATAGCCCGGTTCCCGCCGGATGCTGGAGGGACGGATAGTTGTAGACCCGTAACCCGTAAGATATCGTATGCCTGGGATTGAGCGTCCACCTGTCCTGCAGGTAGGCCGCGTGCAGATCGACGGAGTACTTGTCCTCCAGGTAACTGTTCCGGATTTTGTTCCCTTGCAGGAAATCCACCCAGAAATAGTTGAATTCGTATCCTCCGGCGACGGCATGGCCCGGCAGCCCGGTATACAAGAGTCCCTGGCGGGTGTTGATGGTCCGGATGGAATTTTCGAATCGGAGGACGTCGCTCAAGGAGAAGACCTGATCGAATCCGGACCAGGCGACCGTGCCTTCATAGGCGAGGTCCGGCGTCATTTGCAGATGGACATTCAACGGAAAGTCCTGGTTTCCCCAATTCAGGACCAGCGGGACCATGTTCAAATCGTCGCGGCCCTGATAGGCGGAAAGGCGCACGGAATCGCGTCCATGGGACCAGGCCAGATCCCCCTGCCAATCGTAGAAGAAGTAGCTGAGGGTGAAATTGATCAGGCTGAGGCGGTTGGCGAGATTCAAAGCCTGATCGATCCAGGTCCGCCGTCCGGCAAGCGACCAGGACCAATCGCCCATGCGTCCATCGGTCTCGAGGCTACCCGAGAAAGTGGTGTTGCGCACCACTCCCGTCACCTTGGCGCTGTCGCCGGGCCAAGTCCCGGACAGACGGCTGGTGGAATCGAAGGTGGATCCCCCGTCCTTTGAATGCACGGTCAATACCGACGCCAGGCGATCGCCCCAGTAGGGATCGAAACCGCCTTTGTAGAAATCCAGGCCGCCCACTGCGTCCGCCAGAAAGGTGCTGAACAATCCCCCGAAATGGGCCGGCGAATACACCACCGCATTATCGTAAAGCACCAGGTTTTGATCGCTGGCGCTGCCCCGGACGTACATCTTGGTGGAGAAGTCCGAGGAGGCGACCACGCCGGGCAGGGCCTGGACGGCCCGGATGACATCGGGCTCGGCCAGGCCGGGGAGACGCCGGATCTGTTGTACGGTCACATGCTCTTGTCCCAATATCTTGGCCTTGCGGCGGCCGCGCACCACCACCGTGCGGCCATCGCTTGCCTTGCCTTGATCGAGCAGTTTCGCCTTGGGGGCTGGGAGCGAATCGCCGGCCAAACTATCGGGGGGAACGATTACCGTATCCACCACCAGCTTTTCCGTAAACCGCAAGGGAGCGAGTTCCAAAGTATCGAACCCCTTCGGTTGCACCAGGGTACAGGCCTTGTTTCCGCTTTGCTCCAGACACAGATCGAATTGGCCCGTGGCCCGGGCGGCGCTGTCCAAAGCGACGGTCAGGCTCCATCTGCCCGCGGTATCGGCAAATCCGCGCGCGGTATCGATACTGACCTGCGCGCCGGCGGGCGCGATGCCTTTGAAAACCACGCGATGCAATCGTCCGGAGGTGTCCGGCGGCGCCGTCTTTGCCGGGTCGGCCGGGGTGCGGCGGGAAGCCAGGGTATCGACTGCGGCAGGGTCTTGAGCCGACACCGCGAATGGAGCCGAAATCATGAAAATGAAAAACACCCGGTAGGCGCGCTTCATCTTATTGGAGATATCCGCAGCATGCTCGCAGGCAAAAGTAGCCTCCCCACCCGGAAATCGATGACGCTAACAATCTACAATGGGAGCAAGATCCCCCTTCGCCTATTTTGTAAACCAATTGTAAACCCGGCTTTTCACGTATGCTCAAGGGGACCGGATCCGTATTTTCCGTTGAAGACTATCCTCATGGTGGTGCCTTCGCCCGGAACGCTGGAGACGTCGATTCCGCCTCCATGCGCAACCATGATTTTCCGGCACAGACTCAACCCCAATCCATATCCGCCTGAAATCCTTCCCCGGGATTTATCCACCCTGTAAAAGGGTTCGAATATCGCCGCCAGGTCCGACTGGGGGATTCCCGGGCCGAAATCGCGGAAGGCCAGGACCACTTGGGATTCGTCTCCGTTTATCGATTCCTGCAAGGAGACTTCCACCTTTTTGCTTTGATGGCCGGAATACTTCAAGGCATTTTCCAAAACGTTCCGGATGACAATGGCGATGCGCTCCCGATCCAGATCCATTTCATATCCGGCATCCGGGGACAGAAAGCGGATTCCGGGAGAGGCGAATTCATACTCGGCCAGGATCTGCGCGACCAACGACCCCATTTCGACGGGTTCCAGATTGAGTATGCCGCGCGGACTGTCCATGCGCGCGGATTCCAGCAATTCGTGGATCATTTTTTCCAGCTCGCGGACATTCTTCCGCGCGATATCCTTCGAGTCTTCCCCTTCTATTTCAAGGGACACCTTGATTCGCGTCAATGGGGATCGAAGCTCGTGGCTCACGTCGAGAAGCAGTTGCTCCTTGGAACGCATCACTTCGCGGATTCCGGTCAGCATCGAGTTGAAGGATTGGCTCAATTCGCCCAGCTCGTCGGTGCGCCGGATCTCCACCCGGGCATTGAGGTTTCCCTGGCGCGCTTCCGAAAAGCCGGAGTGCAACTCTTTCAGGGGCTGGAACAACCTCCGGATAAGCAGATAACTGGCGCTGAGCACCAGCACGATGGAAAGGATCAAAAAGGGGATGAATTCGATCCATTTTTCATGGTTCGGTTCCTTTCCGAAAATGAATGCGATTCGGCGGCCTTCTTTTTGGACCACGGCCAGATGATGATGCCGGAACCGCCCGATCCTGACGCCATCCGAACCGGGAATCGGGGTCGAGAGTGATTCCAGCCGGTCGAAAACGGGAAGTCCTGGTATAGTGGACCAGGATGGCCCCGGCCCTTCCATGGCGATATCCAATCCCCATTCCTCGGAAAGCTTCCGCCCGGCGGCCAAGTCCGTTCCCGGATCCATTTTCGCGGCCAGGAATCCGGCGAATACCGCGCGGGATTTTTCCGAGTTCGCGTGGTGGCTGTCCTCCACGATGAACTCGAGGAAACCCGCTATCATCAGCACGATGAGAACGCTTGATGCCAGGTAGATCCCCAATAACTTGAGGAATATCGAACGCGTGAAGGTCAAGGTCTTGGCGATCTCTTCAGCCATCCCGGCCGGCATCCTTGATGAAGAGATAGCCTTCTCCCCACACGGTTTTGATGTAACGGGGATTGTGCGGATTGTCCCCCAATTTCCCCCTGAGCCGTCCTATCAATACGTCAATGGTCCTGTTCATGGCCTCCCACTCCACTCCTTTGGTACGCAAGGCGATGGTGTCGCGGCTCAGGATGGTTCCCGCATTCTCCACCAGCAATTCAAGTACGGCGAACTCCATCCCTGTCAGGTCCAAAGGTTTTCCTCCCAGAAATGTCTGCTTGGAGGAGCCGTTCAAGGTCAATTCACCGATTCGGTTCGTCCCGGTTTTGGCGGGAAACTCGATGCGCCGGAGTACGGATTGGATGCGGGCCACCAGTTCGGTGGGCTCGAACGGTTTGGGCAGATAATCATCGGCCCCAAGTTGCAAGCCCCTGACCCTGTCTTTGACATCGCCCCTTGCCGTCAACATGATGATGGGGATACGACTTCTGGTCCGGATCTCGCTGCATATCTCGAATCCATCTTTGCCCGGCAGCATCACATCAAGGATAACCAGGGTCGGGCAGATGTCCGCAATCAGGTTGAGGCCGTCCTCGGGACGGGTCGCTGAAAGGATCTCCCACCCGAACGGCGACAAGTATACCTTGAGGAGGGCGTTCAACTCTTCATCATCGTCCATAATCAGCAGGACAGGCCGTGATTCGGACTTCAACCCATTCGCTCCGTCATGATGAGAAATTACATACGCAATGACTGAATCACATTTGATTCGGTTGCCGTTTACATATTGTTTACAAAAAAAGCCGCGCAACGCCTCGTTACATTTTCTCAATTTCGGAAATTGACCTGGTCCATCCATGCCGGTTGGCGGATAGCGCGATTCGGGAGAGCCACGATAATTGATCCAACCAAAAACCACGAAGCGTCCGGCCCCGAAGCAAAGATTCCTGTCCGGGTATTGCATGTTTTCCTTTGGATTTCACAATTCATTCTCGCATCGGTTTTCGGGTATGTGGGCTACCTGAAGGTTACGCAACCCATCCGCGATTTATTCGAATGGATGCCTTGGGTTTTCAGTATGCCGGAGGCCATGGTCCGCTTCATCGGGACCTCGGAGGTATTGGCAGCGCTCGGACTTACTCTCCCCTCCGTTTCACGGATCCACCCGGCTTTGTCCGCCCAAGCGGCGGCTTGTCTATCCTTAATCATGGGGTCCGCGGTGATCTTCCACATTTCCCGAAACGAAACAAGCAGTTTACCGCCTATCATCTTTCTCGGCATGCTTTCAACTTTCGTAGCGTGGGGCCGATTCGGAAAGGCGAAGATTATCGGCCGATGACGAGGCGCGAAAGTTTCCTTTGGTTCAAGTCCGGCATTTCGTAATTTGTGATCTCTCCAACAACGGGATGGAAAATGATGCATACTGGAAACAAATGGGCATGGGCAATCTTTTTGTCCCTGGGGGCGATGGCCGCGACGGCCGGAACGCCTTCGCAATACAAGATCGCGAACCGGTTCCATCTTCCCGGCGACGATCGCTGGGATTTTCTGGAGGCCGACCCGGCCGCCGGCAGGGTGTTCATTTCCCATGGAACGCAAACCCAGGTCATGGATGAAAAAACGGGAAAACTGGTCGGAACCATTCCTGATACCAAGGGCGTGCACGGCATCGCCATCGCGGAAACGCTCGGCAAAGGGTACATCAGTAACGGCAAAGATACCTCCGTGACCGTCTTCGATCTCAAGACCTTGGCCACCCTCGGCAAGGTGAGGGTCACGGGCATCAATCCGGACGCCATCCTCTATGATCCCTTCTCCAGGCATATCTTCACCTTCAACGGCAAAAGCGGCAATGCGACCGTCATCGACCCCGCTACGGACAAGGTGGTTGCGACCATCGATTTGGGCGGAAAACCGGAGGTGGGCGCCGCGGACGGAAAAGGGAATATCTATCTGAATCTCGAGGACAAAAGCGCCGTTGCAATCATCGATGCCAAGACCAACAAGGTTTCCAAAACCTGGCCGATGGCCCCGGGGGAAAGCCCCAGCGGCTTGGCCATGGATCCGGCCACCCGGCGCCTGTTCAGCGTATGCGAAAACAAGTTGTTGGTCGTCATGGACGCCGCAACGGGAAAAGTGGTGGCCACCGTCCCCATCGGCGAGGGCGTGGACGGAGTCGCTTTTGATCCGGCCAGCAAACGGATTTTCGCGTCCAATGGCGAAGGCAGTCTCACCGTTGTGCAGCAGAAAGACATGGACCATTACGCGGTTCTGGAAACCCTTCCCACGCAGAAGGGAGCCAAGACCATAACCCTGGATCCCAAGACGCATCACATTTTTCTTTCCACCGCCGAGTTCGGCCCCGCTCCCGCCCCTAGCGCGGACAATCCCAAGGCCCGCCCGCCCGTGAAGCAAAACACCTTCACCGTTCTGGATATCGCTCCATCGACTTGAGCGCCGCTTGTTTGCAGATAAATCAGAGAGAGCCTTCTCTCTTCGAGAAAGAGGAAATATGGAAAACTGGAAAATCGTTTCAAAACTATCCATTGCGGCCGCCATGCTGATGACGGCGCAAGCGCATGCGAAGACGAAATGCCCGGAACCCGTTTCCGCGGCCGCCCTTAAGGCCTACCCCGATTCCAAGGTTTCCGCGTGCAAGCGGGAAGTCGATTCCGGGAAAGTCCAATTCGAAGTCAAACTCGATTCCAAGGCCGATGGGAAAGTCGAGTTGGATATCGATACCACCGGTTCGATTCTTCTGACCGAGCAGATCGTTCCCACCGATTCCGTTTCCCAAGAAGCGCTATCGGCCTTCAAGGCAAAATACCCCGATGCGAAAATCAGCCGATCGGAAAAGCAGACCAAAGCCGATGGTTCGGTCACCTATGAATTGGCCTTCAAGGAGAAAAACAAGAAGCATGAAGCGACCTTTCGCCAGAACGGGGAGTTCGTCGAACAGGAGTAATCGGATCCTTTTCCGGGCATGATGCGGATCCGGGTTTCCACCACCATATCGGTTGCGTTCGTCCTTTGCGGAACCCTTTTCGCCCGGGAAGACCGCTATCAATTCGATCCGGCCTGGGACTATCCAATCCTGGGAGTCGGCCTGACGGCCGCAGGCACCGGATTCCTCATGGAGCGCCGCATCGCAAGCCGGCCTTTCGATCCCTCGGGGCTTCGCCGGGAGGATATTCCCGCCTACGACCGCTGGGCCTTGGGCTTCTATTCCAAGCCTCTCTCCGGTATCAGCGATGCCTTGATCCTTGCCGATGGCCTCGCCCCTTTGGCCCTTACCGGGTTCGACCTTCATCGCCGCCAGGAGTCGATAAGGGAAGCCTGGACCGACCTTGTCCTATACGGAGAGGTGGTGGCGTATGCATCCGCCGTCAGTCTCTACTCAAAGACCTCTCGGCTTCACCCCAGACCATTGGCCTTCACCTCCAATGCGCCCCTCTCGGAGCGCGAATCCGGCGATGCCCGCAGCAGTTTCTTTTCCGAGCATACGACCGGCGCATTCGCCGCGGCCGTGTTCACGGCTTATACATTTCAAGTCCATCATCCGGATTCGCCTTGGATACCCTGGATGTGGAGCGGCGCCATGGGAACCGCGGCCGGCGTGGGAGCATTGCGGGTCTTCTCTGGAAAGCATTTTCCGTCCGATGTCCTGGCCGGCGCCATCGCGGGGTCCGCGATTGGCTATCTGGTTCCCAGATTGCACCTGGGACGGCAGACCAAACCGGAAACCGGACGAGCATCAAAAGCCGGACTATTTCACGACTTCAAAATGGGCATGGGCCTGAACTCCGGAGATCTGTCTCCCATGCTCCTCTTCCACCTGAACGTCTGACCTCGCTCGGCCAGGAACCCGTCAGGTCGAAGGGATTATCCGAACGCCTCTCTGAATGCAAGGATTTTTGACGGACGTTTCTTTGTTGGACGGCCATGTTTTCAAGATTATTTTTCTTTACTGGGGCCCGATCCCGAATCCCGACATCGAACCGCCGCGACAGTGACGGACATAGGTCCGTATTCTTTCCCTCCCTCGGGGCAATCAAGGAGTCGATCATGTCGTACCAAACCGAAAGACAAAGGCTGCGTGATGACGCGGAAGGCAAGGCCCCGTGGAGACTATGGGGCCCCTATCTTTCCGAGCGGCAATGGGGAACCGTGCGCGAGGACTATTCCGCTTCCGGCGATGCCTGGAACAGCTTCACCCACGAGCAGTCCCGTTCGCGCGCGTACCGGTGGGGAGAAGACGGAATGCTCGGGTTCAGCGACGACAAGAGCTTCCTGTGCTTCGCGCCCGCCCTTTGGAACGGGGTCGATCCGATCCTGAAAGAGCGCATGTTCGGCCTCTCCAATCCGGAAGGCAACCACGGCGAAGATGTCAAGGAATGCTACTACTACCTGGATGCGACCCCGACGCATTCCTACCTGAAGGCCCTTTACAAATATCCGCAACGGCCCTTTCCCTATGAATGGCTCCTGTCCGAGAACCGGATCCGGAGCCGGCAGGAGCCGGAATTCGAAATCCTCGACACCGACGCCTTCGATCAAGGAAGATACTTCGACGTTTTCGTGGAATACGCCAAGCAGGCTCCGGAAGACATCTGGATCCGGATTTCCGTGATCAACCGCGGTCCCGAGGACGCTCCCATCCATGTGCTGCCCACGCTCTGGTTCCGGAACAATTGGTCCTGGGTGGGAAGCCAGGGGGCGGATATTCCCAAGCCCTCCCTGCGGGCCACGGCCCAGTCCGTGACCGCGGAGCATTCCCGCTTGGGCCGGTATCTGTTGCTGGCCGATTCTTCGCCGGCCGCGGGAGGCCAGGACCCGGAATGGCTTTTCTGCGAGAATGAAACCAACAATGCCAAACTGTGGGGCGGCGCGAACTCCACGCCTTGGCCCAAGGATTCCTTCCATGAGTACGTGGTCGGCGGACGCAAGGAAGCCGTCAACCCCGCGGGACAAGGGACCAAGGCCGCGGCCCATTACCATGCCATGCTCGCTCCCGGCGAAACCCTGGAAATCCGGTTGCGCCTGTGCCGCGAGGAGCTGGTGGGAGACGCATCCTTCGAACCCTTCGACGACATATTCAACCGCTGCCGGGAGGAGGCCGATGCCTTCTACCAGGGCATGGCCCGCCCCCAGGATGCGCAGGTATTCCGCCAAGCCAGCGCCAGCCTCATCTGGAGCAAGCAGTTCTACTATTACCGCGTGGAGGAATGGCTCAAGGGAGATCCCCTGCTCGCCCCTCCGCCCGGCCATACCCAAGGCCGCAACCGCGACTGGAAGCATGTCTTCTGCCAGGACGTGCTCGCCATGCCCGACAAATGGGAGTTCCCCTGGTTCGCCACCTGGGACCTCGCGTTCCACACCGTTCCTTATACCATTCTGGATCCGGATTTCGGGAAGAACCAGGCCATCCTGGTCATGCGGGAATGGTACATGCACCCCAACGGCCAGCTGCCGGCCTATGAATACGATTTCGGGGACGTCAATCCTCCCGTGCTGGCCATGGCGTGCAGGCTTCTCTACCAGGTCCATGCAAGCCTGGGCGATAAGGATTTCCATTTCCTGCGCCGGGTCTATCCCAAGCTGCTCCTCAATTTCACCTGGTGGGTCAACCGCAAAGACGCTCGCGGCAAGAACCTGTTCTCCGGAGGCTTCTTGGGGCTCGACAATATCGGCGTCTTCAACCGCTCGATGACATTGCCTTCGGGAGTGGTGCTGGAGCAGGCGGACGGAACTGCATGGATGGGGCTCTTCTGCACGGATATGCTCGCCCTGTCCCTGGAACTCGCCAGCCAGGATTCCGCCTGGGAGGATATGGCGGTCAAATTCTTCGAGCATTTCGCGGCCATCGAAAGATCCTTGAACGGCCCGGGAGGACTGTGGGATGAGACGGACGGATTCTATTACGACTTCCTCCGTTCCGCGCAAGGAGACCTCCCCTTGAAGGTGCGTTCCATCGTGGGAGTGCTGCCTTTGCTCGCATTCGAGATCGCGGATCATGAAAAACTGCTGGGGTTGAACGAGTTCGCCGCTCGGGGGCAGTGGTTCGTGCGCAACAACCCCGCCGTGAAGGAAAGGTTCGTCGAGCATACCCGCACCGGTCCCGACGGCAAGCCGGTCAAGCGGCATATGGCGGCCCTGGCTTCCAGGAACCAATTGGAACGAGTGCTGCGCTACATGTTCGACGAATCCGAATTCCTGTCCGAGCACGGCATCCGATCCGTCTCCAAGCTCCACGAAAAGCATCCTTACGTGCTAGACATCGCCGGACAGCATCTGGAAGTGGGCTATCTCCCCGGAGAATCGGATAATACCATGTTCGGAGGCAACTCCAACTGGCGCGGACCGATTTGGATGCCCATCAACTTCCTGATCGTGGAAGCCCTGCGGCGGTATTATGTTTTCTACGGAGACGACCTGAAGGTGGAATTTCCCACCGGCTCCGGGAACCTGGTGAACCTGGACCAGGCCGCCGATGCCCTGACCGAGCGCCTTATCGGCCTGTTCCGGCCGAACCCGGAAGGATATAGACCCTGCCATGGAGCCTATGAGCGTTATGCCCACGACCCCCATTGGAAGGACCTGATCCTGTTCAACGAATATTTCCACGGGGACACCGGCCGCGGCTGCGGCGCCAGCCATCAGACCGGCTGGACCGCTTTGGTTTCGACCCTGGCTTTCCAGATGGAGTGGAAAGCGGAGCATCGTAAGTCGTTGGAGGAAATCGAAGCCATGGCGCACAGGGAGCATTGATGCAAGCAGCCGATCGTCATCCCACCCTCTACCAGATCAACACGCGCGTCACGTTGACGGAACTTTCCCGGAGCTTGGGACGACCGGCCACCCTGGACGATGTGTCCGATGCGTACCTGGACGAAATGCGCGCAAAGGGCTTCCGCTGGCTCTGGTTCCTCGGGCTCTGGCAGACCGGAGAGGCCGCGCGCGCGATCTCCCTTTCCAATCCCGGCCTCAGGAAGGAATATGCGCGGGAACTCCCGGACTTCCGGGATGAAGACGTGCGCGGCTCCCCCTTCGCGGTCAAGGCCTACCGCACGAACAAGGACTTCGGCGGAGACGAGGCTTTGGCGCGATTGCGCGCGAGGATGTCCGGGCACGGCCTCAAACTGCTGGCGGATTTCGTGGTCAACCATTGCGCTCCCGACAATCCTTTGGCGAACTCGCATCCGGAATATTTCATCCAAGGCGACGAAGCCGATCTGGCCCGGGAACCCCGGAACTGGGGGCGCTTCCCCCGCGGAGCCGGCAAAGGGGAACAGATCCTTGCTTACGGACGGGATCCCTATTTTCCGGGCTGGCCGGATACCTTACAGCTCAACTACCGCCACCCGGCTTGTCGCGAGGCCATGACCGGTGAACTGTTGGAAATCGCCAAGCGTTGCGATGGCGTGCGTTGCGACATGGCCATGCTGGTGCAGCCCGACGTGTTCGAAAGGACCTGGGGAAACCGGGCCACTCCGCGGGACGGCGCCTCGCCCGCGACGGGGCCTTTCTGGCCCGGAGCCATTTCCAGGGTGAAAGCGGTCCACGCCGATTTCCTGTTCATCGCGGAAGTGTACTGGGACCGCGAATGGGAGCTGCAACAGGCCGGCTTCGATTTCACCTATGACAAGCGGCTGTACGATAGGCTGGTGGCGGGTTCGGGAAAATCGGTGCGCGAGCATCTCATGGCCGCTCCCGATTTCCAGAACCGTTCCTTGCGCTTCCTGGAAAACCACGACGAACCCCGGGCGGCCGATGCCTTTCCGGACGCCATGCACCGCGCCGCCGCGGTCATCGGTTTTTTCGTCCCCGGTTTGCGTCTTTTCCATGATGGCGAGTTCGCCGGAAGGCGCGTGCACATATCCATGCATTTGGGGCGCCGGCCGGATGAGCCGGATCTTCCCGAATGGGAAAAGTTCTACGGGGACATCCTGGCCTGTCTGCGCCGGAAGGAAGACCACGACGGAACATGGAGCCTGGCCCAACTGCAACCGGCTTGGGAGGGCAACCCGACCTGGAACCAATTCACGGCTTTCACCTGGCGCATGGACGGCGGCAACACCCTGCTTGGCGTCGTCAATTACGGGCCGAATCGCGGCCAATGTTACGCGAAGTTCGATCTGGCCGGCCTCGACGGCGGAAGGATCCGGCTTAAGGATATGCTCGGCGAGGTGGAATACATCAGAGATGCGGCGGACCTGGAGCGGAAAGGCATGTATTTCGACATGCCGGGATGGGGATACCATCTTTTTGAAACCACGGCTTCAAAGGAATCCGGAGCCGGTACCGTGCCTCCCGGCCGTCGCGAAGAACAACCGGTTTTCGCAAACGGTTAATCCCGCCGCTATTTTTTGAGGAACCGCGCAAAGTCGCATTCCAGCAGATCGCCGATGCGTTTTATGCTCAAATCCGCCGGAGGATATTTTTTCAAGACGCCGGCATCGGTGGCATAGTGCCCCTGCTCCACGAAAACGGTGGTAACACGCGATCCCCATGAGGCCTTGACGGCCGTCAGGATGCGCAGCTTATCGTCCACCAGCACGTAATGATCGGCGGGGTGGCGCTTCCTGACGTTGCCCAGCTCCATTTCCTTGTGGAGGTAGATAAGCACCCTGCCCTCCACCGCTTCGGACAATCCGGAACGGTCCACCTTGCGCGGTTGAAAGACCACGTCGCCGTCGGTCAGGATGACCGGTGGGCCCCACTTCTTCACGTGTTCCAAGGCATCCAGGGAATTGGGGTAAAGGCGGTTGGCAAAAGGATAGTTGATCAGGAAATGGGAAACCGTCAGCAAATGCAGGTCATGGGGATGCTCGGTCCTATAGCGCTGCAACGCGCCCAGATAATCGGCGTATCCGAGTCTGGATCGGAGCCGCTCGAAAATATCCCAATAACGCTTGGCGCGCCCGGCACCCACTTCGACATTCAGGTATTTCTTCATGTCGGCGATAACGCGATCGTTGTCGAGTAAGGTATTGTCCACATCGAAGAGAAAAACGACTTTGGACCTGTTCCGCTTGTCCGGGGGACCCTTGGTCTTACCTTGCATCCGAACCTCCGAAATCCCGACGGGAATATGTGTCTCCGACAGCATAATTTTAATTCAAAAAAGGACGCAATATGGCTTCAACTCGGGATTCTCCGCGCTCCCGGCCGGCCAGACCGTCCTTGAGCTGGAGTTCGGTTTGGACTTTGGTCAAGGGCAGCGCCAAGGCATGGAGCGATGACAAAGCCTCCTGGTTGGCGGCGGCCCTCTCCTTTTACACCATTTTCTCACCCGCCCCTCTGCTAATCATGGCCATTGGCGTGGTCGGAATAGTCTTCGGCAAGGAATCCGCCAAGGATGTCAACAACCCGCGCATTCTCGAGGTCCAATCGGCTTATCAGGATCTGCAGAACGATCTGAACACCGTTCCCGGAGGCCGGACGACCGTGGGAGAAGCGGCCGACTCGCTCAGGGCGGATGCGCGGGATCTCCGCAGCGCCTGGGATCGTCTTTACACCAGCATGGAATGCGGAGCCTGACAATACCGCAATCCATCCGACGGGCGGGAAATCCGCCCTTCGCAAAGAATGCTCGCGATTTGAATTGTGATTGCGGTGCATTGGCGCCGAGGATATTTTATCCTTCTTCCGCTTCTATTCGTTGCCGGCCAGGGCCAGTCCCATTTGCGCGCGCTGGGGAGGGAAAGCGCGCGCCATTTCCACCCCGATCAGGATCATACCGAAGAAAAAACAGGTGAACATGAAGACGGCGCCGGGCCGCTGTAGCGAATGGAAAACGCGAGGAAGGAAATCCCCCAGCCGCATGCCCCCAGATATTGGAAGTTGTCCCAGAAAATCTTGCCCGCCAGGGTCCGGCTCGCCTGTTCGCAAAGGTGCCCGAGAGTCCAGGAAGCCTGGCTGAAGGCGACGAAAGCATAGGCCTTGGCGCCTCTCGTTGAAAATAAAATTCGGGCGTCCGGTCCGATACCCGCATGCAAGGCCCCCGGATCATGAAGATTGTAATTGTGACACACATCATTAAAACACTTGCCTTTATGATCGCGCCGAGGATATTTTCCATCCTCCGAGCCCGGGCGCATTATCAACCGCGCGCGGGATACCGTACCGTGCGACGGCCCTAGGGGTAACTTGTGTGTTTCTTTTGCCTTCTCCCCTTCCTGGGCTCCATGGGATTTGCCGCTTTGGGAAGCGGGGGGATTTTCTTCTGGGGATCGAAAACGGGTCCGGCAACCGCCGGCTCCCGGTCTCCCGAAACGGAACTTCCGGCCTGTTGCCAGGGGCCCGCGGTTTCCCGGAACTGATACGCCGGGAGCGATGGAGGTCGATATGATTCTGTTCGGACACAACCCCCGCGGCCCGCGCGCGGCCCAGGAGCGCGGAACCGGAAAACCCGTCGCCAATCTGTCCCGGCGCTTGGTGGCCGAGACGTTCGGCACCCTGTGGTTGGTGCTGGGAGGGGCCGGCAGCGCCGTGCTGGCGGCCAGGTTCCCGGAGGTGGGAATCGGCTTGCTGGGAGTCTCCTTCGCCTTCGGCCTGACCGTGCTGACCATGGCCTATGCGGTGGGACATATTTCCGGCGGCCATTTCAACCCCGCGGTCTCTTTCGGCCTGTGGTCCGCCGGCCAATTCCGGACCCGGGATCTTCTCCCCTATATCGCGGCTCAGGTTCTGGGAGGCGCGCTGGGCGGGGGTTTGCTGTACCTGATCGCCTCCGGCCGGACCGGCTTCAATCCCGCGGAAGGTTTCGCTCCGCTCGTCATCGGCTTCGCCCTGACCTTGATCCATCTGATCAGCATTCCGGTCACCAATACTTCCGTGAACCCGGCCCGCAGCACCGGAGTCGCCGTGATAGCCCGAGGCTGGGCGTTGGGGCAGCTATGGCTTTTCTGGCTGGCGCCGATGGTGGGCGGGGCATTGGGCGGAATATTCCATCGGATCTTTGAAAAAGAAGGCGTGGTGGAAGCGGTCGAAGCGCCGCCGGCCGCCGCTCCCAGGCCTGCATGAAATGGAACGGATAGGAAACAATATGCTTGACAATATGTTCTCATCAAAAATTTCCGGTGAAAAACGCCTTGCATCGAAGCGGGCGGCCATGAAGTCTCCCCTCTGGTTGGCGTTATGCCTTCTCTTGGGTAACCCTCTGGTTACGCACTCGCAATCCGATTCCGCCGGCGCGGGTTCCACGGGGGCCGACTCCGCCCTGGCGGCTTACAAGTCATGGCTCCCTCCTTCCAACACCTTCTACGCCCTCAACGGCCTCAGCCAAACCTCCTCCGCCGAAGCCGTCGGTCTGGGCCGGTTGGTGATCGGACTTACGGGAACGTGGTATCAACAGCAAAGGACATTTCCGGGAGCGCCTCCCAAGGATGGGAATATATTCTCCGGCATAGGCGCCGCCTCCTTCGGGTTGAACCGCTTCGTGGATCTCTTCGCTTCGTTGTCCGGCTACGGCACGACGAATTACACCACCGATTCGGGCTCGGGCCTGGGCGTAGTCGGCGGAGGACTGCACGGGACGCTTCCTACCTTCCAATCCTCTCCCCTATGGCTGGCGGCCGAGGTGGGGGTTTACCAGGGCATATCCGAAAACCCCATCGATTTCAACCATGCGGACGGCTATGACTATTTCGAAACCCGGACGGATCTCGATTTCATGGTCAAGCTGCTGCAAACGTTGGCGGTGGGAGAAGAGGCGATGGGGATCAAGATCCATGCGAATGAAGGCATCGTCACCAGCACCGAGTCCGGCAAGGATCCGTTGATGCTCCTGGCCGCGGGCGCGCAGATGAACCTTCTGACCATGATTCTCGGAATCGAAGCCCATTCCCGGACCTTCTTCGACGACATCGATTTAACCGAGGATCCGGTATGGTTCACCCCGTCCGTGCAATTCCGGACGCCCTTCGATTTGAATCTTTCCCTCGGAGCGGATTTCTCCGTGGCCTCTACGCGCAGCGATTCCGGAAACACGCGGGCGCTGGAACCCTGGCGGTTGTTCGCCGGATTGGCCTTCACATTCGATACCCAGGCCGGCAAGAAGCGGGAGGCCGCGGCGAAGGCGAAACAGGAAGCGATGGCCAAGGCGCAATTGGAAATGAAGGTCGATACCCTGGCCATGAAACAGGACTCCCTTACCCGGCAGGCCGCGCAAGACTCCATGGCTCTGGTGGAATCCCAGAAGAGCCTCCAGGAAGAGCGGGCCAAACGCACCGCTGCGGAAAACCAATTGCTCAACACGGGGATGCTCCTGTTGGACACCGTGTATTTCCAAACGGGGAACTCGGTCCTTTCCCTCAACTCCAAACCTTATCTGAAGGTCATAGCCACCATGCTGACCAAGTACCCCAAGCTCCAGATCGAGGTGGCGGGCCATACGGACAACGTGGGCGGCGCCGAATACAACCAGCGCTTGAGCCAGTCCCGGGCCCAGGCGGTGGCGGCCTACCTGATCGATCGGGAACCGTCGCTGAAGGGTACCGTGACCGCGAAAGGATACGGAGAGACCCAGCCGGTGGCGGACAATGCCACGGAGGATGGACGGAAGCTCAACCGCCGCACGGAACTGCGGGTGCTGAATCGGGTCGCACTCAAGGAATACAACCCATAGACGCGGAAAAACAGGGAGACCGGCCGTGGTTTCAAACCTCCGCTTCGCCGCCTTCGTTGAAGCCACCGGCCACGTCACCGAGGCCGAGCGGCTGGGATGGACCTTTGTCTTCGCCGGCCTGCTGCCGGATGATTTTCCTCCTACCCGCTCCGCAGCCCGCGCTCCCTGGTGGCGCGTAGTGGAAGGAGCGAGTTGGAAATGTCCCACCGGCCCCACAAGCTCTATCCAGGCCCGACAGGACCATCCGGCGGTCCATATCACTTGGAACGACGCCGAGGCTTATTGCCGTTGGGCCGGAACCCGCCTGCCCACCGAGGCGGAATGGGAATATGCCGCCCGAGGCGGCTTGGTCCAGAAGATCTATCCCTGGGGCGATGAACTCGCCCCGGACGGGGCGCACCGCTGCAACATCTGGCAGGGAACCTTCCCGATCGAAAACACGGGGGAAGACGGCTACCTGGGAACGGCGCCCGTGAACGCCTTCCCGCCCAATGGCTATGGACTGTACAATATGTCCGGCAATGTCTGGGAGTGGTGCGCGGATTGGTTCAGCCGGGACTTCCACGCCCCGGGTCCGCGCGTGGATCCCCGCGGCCCCGGCGCCGGCACCCACAAGGTGATCCGGGGCGGCTCTTACCTGTGCCACGAATCTTACTGCAATCGGTACCGGGTTTCCTCGCGCAGCGGCAACACGCCGGACAGTTCAACGGGCCATATGGGCTTCCGGTGCGCCTGGGACGCCGGGAACGGCGATGGAGCGTGACCGCGATGACGACGATGGAAAGCAGGATCTCGATTGGAGCCTGAGCCTGGAAAGGCGGTTACGTGGTGCCCCCCCGTCCGCCTCTTCTTTCTGGTGACAATCAATGTCCTGGTCTGGTTGTTGCCCGTCAAATAGCCCCTGGAAAAACCCTGAAGGCACTCTGACTCGCTAGACCGTCACATCCATCCTTCAGCAGATGCAACCGCTCATTGGCCAAGGGCCTGCGCCGACGATGACACGTGCGAAGGCCTTCCTGTTCCCGCAAGCACTTTCTGAACGCTTGTGCCTGCCTTGCTCTCGACTTTAACGAAGTATGTTCCCCGCGGAAGCCGCATGGCCCTGCTGTCGAGCCTCGATGCCACGGCCTGTTCCGGGTTCGCGGTAGTGCTTTGATATGTGAGGACGATTTTCCCGAAGCTATTATAAACGGTGATGTGCGCCGGCAGGCCATTATCGCCCAATGATGGCTTTTCCGGAATGCCCACGGCTATTTGATCGCTCAACAAACGATAATACCCGCCCGGGCCATTGTTGAGATTTTCCGCCGCAGTGAACGTGATATTCTGCCCGTTTTTCGTGAATTGGACCTCGCCAAGCAGCGCATCGCCCAAGGAATAGGATTTCAAGGTGTACGTCTTCCACTCCGACGGAAGCGCTAAGGTAATCGGGGTGGCTGCGCCTTTCGGATGGAAAAACCTGATGGAATTCGAGTCCCGGACCATGGCGATATAATGATCGCCCGCGGAAAGCGCGGTGCCATTGAACGATGTGAAAACGCCCGCAAGGGCCGACCCATTATTGGCGATCGTGGCGACGCCGTTGGCGGAAATCGTATGGCCATTGATGGCATAGGGCTGATTGCCCCAACTCGAATAGCTGGCGAATGTCTTGAAAGCCGTTTTGTAAATGCCATTTCCCAAGGCCTCGAAATTCGTGACGGTTTCATCGGCATACCGCGAGAGAACGTACTTCTGGAATTCTCCCGCGACCTTTACCCAGGGATTGTCATCGATGTGCAGACCGTCCTTCTTGAAATCTTCGGGCGCCGGAGAAGTCGGTGTGTCGGCATAGAGGAACACGGAGCTGCTCAATTGGTATCCGTAGGCGAGATTCCACCGCAGCACCGCCTTGCTATGGGTCCATCCGATCTGGGAAAGTCCATGCTGATAGAGCAGGACCTTATCGCGCAGGATGACGCTCTCCATGGGGAAGTAGAAGGAGTAGGTGGTCGTGACGTCCGGCCAACGCACGTCCCAATCATACATGGAGCCCAGGAACGTCGCGAGATATTGCGCCTGCATGTCGATCCCGCATTCGGTGCCCAGATTATAAGCCTTGCTCGCGGCCAGGTTCGTCTGCACCCCGTTGAAATGGGCGGTGGTGAGCATCGGGTGGACGCCCCATTGATCTTCCAGCAACCCATCCAGGCCGACGTTCGCGCACAGCTTATCGCGCTCCTGAATCGTCCGCTGCAGGACGAAAGCATTGTCGGGAATCACATCCACCCCGAGAGTTCCGGTATAGGTTTCGGACCTGTCCGAGATATTGGCTATAGTCACTCCTGCGGGAAGATTGAGCAGTGTCGGCGAATTCACGTCCCACCACGAAAAATTCACATAGGGATAAACAAGACTTCCTTTCTGGTGGGCATAACTCACCATGTCCTTCATTTGATCTTGCGTGCCGAACAGCGGGTTGGGAGGAAGAAAATCAGGATACTTCGAATCGTGCTTTCCATTCTGGAACGTCACCGGCAGCAAAATTCCCGGGAGCGGCAATTTATCGATGACGTCGGTCTTTGATTGGGCGAATGAGAGATTGGTTGCGGGCATGTCCCATTTGTAGACCACTTCGCTGAAAAACCTGTCCTTTTTGGCGCCCAGCTTTTCCGATAGGCTCGGAAATTTGTCGATCCCGTTATCGTTGCGGTACGCGATGCCCGAGGCGATGTACGTGTCGCCGATGCGGAGGGCAACCGGCGGGAAACTCCGGGTCTGCCCGGGAGCCACCGCGCACGAGAATTTATGCTGCATGGTCGTACTGGTTCCGGTGCCGGGGTCGAAGAATCCCACCATGGTATTCTCGAGGTTCTTGTCCTTTCCCTTGGTATAGAGCGCCAGGGAGCCGTTAATGGTCTGGACCGCGATAAAATCAGCGAAAATATGGCCAGGGTAAACTTCCGCGAACGACTTGCGCGCGGTGAAAAAGGCCTTCGAAAGCGTTATGCCCGGGTCGCGCGGATAGAAGGCGTCTTTAATCTCCTCGACGTTCAGGATCAGGGCGGAGGGAAAACTGAAGGTATCGACGGTCGCGGTGCGGGTATTCATCGCCTGGGCGGCGAGCTCGATGCCTTCCGCTTCCGATGCCGTCACCTTGACATCGACCGTCAAGGCGCCCGTATAGTGGAAGGCCAAGGTATTGGTGGCCGCCTGCCAGGAATAGGTCATGGGGCAAGTCTTCGAATCTACGTATTCGCCGGACATCACTCCGGCTCGCGAATACCAGAGGCTCCCGCCGCGGTCGCCATAGGACACTTTTCCGTTTGTGGATTTGTCGATGATCCAGGCGATGCCGCCGTTGCCTTTATCGAACGCGATCTGGTATTTGGCGGCATCGATGGTGAGTTGTGCGGCGCCATCGGTGAATTGCACGCCCCATGCCGTGCCACTGGCCGCGACTACCGCAAGAAGGCCGATCTGCAGAACTTTGTTCAAGGAGCGTACCATTTTCTCCCCCTTACCGTTGGTGGGTAATAAATCGACCCTCGCTCGGCAGGGCTTGGTGAGAGTCCCAAAACGCCGGTATCAAACCGATACGAGTCTTACATGGAAAACTTATCTCTATTGAGCCTGCAATCACGAAGCGGATACCCAAGACCCGTTCTCTATGCAGAGAACGGGTTAAGATGGAGCGGACCCGTCAGTCCATCCTGGCGGCGATGAATATGCCGAAGTTGATGCGGGAGGAAGTCCCGGCCCCGAGAAGTTCAAGAGTACAGGCAGAGTCCGCGGTCATTTTGACCTAACCCAGGGGGCAGACTGCCAACATGCTCCACGTATCCCATTTCAGCAAGTACATGGGCAACAAACAATGGTTTTTCAATATCTATTTGCCGCCAAGCTCTTGGAGTTGGTCACGCTTACCGGACATATAGCGGGAACTTACACGAACCAGCGCGCAAAGCATTAATCTGGATCTTTTGAAATATGCGCAGGGTAGTTACCGCGTCCGCGTGCGTACTGCATCCGGGAATATCGGGAAACAAATAGCCCTGATCCACTAGACGGAATCGCCCCCTCCGGAGCCGGAGAGGGCGACCTTGGAAAATGGAGGAGCCAAATAGGCTCTTTTCGAACTTTCATGGTTGGTTTTAAGCCTGAAGCCGCCCAATTTTGGAATGTTTCAGGGATTACCATTACAGGTTGTACGCTGAAAACCGATCTGAGCGGAGTTCTTCGGTCAACGTTGTCAAATTGTGACCCAGCCCTTCCCCTCCGGGTAATCAGGTAGTAGCTTTCGTGCAGGCTTTACAAATGGTTATCGTGAGTCCCTAAGCTCCAGCCTCCATTGTCCGGACTATCGGGTCGAATGCCCTTTGCCGATTCTTGCTTCTTCAAATCAGTCAAGAATCGGCGGTTCAGACGAAACAAGGCAAAGGCAAGGCCAACCGCCTGCCGAAAATGACCGACTACGCCCGATTCAAACCGTCCATCAATGTCGCGGGGGTGATTCTCGTCTTTGGATCGGCGGGCGCGGTGTTGCTCGCGGCGGGACACAAGGACTATCCCGGGTTGCATACGATTTTGGACACCGGCATCTGCCTGTTTTCCGGACTCCTCGCCTTGTTGTTCCGGGAAATGGGCGCGCGTAGCGACAGTCCCTTCTCCAAATGGGTGTCGGTTTCCTTTGCCACCACTTCGACGTTGGAATTCGCCCATGCTTTGGTGCCGGTGGAATGGTCCGGGCGGTTGGCCTCCATCACAGGGCTTGCGGAGTACATCCGGCCCATCACGTGGCCGCCCGCCGCGTATATGTTGCCTATCGGCCTGGGCTGCTCGATCTGGCTGTTGCGCAAGGGCAGGAAACGTGCGCCGGCGTTCGCAACGGCCATGTTCATTGTGGGCGCAATGCTCCTGATTTCGTTCTATTGGCTGCCGAGGTACTCGGTTTCCTGGCTGGGCGTCACCCGTGTCACCTTGATCCTGGTTCCACCTCTCTGGCTGGCCGTAGGAATAGCCTGCTGGCGGATGCGCGCTGTCGATCGCGTTTTTCCGGTGCTGACGCAGATGGCCGCGGTGCTTTTCACCGCGCAGATGTTCATGCTCCATTCCCGCTCGGTTCACGATACCATGGCCATGGTGGCGCACGTTGGAAAACTGGCCGCGTACCTTATCCTGCTTTTATCGTTGATGGCGATGGCCTCCCGCGACCTGCGGGATCGCATCCTGGCCGAAAGAGACCTCGCCCGCGCGAACGATGAGCTGGAACGACGCGTCCGGGACCGAACCGCGCAATTGGAGTCCACCCACGCATCCCTCGAAGCCGAAAGCGCCGAACGGAGGCGTACGAAAGAGGCTTTCAGGGAAAGCGAAGATCGTTTCCGCCTCATGGCGGACGGCGCACCGGTCTTGATTTGGAGCAGCGGCCTGGACCAATCATGCACCTGGTTCAACAAACAATGGCTGGCTTTCGTCGGAAGAACGATGGCAATGGAAGTGGGTGCAGGCTGGACCGAAAACGTCCATCCGGAAGATCTCGAACTTCGCCTGATCATCCACGCCAACGCCTTCGAGGCGCGCCAGCCGTTCGAGATGGAATATCGGATCCGCAGGCACGATGGGGAATGGCGTTGGCTTCTCGACAGCGGCATTCCCCGCTTCGAGGCGGTGAACGCCTTTGCCGGCTTTATCGGTTCCTGCATCGATGTCACCGAAAGCCACCAGGCGAAGCAAAAGCTCCAGGCCCAAATGGAGCGGCTGGATCTGCTCAATCATATCACGCGCGCCATCGGCGAAAAACAGGATCTGCAGAGTATATTCCAGGTAGTGGTCCGCAGCCTGGAAGAGAATCTGTCCCTCGACTTCGGTTGCATTTGCGAGTACGACCCCGTTGCCGAAAACCTTACCGTCAAGAACGTCGGCATGCAAAGCCGGGCGTTGGCAATGGAACCGGCATTTGGTTTGAACGAGCATATCGGTATCGACTCCAACGGACTTTCCAGATGCTTACACGGCCAGTTGGTCCACGAGCCGGACATAAGCGCCATCCCGTTCCCATTCCAGGAGCGGTTGGCGCGGGGCGGATTGCGATCCCTGATCATGGCGCCGTTGATCGCCGAAAGCACCGTATTCGGTGTGCTGGTGATCGCCAGGCGGGCGATTGGCAGTTTTACCGGCGAGGATTGCGATTTCCTGAAACAACTCAGCGACCATGTCGGCCTGGCGGTGCACCAGGCCCAGCTTAACGCGGCGCTTCAGCAGGCCTATGACGATCTGCATCAGGCCCAACAAGCGGCGGTCCAGCATGAACGCCTGCGCGCGGTCGGACAGATGGCCAGCGGCATCGCCCACGACATCAACAATGCAATTTCACCCGTGATGCTTTATACCGAATCCCTGCTCGAACAAGAGCCGAACTTGAGCGTTCGGGCCCGCAAATACCTCCAGACCATACAACAAGCCATCGAGGACGTGGCCCACACGGTGTCCCGCATGAGAGAGTTCTACCGCCAGAAGGAACCCTTGCAGATGCTCGCTCCCGTGCATTTGGACAAAGTGATTGGGCAGGTCGTGGATCTTTCCCGCGCACGATGGTTGGACATACCCCAACAGCAAGGAATCGTCATCCGTGTAAAGCGGGATTTCGAGGTCGGTTTGCCCGTCATCCTGGGAGTCGAGAGCGAAATCCGCGAAGCGCTCATCAATCTCGTATTCAACGCGGTGGATGCCATGCCGGACGGTGGAACCCTGACCTTACGGGCAGGTATCGCGGGAAACGATTCCGATCGCAAGGAGGCTTCCGGCTTGCGATACGTCAAGATTGAAGTGACCGATACCGGGGTGGGGATGGATGAGGACACCCGGCGGCGTTGCCTGGAGCCATTCTTCACGACGAAGGGCGAACGCGGAACCGGCCTCGGACTGGCCATGGTTTACGGCATCGCCAAACGGCATGGGGCGGAAATCGAAATCGAAAGCACGGCCGGCGAAGGCACGACGGTCAGGATGATTTTACCGGCGGCGTCCGCCTTGTCTCCCGGCGCGGCTTGGACGGAAGTCATGACCGCGTTTCCGACACGCCTTCGCATCCTGATCGTCGATGACGATCCATTGCTGATCAATTCGCTCCGGGACATCTTGGAAAACGACGGCCACTTGGTCGTCGCCGCGTCCGGAGGCCAGCTGGGCATCGACACCTTCCGCGCAGCCCTGGGACGAAAAGAGCCATTCGCCATCGTATTTACCGATTTGGGCATGCCCTACGTGGACGGGCGCAAGGTCGCCTGCGGCATAAAAGCGGCGTCGCCCTCCACCCCCGTGGTGCTTTTAACGGGCTGGGGGCAGCGGTTGGTGGCGGAAGGGGACATACCGCCGCACGTGGATCGCGTCATCAACAAACCCCCGAAATTGCGCGACTTGCGCGATGCCCTGGCGCATTGCTGTCCGCCCCCCGTCTCCGGGATTGCGGTGGAAACGGAACGGATGCCGCTATGAGTCCTTTTCCGAATGCCAGGATTCTCATCGTGGACGATGAGGAACCGTTGCTGATTTCGCTTTGCGATACGTTGAAGGAACACGGTTATGATACGACCGGTTTCCTTTCCGCGGCGGCGGCTTTGATGGCGCTGAAACTGGAAAAGTTCGATCTGCTCTTGACGGACCTCATGATGCCCGAAATGGACGGCATCACCTTGCTCCGCCGCGCGTTGGAAATAGATCCTGACCTGGTGGGGATCGTAATAACCGGCGAGGGAACCATTTCCACGGCCGTGGAAGCGATGCAGATCGGAGCCTTGGACTATATCCTCAAGCCTTTCAGGCTGAGGGTCATTTTACCCGTGCTGGCCCGCGCCCTCGAGGTGAAGTGGCTGCGCATGGAAAACAACAGGCTGGAATGTCGAGTGCGGGAATATGTCGGAGGGCTGAAAGCGGCGAATGCGGATTTCGAGACGGCCAATAAGGATCTCGAGGCCTTTTCATATTCGATATCGCATGATTTACGCGCCCCGTTGAGGCATATCAGCGGATATTCCAATATGCTGAAAGAACGGTTTGCCGGCCAGCTTCCGGAGGAAGCCGGACGCCTCATCGCAACCATCACCGCAAGCTGCGGGAACATGGACAAGTTGATAGAGGATCTCCTTCGATTCTCGCGGACGAGCCGCCAGGCGATGTCGAAGGGGCCTTTGGGCCTGAAGGCGATGGTTGCCGACGTCCTCGATGGATTGTCCGGCGAACAATCCGGCCGGCACATCGAAATCCGCATCGGGGATTTGCAGGATGGCATCGGCGACGCGGCATTGATCAGGCAGGTGTTCGTCAATCTGCTCTCCAACGGGTTCAAATTCACGCGCAAAACCAAGGATGCCGTGCTGGAAGTGGGTTGCGAGCACAAAGATGGGAAAACCGTCTATTTCATCCGCGACAACGGAGCGGGATTCGACATGAAGAATGCGGACAAGCTGTTCGGCGTCTTCCAGCGCCTGCATCTGGCGCGGGATTTCGAAGGAACCGGAGTAGGCTTATCCATTGTGCAGAGAATCATTCAACGACACGGAGGGCGGATCTGGGCCGAATCCGAAGTGGACAAAGGCGCCACGTTTTTTTTCACGTTGTCGCCTTAACATCCATTCATGCCCGGCATCCTGAGAGGGCGACATTGGAAAATGGTGGAGCCAAGTAGACTCTTTTAGAACTTTCTTTGCGAAACACCCCGAATTGGCCCAATCATTGGTTGAGGAATTTGAAGATAAGCATGCGGAAATAACGCAGTGATCAAACGGGAGCGAACCACGGCCGGAACGAATCGCGGGGCTCTGGGGTTATTCGAGCGCCCCAAGTCCCTTTGCCGTCCCGATCCAATGTCCGATAAGGTCGGCGGGATCGGCACCTACCGCACGGCCCAGATGCAATGCGAGCCCCATCAGCAATCCCGAGGCTTCCCGAACCGCATCGAAATTTCCCAAAGCGCCGAAGGAGGATTGGGTCTGCCCATCGAGCATTTCGAAATGGCGACGGCAAAAATCCGTTGGGCTATCAAAACCATCACCCAGATCCGGAAGCATCAGCCGATCCAACCATTCGGGACCCAGGTGCTTCGCCAAGTCTCCCGGAGGTGAAGATCCCAGTTCGCGCCAAAGACCCAGGGTCCGCGTGTCGCCGGATGCAGCCAGACCGGTTTCCAAAAGCAGGCCAAACGCACCGTCGGCCAATTGCTGCATCAGTTCCAGGTATTCATCCTGAGCGGTTTCGCTGGGCTTTGCTTCTTGACCGGCGAGATAGGCTGCCACCGTCATATGAGGCAGCTTTACGACATCAGGGCATCCTTCCAAACAGGGAAACCCGGAGCCTTGATGGATATACTGGAACCGTCCTCCCTGTCCTTGCCGGCCCAGGGGGTATAACCGGCAAGCCAAAGGCCGGCCCGCATGCACGCTGCAACCGCTCCCAAGCAGATATTGGCTGCAGGCGGCTTGGTTATTCCAACCGGCAGGTCCGTCGAAGCGCAAGCGTATGCCGCCGAATTCGCAATACTGATCGCGAAACGCCCGAGGAGCGATGTCTTTGGCCGCGGCCAGGCGCGCGAGTTCCCAGGGATTCAGCCAAACCGATTTGCCATGACAGCAAGTACCGGAGCGCGTGCAGGACAGGGGCAGAGTGTCGGCAAGGGAGAGGATGGTGATGTCCGGCATGCTGTCGCCCAAACGCTGAATCTTTTTCAATGCACCCACGCATTCTTCAGGGTAGAAGCCATGGGAGTCCAGTAATATATCATTCCAAATGTAAATCCCAGCCTGGCCTTGGGCACCTTGAAAGACGCGTACGTGAGCGAGGCGCATCGGGACAATCTGGCGGCGAGTTGCGCCGTAACCACCTTGGCGTCGGAAATGGCGCGCGGGCGTGAATGACAAGAAGTTGTCGTGGGAAGTGCTGAAACCCGAATAACTTTCAAACCAAAAACAAAAAGCCCCCGGCTTCTTGCGAAACCGGAGGCTTTTTGGTGGAGCCATGGAGAGTCGAACTCCAGACCTCTTGCATGCCATGCAAGCGCTCTACCAACTGAGCTATGACCCCAAGGCCGAGAGAATTTAGTACAATCGGCCGGAATTTCAAGGCCAATTGGACCTGTCCCAGTCCCGGTTTCCGCGCGGTTTTCCGGTCCAGTCTTTAGGGATTGTGGAGGGGCGCCGCGGTGACGCGGGTTCCGGCCGAGGAATCCGGCCACAGGATGTTGGCCTCCACCGCGTAGGTGTTCAGGGTCCCCATGGTTTGCAGGAAAGGCATCAGGGAATCGTAGACGGGCTTTCCCGTGGTAGCATACAGATTGCGTTTTTCCAGGCGATCGCCCACCACGTTGAACACCTCCACCCCCTGCTCCCGGGGCGCGGCGCCCAGCGGTCCGTGCAGGCGATAAGCCCCATGCTCCAAGGTCCCTTGTTCCGCGCGCACCAGATAGCTCACGCTGTTGAGGCCGGTGGCGGGCCGGACCAGGCTGTGGCCCAGGAAATGATTGGCGGTGCGGATGCCGGCCAGATCCAGTACCGTGGGGCCGATGTCCAATTGGCAGGCCGGGTAATCGTGCAGGGCGGCCGGACCGAGCTTGGGATGATCGCCCGCCATGACGAACGGGATCCACATCGACTCCGTATACAGACCGAAGCCGATGGTGGAAGAACCGTGTTCGGAAAGGGGAAACCCGTGATCGGCCAGGATGATGAACACCGTGTTCGCGAACCAGGGCTCTTTCCGTACGGACTCCAGAAAACGGCCCACGGAGGCGTCCGTGTATTCCATGGTGGCCAGCATCTTCTCCTGCAGGGTGGCGTTGGGACCGGTCGGCCGCACGCCCGGCTCGGAATTGAAGGGATAGTGGTTGGTCTTGGTCATGGCCGTGACCAGGAAGGGATGATCGGTTTTCAGACTGTCCTTCATCCAGCCCGCCATGTTCCTGAACATGGCATCGTCGGTTTCGCGCACGCGATCGTAGGTGATGCCCTGGTACCATTGGCGCAGCCACGGCACCTGTCCGTCCCAGGAAGGATCGGCGGCGGAAAAGAAATGCGTGCGGTATCCGTGCCGGCCCAGCTCCTCGGTGAAGGAACGGTGGCGGAGGGTGGTGAAATCGTTGGCGATATAGCGGGTGGGATGCTGCAGGATGGAAAGATGAATACTCATCAAGGCGTTGATGGTGGGAATCCCGGAGCAGGAAAAACGCGTCCAGGCATGGGCGCGGCCTTCGGCGAGGCTGTCCATCACCGGAGTGGGAGTGGGACCGGCATGGCCGGGCAGGGATCCGAAGGGCTTGAGGTAGCCCGTGTTCATGGCGCGATGGGACTCCAGGAGGATCAGGACGAAGTTCTTCGGATGGGCGTCCATGCCGTCGCAATCTTCATCCACTCCGTTTCCCGGGATCTCCCTGGCGTCGGGATGCGAGCGCGGGTCCCCATCGTCGCAGTCGGCGCCGGGAAGGTAACCGTCGCGGTCCGCATCAACGCGGCATCTCCGCGTCAGGGCGGTATCGTTCCGGATTCCGGCCGGCAGTCCCGCCTCCCCGTCCCCTCCCGCCAGTCCGGCGCACAGGGCTTCGACCGGCGCTTTGTAGAAAGGGTAGGCGGTATCGGGAAACACATAAGCGCTATCGCCTTGTTCCAACGTCCATTGGCGCCGGAACTCTCCGCCCAGCCGGGCCAGGGGAATGGGCGCCGGAGCCAGGCCCCGCTTGCTCTTGAGGCCTTCCATCACCGTTGCGGTGAACGGCCGGAGCTTGAGCATGCGGAATCCTCCCGTCCAGATGAAGTTCAGGAATACATAGGCGAGGAGAACGGCCGCTGCCCAGATCGCGGGCGCTTTGACTTCCAGGGCGGACCGCCCGGACCAGGCGAAGCGGCGGATGGCGGCATACAGGGAAAAGGAAAACGGCACGCATCCCAGGAACAACAGATAAGGCAGATAGCGGATCGACTCGTCGGAAGCCACGAACTTGAAGACTTCCCGCATGGCCGCGGAATTTCCATAAGTGGACATGAGGGAGAAGTCCAGGTGCATGCCCATGAACCGCATGGTCTCTTGATCGAACACGGTGAAGAGCAGCAGCGCGGAGTGGAAGACGGTCAGCGCCCAAAGAGCGGCCCGGCCCGCGCGCAGCCTGCCCGCCGCGGCAAACAGCATGGCCGCGATCAGAAGCGGCAGCGAATACCCGGAAATCCACAGGACATCGATGCACAACGCGTGGAAGATGTACCAATCGGGTTTGCCCACGAAGGGGAAACCGTAGGCGTCATGGCGGAAGATGAGGAAGACGCGCAGCACCGCATGGGTTACCCATACCGCAAGAAGATAGGCCAGGACGGGATGGAAGACCTCGCCGCCGGAGGTCCGCAATCTCCCCGCGAAAGAGTCCCGGGTGCGTTCAATCATGCGGTCGGTATGGACGGGGAGGCTTCATGTGGAGGGTAAAGATAAAATTTCCGCCCCGACCGGACCTTCCGGGCCTCCGGAAACCCGCCGGACGATTCGGGCCCTTGGCGGCGGTTGTCGGAGGCTTCCCGGACGTCCCGCCACGGCAGCTTTGCGCCCGCGCGATTGTTAACTTGAAGGAATAGGCGCAGGGAGGCGGGAGATGGATTCCAAGCAATCGGACGAGACCCCGGACGGAAGCGGACCGGAAAGCCAATTCAACCAGGCCCTGATCCGCGGCAAGATCCGCCGGGCCGAAAAAGGCCTGATGGCCGGCGGGCGCTCGGCCGACGGCGAGGTGCAAGGCACCGGTCCCGCCAATCGCCATGGCATGCCGCAACTCCCTCCCGGTCAGCACGAGGTCAAGAATTGGCCCGTGCTGGACCTGGGCGTAAAGCCGGAAATCCCCCGGGACATGTGGTCGCTGACGGTAAAAGGCTATGTGGAAAAGCCCTTCGTGCTGGAATGGAAGGACTTCATGGCTCTGCCCCAGGTGGAAGACGTTTCCGACTTCCATTGCGTGACGTCCTGGAGCCGCATGGACAACCATTGGGGCGGCGTCCGCTTCCGCACCTTGGCCGAAATGGCCGTCCTCAAGCCGGAAACCACCCACGTCCATATCAAATCCTACGACGGCTATTCCACCAACCTGCCCGTCGGCGAATGCATGGATGACGATGTGCTGCTGGTGCACACCTGGGAAGGCATCGACCTGCCCCGGGAGCATGGCGGTCCGGTGCGCATGATCACCCCGCGCAAGTACGCCTGGAAAGGAGCCAAGTGGATCAAGGAAATCCTGTTCCTGCCCCAGGATCTGCTGGGCTTCTGGGAGCTGCGCGGCTATTCCAACACGGCTGAGCCGTGGTTCAACGACCGGTATTCCTGAGGCGCTGGTAAAACCTAGACCGCTCCCAGTTTCTCGTATTCGGAATCCCGCTCCACCGGCACGCGCCCCTTGGAGCGGATGATGCGGCCCAGCTCGGCGGAAGTCACCTGGGGATGCGCCATTCCGCCCGCCATGGAGTAGATGCGCGTAGTATCGTCCACGGTCCCGTCCAAGTCGTCCACTCCATATTCGAGCGCGCGCGCGGCCATGTCCAGGCCCAGCATCACCCAATACGCCTTGAGATGCGGAATGTTGTCCAGGAACAGACGGGCCACCGCGTAATTGCGCAAATCCTCTTCGGGAGCCACCTCGGGAATGTGGCTCAGGGCGTTGGACTCGTTGCGGTAGCGCAGAGGGATGAACGCCTTGAAGCCCCCGGTGCGGTCCTGAAGGTCCCGCAGGCGTTCCATATGATCGATGCGGTGGCGGTATTCCTCCACATGACCATAAAGCATGGTGGCATTGGAAAGCAGGCCCAGGCGGTGGGCCGCCTCGTGCACTTCCAGCCACGTGTGGGCGGGGGCTTTGCCGCCCGCGATGCGCTTGCGGACTTCCGGATCGAAAATCTCCGCGCCGCCGCCCGGCAGGGAATCCAGCCCGGCCCGCTTCAGGCGATCCAGGGCTTCCGACAAAGTGACGCCGCTCTTTTTGGCGAAGAACGTGATCTCGACGGCGGTGAAGGCCTTGACGTGCAGTTCGGGCCGGATGGATTTGATGAAAGCGCACAGGGCCTCCCCGTACTCCACCCCGCGATCGGGATGCACGCCGCCGGTCACGTGGATTTCCGTCAGGGTTCCGGCCGGATAGGCATCCAGCTTGCGGCGCAGATCCTCGAAGGAATAATCCCAGGCGCCATCCGCCTCCGTGGCCTTGGGGGCGCGATAGAACGCGCAGAACTTGCATGCGTAAACGCATTTGTTGGTCGGCTCGAAATGGATGTTGCGGTTGAAATAGGCTTCTTCCCCGTGCAGATTGCGGCGCACCTTCTGGGCCATGCTTTGCAGCCAGGGAAGCGGCGCTTCCCGGTAAAGGAACAGACCGTCTTCGGCGGAGAGGCGCTCGCCGCGGTCGAGTTTTTTTTCCAGCAGGGAGAGGGCCGGGGTTCGGCCCGCGTCGGATACTTCGGGATTCGGGGACATGCCTGGAAAGTTACCAAAATACACCGCATCTCCATGCCGATGGAGTGGACAAGCGGACCTTGAATGGCGATATTGGCGGCAATCCGGGGCTGACCGGGGTTTCCTCCCCTTGGCAGGTTCAGCCCTTTGGGTCTATTTCTATCATTAACCTCCCCGGAATTGCCGGAGCAGAAAGGACCTATGGCCGCCAGCACAGTCGAAGAGATTACCATCAGCTACGAGGAAGAGGGCATTCTGCTCGTAAAGGAACTGGACAAGGAGGTCCTGACCAAGGGTGGCTGGACGACCATCATGTTCAAGTACCAGGACCTGGACAAGACCACCAACAGCTTCAAGGCCACCAAGATTTCCATCCGCCGCTACCAAAAGCAGAGCGGGGAGTACAAGCAGAAGAGCAAGTTCAACATTTCCTCCATCGCCCAAGCGAAAAAGGTCCTGGACGTGCTGACCAAATGGACCGAAAACGAAGCCGGCGGCGAAGCCGATGCCGGCGGAGAGGATTAGGCCCGGTTGCTGAAAGTCGAGTGGGCCGACGCAGGCCCCCTTCCCGTTCCCAAGCCGAAGGATTTGGCGCGCCTGGCCCAAAAGGTCCTGCGCGCCGAATTGCCCAAGGCGGCCAAAGCGGGTGAGCGGGTGGTAAACCTGGTCTTCTGCGAAAATGCCTACATCCGCGATTTGAACCGCCGTTTCCGCAAACTGGACAAGGTCACGGACGTTCTTTCCTTCATCTATGACGACGAGGACGTTTTCGGCGAAATTTACATCGCCACTCTCAAGGCCCAAAAACAGGCCCCTCGCTGGAAAAATCCGTTTTACGATGAATTGAGGCGATTAGTGGTCCATGGAGCATTGCATTTGGCGGGATTCGACCATATGAATGTCCGGGATCGCAAACTAATGCGTTCCCGGGAAGATCATTATTTGGACCCGTGAAATGAACTATATTTAACCGTGTAGGGCCCTTCCGGTCCAACGAACTGCTATACAGTGGACTCCACCTCTCCCTTACAATCCCTTCTAGTCTTCTTCCTGGCCACGGCCCTGAGCGGGGTTCTCAGCGGGATCAAGACGGTCATCAGCTTTTTCCGCGGGCAGAAATCCGAGCATTCCCTCAACGGAGAGTCGGCCCAGACCAAGGCCGTGGTGGAACGGTCGGCCATTCTTTGGGAAAAACCCGGGTTTTTCGAATCCATCAGCGTCGGCCGGTTCATTCTCGACGGCGCCGCCATCATCGCCGGCACCCGTTACCTATCCCATCTGTTCCCGGAAACCGGCATCCCCACCTTGGGGATCATCACCATCCTGCTTTCCTTCGCCATGTCCCATTGGCTGTTCCCCATCCTGGCCCAGGCCTTCTCCCCCTCCCTGGGCAAATGGGCCCTGCGGGTCTACAAACTCTACAGCTTCTTCTTCATGGGGAAACTGGGGGAGCTGCTCTTCCAGGCCCATGACCTCTCCTTGCGCAAGCTGGGAATCGACCCCAAGCTGAGCTTCCTGGGAGAGACCAATCTCTACAAGCTGTCGCCGCCGGTGGACGACGAGAATCCGGACCGGAGCGGCCTCAGGGATGACGAGAAGGAAATGATCCGCAGCATCTTCGACCTGCGGGAGACCCAGGTCAAAGAGGTCATGACGCCGCGCGTGGACATAGCCTCCCTGGAAATCGGCGCCTCCTTCCGCGAAGTGCGGGACCTGATCGCGGACGAGAAGTTCAGCCGCGTTCCCGTCTACAAGGACTCCATCGACAATATCCAGGGCATCCTGCATACCATGGACCTGATGAGCATGCGGGACGAAATCCGCGGACCGGGATTCAAGCTTCAGGGCCTGCTGCGGGAGGCTTACTTCGTGCCGCGCACCAAGAAGATCGGGGAGCTGATGCGGGAGTTCCGCCTCAAGCATATCCATATGGCCATCGTGGTGGACGAGTACGGCGGCACCGCCGGACTCATCACCCTGGAGGACATCCTGGAGGAAATCGTCGGCGAGATCCACGACGAAGACGAGACGGAAACCCTGAAGATCCGCAAGATCGAGGACGGCATCTACCTGGTGGATCCAATAGTGTCGCTATCGGATCTGAACGGGGAATTGGGCCTCTCCCTGAAGCCGGAGGATCCGGACATCCAGATCGACACTTTCGGCGGCTTTATCCTTTTCATACATGGAAAAGTACCCGAAAAGGGAGACGTGATCCGCTTCAAGGATTATAGCTGCGAAGTGATGGAAATGGACGGGCAGAAAATGCAGAAGGTCCGCCTGACCCTTCCCTCTTTGGTCAATACCTGAGAGAGAGAGGTCCGGCCCGATCCGGGTGCCGGATGTCAATCCTGGTTGCGCATGTTCCCGATATTGCGAAGCAGATCGTCGTTGTAGAAATCGAGCAAGGGAAGCTTGTTGAGCACCTCCCCGCCTCTTTCCAGGGAACTGGCGTTTTCCTGGATCACCTTGATCAACTTGTTTACGGAAAGGTGGAGGTCCATCAGGGACTCCTCAAGGCCGGCCAGGTGTTCGGTGTTCTTCAAAGTGGCTCCATCGTAAATACCTAGGGGGCGTTCATAGCCCTATATTGATTGTTAATCTAAGGAACTTCACGCGCCTGTCAAGCAGGAATCCGGAAAGTAATATCGTTTGCAGTCCGCTCCAAGCCGGGGCGATGCAAATCCTTGCAAATCAATTAATTAGAGCGTCAAAAAGCGGCGCCGCAGTGGACTCCGGCTACTTCGGAGGTAGCCGGAGTTTCAACCTATCAGGCCCGTAGCCGTAAAAACTGACGCCTTCCGCGGAAATTGAAGCCGATGGGGGGGATTATCGCCAGCTTCTCCTTCACGGTCTTTTCCTTGCGATCGCGGATCTGATTCTGCCGTCCTTGCGCGGCCATCCATTCCAGCATGTCCGCGTTGGCCTTCTCCAGGGAGGTAAACTCGTAACCGGGGAAAAAGAGTTTCTTGAGAACCTTGCCGGGACGCTTCAGGCGTCCCTTCATCCAGGGCGCGAAAGCGGGGGTGGGCAGGGCCGAATAGCCATAATGGTGGCCGCAGTCCACTACGGGAAGATGGAAGGGAACCCCCCCCACCAAACGGCGCATGGTGGGGCTTTCCTGGGGATCGTAGAAGACCCCGGCCGGAACGCCGCCCAGGAAATCGAATGCATTCTGATGGCATTGCAGGAAGCTCCCCATGTCGCTGCCTTCGATCAGTTCCGCGTAGAAGCGGCCCGAATGGCCCAGCACCATGGTGAAAAGATGGGCTTTGATTTCCCGGCCGGATCCCTTGAGGACCAGTTTGGCCATTTCCACCTGGGTGTGCGGGCTTTCCACCGACAGGAAGGTCGACCCTGCCTGGCGGCCCAGCTCGCGCCGGAAAGCGTGGATCTTCTTCTTGACCAGATCGTAACTTCCGTAATACCCCCGATCCTTGAGGGTCAGGTAGAAATCCTTGATCTTGGCCCGGGGCTGATCCTCGACCATCCGCAGCAATACCTTGAGATGGGGTCCTAGTTTGCCGCGCCCTTCTTCGGCCGCGCGCGGATCGCCCTCATGCGCCGGAAGCGCGGGATCGGCGAAGACCGGTCCCTTGGGGATCGCGAAACCGGTGGCGATGGATATTACCGCGGACGCCTCGCCATTTGGCGATGCCCCCGGCGATGTTGCGCCATGTTCAGGTTGGTTGGGTAGTTTCCATTCTCTAATAGGGTTTGCGGTTTTAAACTGAGTCGATAGGTCTTGCACCCCGACTACCTTTCTCCCCTCCTCGGACCGGCCTACGCAAACCCCTCTGCGGAAAACCGGTTCACCCTCTTTTCAAAGGTGCTGTTTCCCAATTTAACGAGTTTTTTCGAGATTGGCGGGCCCCAATAGCGCGTCCAGAAAATATTAGTACTGTCGACGTTTCTTTTTGGGGATATTTGGGCTGGTTATCTGAAATTCTGGGAAAGAATTCCGTTACCCGGACTAAAAAAGCGGGGGGATTGGTTACGGCTCCCAGGACAAAATCACTTTTCCGGCCTGTCCGGAACCGGCCACGGCGAAGGCTTTTTCGAACTCGGCGAGGGGAAACCGGTGGGTTATCACGGGTGTTACGTCCAGGCCGGAGGTCAGCATCGCCGTCATCTTGTACCAGGTCTCGAACATCTCGCGGCCGTAGATGCCCTTGAGGACCAGGCCTTTGAAAATCACCTTTCCCCAATCGATGGCCACGTTTTCCGGGAGTATGCCCAGCATGGCGATCTTTCCTCCATGGTTCATGTGTCCGATCATGTCCTGGAATGCCTTGCCGTTGCCGGACATCTCCAACCCCACGTCGAAACCCTCCACCATGCCCAATTCCGCCATGGCTTTGTCCAAGGCGCCGGGATCCGCCGGCACCGCATGGGCTCCCATCCGGGCCGCCAGCTCCAGGCGGTAGGGATTGACATCGGTAACCACGACGTTACGGGCGCCCACGTGCCTGGCCACCGCGGCCGCCATCAGGCCGATGGGGCCGGCGCCGGTAATCAAAACGTCTTCGCCCGCCAGGTCGAAGGAAAGGGCCGTGTGCACGGCGTTGCCGAGCGGATCCAGGATGCAGGCGATTTCGTCCGGAATGCCGTCCGGGACGGGAAAGACGTTGGTGGCGGGAAGCGACAGGAACTCGGAGAAGGCGCCGGGGCGGTTCACCCCCACGCCCTGGGTGTTGCGGCAGAGATGGCGCCGGCCCGCGCGGCAATTGCGGCAATGGCCGCAGGTGATATGGCCTTCTCCGGAAACCCGCTCCCCCACCCTTACGCCCCTCACTTCGCGGCCGATGGTTTCCACCGTGCCGAAGAACTCGTGGCCTACCGGCATGGGGACTGGGATGGTCTTGGCGGCCCATTCGTCCCATTGGCGGATATGCAGATCGGTGCCGCAGATGGCGGCCCGGCGAATGCGGATGATCACGTCGTTGGGACCGCATTCCGGTTCCGGCCAATCCAGCATCGTTATTCCGGGTCCCCGTTCCGCCTTGCCCAATGCCTTCATGGAATGACCCCCGTGTCCCTGCCCGCTTTGCGGAATCCGTCCAAAGCCTTGTCCAACTGATCCCTTGAATGCGCGGCGGACATCTGGACGCGGATGCGCGCCTTGCCCTGGGGCACCACGGGAAAGGAGAACGCCACGGCGTATACGCCTTCGGCCAGCAGCCGCTCCGCCATGCGCTTGGCCTGCGAGGCGTCCCCGATCAGGACGGGAATGATGGGATGATCGCCCGGAGTGAGCGTGAAACCCGCGGCCAGCAGCCCCGCGCGGAAATGCGCGGCGTTTTCCCGCAGGCGTTCCCGCAAATCCGAGCCCGCCTCGACGAGATCCAGGGCGGTCAGGGACGCGGCCGTGACGGAGGGCGCCAGGGTGTTTGAAAAAAGATAGGGCCGGGCTCGCTGCCGCAGCCACGCCACGATTTCCCTCCGCGCCGCAACGTACCCTCCCGAGGCTCCGCCCAGGGCCTTGCCCAGGGTGCCGGTGAGGATGTCGATCTTGCCCTCCACCCCGCAATGTTCGGGAGTGCCGCGGCCGCGGGCCCCCAGCACGCCCACCGCGTGCGAATCGTCCACCATCACCAGGGCGCCATAGCGTCCGGCCAAGGCGCAGATCCCTTTAAGGTCGGCGACGATCCCGTCCATGGAGAAGACCCCGTCCGTGACGATGAGGCGGAAGCGCGCATCGGCGGCCTCGCGGAGGCGGGATTCCAGTTCGGCCATGTCGTTGTTGCGGTAGCGCAGGCGGCGCGCTTTGCACAAGCGGATGCCGTCGATGATGCTGGCATGGTTGAGCTCGTCGCTGATGACGGCGTCTTCCTCCCCAAGCAGGGCCTCGAACACGCCGCCATTGGCGTCGAAGCAGGAGGAAAAGAGGATCGCGTCTTCCGTTCCCAGGAAACCGGCCAGGCGGGATTCCAATCGCTTGTGGATTTCCTGGGTGCCGCAAATGAAGCGGACCGACGCCAGGCCGAAGCCCCATTGGTCCAGGGCGCGCTTGCCCGCTTCCGCCAGGGCCGGATGGCCGCCAAGGCCCAGGTAATTGTTGGCGCAAAGGTTGAGGACGCGTTCGCCGGAGTCCAGGGCGACTTCCGCTCCCTGGGGGGAAACCAGAATCCGTTCTTCTTTGTAGAGGCCGTCCCGGCGCAAATCCGCCAGGCGACGGGCCAGATCCTCAATCAGTTCCGTGGACTTGTCCATGCAATCAATTTAACGAATATTCGCCTCCGGAAGAAAGCGAAAACCGCCGATTCCGCGGACCGTGTCAATAGTGGTTGGCGGGCGCTTCCAAAAGGTTGTCCACGGTACGGAGCAGTTCCTTTTTGGAAAACGGTTTCCTGAGGAAATGGGCTTGCCCCGAGGAAACCTCATCGCTCACGCGATCATCGTCGGTGAAGGCGGACATGTAAATCACCTTGATGCCCGGGCGGATGATGCGCATGGCCTGGGCCAGATCGCAGCCGTTCATGTTCGGGCTCATGCGGATGTCCGTGAGCAGCAGGTTGATGGCGAAAGGATACCGTTCGTTGAGGTATAGGGCGTCCTCGCCGCTGCACCCATCGATGGTCTCGTAGCCTTCCATCGCCAACATGCACTTCACCAACTCGACAATCTCGTCGTTGTCATCCACTATCAGAATCGTCTTCTTATCGTTCATTTTAACCCCTTAAATCAAATCGCGGATGCGGATCCGGCGGACGGGATGCCGCAAACGGTTCATGGCATCGTCGCGGATCTTCCTCACCTTGGCCCGCGTGAGGCCAAGGATCATGCTGATCTCCCCCAGGTTCATGGCTTTCGCCGAACCCAGTCCGAAATGAAGGCGGACCACTTCCCGTTCCACCTCCCTGAGGCCTTCCAAGGCGCCCCAGACTTCCTGCCGCAGGCTGTCCCGCAGCGCGCCCTGCTCCGGGCTTTCGCCCGCGCCGTCCTCGAGGGAATCCCCCAGGGAGTCTTCCCCATCGGCCAGGAAAGGCTCGTGCAAGGCCAGCGAATACTGGCCTATCTGCAGCAGATCCAATACCTCCTTCTCGCGCAGTGAAAGGAATTCCGCCAGCTCGTCCGAAGTGGCGGGCCGGGACTTGCGCTGGGAAATCACTTTTTCCGCCGCCGCGATCCTGCGCAGGTTGGCCGCCTTCGCCACCGGTATGGTCAGGAACCGGGACTGTTCCGCCAGGGCCCGCATGATGCGCTGGCGGATCCACCAAACCGCATAGCTTATGAACCGGCAGGAGTGGGCGCCATCGAAGCGCTGCGCCGCGCGGATGAGGCCCAGATTGCCTTCGCTGATCAGATCCGTCATGGGCAACCCCTGGTTCTGGAATTGGCGGCATACGGATACGACGAATTTCAGATTGGCGGTGATCAATTCATTGTTGGCGGACTTGTCCCCCCTGGCCATGCGATCGAACAACAGACGTTCTTCTTCCCTGGTCAGGATGCGGTTCCCGCCTATCTCCCTGAGATAAGCGGAAAGGGAGGTAACATCCATGTTATTGCTGGCGGCGAATGCGGAACGGTCCATCTTTGCCCCTTTCTTCCGGGCGTAAGCGATCCCCGCGGGCGCGGGGTGTCCATCCATTTCCTTAACTAATCTTTTCGGCCTGCCGGGGGAATTTTTCTGCGCCGGGGGGGCGCGGCAATTTGCGGTTTTGGCGGACCCTATGGGAGAAGCGCAACAGGATCCAAACGGGATTCCAGGAGATCCGCGATCCGATCCAGGGGATCGATTGCGTCCAATGATGGAGATTCCGGTCCATTGCGCCAATCCAGCCCTTTGCGCCCGCAAAGCCAGCGGCACAGGCCCTGGCGGACTTCGGGCCCATCGAACAGCCCATGCATATAACATCCGAAAACCAAGCCATTAATGGAAATGAAACCCGATTCTTCCGAGGCCGGGATTCCGTTCTTTCCGACGATGCGCAGAAGCGGACTTCCGGCGCCCTGGGCGATCGTCCGGCCCATGTGGATTTCATACCCGTTGCAAACCTCTTTTTGGATGAGGAACGGAAATCCGAGATTCTCCGCCTCGACCCGGCACAGTTGCTTTTCCCTTTCCAGGACGGTTTCCACGGAGAGCAGGCCGAGTCCGGCGGTTTCGCCGGGCAATCCTTCGATTCCGTGGGGATCGGAAATCCCGGCGCCCAGAATCTGGAATCCGCCGCAGATTCCCAGTACCGGAATGCTCCGCGCCACGGCCGCATGCAATACCCTGTCCAAGGCCGACCGCCGCAGGAAATCGGCATCCTCCCGCACGTTCTTGCTTCCGGGCAGAATGATGAAATCCGGATTGCCCACCTCATCGGGGCGAGAGGCATAGCGCAGGGAAACTCCGGCCTGCCCTTCCAAGGGTTGGAAATCCGTGAAATTGCTCATGAAAGGAAGGCGGATCACCACGATGTCCGCCTGGATGCCTTCCCGTTGTCCGGCGCCCGCTTGGGGGACTCCCAGGGAATCCTCCTCTTCCAGGCCAAGCTCTTCGACAAAAGGGAGAACGCCCAGGACCGGCACTCCGGTCAGGCTTTCAATCTCGCGGATGCCCGAGTCCAACAGGGAGGCGTCCCCGCGGAACTTGTTGATGACCACTCCGGCCAGGAGCGCGCGATGGCGTTCTTCCAGCAGGCTGATGGTGCCCAGAATGGAAGCGAACACTCCGCCCCGTTCGATATCCGCCACCAGGATGCACCGGGCTCCGGCGTATTCGGCCATGGACCCGTTAACCAGATCTTCTTCCCGCAGATTGATTTCCGCCGGGCTGCCCGCGCCTTCGAGCACGATGATCTCGAAACGCGCGGCCAATCGATCATAGGCGGCATGCACCAGGGATCGCATCTCTATTTTGCGATCGTAATACTCCCTGCCGGTGAAGTTCCCGATGGCTTTCCCCAGGACCACCACCTGCATGACATGGCCTCCCGCCGGCTTGAGCAACAGGGGATTCATGTCCGCATGGGGTTCGATGCCGGCCGCCCTGGCCTGTTGGGCCTGGGCCCTGCCGATTTCCGCGCCCTCGGAAGTGACCCAAGAGTTCAAGGACATGTTCTGGGCCTTGAAAGGCGCCACCCGGTAGCCCTTGCGGTGGAATGCGCGGCACAAGGCCGCGGCGATAGTGCTCTTGCCCGCATGGGATGTGGTGCCTAGGACCATGACGGCGCGGGCGCGAGGGGATGGAAGGTTCATGGGAGAGGAATCAGGCGGCGGGAGGCAATCCGGGTTCGAACCGGAATTCTTTTTTGGGAGCGGGCGAACCCATCTTGACTCGGAACACGCAGCGGCCATGGCCCGTCTGGAAACGTTCCTCCCGGACCACCGGGCGATCGAGCAGCATTTCCAAGGTGGAAACGGAGAGACTGCAGAGGGCCGGATGCTCCATGGCCACGTTCAGGAAGGGGCAGTTCCTTTCGATGAGGAGGAAATCCCCGTCATCGGTTTCCACGGTGGTGAAGGGATCGGCCTGCATGTACAGGGCTTTCAACGCCTCCATTTTCTCCCGGGTCCCTTTGCCCTGGAGCCGGGGCGTCCAATCCTCCACCTGCGCCTTGGCCAGGGCGGAGAGGATTTTTCCGGCGCCCTTGCCTCCCGTTTCCAGGCGCAGCGCTTCCAGGATGGCGATGGAAAGGCGATCGTAGGCTTTGGGGAATTGCCGGTCTCCAATTGCGGTGACCGCATAGAAATCCTTGGGCCGGCCCTGGATTTTCTGGTCGGTCTCCGGATTCCGGGAAATCCAACCGCTCTCTTCCATCCGGATCAAATGCTTGCGCGCGCCCTCATGGGTAACGCGCAGATGCTTGGCCACTTCGCTCACCTGCGCGCGGCCCCGGATTTTCAGGAAGCGGAGTATGAGTTGCCGGACATCGGATTTCTCCGGCGTCCCGGTACGCGGACTCATGGCGGCTCCTTTCCCTTAGTTGCGACTGCCGGCACCATGGCGGAATACCATTTCCCCGCCCAGCCAGCCGCCCCAGACCAGCAAAGCGCTGGCCGCGAGCGACAAAGCCAAAATAGCAAAAAGACCCGGAGGGGGTACCGGCGCCGTTCCCCCTTTGAGATAGAGCGACAGTCCGAAAAGGGACACCGCTCCCGACATCGCCAGCATATGCAGGTTTCCCAGGGACGCGATGCCGGGTTTTGCCGATTGGGCCGTCAGATCCACCAAGCCGGTGGCGGCGGCGGGAACCGCCGCCAGCAGACCCGCGGCCTGGGCGAAAAAGGCCAGGCGCCAGCACTCGGGCCAACCTCCCAGCCACCCCGCCGCTTCCAGAGGCGGAACCAGGAACAGGAGGGCGATGGGAAGATGGATCAATATGGTGTGCAGGGGATGACCCGCAACCCGCACTCCGTCCTTGAACTCCAGAAGCTTGGGCATGGGTCGCCTATTTCCCCAGATAGACGGCGGCGCCCAGGATCAGGAAAGCGGCCACGGCCACGCCCGCGTGGATGACGACCACCAGGGACGGCAGGGTTTTCTTCTGCAGGTGGAAGGCGAAGAGGAGAAATCCGCCCACGGCCGCGACCAGGAACAGGATCAAGGCCAGCTTCGCATGTTCCGGAGATTTGCCCCCCGCCACCGCGACCAGCAGGATGACCAGGCCGGTGGCCGCCAGAAGGCCGTGCAGGATGGCCAGGGGCCAGGGACGGTCTTTGCCGCGGAAATGCAGGGTTGCCAGCAGCAAGCCGCCGGCGGCGGCGAGGGCGAAAAGCAGGACAGCGATGTTCAACATGAGGTCTCCTTTTTGATATTCCAACTCGATTTAATTATCCAACTTATTTGTTGGAATATTAAGTTAAGTTAAAAGCGGAAGGAACGCCAAGGGATTTTCGGGATTCGTCCGGGACCGGACGAGCGGCCGCTCAGGTATTGCGGCGGTACGCGCCGCCCACCTCGAACAAGGCTTTGGAGATCGCGCCCAGGGTACAGTATTTGGAGGCTTCCAGCAATTCGCCGAAGAGGTTGCCGCCCTTGCGCGCCGCGGCCTTGAGGCTTTCCAGAGCGGCAGCGCGCTCGGCCGGGAACCGCTTGCCGTAGGCGGCGACCTGTTCCACCTGGTCGCGCTTTTCCTTTTCCGTGCTGCGGATCAATTCCGCCTTGCCCCGCATGCCTTCCGCGCCCGGCGACAGGAAGGTGTTGACGCCGATGATCGGCAGTTCCCCGCTTTGCTTTTTCCGCTCGTAGAGCATGGACTCTTCCTGGATGCGGCTGCGCTGGTAATTCATTTCCATCGCTCCCAGCACGCCTCCCCGGGCGTCCAGTTCCTGGAAGACATCGAGGACCGCCGCTTCCACCAGATCGGTCAGCCGGGTCAGGAAATGGCTGCCCTGCATGGGGTTTTCGTTTTTCACCAGTCCCAGCTCGCGGTTGATGATGAGCTGGATGGCGATGGCGCGGCGCACGGAGGCCTCCGTGGGCGTGGTGACCGCCTCGTCGAAAGCATTCGTATGCAGGGAATTGCAATTGTCGCCGATGGCCAGCAGGGCCTGCAAGGTGGTGCGGATGTCGTTGAAATCGATCTCCTGGGCGTGCAGGGAGCGGCCGGAGGTCTGGATATGGTATTTCAGTTTCTGGCTGCGCTCATCGGCGCCGTAATAATCGCGCATCGCGATGGCCCAGATGCGCCGCGCCACCCTGCCGATGACGGCGTATTCCGGATCCAGCCCGTTGGAAAAGAAGAAAGACAGGTTGGGAGCGAAGCGATCAATGGCCATGCCCCGCGCCCGGTAGTACTCCACATAGGTGAAACCGTTGGCCAGGGTCAAGGCCAATTGCGTGATGGGATTGGCCCCGGCCTCGGCGATGTGGTAGCCGCTGATGCTCACGCTGTAGAAATTGCGCACGCCCTTGTCGATGAAGTATTGCTGGGTATCCCCCATCAGGCGCAGGGAGAACTCGGTGGAAAAGATGCAGGTGTTCTGCGCCTGGTCTTCTTTCAGGATGTCGGCCTGCACCGTACCGCGCACGGCGCGCAACACTTCCGCGCGGATGCGCCGGTAGTCCGCCGGGTCCATCACGGCATCGGCAGTCAGGCCCAGGAAGCCGAGACCGGAACCGTCATGGCCTTCGGGGAGCTTTGCGGCGCGGTAGCGGGGCGGTTCGATTTTCCGTTCCTTGAACCACTTCGCGATTTTCGCCTTGGTCTTGGCCCAACGCCCGGTCCGGCGCAACCAACGCTCGCAGGCCGCGTCCACGGCGGTGTTGAAGAAAAAGGCCAGGATGATGGGCGCCGGTCCGTTGATGGTCATGGACACGGACGTGTCCGTGGCGCAGAGATCGAATCCGGAGTAGAGCCGTTTGGCGTCGTCCAGGCAGCATACGGAAACGCCGGAGTTGCCCACCTTTCCGTAGATGTCCGGGCGCGGATCGGGATCGGCGCCGTACAGGGTCACGGAATCGAAGGCGGTGGAGAGCCGCACCGCCTTCTGGCCCTTGCTGACGTAGTGGAATCGCGCATTGGTCCGCTCGGCGGTGCCTTCGCCCGCGAACATGCGGGTGGGATCCTCGCCTTCGCGCTTGAATGGGAACACGCCCGCCGTGTACGGAAAGCGGCCCGGCGCGTTTTCCGAACGCAGGAATTCCACCTGGTCTCCCCAGGCCTCGGTGGCGGGCAGGCTGACCTTGGGAATCTCCAGTCCGCTGAGGGATTGGGTATGGTTGCGGACCTGGATGTCCTTGTCGCGCACCCGATAGGATTGGGATTCGTCCCGGTAGGATTGGCGCAGGGCGTCGAAGCCGCGCAGTTGGGACAGGGTGTCCTTGCCGATTCCGGAAACCAGTTTATCATAGCGGGCGCGCAACGCGTCCTTCGCCTGGGCGGGGGCGGATTTTCCCAATTCCTCCAGCGCGCGGTGGCAATGCTCCGCGCTCCGGGCTTTGGCCGCCTCTTCCCGCGTGTCGCGATGGTAGCCGGTGACCGTGGCCGCGATGCGCCGGAGATAATCGGTCCGGTCCCTGGGAAGCAGACCGCGCCTGTCCGGCAGGCCTTCCGGAAACCGCGTGAACGTCCACCCCAGATGGGCGAACAGGGCGTTGCACAACGCGTGGACGCCCGGATCCTGGAAACGATGGGCGCAGGTGCCGAACACGGGCAGTTTTTCCAGAAGCGTGCCGAACAGCTTGCGGTTGCGCTGGAAGGCTTTGCGCACGTCCCGCAGGGCATCCTCGGCGCCGTGCTTGTCGAATTTGTTGAGCACCGTGAAATCCGAGTAGTCCAGCATACCGATCTTTTCCAATTGGCTGGGCGCCCCGTATTCGGGAGTCATGACATAGATGGAGACATCCGCCACCTCGGTGACTTCCGTGTCGCTCTGGCCGATGCCGGCGGTCTCCAGCAGGACCAGGTCGAATCCGGCCGCCTGCATCAGGCGCAATCCGTCCTTCACGGTCGCGCTCATGGAAGCGTTCGCCCGCCGCGTGGCCATGGACCGGAAAAAGACCCGATCGGATTTCCCCGCGCAGTTCACGCGCAAGCGATCCCCCAGCAGGGCCCCGCCCGTGCGGCGGCGCGAAGGATCCACGCAAAGCACCGCCACCCGTTTCTCCGGGAAGGCTTCCAGGAACCGCACCAGGATTTCGTCGACCAGGGAACTCTTGCCCGCTCCCCCGGTTCCCGTGATGCCCAGGACCGGACAGGCTTTGCGGTTGCGCAAACGGGCCTGGATATCCTTGATCAAACCGGAGGGTTTGGCGCGGGAGGACTTTTCCTGACTCCACTCCAAAGTGCTCAGTCCACGGGCGAGGATCGCCGTATCCACGGGCGTGAATTTCTTCGGAAGCGATGCGAGAGGTTTGCCCGGAAGGCGATCGCATTCCGACAGCATGAGCCGTATCATGCCTTCCAGTCCCAGTTTCCGCCCGTCCTCGGGGGAAAAAATGCGGGCCACGCCGCGTTTATGCAGCAGGTCGATTTCCTCGGAAGTGATGACCCCGCCGCCGCCGCCGTACACCCTGATATGGCCGCAGCCACGCCGGCGCAAGGATTCGACCATATAGGTGAAATATTCCAGATGGCCGCCCTGATAGCTGGAGACGGCGATGCCCTGGGCGTCCTCCTGGATGGCGGCTTCCACCACGTCGCTCACCGAGCGGTCATGCCCCAGGTGGACCACTTCCGCGCCTTCTGCCACCAGCACTCGGCGCATGATATGGATGGCCGCGTCGTGGCCGTCGAACAGGGAAGCCGCGGTGATGAACCGGACCGGATGCTTAAGGCGGGTTACGGATTTTTCCATGCGGGCGGACGCTTCTCCAGGAATGCGCGCAGGCCCTCCTGCGCTTCCCCGGTCACGCGGATGTCGGCGAGGGTGCGGACCGCCAGGGCTCCTTGGGACCCGGGAGCCGTCCGCGTCAGGGAACGGATGAAGGTTTTGGCCACGGAGATGGCGTTGGGGGACGCGGCCAGGATGCTTTGGGTCACGCGGTCCATTGCCCCGGCGACGCCGTCCGCGCCATCCACGGCATCGGCGACCTCATGGATGAGGCCGATTTGCAGGGCCCGATCCGCGGTGAAGCGTTCCGAACTGAGGAACAGGGCGCGGGCATTGGATTCGCCGATCTTGCGCAGGACGAAGGGACCGATGCAAGCCGGCACCAGCCCCACCCTCACTTCCGACAGGGAAAACCTGGCCTCCCGGTCGGCCACCACGTAATCGCAAACGCTGACCAGGCCTACGCCTCCGCCCAGAGCGAATCCGTCCACCCCGCCCACGATGGGCAGGCGGCATTGATCCAGGGTTTCGAAGAGCGCGTACAGGTTTTCCGCATCTTCATAATTTTCCCGGTCCGAATAGGTCAGGCTTTCTTTCATCCAATTGAGATCGCCGCCGCTGCAGAAGGTTCCGCCTTCTCCGCGCAGAGTGATCACGCGGAGAGTCCCGTCCCCTTCCGCGGCCCGGACGGCTTCCTTCAATTCGCGGATCAACTCGGGATTGAATGCATTCCTGACCTGGGGGCGGGACAGCCGGATGGCCATTACGCCGCCGCTTGATTCCGCCTTGATGGTTTTATAGCCGATGGTCATTTCCCGATCCTCACATGCGGAACAGGCCGAAGCCGTGCCCGTTGCTCCAATGCCCGAACTGTATGGCTTCGAGGCATTGCCCCAGCACCTTGCGCGTTTCCAGCGGGCTGATGATCCCATCGTCCCAGATGCGCGCGGTGCTGAAATAGGGCGAACCCTCGCGATCATATGCGTCCACGATCGGCCTCTCCAGAGCTTCGATTTCCTTATCGCTCAGGGTGCGCCCCTGGGCCTTCAATTGATCCACCTTCACCTGGGAAAGCACTTTGGAAGCCTGGGGCCCGCCCATCACGGAGATGCGCGAGTTGGGCCAGGAGAAAAGGAAGCGCGGTTCGTAGGCCCGGCCCGCCATGGCATAGTTGCCCGCCCCGAAGGATCCTCCGGTGATGACGGTGATCATGGGCACGCGGGTGGTGGCCACCGCGGTGACCAGCTTGGCCCCGTGCTTGGCGATGCCGCCCTCCTCGAAATGCTTGCCCACCATGAAGCCGGGAATGTTCTGCAGGAACAGCAAGGGCGTTCCGCGCTTTTCGCACAGCTGGATGAAATGCACCGCCTTGAGCGCGCCTTCGCTGAACAGGATGCCGTTGTTGCCTATGATGCCGATCGGAAAACCATGCAGGGTGGCGAACCCGCAGACGATGGTCTTGCCGTACAGGGGTTTGAATTCGTGGAATTCCGATCCGTCCGCGATGCGGCCTATGACCTCCCGGATGTCGAAGGCGGTGCGGAGATCCTTGGGGACCAGCCCCAGAAGATCCTCCACCTTGGCGGAGGGTTCCTTCCATCCGTCCAGGCGCGGATAAAGAGGTTCACGCCTCCAGGTGCGGGCGATATTAGCCATCACATCCCGGGTGATGCGCAAGGCATCGTGATCGTTTTCGGCCAGGTAGTCGGCCACGCCGGACTTCCGGGTGTGCATGTCGCCCCCGCCCAGATCCTCCGCGCTCACTTCCTCCCCGGTCGAGGCTTTCACCAGGGGCGGCCCCGCCAGGAAAATCGTTCCCTGGTTCCGGACGATGACGGTTTCATCGCTCATGGCCGGGATATACGCGCCGCCCGCCGTGCAGCTTCCCATCACCACGGCGATTTGCGGGATGCCTTGGGCGCTCATGCGGGCCTGGTTGAAGAAGATGCGCCCGAAATGGTTGCGGTCCGGGTAGACTTCCGATTGCAAGGGCAGGAAGGCGCCGCCGCTGTCCACCAGGTAGATGCAGGGCAGATGGTTCTGTTCCGCTATTTCCTGGGCGCGCAGGTGTTTCTTGACCGTCACGGGGAAATAACTTCCGCCCTTGACGGTGGCGTCGTTGGCGACGATCATGCAATGCAGGCCGGAAACCTTGCCGATGCCGGTGACGATCCCGGCTCCCGGGGCCGCATTGTCGTACATGTCCCATGCGGACAGGGAGGACAGTTCCAGGAATTCGAAATCCGAATCCAGCAGCAGGGAAATGCGGTCGCGCGCCGCCAGTTTGCCCCTGGCCACGTGCTTTTCCACCGCGTCCTGGCCGCCGCCGCCTTTGGCGATGCGCATCCGCTCGCGCAGTTGATCGAGCAGGGAGGCGTTGTGCGCCACGTTCTCCCGGAAGCGGTCGTCCATGCCTTCGCTCTTCGCGTCCCTGGAAGCCATGTTACTCCCGGGCCGCCGGAGGCAGCATGTCGGCCAGGTTGATGGGATCCGGCAGCAACATTTCCAGCAGGGCCGTCGCCAGCGCCTTCCCCTGGGTGTCGGTACGCAGGGAATCCGAAGCGCCTCCGCCCAGCACGTTCCACAGAACGAAGTTGAAGGCGTAAAGCCTGGGCAGGGCGAACCGTTCCACCTTGTCCGGATCCAGGCTATGGAAATACGCTTTCACCTTTTCCGCCGTCACTTCCTTTTCAACGTAGGCCTGCCCGGCGGGAGTGAAGGCTATCAATCCGATATTGGCATGGTTGCCCTTGTCGCCGCTGCGGCCGTGCGCGATGTCTCCCAAACGGATCATGACGCCAGCTCCCCTGCGCCGCGCACGTAGACGATGGCGCGCACGTGATCGCGATCCACCACCGTGGGCCAATAGGTCAGCACCGGCCTGGGCTTGGGCCTGGATCCGGCGTACCCGGAAATGCCCGGCGGACCGGAGGTGATGACGGGCGAAATCTCGCGGCAGAAACGTTCCACCGCTTTCTTGTCCTTGTCCCAAACCGATATGCGCAACACCACTTCCTTCAGCTCTCCGGGTTGCGTTTCCACGCCCGGGAGGGTGGCGCCCGCCCCCAGGACTTCCAGATACTTCCTGCTCAAAGGCAGTCCCGCCTGGTTGACCCTGTCCAGGATCATTTCCCCGGTGGCCTTCGCTTTCCGGGCCGCATCCCGGCCGCTGACCACCAGGTCCCCTTTGGCCGCGAATCCGTTTTCATAGGCGCAGGAAACCTTCAAGGTGGCGGGCGGGCGGATGCCCTTGGCGCCCGACACCCGCACCAGGTCCTTGCCGACCTCTTCCACGTCCGTTTCCGTGAAGTCCAGGGTAACGTCCGGGGTATGGTAACGCGCCGGATCCCCTATTTCATAGAGCAGCTGTTCCGTGACGGTTTCCCGGTTGACCACCCCGCCCGTGCCCTCCGGCTTGGTGATATGGCAATCCCCTTTGGCCGTCAGGATGGCGATGGGGTACCCGATATGGGCATAGTCCGGAACGGTCTGCCACCGGGAGAGCAGTCCCCCGGTTACCTGGGCCCCGCACTCGATCAAATGGCCCGCCACGCTGGCCGCCGCCAATTTGTCCCAATCCTCCCAGCCCCACTTGAAGGCGTGCATGGCCGGTCCCACCGTGAGCGACGCATCCGCCACCCGCCCCGTGATGACGATGCGGGCCCCACGGTCCAGAGCCTCGCAAATAGGCGCCGCGCCCAGATAGGCGTTGGCGCTCACCAATCCCTCGCCGCTTCTGGCCGAGCCGGCGCCGCTGCCGGGACCTGATACGGCGGCCTCGAAATAGTTCAGCCCCTCGCCCGTGTCGAAGTGGCGGAAACGTTCCCCCGCGGAGCGCAATTCGCCCAACCTCGGCATCAGGTCGTCCCCGCTCACCCAGGCCACCTTTTCCCCGCCCATGCCCGCCGCGGCCAGAAGTTTGGCCGTCTCGCGGGCGCAAGCGGCCGGATTCAGCCCGCCCGCATTGGTGACGATGCGAAGCCCGGGTTGGGTCTTCAGGATGGGAATCAGGCGCGCGACGGTGGCCGGAAAATCGGCCACGAACCCGGCTTCCGGATTCAGCCGCCGTTGATGCGCGAGGATGGAAAGGGTGAGCTCCGCCAGGTATTCCAGCGTGAGGAAATCCAGGGCGCCCTTTTCCGCCAGGCGGATGGGCGCGTCCAGATTGTCGCCCCAGAAGCCCGCGCCGTTTCCGATCCGGATGCTGTCAGGGATTCCGGACATGAAATCTTTCCGATGTCATGCGGATACGCCTGGGAATTGTTTGACGAATTCCTTCTTGACCGTCTTGCCCTGGCCCATGGCATTGGGAGAACGTTCCGGAAGCACGTAGTTGGCGTTGGGCAGGGTATCCGAATAGGCCAAAGCCGCCTTGTTCGCCAGGGTCATGGTATCGTCCGGATTCCGGAACAGGGCCGACACCGAGTTCTGGTACTCGTGTTCCGCCATGTCCAGGAAATGCAGGCCCGCGGCCTGATCGCGTTCCCAGGCCGGGCCGGAGGCGCCGTTGCGCATCTGCCGGTCCAGCTTGGACAGCACGCAGGCGGAGGCGTGCAGCCACATGGCCATATCGGAGAGGCGCGCGTGGATGGCCCCGCGCGTGACGATCTTCTCCTGGATCTTGTAGCTGATCTTCTTGAACTGATAGGCATGGTCTTGCACCAGTTTTTCGTACCTGGAAACCCAGGGCGCCAAATCCTGGTGCAATCCCATCAGGCGGGGCATGGATTTGCGGATGCCCAGGAACACTTCCCCGGCGATGGAAAGCGCGCGGCCCAGGATGGGGAAATTCAGGCTGTGGCGGATGATGCGGGCGGCGTTTCCGATCAACGATTCCTTGCCGTTCCAGGTCAATGCCGCCTGGATGCCCAGCATGGATTCGGCCAATTGCTTGCCGCCGTAGCTGAAGATGAAAGACTGCATCACTTCGTTGGCGCCCTCCACGATCAGGTAGATGCGCGCGTCGCGGAAGGCCCGTTCTATTTCGGTCTCGGTCATGTAGCCTTCGCCGCCCATGATCTGCATGGCGTCGTTGATCACGCGCCAGCCCATCTCCGAGCTGAAGACCTTGCACACGGCGGTTTCCACCATGATGTCTTTGTCGTGGCGATCCAGGATGCCGGTGGTGAAGTAAAGGATGGCGTCTATCGCGTAGGTATAAGCCGCCATGCGGGCGATTTTCTGCTGCACCAGTTCGAAGTCGGCCAGGGGGCGCTTGAACTGATACCGGGTCTGGGCCCATTTGATGCTCTGATCCATGCAGGTGCGGGCGGAACCCAGCATGCCCGCGGACAGGGTGCAGCGGCCGTAGTTCAGGCAGGACAACGCCACTTGCAGACCCTTGCCTTCCTTGTGGAGCAGGTTGGCCTTGGGAATGCGCGCATTCTTGAAACGGATGCGCGCCTGCCAGGTGCCGCGGATGCCGCACTTGCTGCGGTTCTTCTGGTAGATCTCCACTCCGGGAATGTCCGGGGTGCAGATCAGGGCGGTCACGGCTTCATGGGTCTTGCCGGTCTGGGCGTCCGTGAAGATCTGCTTGGACATGACCGTGAACATGCCGGACAAAGCGCCGGAGGTCGACCACTTCTTCTCGCCGTTCAGGATATAGTACTCGCCGTCCTCGCTCAGGATGCACTTGGTCTCCTGCCCGCCCGCGTCGCAGCCCACGTTGGGCTCGGAAAGGCAGAAGGCTGAAAGCATGTCCCCGGCCAGGCGCGGCAGCCATTTCTTCTTCTGTTCATCGTTGCCGAACAGCACCAAAGCCTTGCAGCCTATCGACTGGTGGGCGGAGACCACCACCGCGGTGGACGCGCAATAGGATCCGATCATCTCCAGGGCGCGATTGTAGCTGGTGACGCCCAGACCCTGGCCGCCGTATTCCCGGGGAATGTTCATGCCCATCACGCCAAGGGCGAATATCTTCTTGATGGCCCAATCGGGAATGGCTTCTTCCTGATCGATTTGCTGGCGGGGATGTTCCTTTTCCAGATACTCCTTGAGCTTGGCGAGGATCGCATCGCAGCGTTCCTTCTCGTCCTTGGCGACTTCGGGATAGGGAAAGGCCAGTTCCTGGCGGATGTTGCCCCAGAACAGGTTCTTCACGAAACCCATTTCGCTGGGCTCCGGTCCCAGCATCGCTTCCGCCTCCTCGATCATCTTTCGATCGCGGTCGGAAATCCCTTTGATGTTCTTCAAGTCTCCGGTCTTCTGAATCATCATCACTCCTATTGTGGCTCGTCGCTATGGAGTTTGCTCGCGCAAACTCCACGCTTCCCCGCTTGCAAAATATTACTCCGCTTCATCCGAAGCCATCGGCCTTGCGGCGCTAAGCGGAGCGTTTTACCACCAAAGCCGTGACGGTCTTGTCATTGCCGCCCATGCTTACCATCATACCATGATCCTTGCCCGATTTTACCTGGTTGGGGGCTTTTCCGGTCAATTGCTCCAGCAAGTCCACCATCTGCCGCACCCCTGTCCCCCCAACCGGATGGCCGAAACCGCCCAGCCCTCCGGAAAGGTTTGTCGGCAATTCTCCCTGGGAAGCCGTGAGGCCGTCCAGCACCATTTTGCCCGCCCCGCCCGGCTTGGCGAAGCCGATGCTTTCCAGGGCCAGCAATCCCGTGATGGAAAAACAATCGTGCAATTCCAGCACGCCCACGTCCTTGCGGCCCACGCCCGCCATTTCCAATGCCCCCAGGGCGGCCCTTCCGGTGTTTTCCAGGACCGTCGGATCCGGGGGTTTCTCGGTGATGTCGCCTTCGCTGCCTTGGAACCCCGCCAATTCCACCAGGTCCGACAGCTTCAGCCCCAACTTCCTGGCCCCCTCTTCGCTTACCGCCACCAGGGAGGAAGCCCCGTCGGAAACTTTCGAACAATCATAGAGGTTTAGATGGGAAACGAACTTGCGGCCGTCCGGCGGAGTCATCCCCAACTGGAAGAGATCCTTGGTCGTGTTATGGAACTCCTGGGCCTTGGGATTTTTCCTGGCGTTCAGGATCGATTGTTCATACCACTTGGCCATCCCCTGCCGGGCCGCGTCCTTTCCATAGCGTTCGCCGTAAGCGCCCGCCCTGTCGGAAAAGGTTCCCGGAAAGAAATAAGCGTGCCCGTTCTTCCGATCGCCGTTGAAATAGCCGGCGCCCGCCAGCACGTCCGCCACGTACACGGCTTTCAAGGTATTCTGCACTTCGAATCCCGCCACGAAAACGGAATCGGCCATATCGGCCAGAAGGCTTTTCACCGCGGCGGCCAGGCCCAATCCGCCCGATCCGCAGGCTCCTTCCACGCGCACGCAGGGTTTGCCCTTGAGACCGGGAACCATCATGGGGAGGAAACCGGGGAGATTGCCTTGCTTCAGAAATCGGCCCGCCATGAAATTGGCGACCACGCCTTCGTCGAACTCCGGGTGGGGAATCTGGGCCAGGGTGCCTTGGGCGGCTTCCCTCAGGTAGGTTTCAAAAGTGGGCATAGGCTGCTTGGGATGGAACTCGCGCCGCCCCGATCCGAAGAACACCGTATTGTATCCGGCGCCGAAAAAAATCCGTTTCCTCAGCTTACGCATGCGCTTCCCCGGTTTCCAAAGTCCTTGCCCCGTTTCCTCAATGGGTCCAGTCGGCGGGGCCGTACAAATGAAAGAACCCGTTCATCAATACCTTGGCAACGTCTTCGTCTCCGGCCGCCACCCCTGTGCCCACCAAGGTCCTGCCCACCTTTCGGGAATGATCCAGAAACTCACGCCCCAGGCGGGCGCCCGGGGTTTCCGCCTTCGCCAGATTGGCCAGGTATCCGGTCAGCTTTTCCTTTTTGCCCGGATCCTTGGCCAAGACGGTCCATGGAACATGCCCTTCCGGCAAGGCGCCCAGACTCTCCAGGGGTTTCCGGAAGCGCGCTTCGTCGCCCAGGGAAACATAGGGTATGCCTTTGCCCGCGTTGAGACCCGCTACATCAAGAACCGCGGTGATTTTGTTCCGTTCGTACCTGAACAGCCCGTCCTTCTGTTCCCCCGAGCCCAGTTGCCCCCCGCGCACTCCCGCGGCCAGGAGGGCGTCCAACGTCTGATCGGAAAACACCGTTCCATCGGCGGATGCGGGATCCAGATGGGTTTTCATCACCTTCAGGATCATCTGGAAGACGTCCACCCCCACGTAGTCCAGCAATTGGAACACGCCCATGGGCCGGATGAGGAAATCCTGCGTGGTCTTGTTCAACAGGAGCAAGGCTTCCGCGTCTCCGTGGATCGGCCGCAATTCCCGGAACTTCCTGAAGGCGAACAGAAGCTCGCGGACGAAATGCCCGTTCCCGATGAACCCGGCCACATCGTTGGACGGCACGGTGAGTTTCCCGAAAGCCTTTCCCAGTTCCCGTCCCAACGCCGTTACTTCCGGCCGCGTACGTTTTCCGGAAATCATCTCCACCAGTTTCTGGACGGCGGGGGGATTGTAGAAATGGAAACCCAGCAGCCGTCCGTCCAACCCCGCGGATTGATCCAGGATGGAAATGGGAATCGAAGAGGTGTTGGTCAGGAAAACCGTGTCCGGGGCGCAGAGGCTTTTCAGGCGCGCGTACAATTCCTTCTTGAGCCCCAAGTCCTCGAATACGGCTTCGAAGACCAGCTTCGCCGATTTGGCGCCCGCCGCATCGGTCTCGCAACGCGCCAGGGACATGGCCCCGTCCACGTATGCGTCGATGATATCCGCGTTCTCGATCAGGTCGGCCCGGTCCTTGGCCCAGGTCCGGAGATCTCCGATCGCCTTCTCCGCGGTTTTCAGCAATTGGCTCTTTAGGTAGGCCCGCAAGCGCGGAAACGCCGCCGGGTCCGCATCGATCAGCGCCAGCGCGAACTTCCCCGAACCGGGCACGCCGTTCTCCCGGGCGTCCTGTTCCGCCATGGCTTTGAGCGCCACCCAAGCGATGCCGCTGCCCATCTTGCCGCCCGCGCCCAGCACGGCCACGGAGCGCAGGCGTTCTTTCATCAAGGCATCGCCACCTTCCGCCGCGCCCATCAATGGCCCGCTTCCTTGGGGATCTCCCACTTGATCAGGCGCGCCAGAGTGGCGCGGTGGATTGAGAACATGTTTTTCAGGAAGGCGAGGTGGAAGCGCCAGAAACCCATCTCCTGGGCCAGATGTTTCCATTCGCCCCGCAGCAGCCAATAGTCCCGCTCCAGGATGGTCTCGTCATGGGCGGAATGCGCCATCATCTTCTGGATGCCGTAATACTTGCGCAACCGGTCCTTCCATTGCCCGCGGGTGAAGGTCCACGGGAACCAATCGATGGTGGTCCGCTTTTGCAGATACAGGGTCTTGCCCTGACGGTTCTTCACCTCATGGTACCGGAGGGAATACAGGTTGAAGAAATGCGCATCCATGGCCATCTTCTGCGCGCCCATGCTGCGGGCCAGGTTGATGCCCTGCTCCAGGCAGCTGAAATGCATCAGCAGCAGGAAGGGCTTCCGCTCCTCCCGCACCACGTGATGCCCCCATTTGATCTTGGCATACAGATCCGATAGATGGACCGTCGAGGCCACCGCGCCCTGCACGCAATACTTCTCCGCGTATTTCAGGAAGTTCACGGGCTCCCGTCTCGAAATGTGCCCATCCCTCGTCTTGGCGCCGGTCATGGTGGTGCTGGTCGCCTGGCCGCCGGTGTTGCCCAGCGTCTGGTTGATGACCACGATGTGGAAAATCGGATCCTGCTGATGCAAGGCGTCCTCCACCGATCGCAAACCCTGCATGAACCCGCCGTCCCCGGAGATGGATACCACGATGTCTCCCGTATCCACGTTGTGGGACAACCCGGAAGCCACGCCGTGTGCCGTCTCGAAGGCGATGCGTATGTAGGGAAGGTTCCAGATGGAGGTGCGGTTGAGGCCGGAGATCACCGTCCCGCAGCCGTCCTGCTCGCTCACGTAGATCTTGCCCTTGTCCTGCTGCAGGTACCCCAGGTAGTTGAATACCGTGCGGAAGATGTTGATCTGGCCGCATCCCGCGCAGGCCATGTCTCCCGCCGTCAACGGACCCTTGCCGTTGAGGGTGATGTACATGCTCTGCACCTGATTGATGGTGGGATGGAAGCGGAACATGGTCTGGTACAGTTTCTTCTTCAGCGCGTAGATCTTCTCCAGGAAACGCAGCTTGTCCGGATTGGCCAGCGCCTTCTGCAGATTGGGCGGCAGGATACGGGCCTGGAAATCCTCCAGGCTTTCCACCGCCGGAGCGGCCAGTTCGCCTTCCACCGCGATCCAATCGCCTCCGCCGCGGGAGGCGGTCTGATACGCCATGAAGCCCGCCAGGATAGCCTCGCGGTTCTTCTGCGTCAGCAGCAGTTTGGCTTCCTTCTCTATTCCTTTCACCTGGCTCAAAGCGTCCAGCAGGCTGAGGAGTTCCTCCATATCGTCCACGCCCATGTTGGCCAGCATGGCGCCGCACAGGATCATGTTGGTCCGCGCGGAACTGCCGTACAGGCGGCGCGAAATGCGCTTGGCCGGGATCAGGATCATGCGGGCGCCGGCGGGCAGCAGGGTCCGGTAGCGTTCCGCGGCCTCCCCCTCTCCGTCCAGGATCAGGATTCCCCCCGGACATAACTGCCGGAGCATCGGTTCCAGGGAAACGTCCCCGTCGAAGGCCATGATGGTGTCCGCCATGATGATATCGGACCAGTCCCGGATGGGCTCGGCGGATTGTTTGATGCTGAGGGTGATGCCGCCGCCGCGCTGCAAGGCCCCGAAACCCGCCATCGACAGGGCGTATTGGCCGCGGATGCTGGCTACGCCCGTGAACACCGAATTGAGCTGCAGCAGGCCCTGGCCGCCCTTGCCCACCACGGCGATCTGGCGGACGCCTTCCTCCATCAGGGGAATATCGAAGGACGCATCGGTCTTGGGATTGGGATTGCCGCGCGTGCCCAGCACGAAGGAGTGGCCGGGGGCGAAATCCTTCAACCAGGAGTGCGTGCGCGTATCCTTGTTTCCGGAACTCACGTCCGCGAGCATGCGGAAGAGCGTCACCCAATAGGGAATGGTCACGGCGCGTCCGCCCAGGCCGATGGTCGCCGCCATCAGGTAGGGAGGGTTGTCCAGATCGTACAGGGCCGAGCGCACTTCCTGGGCCAGGATGCCTCCGCCCGAACGCCCGGACCAGTTGTTGTATTCCACCACGGCCACGGCCTTGCAGCCCTCCAGGCATTTGCGAAGGTCCGCCGCCGGAAACGGCCGGTACAGATTGATGGAAACCACGCCGCAGCGGATGCCCTGGCCGTTGAGACGCGAGGCCACGTATTCCGCCGAGGACATGTCCGGATCGTTCAGGCCCACGATGCAGAAATCCATGGGCCCGGCCTCCGGGAAGCGGCCCACCTTGCGGATGGGGGCCCGTCCCGTGAATCGGGAAAGCTCCAGCGCCGCCTGATCGAAATTCTTGCCGGCCTGCAACAAGGTTTCATCGATGGCCTGGCGCTGTTCCGCGTAACGGCTGTCCATGTCCAGGATGCCCACGGAACGGTTCTCATCGTCGTCGAACACAAAGGGGTTCTTGGGCCGGCCGAGGAATGCATCCGCATCCGCATCGTTCAGCTTTTCCAGATGCCCTTGGCGTTCGGAAGTCAGGGTATGCGTCTCCACGAAGCCCTTGATCACCAGGCGTCCCGGAATCCAGACTCCATGGGACTCCATCACCTTGAGCAGGAGGAATTCCTTGTCGTAATCGTCCTGGATGCCCCGGCCGAACAGGATGATCTCCCCCGTGTCCGAAGTGCGGAAGGTGGTGGTGTGATCGGGTTTGGTGGTGGTGCCCGGCGACAGGGCGCGCGTCAGCTCCAGCATGAATATGGGCAGATGCAGGCCCGGGTTGATGTTCATGAACTCGTAGATCTGGGCCAGGCTCTGGGAACCTTGGGCCATCAGGGAGCGCTTGCCCCGCACGGCGGAACCCGTGAGCCAGGCGTAACCGGACTCCTCCGACAGACAGGGACGGAATTGCAGATGATGCTTGGCGTCCGCGGCCTGATGGCCGGCGCGATCCTCGATGTGCTTGAGCAGGGAGGTGTTGGGGGTGATGGGAAAGATGGACACGCTGTCGAACCTGGCCTGGAAAGCGAAATCGGCGAACATGACGGAACCGTTGAAGACCTTGGGCTCGGATCCGCTCAGGAGCATGGCCTGATGGGCCGCCAGGATTTTCCCCGCGTCCTGGATCCACCTTTGCACCCATTGCTCGCCTTCGGCGGAGGGCGCCTTGAAAACGTCCGCGATGCCGGAGGCCGTCACGGGCGTCCCTTTGTACTTGTCCATATCCACCAACTCCGCCGGCACGAAATGGATGGCTCCGGTGGGGCACGCGGAGGCGCATACGAAGCAACCTTTGCAATGGTTGTAGTTGACGGCCCCTTTCCTGACGGAATGGCTTTCCGCCTTTTCGTCCAGATGCATGCCGGGCAGGAGGTTGAAGGTCTTGGTGAACAGATGGAAGATGGGCTCCACCTCCCGATCGGATACCTCATACCCGATGGAATGGTGCGGACATGCCACCACGCAATGGAGGCAGTCTATGCATTGGGTGGCCAGGGTGATGGGCACGAAACTCTTATCGGTCCAATTGCGCTCCCCGGCATTGCCGCCCTTGACATGGGTGCCTTTGCTCGTGAAGTCCTGGAAATTCTCCAGTTGGATCAGATGATCGCCCAGCACCTGGTTGGGCGCCTCGTTGATGGAAGAAAGGTGCATGTACTCGGAGGCGTTGAGCGGGCGCGTCGGGCGCTTGCCGAACTGGCCTTTGCCGGTTTCCGCGATCATATGGGTCTCCCCTTTCGGATGCATGGGCCGAGCGTATTGAGGTAACTTGAAAGTGACAGGTAAGCTGAAGCGCCCAGGGTGGAGTTGCCGCCCGGGCCGCTGGAACATGCCGGGAAGACCGGTGGGACCGGACTGCCGGCATGGAGGCGGAACCCGCTGTTGCCCATGCCTTCTTATTATAAACCCTTTCAGGGGTGGCGGACAGTTTACCCTGTTGCGCCGACATCCGTCTCCAGGCTGGAAATCCTACGCCAACCATCCCAAATTGCCCAAATTCGGACGTCGACCATACAATGGGTATTCACCACCCGTTGCACCCTAACCGGAGGTTTGGGCTTTTACCGGAAAAGACCTTTGCTCCCCCAAATAGACCTGGATTCCCGGAGCCGGAAAAGAGACTTTTCCGGTTGGGAGCCAGGGCTCCCCCCGGAACCCCGCCTCACGGTGGAAACTATGGCGGTTTTTTGGGTTTCCACCCGTAAATCGATCGGTAACCGAAAAGAAACCCTGATGGATGCCGGGGCGAGCGTGACCTCCATGACACTTGGAAGCCGATGCGACAATGTCCGGAATCCCATCCGCTTCGCAACGTCACCAAAGAGTGCGCATACCCAGGCACAGCTCCGAGCCTACAGCCACGGGGTTTCCAAGCGATCCATCCGGAAAGAATTGATCTTTGACAACTATTATTCCGTTGTTACATTCCGTTACGAGGCGGAGAGAATCCATTTACCTCCCAAGGTTAGATTCCCTATGCAGAGGGAACCCTCGAACAAACCTTGGTCATTGGAACGGACATGCTAATCGTCGTCAAATTAATCCTGGTAGCCTTCGCAGTCTTCGGACAGGCCAAGCTTTTCCCTGAACACAGCGCCCACCGGGAAAGCAGTCTGGACAGCCTCGTGCTCCCGGTCGACAAACCGGAACTGGTTTTGGCCCAGCGCGCCATGGCGGCCCAGGGACTTTGCCCCGCCGCCGCCTCGGGTCCTGAAAAGGATGCCGGGGTCGTAAAGGACGCCGCCGGAAATCCCACCGCGTCCGCGCATGGCTCCGATCAGGCTCCCGAAAACGGCGAAGCCTCCAAGAGCGATCTCGCCACCAACTGTTTCTGATCGCCCCTTCAGGGATTCACGGCGCTCCCTTCAAATAGGCCCGCCGGCGAGCCTCCGGAAAATGTTCGATGGCATATCGCAACATGGTGCGCGGCATGGTCCGGCAATGACGCGCAAGGAAGATCTCCTCGGCCTCGCGGTCCCGCTTCCCCACCTCGCGCAACATCCAGCCCACCGCCTTATGCAGAAGATCCTCTTCCGATGCGGCCAAAATGTCCGCAATGCGCAGGGCATCGGAGAAATCCTTTTTACGGATGTACCACAAGGTGGCCAGGATGGCCATACGGCGCTCCCACAGGTTCTTCGATCGCGCCAGCTTGTACAAAGGCGCCCGGTCCCGTTCCTCCAGATAAGCGCCCAGGATGTTCGGGGCCGATACGTCGACCAGGTCCCAGTTATTGATCCAGCGTGCTCCTCCCAGGTACAGCCGGTAGATCCCGGCCCGCACGGCATCGCCACCGCGCTTGAACTGCCAATCCAGGATGATCAAGGCGGCCAACCGATCCTCATGGAAGGGAGAGGACAGCAGTCGCTTGACCTCCGGAAACGGAAGCGTCCGGAACTCCGCCGCCACGCCGCGGACGATGGGAACCTTGATGCCGCGGAATCGATCTCCTTCTCCGTATTCGCCCGGGCCGGTTTTGAAAAAACGTTTGGCGATTGCTTCCACCTCGGGACTGCCCAAGGCTTTCAATTTCTTCCGGATCTCTTCAGCCGTCATCGCCGCTTCTCCCGGTGTGTCGGTCGGAAAAATGCGAATTTCTTCTCCGGAAACGGGATTTTTGTTAGCATATGGATACCTTCCAAAGGACCTATCGATGCCCCAACCCGATGAAACCCACTGCAAACAACCGGCCGGGAAGTTCGAACCCGTCATCGATCGCTCCCGGTGCGAAGCCAAAGGACCTTGCGTTACGGCCTGTCCCTTCAACGTTTTCGAGATTTCGTCCCTGACGGCGGAAGAGAAGGCCGGACTGTCCTTTTTCGCGAGGCTGAAAGCGTTCGCCCACGGAAACAAGCAGGCCCATGCGGTGCGGGCGGATGCCTGCCAGGCTTGCGGTTATTGCGTGGAAGTCTGCCCGGAGCAGGCTATCAAGCTCAGGCTTCGCGCCGCTTGAGGCGATTTGGCCCCTACGGGACCACCGCGGCGAGAAACCGTTCAATGAAGAACAGACTGATCTGGGATCCGGGACCGCGGAACACGTAGTCGAATCCATGCGCGCCCCAGGGCACGTCCACGATGAAATGGCGCACGCCGAGCGCGCCCATTTTGGCGCGCATATGCACGGTATGTTGGAATGAGACCAACACGTCCGCACGGCCGGCCAGCAGCAAGGTGGGCGGGCTGGACGGAGCGAGGTGCTCCACGGGGGAAGAGCCCAGGTAGTTTTCCGGAACTTCCGGATATCCTCCGCCCAGGTATTGTCTCATGAGCAGACGCGAATCCATGATGAGGGGATTGGTGGGCAGGCTGTAGCCGAATACCATATCCGCAGGGGCATAGAAGGCAATGACGCCCTTGATGGCCGGATCATTCAGGGTATAGGCGGCTTGCAGGGCGATCTGACCTCCCGCCGATCGGCCCAACAGTACGAAGCGCGCGCTGTCGATTCCGAGTTCCGCCGCGTGGGCGCGCAAGTAGGCCAGGGCATCCGCGACATCCTCCACCGGGGCGGGATATCTGTACTTGGGCGCCAATCGGTATTCCAAGCTGGCCACCGCATAGCCTTCCGCGGCCAGGAAGCCGTTCAAATCGGGCAACTGCGAGCGGACTCCGCCGTCCCATCCGCCGCCGTGCAGGACCACTATGCAGGGCGCCAGCCGAGGATGCGAAGCAGCGGTTGCGTTTCCGTCGGCGGAAGGCCGCGGGCCGGCCGCCGCGTAAAAGTTCAACCGCAGGTCCCTGCCGTCGCGATGTTCGTAGACCAGGGTGGTAAATGCCGTATCGCCGATGGGCACGCCTTTGAAGAGGTCCGGAAAAGACAGGGCCTTGGCGCGTTGGAATCCGCCGGCCGGAGGAGCGGGATTTCCCCATGAGGCCGCGAACTCCTTTTCCAATCCGCCGGCGACCCGGATTGCCCGCAGACTGGTGGCGGCATAAAGGACGGCCGAACCCAGGAACAGGGCCGCGGCCAACTTGTCCAGTACTCCGGAGCGGAAGCTCAACGCGGCCAGAAGCAAGCAGGGAAGGACGATGAAGTGCCCGCCTTCCATCACGACGATGGAAAGCTTCCAGAAGGAGTAGGACGGGGGTTTGCAGACCGCCAGCAGACCGGCCAGGAAAAGCACGCCCGCGAGGAACAGTCGCACTCCGGTCCTGCTTGCGAAGTGAATCATCATAACGTACCTACATAGAAAATAGTGGTTGGGCCCGGGCTTCCCCTTCCAGGCTGGTTCCGCCCAGGTTACCCGGTACCGAAGGCCCCGGATCGCCCTGCCGCCCCTACCCCGTTATTACGCTGGGAAAACGGTTTTTTGCGGCAATCGTTGTCTTTTTTGCCCCCATTGCGCCGACACTATTTTTCCTTTCCCGGACCCGCATTTTTTTAATTAAAGAAGGCGATCCTTTGAGCCTTTCGCCATGGAATATTGCCGGCTTGGATTTATTATATGGGTACGGCCGGGTGGGGTATTCCGGCGTCCACGAACAAAGGTTGAAACTATGGCTTCGATAATGAAAACCGCGACACTCGCGCTCCTGGCCGCAGGCTTCGCGGTCACGTCTTCACATGCCTTGACCTGGACCGGCTGCAAAGACATCGCCAACGCGGATTTCAAGGCCGTTCCCATCGCGACGCGCGCCGGAGATACCGCGGCGGAACCGATGAAGATGGCCTTCGATCTCCTCGCGTCCAACACCGAAGACGCCAAGGGAAAGGTGGATGTGTATTTCACCGAGCGTCTCGGCAAGGTCCGCAAGTTCGACTCGAAGACCAGCAAAGTGATCACGCTGGCCAAGTTCACCTTGAACATCAACTCGACCAATTCATCGGACGGCGTGCTCGGCATCGCCCTGGACCCGGGCTTCAAGTCCAACAACAACGTTTACATCTATTACACCTACGTCGGCGGCACGGAAAAAAGCTGGCGCATTTCCCGCTTCACCCTGAATGCGGCCCACACCAGCCTGGACCTCGCCTCGGAAGTGGTGGTCCTCAAAATCCCCATCAACTCCGGATCCAAGCATCCGGGCGGGGCGATGCAGTTCGACGACAAGGGTGATTTGTGGATCACGGTCGGCAACGATTACAAAGATGGCAGCGACTATCCGCTTTACAGCTCTCCCAACACCAATGATCTGCGCGGCAAGATCCTCCGCATCCATCCCACCTCGGACGGAAAGTACACCGTCCCGGAGGGCAACCTTTTCAAAGCAGGCACCGCGAACACCCGCCCCGAGATTTACATCATGGGCAATCGCAACCCCTACACGCTCTCGTTGGATCCCGTCCGCAAATGGATCGTCTGGGGAGATGTGGGTCCGGACAACAAGAATTTCGACGGCGCGGATATGAACGTGGGCGGCCCCGAAAAGACCGAGGAATACGATTTGGCCAAAGCGCCCGGCAATTACGGATACCCTTTCTTCGCGGGTGACTTCGCCACCAAGCCCGGTACCAACGCCGCCGCTCCCACCATGCCCGCCGGCTACGGATGGGAAGGAGCCCAGCCCGGCATGACCACCTTGCCCCCGGCCGTCTCCCCGATCTACGCCTACAAGAAGGCCTGCGCCATCACCGGCCCCATCTACCGCTACGACGGCGATCTCAACTCCTCCATCAAGTTCCCGCCCCATTTCACGCGCAAGTGGCTGGTCTCGGATTTCAACGGGGACGCCAACAAGATCACCGCCTTCACCCTGAACAACGACGGCACCCAGATCACGGCCCAGGAAAACGTCATCGGCATCCCCTTGCACGGACCCCTGGACATGCAGGCCGGCCCGGACGGCGCCCTGTACGTCAACAACTACGATGGCTATCGCACCAGCGGGCCCAACACGGGACTGATCCGCATCGAGTACATCGGCGATTGCCACCCGGCGGAACCCAAGCTGGAGACCTCCACCTCGATAGCCTTCCAGGCAGCCCGGCAGGGATTGGCCTGGCAGGGACCGCACGTGGACGTGAACATGGCCAATGGACTTTCCGTGACCGTAGCCACGTCGGAACGCTTCAGCCTGGAAGTGCGCGACCTGATGGGACGCCCGGTGGCTTCCCGCTCGGCCCAGGGAACCGCTCCAGTGGCGCTCACGGAAGTCCGCAGCGCCGGCATCTATTTCCTGCACGTCAAGACTTCCGAAGGCACCCAGGTCATCAAGGTCGTGCGGAACTAACCTTCCACCGACTCCAAGCCCCAGTATTCAAAAGCCCCCGTTCCGCAAGGACGGGGGCTTTTCTTTTTGGCCTTCAGCCGTTGTCTTTTGGGCCTTCAGGGGTTGCGCCTGGGGTTCCTTTGCGCCCGGGAATCCTGTAGGGGCCGTGCCTGGAGCGGTAAGCCTGAAGGCCCCCATCCCATGGCTGTCACGCGTCTACAATCCCTCTAAGCCTTAAAGCCTTAAGCGGCATCCATAGTTGGAGTGGAGGCGGAGGTCAGTAGCTTGATGGGGGAAATCCGCTTTGGGAAGAGAGGCGTCCGCACCCCAGAATGAGGTGTCCGCACCTCGAAGCGAGGTGTCCGCGCCAGGAACTCAGTTCCCGGTGCGGACGACTCCGTTGTAGGCCGTCGGACCCGAACCTACCCGGAGCAAATGCTTTCCCGCCCCAAAATTGGGCAATCCAACGACGAGGGGAAGTTCGTCGCCGGCAATGATGGAGCGGGAAAATTCGAGCCTGCCGGAAGCGTCCAGCAGGGAGACCTTTACGGAGCGGTCATTGCCCCGCCAGAAGGCGGGGATGGTCAGATTGTTTCCGTCCATATAGGGAGGAAAGGCCAAAGTCGTATTGCGGTCGGCGCGCATCCCGGTGCCCTGCTTGAGAGTCCAGGTGGTGGTGTCCACGTAGACCTTCTGGGAATCAGGAATGGTGAACGAGTTGTTCAAGGGGCGGATGAAAATGTCCTTGAAATCCACCTCCATCACCAGATTGGTGAAGTGCAATTGCATGCCCAGGTAACCATCGGTGACAGTGGCGGTATATTCCGCGCACAGCTTGCCGTTCATCTCATGCCTGATCTTGTTCCCGTTGGCCGTGATGACGTACTGATTCCAACCATTCAAATGCTCTTTGTTCCTGCAATCGGCCGATGGGGACACACCCGATGCGCCGGCGGGATAGCCGCCCTCGGGATACATGGATCCCATGTAGCCGTCGCCGATATCCATCTGATATCCCTTGAGGGAATGCTTGCTCGAATCGATGAACACGGATCGGTATTGCACGCCGCTGTTGATGTACTCGGTGGAGGTTTCCCACAGACGGCAGCGGATGGCCAGCACGAAGTCCGAGTATTTCCGGGTGCTATGGCAGAAGTTGTTGTAGGTGGATTGGGACTTGCCGATGATCATGCCGCTGTCGACATGCCAATTGGCCGCCACATAGCCCCAATTCTTGATGTCCTTGCCGTTGAAAAGATTCATCCAGGGGGTTTCGGTTTGCGACATGGCGGGGGCCGCTGCGAAAAGGCAGACGGCCGCCGCTGCAATGCCTGACTTGGATATCGAAACCATGCCGAACCCCCGGGACCGGACTGGCCCCATGCCCAACAACTATAATCGGCCGGGCCCGCCCCGGGGCGGCGTTCCGGCGTATCGCGAGAATCTTTTTTCACATCTGTGAATGATTTTCCCGCCCCTTTCGCGATTCTGGCGGTGTCGGCGATCAACTGCTATACTATGAAACGCAGAGCCTGGATTGATGGAACGCGGAGGATAAGTTGAGGGGTTTGCAGTGAAAAAACGGGCCCGGGCATTCGTCTTGTCGGCGCTTGGGCTTCTTGCGGCCGCCTCCGGAAGCGCGGCGGGCCTTTCCACGGCCATCCGGGAATTCGACGGCCGGGACGACTATCCGCTGCCGGCCAAACTCTCCCTGACCGGGCTGTATTCGACCACGGGCCCGGCGCGCATCCTGGGCGACGGCATCGTCCCTTTCCAGGTGAACAGCCCCCTGTGGAGCGACGGCGCGGCCAAGGAGCGCTTCATTTCCCTGCCCGCCGGCGCCAAGGTCATCCCCACCGACACGGATTCCTACGCCTTTCCCGAGAAAACCGTCTTCATCAAGAATTTCCGGATCGACACCGTTTACGGCGATTCTTCCAGCCGGATCCTCGTCGAAACCCGGTTCCTGGTGCGCCGTTCCGGGGAGCCTGGAGACAATCCCTGGCACGGCATCAGTTACAAATGGGCCCGCGACCAATCCGACGCCGATCTGGTTTCCCAGGCGTCCGGCGAAAACGTCATCCTCAATGTGCGCATGGGCGGAACCGTCCGCGGGAAGCGGTACACCTATCCTTCCAAATTCCAATGCGTAACCTGCCACTTCAATCGCGGCATCCTGGGTTTCATCACCCCCCAATTGAACCGGCCTTCCCTGGCAGATTCCACGGTGAACCAATTGCAGGCGTTGCGGGACCAGGGAGTCCTGTCGGCCGACCCGGTGGCGGGAAAGCCCGGCGCGTTCCGTTGGGCCGGCCTGAACGAAAAATCGGCCCCGCTGGAATTGCGGGCCCGGTCCTATTTCGCGTCGAACTGCTCCCAATGCCACGGCAACGGCCCCATCGGCTCCAGCCCCGGCGATCACATCTTCGATTTCTTCCATCCCGAGATCAGCGTCGACCAGGGAAGCGACGGAAAGAACGGCGCCTACGTGGGCAAGCTCACCCATCAGGGCGGCGAGGCGTTTCCGCAGTTCATTTTCAAAGGGTATCCGGAAAGCTCCTATGTGATGAAGCGGATGATGGTCCGGCAGGACTTCGACTTCACGCCCACGGAGCAGATGCCCACGCTGGCCACCTTTCAGCCCGATTCCGCCGGCCTCTCCATGATCAAGGATTGGATTTGCTCCCTGGGAAACCGACCGGGAGCCTCCTGCCGCCTTCCCGATGTCCAAGCGGACGGGACTTATTGGGATCAGCCCGCGGCGATCCGATTCTCCGCGTCCAAAGGCCGCTCCGCCCCGCCCACCCTGCGCGGGGGTATCCTGCGGGTTACTCAGGCCCCTTCGGCGGCCTCGGGGCTGCCCGGACTCTATGATCTGCGGGGAAAGGCCTTGGTCCTTGCGCGCGCGGGCCGCTGGGAGTTCCGGGTGCTGACCCGCATAGAGCCGGGAATCTACCTGGTCCGGACCGCCGCCGGGACCGCTCTGGTCCAGGCTTCGCCTTAAAAAGGGTCGGAATAAAAAAGCCCGGGCCGTGGTAACGGCCCGGGCGGGTTGAATATCCGGATTGCGAGGCGAACCGCCTCAGGGCATCAAAGCCCGTCCAGCAGCACCTTGCGGGAAATGACCGAGGATCCGGTCGCGAGCGTGACCGCATAGAGGCCGGCGCGGCCGTGCACGGCCGGCGCCAGGTCGAATTCCTGCTGTCCTACGGTGCGCTGGGAGAAGACCGAGCGGCCGCTCATATCCGTCACCTTCAATTCCGAAGGCAGTTCGGAACGCACGGCGATGCGCGAGCCGGCAACGTCCATCAGGGCCCCTCCGGGGGCCATGGGACGGCGGATGGCTATGGAGTTGTCGACCGGCGGACGACAGGTGCCATTGTACTCAATGCGGACGATGGCCGTGGTCGAGATCGTCGAGAAGTAGCCGGCATAGTTCACCACGTAGAAAGCGCCGTCGGGACCGACCTGGAATTCCAGGGGCCGGGTCAGCTTCCAATTGGGCCAAATCCGTCCCAGCTTTCCGGGATTCCCGTTCGCATCCACGGACATGGTGTCCATGGTCTGACCGAGCGTTCCGTAATTGTTGAAATCGGTGACGAACCAGGTCCCGTCGAAGTGGGGAGGCATTTTGACGGCCGTATTGGCATAGGCGTCATAGCGGTAGACCGGACCGGAGATGGCGCAGTCCTGCTGGTAGGCATAGGTTGCCGTGACCGCGGGAGGAAGATTGACAAGGCCCGTGTTGAGCGGCGAATTGTTGATGGGGGCGGAGGGCACCTTGCCGGTCTTGATGACCTGGTTCTTGCCGGCGAAATAGGGCCAGCCGTAGTTGCCCGGCTTGGTGGCGAGATTGAATTCCTCGGTGACGCCGTATCCGTCGGGACCCACTTCTCCCCAGACGATCCAACCCGTTTTGGGATCCACTCCGATGGAGTAGGGATTGCGATCGCCCATGATGTAGATCTCGGGCTTGGTCTTTTCGGTGCCTACCGGGAACAGGTTGCCCGCGGGAATGGAATAGGTGCCGTCTTCCAAGGGATGGATGCGGAGGATCTTGCCGCGCAAATCGTTCGTGTTCGGGGAACCGCCTTCGTCCGACTTGTTGTCGCCCACGGTGATCCAAAGGTCTCCCGCGTTATCGAACTTGATGGAGCCCCCGGTGTGCCAGGAACCGGCATCGGCGGAAATGCGGATCATGATCTTTTCGGAGGCCATGTCCAATTGCTCCCCGGTCATGGTGAAGCGGGAGAGGCGGAATTGATACGGGTTCTGGTTGGTGCCGTAGAAGAGGAAAAGACGCTTGTTGGTTTTGAAGCCCGGATCCAGGGCGATTCCCAGCAGACCGTGCTCGCCCGTGGTATTCACGCCGATGGTCCCGATGTTGGTGACGGTTTTGGTGGCCGCGACGTACTTGCGGACCTTTCCCCCCTTTTCAACGAAGTAGACATCCGTTCCCGACGGGGTCAGGTCGAACGCCATGCGCATCGGTTCCTGCAGGTTGTTGGCCGTCTGGGAGGCCAGGGTCGTCATGGTGAAGTCCGCATCCTTGACCGCCGGGCAGCTGCCCGGATTCCCGGCCCAGGCTCCGCCCGCGAAGAATGCGAGCGCGGTTATCGCCGCCAGGGTTTTGGGTCTGGAGAGGGACGCGGAAACTGCGACGGATTGCGCACTGGTGGGCACGTTGCGTCTGGTCGAAAAACGCTGAAAAGAGGTTTTCATACGCGTCCTTTCTGAAATGAACGGTGATGTCAATGCTGCGCAACCCACCCATGGGCTGCCTTGTCGATGATGGAAGTCCCGCCAGGTCCTGAAGGAACCCGGCACTCCGGGGCCTACAGTACTGCGGTGTACGAATCCGTACGTTTCGAAAACCGATGGGGGAAGAGGGCGGGGACTTCCCAAAAGTCCCCAAAGGAGGCCGGGAATCGGCGAATACGTGCGAAAAAAGCACATATCGAAGGTTTCACAACTGTGAAAAATAATCGCGTCCCCGCTGGGACATCTTTCCCAACCCGTGCCTTCTTAGGATTTTCTGCACCGTTGTGGCGCTGACGGACTTCCGCTGCAACTCCAGGAAGTAGGAGATCCGATCGCAACCCCAGTCGGGGTATTGCCGGGCCAGGGTCAGAATCTGCTCCCGCACCGCCAAAGGAATAGCCTGGGGATGCCGCCTGACCTGTCGTTCCGGGCTTTTCGTCCTAATGGAGGCCTTCCACTTGTAGTATTGGCTGCGGCTCACGTTCATCTCCATACAGGCCTTGCTTACGTTGCCCAAGGTCTCCACCCGCTTCTCCAATTCGGCCATCAAATCCTCATCCATCGGAATCCCGTCTTTGCCTGTGTGTAGCATCCCCGTGGACAAAGGTTCTGAGCACGCCGCGCTCCCGCCCTTGCCGCACCCGGCCAGGCCAAGATACATTTAAAATTAAGATTGAGATTAAGTCTCATTCTTTTCTTTTGGAAGGATACCGATATGAACGCCATTTTCTCCGACGCCGCCCTCAGGGCGGTGGAACAAAGCATCCTGGGCCTGCTGCTGGCCATGGGCGCCGCCTGCGTGGCTCTTTTCGCTTGGCGTTGGCGGGCCCTGGGCGCCGCCCAATCGGGCATGCGGAAATTGAGCGCCGGCCTGGCTGAAAACCTGACCGCCCAACTTCCCCGCGACGACCAGACCGCGAAACCGGCCGCCGGAGAAGCGGGTTCGGCCGATCGCCTGATCCGGCTGGGATTGGACAATGTGCATCTGTGTCCGGAAGCGCTGGAAAAAGTCCTGGAATCCCAGGAAGTCCGCGAACGCCATTTGCTGGAAAGAGGGGCGCAATTCCTGGGGACCGTGGGGGCCAATGCGCCTTTCCTCGGACTCACGGGAACCGTGCTCGGCATTCTTTCCGCTTTCCGGCGCATGGCCTCCCAAGGCGGCACGGGCGGCGTGGAAGTGATGTCCGCCATCGCCGGAGCCCTGATCGCCACGGCGGTGGGATTGATCGTCGCCATTCCCGCGGTGGTGCTGTACAACCTGCTCAAGGCCCGCGTCCGCAAGGCCATGGACGGCTTGGGCGAAATCCGCAACCTGCTGTTGGCGCGCAGCCTGCAGGCTTCCGCCAAGGAGATTTTCTGATGGCCGCCGCATCCTCCGCCCACGACGAGGACGGGATCACGTCGATCAACATCACTCCGCTGGTGGACGTGTTCCTGGTCCTGCTCATCCTGGTCATGATCACCTCTTCCCTGCTGGACCATCGGGAAATCCCCGTCAGCGTGCCCAAGGCCGCGAACGGCGGGGAAAAAGCCCCCAAGGCTTCCGGCCTCACCATGGATGTCGATCGCAAGGTCTACCTGGACGGAGTGGAATCCGATTCCGCCGCAATCGCCCTCGCGCTCAGGGATGAAGTCTCCAAGGACTCGACCCATCAGGTGCTCATCGCCGCGGATCAACGCCTGCTTTACGAGGACGTGGTCCGGCTGCTGGACTGGGTCAAGGGTTCCGGCGTCCGCAAATACGCGTTGAAGGTTTCCAAACCGGGATGATTGCCATGTCTTCGCCAAAAGCCCCGGGCCGGCGCGGCCCCAAACGCAGCGGGAGAATTCGCAAACCCAATGCGGAACGGTTCTTCGCGTTGCGATTGCATCTGCCCGTTTCCGCGACGCCTTTATCCAAGGGCGCCAACATCGCGGTGGCCGCCCTGATCGCTTCCGGCATCTGTATCGGCGCCTTCTGGCCCCAGCAGGGCAAAGCCAACCAAGTGAAAGACGAAATCTTCGTGATGGAGGAGGAGATTCCTCCTCCCGATCCCGCGCCGCCTCCGCCCAAGCTGGAGCCGCCTCCGGAACCCCCGCCGCCGCAATTCGGCATGGACGACGGCGCCCTGAGCGAAACCGGCGACCTGGCCGTGGCCACCGGCAATACCATCATGAAAGAAGCGGACAGCGTGGTCGCGCCGGCTCCGCCTCCCCTGCCCCCCTCGCCGGTCATGGTCGATCAGGCTCCGCGCATCCTGTCGGGCACGTCTCCCGTCTATCCGGGCCGGGCGCAGGACAAGGGCTTGGAAGCCACTGTGGTGGCTTTGATCACCATCGATACCTTGGGCAGGGTGACCCAAGTGCAGATCGAAAAAAGCGGCGGACACGAGTTCGACGATGCCGTCCTCAAATCCGCGCGCGCCACTCTGTTTCAGCCGCCTATACGCAATGGCCGGAAAATATCGGCCCGCTTCCGGGCGCCCTTCGAATTCAAACTGGAAGAGTGACAGACTCTTCCTCCCTGGCAAAACCCGAACCCGTTTCAGAAAGATCTCCCATGACCCGCTCGAATCTCCATGCATTTTTGATCACGGGACTTTTCGCCTCATTGATCGCGGCCTCCTCCTTCGCGCAGGAGGTTCCGCCCCCCGCTCCGGCCGCGCCCGCGGACATGGCCCAAGCGGAACCGGCCGCAGCGCCTATCGCGCCCGCTACGGCGGTTTCGCCTGAATCGGCGGACAGCGCCGCTCCCGTGGCTTCGGCCCCGGCCGACACCCATTCCGTGACCGCCCTGGAAAAGGTCAAAGTCGTCGGCAAAAAGCAACCCTCGTACAAAGCCGAGGTTTCCTCCTCCGCTTCGAAGACGGCCATTCCTTTGAAAGACGTCCCCCAGTCGGTGAGTTACGTGACCAAGGAACTGATGGTGGACAAGCAGGCTTTCCGCATCAACGACGTGATCAAGAACGTGAGCGGCGTGAGCCTGAACAACTTCGAGAACCGGTTCACCATCCGCGGCATCGGCGGCAACAGCTATTACCTGATCAACGGCCTGCGCGTGAGCGGACGCTCCTTCAGCTCCCCGCTCATCAACAATCTCGAAAGAGTGGAAGTGGTGAAGGGCCCCGCCTCGGCGCTGTACGGGAACACCGAGCCGGGGGGAACCATCAACAACGTGACCAAGAAGCCCCTGGAAACGGCCCGGAAATCCGTGGCCATTTCTTCGGGAAGTTTCCAGACGAGCCGCGTCAGCACCGATTTCACCGGCCCCGTGAACGAAGACAAAACCCTCCTGTACCGTTTGAATCTGGCCTACCAGAACACCGCCACCTTCCGGGACCTGCAGGGAAGGGCCGACGTGCTGATCGCTCCGTCCGTTTCCTATCACCCCACCTCCAAGACCGCCTTCGACGTCGACTTCGTCTACAGCGACATCGACGGCAGGACCGAACGCGGCCAACCCATTTACGGACCTTCCACGGGAGGCACGGAACGGATATACACGACGCCCATCACCCAGAGCATGTCCAGGGCCAGCGATTATCTGAAGGAAAAGAACTACTACCTGATCGCCGCCATGAACCATAAGTTCACGGACGCCATCGCCTTGAACACCTCGTACATGAAGTACGTATTCTTCGAAGACATGGTGGAACACCGCGGCGGCAACGCTTATGCGGTCGACAGCGCCGGCACGGAAATCCCGAACCTGGTGCTGCAGTCGACCACGGAACGGATGCGCACCCGGTATGACGACAATTTCACTACTTACCTGAATTTCTCTTTCAAGACCTGGCCCCTGAAGCATAGCATGCTGTTCGGATACGATTTCATCCAGAGCATCGTTCCCGTGGGCACCACCAACGGCGTGGCCAGCGGCTACCGTAACGCGGCCAACAACGGCTCCATCGCCACCTACAACCCCGCCAAGAAAAGCCTGTACCTGCTGGACAAGAACGGGAATCCCGTACCGAACGTGCCGTTCTACAACCTGGCCAATCCGGACTATTCCGCCGCCAACACCAGCAACTACTTCACCACCCGCACGGTCAACCCGACCACCCGGTACTACACCAACAGCGTGTACGCCCAGGACCAGATCAAATTGTGGAAACTCCAGTTGATGCTGGGCCTTCGCAAGGAGTACTACATCGACTTTCTCGACTATACGAAGCCCACGGAAAAGAAATTGTGGCAGGAGTCGATCATCCCCAGGGCCGGCCTGGTCTTCAGCGTCATCCCGCAGGTCAATCTGTATGCCACCTACGTGCAAGGTTTCCAGCCGCAAAGCGCCGGCACCATCGGAAACCCGGCGGTATTCGGGGGGCCTTTCGATCCCCTGGAGAGCGACATGCTGGAAGCCGGGGCCAAGAGCGAATGGTTCCACAAGCGGCTTTCCCTGACGACCTCCGTTTACCGGATCGAACAGAACAACATCCTCGTGAACGCCGGCGACCCGGTCAATACCAGCCTGCTGATACAACGCGGACAGGAAACGTCCAAAGGCCTGGAGATCGACGTCGCGGGCAACGTACTCCACAATCTTTCCATCAACGGGAATTACGCCTACAACCAGGCCGAGATCACCAAGAGCAGCGTTCCCGCGGAAGTAGGCCGCTGGAAGGAAGCCGCTCCCCACCATCAGGCCGGCATCTGGGCGAAATACACCCTGGACGAAGGGCCGCTCACGGGCCTGGGCTTCGGCATAGGCGGCAATTATTCCAGCGAGCAGAAGACCCGGCTCGCCAATCTCAACCTGCCCGACTACTCGGCCTACGACGCGGCCCTGTACTATGGCATCCGCCAGCTTAAGCTGTCCGTCAATTTCAACAACATCCTCGACGAGACCTATTGGGTTTCCCAGGCCAATCCGAACATGGTCGGTCCCGCGGCGCCGCGGAACTACATGGTCAACGTCGCTTATCAGTTCTAGGAGCCAAGATGCCGTTTCGCAGGATTTTTTTCTGGATTCACCTGGCGGTCGGCCTCATCGCCGGCGCCTTCATCCTGTCCATGTCGGTAACCGGCATGCTGCTGTCATTCGAGCCCCAGATCACCGATTGGTCCGAACGGCGCGTCCGATCCGTGGAGACGCCCGCTCCCGATTCCCCCAGGATAGGCCTGGATGCGATCGTCGCGGATGCCCGAGGGGAAATCCCCGGCGCCGCTCCCACGGAGGTGAAGGTCTGGTCCGATCCGGCGGCCTCCGTCGCCGTCAATATGGGCAAGGAAAAGGGTTCCGTATTCGTGAACCCGTATTCCGGGAAAATCACCGGCAAGGATTCCAAGACCCATGTTTTCCTGCATAAGGTCGAGGAATGGCATCGCTGGCTCGCATCCAAGCAGGTCTGGAAGCCGGTCATCGACGCCGTCTGCCTGTCCTTTTTCTTCATGGTCCTTTCCGGTCTCTATCTCTGGTGGCCGCGCCGCTGGACCCGCTCCGTTTTCAAGGCCGCCTCCGTGCCGGACTTCAAGCTGAAGGGAAAGGCCAGGGATTGGAACTGGCACAATGCCTTCGGCCTCTGGGCGGCTCCCCTGTTGCTCGTCATCACCCTCACCGGCGCGATTATCGGATACCGCTGGGCCGGCGATCTCATGTATGCCCTCACCGGCAATACTCCCCCGCCGAAGCCAGTGGAAGAAAAGGCCGGCGGTATGGGCAAGAAGGGAGAGAAGGCCAACCTGGATTCGCTGTTCGCCCAGGCACAGGGCGTTGCGTTGGGCGGAAACGGAAAGGTTCCCGGATGGACCTCTATCAGCCTCCGCCTGCCGCAAAAGCCGGGCGCACCCGTCAACGTGTTTATCCAGGAACCGGGTTTCTGGCGCCGGTACACTCGCTCCCAACTCACCTTGAACGCGGCCACGGCCGAGATCGTGAAATGGGAACCCTACTCCGGATACAACCTGGGGCGCAAGCTGCGCATGTGGACGGTTCCCGTCCACACCGGCCGCGCATTGGGCATCCCGGGACAGCTCCTGGCGGGATTCGCCGCCTTCGCGGCGGGCTTGCTGGTCTGGACCGGCATCTCACAGGGCATCCGGCGGTTGTCAGCCCGCCTCAAGATCAAACGAAATTGGCTTCCGCCGCCACCGACTGGAGTACCTGCAGCAGGGAATAGTATGACCAATCCCCATCGTAGCGGATCCCATTGATGAAAAAGGTGGGCGTGCCGTTCACGCCCGATCGGACCCCGCTTTCGAAGTCCGCCAGGACTTTCCGCTCCACTTTGGGACTGCGGAAGTCGCGCGCGAACCGATTCGCATCGATGCGTAATTCCACCGCATATTGCAGGAGACTTTCGTAGTCCAGATACTCCTGGTTTTCGAACAGGATATCGTGCATCTGCCAGAAGCGGCCTTGCAAGCCGGCGGCCTCAGCCGCCCTGGCCGCATTCACGGCGTCGGGATGCTGCTGGGTCAAGGGGAAATTCCGGAAGGCGAATTTAAGGACGCCGTTCATCTTTTCCAGCACGTGCTTGGCGATTGGATAGGCCCTTCCGCAACTCGGGCATTCGAAGTCTCCGTATTCGACCAATTCCACCGGGGCATTCGCGGAACCGCGCACATGATCCGACGGACCGATGGGGACCGAAAGTCTGGCTTCGCCTATCATGATGCGGCCTCTTCCACCGGAAGGGACTCAAGGGCCGCCAGGATTCCATCCGCGCCGGGATTGATCCCCACGGGCGAGAGATAACTCCAATGGATCACCCCGTCTCCGTTGAGGACGAACAGGGCCCTGGCGCTTTCGCCCTCTTTTTCCCGATAGGCGCCGTACTTTCTGGACACTTCACCCTTGGGTTCGAAATCCGAAAGCAGGGGAAAGCGCAACTTGCGATCCTTTTTGAAAGCCTGATGGCACCAAGCGCCATCGACGGAAATGGCCACGAACTCCGCGTCGTATTTCCGGATCATGGGAAGCACTTCGTTGAACAAGGCGAGCTCATCGCCGCATACCGGGCTCCAATCGGCCGGATAGAAACAGAGCACCAGGTTCTTGCCCCGGAAATCCTCCAGGGAGAGATTCTGATCCGGAGTCGAACGTAGTGTAAACGAAGGCGCCTGGGCGCCTTTTTGCAGTAGCTCCATACACACCCCTTATTTGGCCGGACCTTGCCGCGGGTGGACAAGTTCTATTGAAATAACCTTCCCGGAATCCCTTTTGAAAGGATTTTTCAGGCATACCCAAGGCCAAAATCGGCCGTTTCCCCTGGACAGGCGCCAGTCCCGGCGGCCTGCCGGACTTTGGGCCCGCGGGGACCATCCGGAACACTACGATATTGCTTGGGAATGTGGATTGTATTAGTTTGTTTGCAGGCGTCGGGGGCCGTCGATTGAAGATACGCACGGAAAATGAATCCCTGAAAACCGGGTTATCCGATTCCAGGACGGAAGGGAAACCAATCCGCCTTTCACCGCTATCCGCTCCACAGGGACGCTGGCCAATGCCGGACGATAGCGGACATTTCGTCCAGTTCTACGAAAACGACGGCGTTCTCATCGATACGGTGAGCGCGTTCATCGGAGCGGGGCTGGGCGCGGGCGAAGGCGCCATTATCATTTGCACGGAAACCCACGGGAAATCGTTGGAGGAGGCCCTCTCTTCGCACGGCATCGACATGGCGTTGGTGAAATCCCGGGGACAACTGTTGATCCTGGACGCCAGGCAGACCCTGGCGAAATTCATGGTGGACGGCCTTCCCGACGAAGACCGGTTCATGACCACCATCGGCGGCGCGATCGCCAAAACCGGGAAAGGGCGGCCGGCGTTGCGCGCGTTCGGCGAAATGGTCGCCTTGCTCTGGGCGGACGGAAAACCGGATGCCGCCATCGGACTCGAGCAGCTCTGGAACAAGCTTGGAAAGACTTTCGCTTTTTCACTTTTCTGCGCCTATCCCATCAACGGATTCGGCGACTCTTCCCAGGGAAAACTGTTCGCCCACATCTGCAGCGAGCATACCGGAATAATCCCGGCGGAATCCTATCAGGATCAAGCGCCGAAAGAGGAGCGCCTCCGATCGGTGGCCGCCTTGCAGCAGAAAGCAAACTCGCTGGAAGCGGAAATCACGGAGCGGACGCGGATCGAGGAGGCGTATCGGATAGCCACGGCCAAACTGGGCCGGCAGGTCGAGGATCTGCGGGAAATGAACGAAGCGGGCACGCGGCTCACCGCCATCGTCGAGTCCTCCCATGACGCCATCATCGGCACCGACCTTTCCGGAATCGTCACCTCGTGGAACAAAAGCGCGGAAAGCATTTTCGGATACACCGCCGAGGAGGCCATCGGCCAATTCGTAAGCGCCATTCTCATCCCGCCCGGCCGGGACGATGAGGAACCGGAAATACTGGCACGCATCCGCGGCGGAGAGCGCGTCGATCATTACGAAACGGAGCGGAAGCGCAAAGACGGATCGCTTATCGATATTTCCCTGACCGTCTCCCCCATCAGGGACGGCAAGGGAACCATTATCGGCGCTTCCAAGATCAGCCGGGACATCACCGAGCGCAAGCGCTTCGAGGCGGCCCTCACCGAAAGCGAAAAACGTTTCCGGACCATGGCGGATTCGGCTCCCGTGCTCATGTGGATGACCGACGCCTCCGGCACCTGCACCTACGTGAACAAGCCATGGCTGGAATTCACCGGGCGCAGCCTGGACGCCGAACTGGCCTTGGGGTTGATGGAAGGCATGCATCCCGAAGATGCCGCGAAAGTCGGGAATATCTATGAAAAGGCCGTCGGCGCCCGCTCTCCGTTCCGCCTGGAATACCGCTATCTCCGTCGGGACGGAACCTATCGCTGTCTGTTGGACACGGGCACGCCCCGCTTTTCCCCGGACGGAACCTTTCTCGGATTCATCGGCAGCTGCATCGATATCGGCGACCTCAAGGAGACGGAAGAGCACCTGCGCCAAGCCCAGAAAATGGAGGCCGTTGGCAGGCTGGCCGGGGGTATCGCCCATGATTTCAACAACCTGCTCACCGCCATCAACGGGTACAGTGAAATGGCCTTGGGCATGGTGGACGAAAGCGACAGCCTGGCGGAGTACCTGGGCGAAATAAAACGCGCCGGCGAGCGCGCCGCCTCCTTGACCCAACAACTGCTGGCTTACAGCCGTAAGCAGATCCTGGCCCCCACCGTTTTCGACTTGAACGAAACCGTCGAGGACATGGATCGCATGCTGCGGCGCCTGATCGGCGAGCACATCCATTTGGAATCCGTGCTGGAACCGGCTTTGGGAACGGTCAGAGCGGATCCCGGCCAAATCCAGCAGATTATCCTGAACCTTGTGCTCAATGCCAGGGATGCCATGCCCAACGGCGGCCGCCTCACTTTCGAAACCTCGAACGTCATCCTCGACAAAGCCTCGGACGGAACGCCGAGCCGGCCGCACGTGATGCTGTCCGTGCGCGATACCGGAACCGGCATGACCGCGGACATCAAGGGGCGGATCTTCGAGCCCTTTTTCACCACCAAGGAAGTAGGCAAGGGCACGGGCTTGGGCCTCTCCAGCGTTTACGGCATCATCAAGCAAAGCGGGGGCCTCATTTCCGTGGAGAGCGAACCGGGACGAGGTTCCGAATTCAAGATCTACCTGCCCATCGTCGAGCGCATCCACGAATCCGGATCCGCCGATGGCGGAGCGGGCAACCGGGTTCCGAAGCACCGCACGGAAACCATCCTGCTGGTCGAAGATGAAGAGACCGTGCGCAAATTCATCCTGCGCACCCTTTCCGCGCAAGGGTATACCGTGCTGGAAGCCAAGGATGGGGCGGAAGGGCTCATCCTCGGCGAAAGATGCCAGAGCATCGATCTCCTGCTTACCGATGTGGTGATGCCGAACATGAACGGAGCCGCCATGGCCGAACGCCTGAAGCTGGTCCACCCCGACATGCGCATTCTTTTCATGTCCGGCTATACCGACAACATCTTCCTGCCGGGCGGCATCCTCGATCCGGGCGCCAAGTTCCTGCAAAAGCCTTTCGGCCAGTCGAACCTCCATCTCAAGGTGAGAGAGCTTTTGGATCAGTCGAAAATCTCCGGCCCCGGTTAGTCTCGGCGCCCGATCACGTTTCCATTCCGGTAAACATGTTTCCTTTCCGGTAAACGGACTTCCTCCCCCATCGTGCCCGGTTTAGGCTCGAATCCGCCAAAAAAGCCCATGTTTTCGGCCTGGAATGGGATGAATCCGGTTGTGGCGATCCCGCCGATGAGATACCTTTGGATCGGGGGATTCAACTATCATGACACTTGCCGCCGTCTCGGAAAAAGACAGCCGTTTGAATCGCGTTCAATGGGAGGCCGAGGTCGGCGTCCGCTTGGATCTGCTTGGCTTCGTAAGCTTTCCGCGCGGGCATCGCGGAGCCCTGCATTCCCATCCGTTCTGGGAACTCATTTTCATCGGCGGCGGGCGCGGGTTTCTCCAACGCGGAGAAGACGTCTCGAAATGCGAACCGGAAGAAATCCTCCTGGTCCGGCCGGGGGAGAAGCATCAATTCCGGACGGGCGACTCGGACGCCTTCGACCAGCTCTATCTGGGCTTCTCCTTCGATTTCGCCGCCCCGGATTCCTTGTCCCAATCTCCGCCCGCGGCGTTGCCGGATGGGCCCTTCACCGATTTGATCCGATCGGAACTCCGCGACAGCCTCGGCAGACTGAAGGAAGAAAACGGCAGATATCCCATGGAATCCATCCGAGGGAGATTGCTTACCGTGGTAAGCAGCGTGATCGGAATTCTGATCGCGCCCACTGGCAGGGCCAACGATCCTCATCATCGCCAGAATGATTCCACGGTGAGGATGGCCAAGGACTTCATCCAGGCGAATCTGAAAGGCAGATTCGGGGTTCCGGAACTCGCCCGCCATTTCTGCCTGAGCCCCCAATACTTCGGGGAAATCTTCAAAAGGGATACCGGCTTCAGCATCAAGGAATACCAGCGCAATTGCCGGATGATCAAAGCGATGGAACTATTGCGGGAAACCAACCTCTCCATCACCGGAATTTCGGAGGAGATTGGGTTGGATGATGTGGCCTATTTCTCCCGCATCTTCCGGAAGCAATACGGCCTGCCGCCCAGCCAGGTCCGCTCCGGATCGGATTAAGTCGATACCCTCGGAAATCCAAGTTTTCCCCTGATTTTTACAAAATTCCCGGCTTCCGCCGCCTTAGTTTCGATAAACGGACACTATGCGTTTATCCATATTCACATGCCTTGCGGCCGCAACCTTCGCCTCGGCCGGCACCCCGCCGACCAAAGCGGATTCCGGATGGGTCTCCCTGTTCAACGGCACCTCCCTGGACGGCTTTTTCGCCTACTTCGAGGGTGTCGGCGTTGCCGACCTTGCGGCGCAGGACGCCTTCTATGCCGAGAACGGGATGATCCACGTGCCCAAGGCCCACGCGGGCGGATTCACCAATCTGGAAGGACATCTGATTACCCGGAAGCAATACTCCTGGTACCGGGTGCGGGTGGACTACCGCTTCAGCGCCGAAGGCGGATCCCAGAACGCGGGTCTGGTATTCCACATCGACAACGACGCCGCCCTGACGGGAAAGACCACGGCCAAGCGGCCCCGCTCCATCGAAATCAACATGCGCAGGGCGGAAGACTCCCCCTGGACGCTTTGGTCCGCGACGGGCCTGGGACCCTATATCGCCACGACCGTGAAACCGGGCACCCAGCTTTTCCTGCCCAAGACCCAGGGCGGAACCGATTGGATCAATGACCCCTGGTCGGAGACCAAGAGAATCGTATACAGCTCTTTTCCCAATCCGGAAAAACCCATGGGGGAATGGAACCATGGAGAAGCCTACGTCTACGGCGACAGCCTGGGACGCTTTCTGCTGAACGGAGAACTTCGCACGGAGGGATGGAATTTCCGCCTGCGGGCCGTCGCGACGGACGCGGATCCCGCCAAGAGGATTCCCTGCGATCGGGGCGGCATAGCCATCCAGTCCGAAGTGAACGAGATCTGGTATCGGAATTTCGAAATCATGGAATTGGAGCCCCACACCCTCAAGCCCCTGAACGGGAAACCCGTCTCCCTGGCCGATCATGATTCCCGCGCTCCACGACGCCTCGCCGGCCACGGCGGATTGCGCCCCGGACTCGTGGGCGACGGCGTCACCCCGGACGGGCGGCGGGTCCCGGCCGGGAAATTCCCGGGCTGGAAATAAGGTTTGCGCCCCCCCATCCGGATTCCGACGGCTCTGCTTTGCGGCTGGCTCGGACTCGCCATGAGCATCCATCCGGTCCGGGCGGCGGCCCTGCCCCCCGGGTTCACGGAAACGAAATTGCTGGCGGGCCTCAACCCATCTGCCATGGAAATCGCCCCGGATGGACGCGTTTTCCTCTGTGAAAAAAACGGCCGCGTGCGGATCTTCAAAAACGGCGCGCTCCTGCCCTCCCCATTCCTGACCCTGGACGCCGACTACACCCAGGAAAGGGGGTTGCTCGGCATCGCGTTGGATCCCGCCTATCAGGCCAGTCCATACGTGTACGTCTATTACACCGCCAAGAACCCCTCCCACAACCGCGTCAGCCGCTTCCGGGCCGATGGGGACGCGGCCACGGGCGGGGAATCCGTGCTTCTGGAATTGGACAACCTGACCGAAGTGGGCTGGCACAACGGCGGAGCCATCCATTTCGGAAAGGATGGCAAACTGTACATCGCGGCCGGGAACAATACCAACAACGTATACAGCCAATCCCTGTCCGCCTTGCTGGGCAAGATTCTCCGCATCAATCCGGACGGGAGCATCCCCGAGGACAATCCCTTCTTCAAGACCGCAACCGGGTCCGCGCGCGCGATCTGGGCGCTGGGGCTGCGGAATCCGTTCACCACCGCAGTCCATCCCATCACGGGAAGGATCTTCATCAACGACGTGGGCGAAGGGACCTTCGAGGAAATCGACGAAGGCAAGGCCGGCGCCAATTACGGGTGGCCGAAGGCCGAAGGCCATGCCGCCACCGCTCCGGGAGGACTGATCGGAACCTACGGGGATCCGCTCTCCGCCTATTCCCACGATGGGGCTTGCGCCATCACGGGCGGAACCTTCTACCATCCGGGACTGAACTCCTTCGGCGCGGAATATGCCGACCTGTATTTCTTCGCCGACTATTGCGGCGGTTGGATCAAGACTCTGGATCCGGCCAATGGCAATGCCCCAAAATCCTTCGCCACGGGAATCCAGCGGCCCATCGATCTCAAAGCCGGGCCCGACGGCAGGCTTTATTATCTGACGCGCGGAAACCGCGCCCAAGGCGTGGCCCAGGGTTCCGCCGAGGACAACACCTCGACCGGCGACGGAGCGTTGTTCCAAGTCCAAGGCCCCAAAGCCACCCGCATCGCTTCCGGATCCCGTCGATTGATGATCGCGGCCGGTCGGGTGCTGCTTCCCGCCGGTAAGCGCGGTTTGGCCCTGTTCGGTATGAACGGAGTAAGGATCTGGGAATCCAGCGGCGCGGTTTCCGACCGTCCTGCGTGGCTGGAATTGCCCAAAGACCTGCCAGGCGGCGTGGTGCGCGCCAGGTTTTTCTAATCCGGGACCCGCACCAAGCCGGGAATCCGCGGCCATTCCCGCCGCCAATCGACCATTCCAATCGCAAATGAAAAAAATGTTTTCCGCCGCAAAACAGCGGAGCCGTATTTTCCCGATTTCATTTGTGAATGGGATCATGGAATATTCCCCGGATTAAGGGAAACCTCCTTGTTACGACTTGGATCGACGGTCGCGAATGAAGGCGAATCCGTTTCCCGCCTTTCCGATTTCCCATCCTGACCGATGCAATCCCCCTTATATTAATCGGCCCCGGCGCGCCCCGTCGAAGCGGAGGGTGATCATGGATTTCGAATACGTCCACATACTCATCGGCCAGGGGTATTCCCGCCGCAAGATTGCGGTGATGCTGGGCATGAGCCGGAATACCCTCAAGAAATACCTGGCCCCGAATGCTCCCAGGCCCGATGCGGACGGCAACGGACGCCCCTTGGGGAAACTGGAGCCGCACCTCGATATCCTGCATCGCTACCTGGAAGCGGACAAGCGACCGCGGTCCATCGAAGCGTACCGCCTCCTCAGGGATGCGGGCTATTCCGGGGGGTATGACCTTGTCCGGAAACGCGTACGGGATATCCGCGTCATGCGTTTGCGGGAATCCGGGCCGGGAGAGTTGGCGCCGGGCCAGAGAGCGCAGGTGGATATGGGCAGGATGCGGGCCTGCGGCGGGACGCGGTACCTGTTTTCCATGAAGCTCTGCCATTCCGAACGGACTTTCGCCGTCATGGCGGAAAGACCCGATCTGGAATCCTTCCTGGATTGCCACCGGCAGGCTTTCCATTTCTTCCGGGGCGCCCCGAAGGAAATCGAGTACGATGCCAAACACAATAAATGGCTCCGCCGCCTGGTGGGTGGAACCAGACCCAACCTCCCCTTGGCCCGGTTCGCGGAACATTACGGGTTCGCCATCCTGGATGCGCCCTTCCTGGCTCCCTGGGCCCATGGTCGCCTGAAGCGGCCTTTGCGCATGATCCAAGCCGCGTTCCTGCCCGCCTTTCCCGCCAACGGAATCCGTGAAACCAACGCAGCCATGCTGTCCTGGCTGGCCGCGAAGGACGTTTCCCGATGCGGTTCGTCCGCGGAGATCCGGGAAAGATATGCACGGGAGCAAGCCTCCTTGCGCGCGCTTCCCTCGGATTCCCCGCCGGTCTTGAGATTGAAACTGAGATTCCAGCCGGCTCCCGCCGTCTGAAGCCGCCCATTCCGCGTCGGCGGAATCCACGGAGCGGTGGATCACTGGATTCCTTAATGATTATCGTAACGTTTTAAACATTATTTCATCGATCCATTTTCACGCGCGCGCATTAGATTTCGAATGCCCGGACGAAGATCAATCGGTGGTTCCGGGTCAGTGTTACACACATCTCAGACAAGGTGCGCGGGTGGTCCTACCGAACGCCGTGCGCCACCTATGTCCAAAGGGGGTATCAATGGAACCGCAACGCGGCTTCAAGTGGATCGCTATGGGTCTTTTCTTCGCGGGCAGCGGCTCCGCGTCGGCGGCCGATGGCCGCACATTCGATCATCTCGATCAAAGCACTTTGCTCAACTTCATCAACTCGGGGAATCCGGCCGCGGCCTTCGGAGAAGCGTTCGAAACCGGCGACGAACTTTTCGATCACCCGTTCAATGAATTCGATGGCGGCGGGGCGAACGTCGGTCAGAATTGGCCCAACGGCGGCATGATCCGCTACACCAGAACGCCGCGCGCAAGCCTGGGAGGCCCTGGAGAATGGAGAAACCATTTCCCCTCGCGGGCCACCGGTCCCAACGCGCAGGCTTGCGAGGAGTGCCACAATCTCCCGGTCCCCGACGGCGCGGGCGGCAATGCATCCAACGTCCATCGGGATCCGCTGCATACCGGGAATGATTTCGCCTACATCCAGCGCAATACGCCCCACCTCTTCGCCCCCGGCGCCCTGCAGCAGCTGGCGGAAGAATTGACCAACAGCCTGCAGTCCCAGCGGCAGACCGCCATCAACAGCGCCTGCGCCCAGGCGGTCGGGGCCACCGTCACCGCAAACCTGTCGAACAAGGGGGTTTCGTTCGGCTCCATCAGCGTGAAGCACAATTCCGGATCGGGCGCTTCGTGCAACACGACCGTGAACACCGCCAGCCTGAAGGGCGTCGCCGCCGATCTGGTGGTGCGTCCGTTCCAATGGAAAGGCAGCGTGGCCTTTCTCAGGGACTTCATCCGCGGCGCCACGCATAATGAAATCGGGATGCAGACCGTGGAGACGGTGGGCGCAGGCGTGGACGGGGACGGCGACGGGGTGGTCGATGAACTCAGCATCGGCGACGAGACCGCTTTGGCGGTCTATATGGCCGCCCAACCACGTCCCACCTCCTCCCTGGAACTGAACCAGCTCGGCTTGCTGACTCCGGCCCTGACCGCGGCGCAGATCACGCAAATCAACCGGGGCGCAACCGCTTTCACGAGCCTGGGATGCGCGGCCTGCCATACTCCCTCCATGACCCTCAGCAATCCCATTTACAGCGAACCCAGCCAGATGGCGGCTTTCCGGGACCAGAGCTTTCCGGCCGGGCAGAACCCGCTGGCGGAGGGCGTGGATCCCGCCAAGGCCGTTAAGTTCGACCTCACCCAGGATCAACCGGACAATATCCTCCGGAACCCGGATGGAACCATCAAGTTCCGCCTCGGGTCTTTGCGGAGAAATGGGGCGGGATTGGCCACGGTGGATGCCTTCAGCGATTTGAAGCGGCATGATCTGGGCATGGAAGTGGGCGAGCCCATCGATGAAGAAGGTACGGGCGCTTCCGTGTTCCTGACCAAACCGCTATGGGGCGTGGGATCGACGGCGCCCTATATGCATAACGGCCAATTCCCAAGCCTGACATCCGCCATCAAGGCGCACGGAGGGGAAGGGACCGCCGCCAGGACGAATTTCAACGCGGCCCCGGCGCCAACCAGGGACGATTTGCTTGCATTCCTGAACAATCTGGTATTGTTCCGTTTGCCCGAGTAGCAGTCGGGTCTTTGCGGAGCGCGGGTTTGGGGCCGATCCACCAATCGGTTCCAAACCTTTTTCGCGCATTGTCGGCAATCATCGATACCCGCGCGCCGTTGGGGCGGGCCAAAACGGCCGAAACGACCGGGATAAGCGCCAAAGCGGAAGTAGTACTCCTGAAAGCCGCCAATAATTAGTTTCCCCAATGGGAACAGGACCCGCCATGAAACTCTACACCATAGGCTTCACCAGGAAATCCGCGGAATACTTTTTCACCCTCCTTCAGCGGGCGGGCGTGCGGAAAATCCTGGACGTCCGCCTGAACAATGTTTCGCAATTGGCCGGCTTCACCAAACGTGAAGACCTGCGATATTTTTCCCGCGCCATATGCAAAGCGGATTACCTCCACCTTCCGGACCTCGCGCCTTCCGAAGAGCTGTTCCACGCCAGGAAAAAGGAGAACATGAATTGGAAGGCGTATGAGAAACGGTTCCTGGAACTCATCAAACGCCGCGCCATCGAAGAAAAACTGACGCCTGAATCGGCCGACGGCGGCTGCTTGCTTTGCACCGAAGATGACCCCCGCCATTGCCATCGCAGGCTGGTGGCGGAATACCTCCAGGAAAAATGGGGGCATGTCGAAATCGTGCACCTGGCATGATTCGGGAAGAATCCGGTTTTGAGGCAAAGGTAAAATGTTACAAAAGATATTTTCTTTGAATCAGGGTAATTTTGTGTTTAATTTGTTGGCATTGAGGGATTTCACCGTGGTGGAATTGAGGTTCCTACGTCTCTCTTGATACCGGGCAACCGTTTCCACCACGATGCCGTCCCAAGGCGAAGCCGGGCGTTCGGGCTTTCCCCAGGCTTGACCGACTGGATTGATACAAGCTTTGTCAATGGCCACATCGTCCGGCATTCCGGATAGCTGGTACGGAATTTTCGACTAAAAGGCTTGAGCATGCATCCGATGGCGACTGGAACCATAAGAGCCCTGATCATCGATGACAATCCGGATGATCGCACCCTGGTGATGAGGGCGTTGCGGAGGGAGTTCCCGGACCTGGAGGCGGCCGAAGCATCCGATGCGGAAGCCTTCCGCAACGCCCTGGAAAAGGCGCGCTTCGATGTGGTCATCACGGATTACCAGCTGAATTGGTCCACCGGCCTGGAATTGCTTCCGGCCATCAAGGATATCCAGCCGCTATGCCCCATCATCATGTTCACGGATTCCGGCAGCGAGCAAATCGCCGTGGATGCCTTGAAGCAGGGTGTGGACGATTACATCCTGAAATCACCCCGGCAGTTCCGGCGCTTGGCGACCTCGGTGCGATCTTCCTTGGAGAAGACACGCCTGCGCCGCCGGGCGGATTCCCTCGACAGGAAGTTGAACGATCTGCTCGCGGAGTTGGAGGTCGGCGTATATCGGGTGACCACGCGCGGCCACCTCATCTACGGGAACCCGGCTTTTTACCGCATGCTGCGCCTGGCCTCCAAACCGGGAGCCACCGCACGGAGAATACGCAACTTGATCCTGAATCCGGACGATCAGGCCTGGATTTTCCGGACCATGAAGCAATCGGGCCGGGTGCACATCCCCGAGTTGCCCCTGCGCCGTGCGGACGGGACGATCCTTTGGGTCTCCCTGACCCAAGTGCTGCGCCCCTCCAAGACCCTGGGCGGCACTATTGACGGTATCGTGGAAGACATAACGGAAAAGAAGCGGTTGGATTCGGCATTGCGTTCCAAAGAGGCGGAACTCAGGCAGGCCCAGCAGTTGGAATCCATCGGGAAACTGGCGGGCGGAGTGGCCCACGACTTCAACAATATGCTCTCGGCGATTCTTGGCTACAGCGAACTGCTCCTGGAAGCGGATCCGAAAATGCCCCCGAACCGGGAAAGCCTCAAGGAAATCCATAAAGCGGCCAAAAGGGCCGCCTGCCTGACCCGCGAACTTCTTGCTTTCGGCCGGAAACAGATGCTATTTCCCAAAGTAGTGGATATAAACGGAATAGTCACGAAAATGGAATCTTTGATACGCAGAACCCTTGGGGACCGGGCGGATTTGGACCTGGCCATCGGGAATGGTCCGGTCAGAATCAAAGTGGATCCGGTGCAACTGGAAATCGTCATCATGAACCTGGTCAACAATGCCCATGATGCCATGCCGGAGGGCGGACGCCTGACCATCCGGACCGGGATTCCGGGCCGGGAGGAAGCGGGTTTCCCGTTGCTTGGAACGCAGGAAGGGGATTTTCCGGACAGGCCTTCCCCATCGAAACCATTCGCCTGTTTGATCATTTCCGACACGGGTTTCGGCATGAGCCGGGAAGTCCAATCACGGATATTCGAGCCTTACTTCACGACCAAGAACGAATTCCACAATTCCGGTTTGGGGCTTTCCACGGTTTACGGAATAGTGAATCAAAGCGGAGGATACATCCTGGTGGACAGCCAGCCTGGAAGGGGGGCCTCTTTCAAATTATTTTTCCCTTCCGCTCAGGTACCGGAGGCGGAACGGGATGAGAGAATGGTGTCGGATGTCCGAAACCTTAACTGATCCAAAGGCACCGCGGATGGAAGAAATACTCAAAGGCCAAATCTCCCCTCCCGAAAACGTCACCATCGTGGTGGTGGATGACGACCCCGCCAATCGCAGGTTGATGTCCGGCATCCTGGAACTGGAAGGGTACCGGACTTATCCCATGGCATCGGGGGAAGAAGGCCTGGCTTGGATGGAAAAGCATCCGGAAGACTTCGATATCCTGATCACGGACGTGCGGATGCCCGGCATGAACGGGCTGCAACTTGCCGCCCTCGTCGGCCAGTTCAGGCCGGATTTGGAAATCCTGTTCGTAACGGGTTTCTCCGATTTCTCGCCCATGGAATTGGTCAAATCCGGCGACCCGGTCGATCATATCCTCCAGAAACCTTTCGGCAACAGTGCTTTGCTCCGGAAGGTGGAATTCCTTTTGAACCGCACCCGCAAGCCGTGAATCCAAGCGCGAAAAGCGCTTCCATGCCGATTAAGTACCCTTAGTCGCCCGGTTTTTACCGATGCCGGAAGGCAAATCCGCCTATTATGGGGTTCACTCCTTCAATGCGGAATGATTCCATGCCCAAATACACGTTGTTTGCGATGATGCTGATTGGCGCTTTGGCCACCCATGGCGCCGATCGGATCCTGATCCTGACCAAAACCGCCGCGTTCCGGGAAGACAATATCGCGCCTACCCGGCTGGCCTTGAAAAACTTTTTCGAGCAAAAAGGCCTGGTCGTGGATACATCGGAAAATGCCGGTCTATTCACGGATTCGATCCTCGCGAAATACAAGGCGGTGGTTTTCCTGAAAACCAGCGGAGACATCCTCAATCCCGCCCAGCAATCCGCCTTCGAGAAGTTTTTCCAGGCAGGGGGAGGTTTCCTCGCCATCCATTCCGCCTTGGATACGGAATACGATTGGGCCTTTTACGGCAAGATCATCGGCGGAGCCTACTTCTTGGGCTTGGGCGGAGATTCCAAGACCCAGCAGACCATCGTGGTGGAGGACACGGCGGATGTTTCGACTCTCCCGCTGCCCCGCCGTTGGAACCGCACCGACGAGATCTACAACTTCAAGGCCAATCCCCGCGACTCGAAGGATGTGAAGGTGCACGTACTGATCACCGTGGACGGTTCCACCTATAAGAACGGGATTCCGGGCCAGGACCACCCCATGAGCTGGTACGATGCCTACCTGGGGGGACGCGCGTGGGTTACCGCCATGGGGCATACCACCGAAAGCTATTCCGATCCTCTATTCCTGGGGCATCTGTGGGGAGGCATGCAATATGCCCTGGGGCGCACGCCCACTGCCATCGCGTTTCCGGGGGGACTCACGGGCATCCGGTCCCGGGCCGGGCGGCACTCGGGCCAGATCTACCTGCCCACGGGACGCAATGTCTCCCGGGCTCGGCACCTAAATTCACAAGTTCCCGGGTACAGGAGTAATTGATTTCTACGGTAACCATGGATAATTCCCTCCATTTGGGGGGTACCACAGAAAGATCCACTAGTGTGGGTCTATAAAGCTAGGTTGAGAGATGAACGAACATAAAGCACTGTAGCACTGGAGATCCTATTCGAGTTAGCCAAGCCGTAAATCCGACCGATATTTCCCTGAACCGCACTCTCCCGACCACTTTGGTCGCCCCCTATGAAAAAGCCCCCGCCATTCCTGACAACAAGTCGAAAAGCCGCGGCAAAATCCTGAAATTCATCGGGGACGAGGACAGAGAATCCCTTTATTTGAATTCGATCCGGAATTCGAAAAGGCTGAGCCGTGAGGAAGAATGCGAAGCTGCCGGAAGGATCCAGCAGGGGGATATGCGGGCGGTGAACATCTTGGTCAACGCCAATCTGAAATTCGTGGTGTCCGTCTGCCGCAATTACCGCAACCAGGGATTGCCTTTCGGGGATTTGATCAACGAAGGCAACCTCGGCCTTATCCGCGCCGCGCAACGCTTCGACGCCAAACAGAATTGCCGTTTCATCTCGTACGCGGTATGGTGGATCCGGCAGGGGATACTCGTCGCGCTCTCGGAACAGACCCGCTTCCTCAAGGTGGCTCCCGGCCGCATCCATGTCATGCGCAAGGTGGCCAAAGCCGGGCAAAAGCTGGAACAGAAGCTGGGACGCACGCCCGTTGCCGAAGAGCTTGCCGCAGTTCTCGATTTGAGCGTCGAAAAACTTACGGAATATACGCAGCTTTCGCTGAAATCGGTTTCCATGAGCGCTCCCGCCTCGGATGGCGGCGCCGGCCTGGAAGAGACCCTGGAAGACAGCAACAGCCCCCAGGCGGACGAAGAAGCCAAGGGATTTCTAATGCGGAAGAAAATGGCGGGCCTGCTCGACTCCCTGGATGAACGCAGGGCCATGGTATTGAAGCTGTATTACGGCATCGGTTCCGAGTGCGCGATGCCGCTTTCGGACATCGCCAACAAGCTGAACCTGACCCGGGAACGCGTGCGCCAGATCAAGGCCGGCGCGTTGTCCATGCTGAGGCATCCCGCCAAAATCAAACTGGCCGCCACTTTCCAGTCCTGATTTGAAACCGCCGACCCCGGGAACTTTTCCCGGGGTCGGCAATCCATTTGAAACATTCGCTATCATCCGACCGTATTTCAAAGGGTTTGCATGGGCAAGGCCTGCGGAATTTCACGTACATTCTGTGCGTGTCGATGGCTATCGCGATTAATGCCCTCCTCTTCCGCGATTAATGTTCTCCTTTTTGCCCCCCGGAATAGAATCAATTGTTCTGGATAATTAGCTTGGAGTTTTTGGAAAATTGAGGATTACGTAAAAAGGGGACGAGTCATGCGCGCTACCGGCCAATTCCTATCTCTTCCAAGAAGGGCCGGTCTGTCAGTTGCAGCCGCTTTGATGGCAAGCGGGGCTTTTTGCCAAACCGATGATTCCCTGCTCCCCGGCAAACTGAAAAAGATGAGCCTGGAAGAGCTCATGGATATCGAAGTGACCCTGGTCTCCAGGCATTCGGAGAAATTGAGCGAAGCCGCCTCGGCGGTGCAAGTCATCACCCAGGAGGAGATCCGCCGTTCCGGAGCCACGACGCTTCCGGATGCGCTGCGGCTCGCTTCCAACCTGCAAGTGGCCCAGGTCAGTTCGCGGGAATGGGCCATCAGCGCGCGCGGTTTCAACAGCACCGCCGCCAACAAGCTGCTGGTGATGATCGACGGCCGCACCGTGTACACGCCGCTTTACTCGGGGGTTTTCTGGGACGCGCAAGAGGTGCTGCTGGAGGACGTGGATCGGATCGAAGTGATCAGCGGGCCGGGCGGGACCCTATGGGGGAGCAACGCCGTCAACGGGGTGATCAACATCGTCACCAAAGAGGCGGAAAAGACCCAGGGCGCCTACCTGGCGGGAGGCGGGGGAACCTTCCTGCATAACTTCGGCCAAGGCCGTTACGGCGGCAAAGCCGGCAAGGATATCTATTACAGGGTCTACGCCCAACGGTTGGAACAGAATGCCTCGGTATTCGCGGACGGCAATGAAGCTGGGAACCCCTGGGGCATGTCCCAGGGCGGCTTCCGCATGGACTGGCACAGGTCCGATGCCGACGTCCTGACGGCACAGGGGGACTTGTACGACGGCGTCTTTGAGGCACCGGCGCCCGGCAACCTGGCGATAACCGGACAGAACGTCATCGGCCGCTGGACCCACACTTTTTCCCCGGAATCCGATTTGCAGCTGCAGATATACTTCGACCACACCTGGAGGAATTCGACCTTCGCCCCCGGTTTTGACTTCACCGACAACCTGAAGACCTACGATTTCGACTTCCACCACCGGTTTCCGCTGGGTGCATACCAGGATATCCTGTGGGGAGCGGGATACCGGTATATGCAGGACGAGGTCGGGAACCTCTTCTTCATTTCCTTCTTGCCGCCCAACAAGGACTTGCAGCGCTTCAACGCCTTCGCGCAAGATGAAATCCATCTGCTTTCCCGCCGCGTCAAAGTCACCTTGGGCTCCAAGCTCGAGCACGAGGACTATGCCGGCTACAATCTGCAACCGGCCGGCCGGTTGGCATGGACGCCCGACGACATGCAGACGGTCTGGGGAGCGGTATCCAGCGTGGTACGGACTCCCAGCCGCATCGACGTGGAGCTCTTTGCGCCGAAACCTCCCGTCACCCCGGGAACGCTCCATATCAACGGAGGGCCCGACTTCACGTCAGAAAAGGTCCTCGCCTACGAGTTGGGGTACCGCATCCAGCCCATGGAAGTGCTGTCCCTCTCCCTGGCCGCATTTTACAACCAATATGAAGACATGCGATCGACGGAGCTGGCCGACCCCACCACCATCGAATTCCGGAACGGGCTCGACGGAGACTCCCGGGGAGCGGAATTGTCGGGCGACTTCCGGGCCGCCTCATGGTGGAACCTTCGCGGCGGATACACCTATCTGGAAAAGGATATCTGGGAGAAATCCGGACATACGGACTATACCGATCCGCATGGCGAATGGAACGATCCGACGCACCAATACACTTTCCAATCCATGATGGATCTGCGTTGGGGGTTCCAAGTGAACGTCACGGGCTTTTACGTGGATCGCCTGCACAAACCGGCCGTGCAGCATCGGTATACCTACGACGCGGGCCTGGTCTGGCTGCACGGGAACATCGAAGCCTCGGTTTATGGACGCAACCTGGCGGATGATCAGGATCCGGAATTCGCGGTCAAGGACAAAGTAACCCAGGAAATCCCGCGTTCGATCTCCGGCAGATTGGCTTTCCGATTGTGAACGCGCCGGCCCGGACGCAAGGAGCAGGCATCCCGCGCCAAGCGGCGCTGGCCCTCTTTTTCTTCGCATTCCTCGCGCTCCGGGAACCGGATGCGATGAAGCTCCCCGACAAGGAATACCAGGTGAAGGCGGGATTCCTTTTCAATTTCACCCAATTCGTGGAATGGCCGGCCGAGTCTTTTCCCGCCAAGGATTCTCCCTTGGTGGTCGGCATATTGGGACCCGATCCCTTCGGCGATTATCTGGACGAGATGGTGAAGGGAGAAACCGTGGGCAGCCATCCCATCAAAGTGCTGCGGTTCCATCGCATCGAGGACGTCAAGGATTGCCAAATCCTTTTCATCAGCGGGCCGGAGGCCCAACGGCCGGAAAATGTCTTCGCCGCATTGAAGGAACGCAGGATCCTGACGGTGGGCGATTCCGAGGATTTTTCCAAACGCGGGGGCATGGTCGGCTTCGTCACGAAAAACGGGAAGATCCGCCTGCAAATCAATACGGAGTCGGTCCAGGCGGCCGATCTAACCGTCAGCTCCAAATTGCTGAGGCTCGCGGACATCGTCTCGACGGGAAAGGGCTGACCGCTGCCCATGAGACGCATGCCCCTCCAGCGCAGGCTCATGACGATGATGCTCGTGACCAGCGGTTCCGTGCTGGCCCTGACGTGTCTCGGATTTTCCACGTACGAGTTCATCACCTTCCGGCACAGTACGGTGCAGCAGCTTACCACCATCGCCGCCATCATTTCCAGCAACAGCACGGCCGTCATCGCCTTCGATGACCGTAAAGGCGCGCAGGAAATCCTATCGGCCCTGAAAGCGGAACCGCACATCGCGGCCGCGGCGCTCTATGACAAGGAAGGGAAACTTTTTTCCAGTTACCCTGAAAACCTTACCGCGATGGACTTCCCGGAGGCGCCGGGAGCAGACGGCTACCGCTTCGAACCCGCCTATCTGATAGGACTGCAACCGGTGGTGCAGGGGACCCAGCGCCTGGGCACGCTATACGTCAAATCGAACATGAAAGCCAGGAGCGCCCGCGTTCGGCTGTATGGAACCGTGGCCGGCCTGATGGCGGCCGTCGCCTGCATCCTCGCCTATTTCCTCTCCCGGACGCTGCAAGGGCAGATTTCCTCTCCCATCCTGTCCCTGGTGGAAACCGCCAGGGTTATTTCCAAACATGGGGATTATTCCGTGCGCGCCCGCAAGCTGGGCACGGAAGAGCTGGGGCTGCTTACGGACGCCTTCAATCACATGCTGGCGCGCATCCAGGAACAGATGGCGCGCATGGAATTGCTCAACCGGATCACCCGGGCCATCGGCGAACGCCTGGACCTTCCCAGCATTTTCCAGGTCATTTCCGGAACCTTGGAGGACAACCTGCCGGTGGACTTCGTCTTCGTCGGCCTGTACGAGGCCGCTTCCAACCGGATCACGGTGACGTCCGTGGGCGCGAAGAGCTGCGACTTGGCGCTTGCCATGGGAGTCTCCCCCCAAAGCCGCATTCCCATCGATCAAAACGGGCTCTCCCGCTGCGTCAACGGGGACCTGGTCTATGAATCCGATATTTCCCGGATCGATTTCCCCTTCCCGAAGCTTCTGGCCGGCCAAGGGCTGCGTTCCCTGGTGCTCTCGCCCCTTGTCGTGGAAAGCCATGTCTTTGGAGTGCTCGTGACCGCCCGCCGCGAAGCGGAAGCCTTTACCAGCACGGATTGCGAATTCCTGCGCCAACTGAGCGAACATGCGGCCCTGGCGGCCAACCAGGCGAACCTGTACGGCGCTTTGCAGCAGGCTTATGACGATCTCCGGCAGTCCCAGCAGAGCATACTGCAACAGGAGCGCCTGCGGGCCCTGGGCCAGATGGCCAGCGGCATCGCCCATGACATCAACAACGCCATTTCCCCCGTGACCCTGTATACGGAATTCCTGCTCGAAAAAGAACCCAATCTGAGTCCCCGCGCCCGCGATTATCTGCAGACCATTTCCAACGCGGTCGAAGACGTGGCCGCCACCGTGGCGCGCTTGCGGGAGTTCTACCGGCTCCGGGAACCGGAAATGGGCCTGGTCCCGGTGCAACTCAACCGCGCCGTACAGCAAGTGGTCGATCTCACCCGCGCCCGGTGGCACGATATCCCCCAGCAACAGGGCATCGTGATCAATGTCGCGGTCGACGCATTGCCGGATCTTCCCGTGATAATGGGCGTGGAAGGCGAGATCCGGGAAGCCCTGACCAATCTTTTCTTCAACGCATTCGACGCCATGCCGGACGGCGGGACCCTGACGCTCCGGACCCGCCGCACGGACGACGGCATGGTCAGCATGGAATCCATCGATTCCGGAGTGGGAATGGACGAGGAGACGCGCAAGCGATGCCTGGAGCCGTTCTACACCACCAAAGGCGAACGCGGTACTGGCCTGGGTCTGGCCATGGTATACGGGGTGATGCAACGCCATGGCGCCACCGTCGAAATCGAAAGCGCTTCGGGAAAAGGCACCACCATCCGCCTGCTCTTCCCCATTCCGGCCAGTACCCCGGAATCCATCCGCATCGTCCACGTGGTGCCGCCGCCCATGGATATCCTGGTGGTGGACGACGATCCCCTGCTGTTGAAATCCCTGTTCGACACATTGAGCGGCGACGGCCACACGGTTGTGACGGCCGGCGGGGGCAAACCGGGAATCGAAGCCTTCCTGGCCGCGCGGCAAGGCAACAGGCCGTTCGAAGTGGTCATCACGGATTTGGGCATGCCCTATGTGGACGGCCGCAAGGTGGCCGCCGCCATCCATGCAGCCCATCCCGCCACGCCCGTGATTCTGTTGACGGGATGGGGCCAGAGAATGCTCGCCGAGGGCGACATCCCTCCCCATGTATACCGCGTCCTCAGCAAACCGCCCAAACTCCTGGACCTCCGCGACGTCCTCGCGGAGTGCGCCAAAAACCGGTGATGCCATATGCCTGATGCGTCTATTGCCAAACTGTTGATCGTCGACGACGAAGCGGCGCAGTTGAAGGCTCTCTCCTTCACGCTCCAGGACGCCGGCTTTACGGTAATGGGCTTCACCTCTCCCCGGGAAGCCTTGGCGTCCCTGGAAAAGGAAAAATTCGACCTGTTGCTGACGGACCTGAAAATGCCGGACATGGACGGATTGGCCGTATTGCGGTCGGCATTGGAGTTCGACCGCGATCTGGTCGTCATCGTGATGACCGGTCACGGCTCCATCGACACGGCGGTGGAAGCCATGAAAGCGGGAGCGCTCGACTATATCCTGAAGCCGTTCAAACTCAGCGCCATATTGCCCATTCTCGATCGCGCCCTTTCCGTCCGCAGATTGCGGCTTGAAAACGCGCTGCTGGTGGAACGCATCAAGGAACGGACGGCCGAGTTGGAGGCCGCCAACAAGGAACTGGAAGCATTCTCCTATTCCATATCCCATGACTTGCGCGCGCCGCTCCGCCATGTCAACGGATTCGCCGCCATGCTGACGCAACGGTTCGCGGCGGACCTGCCCGCGGAGGCCAAACGGCTCCTGGGAACGGTGGTGGAGGGGGCGAAGCGGATGGAGCGGTTGATCGATGACCTGCTGCAGTTCTCCCGCCTGAGCCGGCAGCCCCTGACGCGGCGGAACATCGACATGTCCATGCAAGTGAAGGAGATTCTAGGGGAGTTGGGGAAAGCGGAACCGGACAGGAGCGTGGACTGGCAGGTGGGCGACCTGCCTCCCCGCCAGGGCGATCCCGCCCTGATCCGCCAGGTCTGGGTCAACCTCTTGTCCAATGCATTCAAGTTCACGGGCAAGCGCGAGGCGGCCGAAATAGAAGTCGGTTGCACGCGGGAGGGGGACGAACTCGTGTATTTCGTCCGCGACAACGGAGCCGGCTTCGATATGGCCCATGTCGACAAAATGTTCGGGGTCTTCCAGCGCTTCCATAATGCCCAGGAATTCGAGGGCACGGGTGTCGGCCTGTCCATCGTCCAGCGGATCATCCAGCGTCATGGCGGCCGCATCTGGGCCCAGGCGGCGGTGGGCGAAGGCGCCACCTTCTTGTTCGTCCTGCCCGATCCTGCCTGATCCCGTCCGATCCCGAGCCACGGGATTCACGACGCGCTTTTGCCTATGGCGAAGAATTCCCCGATATAGCCGGTCCGCAAATCCTCCTTGCGCACGGCGGCATGCAGCCGCTTCAGGATTCCCTTCTTCCCCACCCTCACTCCCGCCAATCCCAGCTCCCGCTTGTATTTCCCCACGATCCAGTCCGGAAGGGTGCAGATGCCGCGGCCCGCGGAGACCATCTGCAGCATCACCTCGGTAGCCTCGATGGGGATGCGCTTCGCGGGCGCGATGGAAGCCGGATTCAGGAACTTGACGAAGAGATCCAACCGGTCCGGCTCCACCGGATAGGTCAGGACAATCTGGTCCTGGAAATCCTCCGGGACCACGTGATCCTTTTTCGCGAGCGGATGGCCCTTCGCCACCGCCAAGAGCAGCTCATAGTCGAACAGCGGTTCATAGTGGAGCACGCCCTTGGCCTGGGGATCGGCGGTCACCAGCAAATCGATCTGGTGGTTCTTGAGGGCCTCATGGCCCGTGAATTGGAAGCGTTGCACCACGTCCACGTCCACGTCCGGCAATCGCTTCAGGTAGGCCCGGACCGCGTTCAGCAGCCATTCGAAACAAGGGTAGCACTCGACTCCGATCCGGAGCAGGCCCCTTTTCCCATCCGCGAAGGATCGCACGGACTCCTCGGCGCGCTCCAGGGTGGGCAGGATTTGCAGGCTCAGGTTGGCCAGGTATCGTCCCGCCTGCGTCAAGCGCACCCCTCTCCCCTCCCGTTCCCAGAGCGTGACCCGCAGCCGGTCTTCCAGCTTCTGGATTTGGTGGGAGATGGCGGGTTGGGTCAGGCAAAGCCTGCGCGCGGCGGAGGTGAGCGTGCCGGTTTCTTCCAGGGCCCGGAGGATTTCCAAATGGCTGCGTTCGAGCATGATTTTCCCATCGATGAATATTCGGTATGGATTCATGAATTATAATCAATTTTCCGCATGAATCATTTTGCCTATCCTTATCCTCATCCAAAGAGGAACACGTAAATGCGAATCATGACCCAAAACCTGGGATTCCCGCGCATAGGCCGGGACCGGGAACTGAAAAAAGCCGTGGAAGCGTATTGGAAGGATCCGCGCGGCCGTTCCGGACTCCTGGCCACGGCCAGCTCCATCCGGCAGCGCAATTGGCGCCTGCAAAAAGCCGCCGGCATCGATCTCATCCCGAGCAACGATTTCAGTTTCTACGATCAAATGTTGGATCATATCTGTCTCCTCGGCTGCGCCCCTTCCCGCTACACGGAGAACGGAAGGCGCGTGGCCAACCTGGACGAATATTTCGCCATGGCCCGGGGCAGCGGTGACCTCCATGCCCTGGAAATGACCAAGTGGCTGGATACCAATTACCACTACCTGGTGCCGGAACTGGAAGCGGACCAGGATTTCCAATTGGCCTCCACCAAGCCGTTCGACGAGTTCCGCGAGGCCTTGGGACTGGGTATCCTCACCAAACCCGTCCTGCCCGGACCGCTTTCCTTTCTGCGCCTGGCCAAATGCGGCGGGAAGGCATTCGACAAGCTGTCCCTGCTTCCGAAATTGCTGCCCGTCTATCGCCTCATCCTCAGGGAATTGCGGCAGTTGGGCGCGGAGTGGGTGCAATTCGACGAACCGATCCTGGCCATGGACATGGAGCCGGAGGAAAGGGCCGCCCTCCTTTCAGCCTATCGGGATCTGACCGGAGCCGCTCCGGGATTATCGCTGATGGTCTGCGCCTACTTCGGGCCTTACGGCGAAAACCTGGCCACCTTGCTGGAACTTCCGGTAAAGGCCCTGCATATCGACACCTTCCGCGCCGGCGACGATTGCGACGCCCTTTTGCAGGGATTGTCGCCGGATACCATGCTCTCCCTGGGAGTGGTGGATGGCCGCAACGTGTGGAAAAACGATTTCTCCAAATCGCTCAAGCGGATCGCCAAGGCCAGGGAGAAAATCGGCGCGGATCGGCTGATCCTGTCTCCTTCCTGCTCCCTGCTCCATGTTCCCATCTCGCTGGCGCAGGAAAAGCCCACGCCCCTGGAATTGCTTCCCTGGTTGTCCTTCGCGGAAGAAAAGCTTTCGGAACTGGGAGTGCTGGCGCGCTTGGCGCAAGCAGGGAATTGGCTTTCCTCCCCCGAGTTCCGGGCCAACCAGGAAGCCGTCCACGATCGCCGCGATCACCCCGCGGCCAACCTGGCGGGCGTGCGGGGAAGGGTCATGCGCCTCCATCCGGAACAGGAAACGCGGAAGTCCCCCTACGCGGACCGCAAGAGCGGGCAAAGCGCCAGACTGGGCCTGCCGCTCTATCCCACCACCACCATCGGCTCCTTTCCCCAGACCGAAGCCGTGAGGCGGGCGCGGGCGAATTGGAAAAAAGGCGGCGCGACGGACGCCGAGTACCGATCCTTCCTGGAGGCGGAAACCCTCCAAGCCATCCGCCGGCAGGAAGAGCTGGGGCTGGACGTGCTGGTCCACGGCGAATTCGAACGCAACGACATGGTGGAATTCTTCGGGGAGAAACTGGCCGGCTTCGCTTTCACCTCCGGCGGCTGGGTGCAAAGCTACGGCACCCGTTGCGTCAAACCTCCCATCATTTACGGGGACGTGCACAGGACCGGTCCCATGACCCTGGACTGGGCGGCCTTCGCGATGAAAGCCACCGATCGCCCCATGAAGGGGATGTTGACGGGCCCGGTGACAATCCTGAAGTGGAGCTTTGTCCGCGACGACCAACCGCTCTCGGAAACCGCCGACCAGATAGCCCTGGCCATCCGGGATGAGGTGGCGGATTTGGAAGCCGCCGGCATTCCCATCATCCAAATCGATGAACCGGCCCTGCGGGAGGCTTTGCCCTTGCGGAAATCGGACTGGAAGGCCTGCCTGGACTGGGAAGTGCGCGCTTTCAAGCTGGCATCCTCGGGAGTAAAGGACGAAACCCAGATCCATACCCACATGTGCTATTGCGACTTCGGGGAAATCATGGAATACATCGCCCGCATGGACGCGGACGTGATCTCCCTGGAAGCCTCCCGCTCCCGGATGGAATTGCTGGGAACGTTTTCCCATTTCGCCTATCCCAATGGCATTGGTCCGGGAGTATGGGATATCCATTCCCCCCGGATCCCGGGTCCTGAGGAAATGGCCGAACTGCTGCTCCGGGCGCGCGGGGTGCTGGGGGCGGAGAACCTTTGGATCAATCCGGATTGCGGCCTGAAGACGCGGGGATGGGAAGAGGTGCTTCCCGCCTTGCGGAACATGGTGGAGGCGGCGCGGAGCTTACGGGAAAAGACCCAGGCGACATAGGCGATATAGGGGCCAAACCTATCGAGGAAGGGCTCCGTCTATCGAGGTCGGGTTCTCACCTGGGAATACCGATCTCCCTGACGACAACACCGCAGGCGCGCAGCGAGTCGCCCTGATATGGATTGGATGCCTTGCGGTCCCGCTGGAACCAAATCGCCCCCGTGTCCGCCCCGGCCTCCGGGCATCGGAACAGGAATATCGGGTCCTGGACCATGATGCCGAAACTCTCCATCCGGTCCAGAAGCAGCGGGGAGAATTGCATGATCGCTTTCCTGACCGCCGGAAGCCCGCCCGTCGCCAAATCCGGATTGTGGAGGACTTCCATTATCCTGCCGTCACCCGAGTCCCAATACGCTTTGCCGGAACTGTCCAGGCCGTCCGTGGAAATTTCATGAAGGCTGCCGTGCATCATCGACAAGGCATTCTGGCTGAGAACGGGGTTTCCGGAGGCGAGTCCGCCTTGAACGATCAGATAGCCTTCATAAACCTTCCCAAGTCCCAATTGCAAAGACGCGGGAGCCTGGAAGACTTTTTTATGGGCGTCCTGCTCCCGGCAACCGATGGCTACGGCGATTGCCGTCCCGACAAGAAATGGCTTCAACATCATGATTCCCGTTTCCGTATTTGCAATTCCTGAAAAGAATCTACTGCCCGATCGACGTTTCCTGCAAGCCCCGACGCCGGTTCAGCCGGGAAAAACCGGCCACCGCCAAGGAATGATCAGGATGCCCAGGATCAAGCAGACCGCGCTCAGGCCGATTCCCACCTTCACATAGTCCCAGAACCTGTAGCCCCCGGGGCCCCAGACGATCATGTTGGGCGGGGTGCCTACCGGAGTGAGGAAACTGCAGGATGCGGCCAAGGCGATTCCCATCAGGACCGCATGGGGACTAGACCCGGTTTCCTTGGCCAGGAACAATCCGATGGGCGCCATCAATACGGCGCAGGCGGTATTGGAGAGAACCGCCCCCAAGAGCATGGTAAAGACCATCGGGATGCCCACGATCCAATACCGGCTCGCCCCCGGCCCCAGCACGGTGAGCAGACTGCGGGCCATCCACTCCGCCGCTCCGCTGAGTTGCATCGCTTGCGCCACCGCGAACATGCTCCCGAAGAGCAGGACCGTATCCCATTCCACGCTTTCCATCGCCTGCTTGCCGCCGATGCAGCCCGACAGCACGCAGAGCACCGCGCCCGCCACCGCTACCGATTCCAGGGAAACGCCCCGGAGATCCAAAATCATGACGAACACCACGCCGGCGAGAATCGCCGCGCAAACCCACATCTTCCAGGTCTTCCGGTCCGCGGATGCGATGGTCAGACCGGCCGGGGCCGGGCCTTGGACGGACGGCAGCATCCTACGGCCGATGAAATCCAGGTACAGCATTCCCGCCAAGGCGACCGGTATCCCGACCCAGGCGAATTCGAAAAATCCGAAAGGACGGAAGCCCCCTTCTTTGAGGGCTTCGGACAGGATCATGTTGGGCGGCGTGCCGATCAAAGCGCTGAATCCCCCGAACCCGGTGGTGAAGGCCATGGGCATGAGCTGCCGCGAAGCCGGAATGCCTGCCGCCAGGCAGATGCTCAGCACCACGGGCATGAGGGCGGCTGCGGTCCCGGTGTTGGAGGCCACGGTGGAAAGTACCGCCGCCGCGATCATGGTGCCCCAAAGCAGGAGTCGCTCGCTGCGGCCCATTTTCCGGACCGCCCATTCGCCCACCGCATTGGCCAGTCCGGTCTGGAACATCGCGCCGCCGATGACGAACATCCCGGCGAAAAGAATCAAAGTGGGATTGGCGAACCCGGCGAACAGGGATTTCATGGGGACGATTCCGAGAAACCCCAGCGCCAGGGCTCCGGCCATGGCGGTCACGTAATGGGGAATGCGCTGGGTCAGGAAAAAACCCGCCATGATTCCCACGACCGTCAAAGTCATACCCGCTTGCGACATGTATCGACTCCCCGAAGGCTAAAGGCCCCTGCAAACAAGTCAGACAAGCAACTCGCGTACCTGCGTTTATGGCGATCGGAATCCGCTTTGGCTGACTGGATCTATAAGCGGTTGCCAATCCGTCATGGGCCAAGCCAATTTGGCAGAGCCCCCAAGGGAATCCTTCGCCCTGGGAGTCTTTACCGCCTAATCGACATGCAACGGCCCGCCCCCATCTTGGCCTGGCTTTTGCAATATCTGGACTCGGACGGCCGGAATTTTTCCTTTGGTGGGAAGAATGGCCGTATCGCCACGAATACACAGGACACGGAAAACGAGCATGTCACACCTACGCTATGATGTCACCACCCACGATTGGGTAATCTTCGCCACGGAACGGACGAGACGTCCCCACGATCTCCCCCCGCGTCCGGAACAGGCCAGTGATACCTCCACCTGCCCCTTTTGCCCGGGCAAGGAGGGTGAAACCCATTGGGAGCTTTTCCGCATCCCGGACCCGCACCGCCCCGAAACCTGGAGCGTACGCGCGGTGGCGAACAAATTCCCCGCCTTGACCCTGGAGGCCAAGGGCGGGTTCACGGAGCGGGGGCGCCATTTCCAACAATACGATGGGTATGGCGCCCATGAAGTCATCGTGGAATCGCCGGATCATTTCACGCCCATGGCCCTGCAGTCCCGGATGCAGATAGAGCGGGTCCTGGTGGCTTTGCAAACGCGCTACCGGGCGCTCATGCTGGACCGCCGATTGCGATCCATCATCCTGTTCAAGAACCATGGCGCCGCCGCCGGCACATCCTTGAAGCATCCGCACTGGCAAATCCTCGCTACGCCTCTGGTGCCCCGCATGTTGCGCCAGCGGCACGATATCGCCACGGATTATTTCGATCGGAATTTCAAGTGCCTGCACAACGTACTGCTTGAGGAGGAACTATCCATCGGCAGCCGGGTGCTGGCGATGAACGAAGCCTTCGCCGCCGTCCTGCCTTACGCCTCCCACCTGCCCTATCAGGTTCGCATCCTGCCCCGGGTCTTCCAGGCGAGTTTCTCCCAGGCTTCGTGGGAACAATTGGGTCTCCTCGCGTCGCTCCTCAAAGAAGTGATGGGCAGGCTCTATACAGCCCTCGGCGATCCTGCCTTCAACCTCACCTTCGTATCGCCTCCAATCGGGGATGAAGACGAGGATTACTTCCTATGGCATATCGACATTTTGCCCAGGCTTTTCACCCAGGCGGGTTTTGAGATGGGGAGCGGAATGTCCATCAATCCCATCCTTCCGGAAACCGCGGCCCAGGAACTTAGGGACGCGGCGCTTCCGGCCGGTTAGGTTTCCGTTTCGGCCTTCCGTGCCGTTTCCGCATCGTGGGCCGCCGCGCTCATATCCACCTTCCGGTAGATGGTGCGCAGGCTGATTCCCAGTTCTTCCGCCGTTTTCGCCTTGTCCCCGTGGTTCTTCTTCAAGGTGTTCTGGATGACCGTCATTTCGATCTCTTCCAGGGTCATCCCGCGTCCCAGGCTCAGCTGGATGGAAGACGCATCCGTGTTGCTCAATTCGTCGGGGAGATCCTCGGGCGTGATCTGGTGGCCCAGGCACAGGATGACGGCCCGCTCGATGGCGTTTTCGAGTTCGCGGACGTTTCCGGGCCAGGTATAGGCTTCCATCAACCGCAAGGCGTCGGCGCTCAGGGACAGGTTGGACTTCTTGTTCTTCTTGCAATACTTGGCGATGAAGAATGCGATCAGGGAGTTCAGATCTTCCGGGCGCTGGCGCAAGGGCGGGATCTGCAAGGGTATCACGTTGAGGCGATAGAACAGGTCTTCCCGGAACAGGTTCAGCTCCACCTGCTTGCGCAGGTTCTTGTTGGTGGCGGCGATGATGCGCACGTCCACCTTTTGCATGGCTCCGCCCACCGGGCTCACCTCGCCTTCCTGCAGGATGCGGAGGAGCTTGGGCTGCACGTTCAACGGCATCTCCCCTATCTCATCCAGGAAAATGGTGCCGCCGTTGGCCTCCTGGAATTTACCCTTCTTGTCCTGGTAGGCCCCGGTAAAGGCCCCCTTCTTGTATCCGAACAATTCCGCCTCCATGAGGTTTTCCGGGATAGCGGCGCAATTCACGGTGATGAAAGGCTTGAGGCCCCGGGTGGAGTTGGAGAAAATATGCTGGGCCAGCACTTCCTTGCCGGTGCCGGATTCTCCCTGGATGAGAATGGTGGCATCGCTGGCCGCAGCCTGCCCGGCCCGCTCAATCAGGTTCTTGAAGGCGCGGTTCTTTCCCCATTCGAAATTGGGGGACTGGTTCTGCCGGAGTTTTTCCTTGAGGAGGAAATTTTCCTCCAGCAGCGCCGTCTTTTCGAAGGCGCGGTTGACCACGGCGATGATTTCCTGTTTGTTGAACGGCTTGGGGATGAAATCGTAGGCGCCCTTTTTCATGGCGGACACGGCTTCATCGATGGTGCCGTGGCCCGTGATCATGATGACCTGGATGTTGGGATTGATCTCTTTGATCCGTTCGAGAAGTTCGAGACCGTCCATCTTGGGCATTTTCAAATCGGTAATCACCACTTGCGGCACATGTTCCTTGGCCAGCTCGATGGCCTTTTCAGGCTCCAGGCAGGTGATCAACTCTATCTCCAGGCCGGCAAGGGCCCGGCCCAACGAGTCGACAATGCTCTTTTCATCGTCGACTATCAGCATTTTCTTTTTCATATTACTCCCAAGAAGCAAGGGCCGAGCCAAGTGGGGAACTTGACATTCGGCTGCATTTCCCCATTACTGTTGATTCCAATGAAAATATCCCTTCTTTCCCCGCAATCGTCTCTCCCCTTCCCCTGACATTTTGGCACATATCCTGCCTTCCTGTCCAAGGCTCGATTACGCTACATTGGTATCCATGGCTCCCGATATGATCAAGCACAAACCCGATATCCCCGTGGACACCGCCACCCTTTTGGATAGGGCTTTCACGCAGGCGGATTACGCCATCAATATCACGGACAAGAAGGGCGTTCTGATCAAAGTGAACCAGGCTTACCTGGATCTCTACAAATTCAGTTCCGAGGCGGAAGTACTGGGCATGACCCAGAAAGTCATCCGTTCCCCGCATACCCCATTGGCCATTTACAAAGATATGTGGAGCACCATCCTTTCCGGAACCACTTGGAGGGGCAACCTCAACAATATCGCCAGGGACGGGTCGGAAGTATTCGTGCATTTGACCATTTCGCCGGTCCGGGAAAAAGGGGAAATCATCGGATACATGGGATTTTCCCTGGACCGGGCCCAGCAGGTGCTATTGGAAAAGGAACTCTTCCACGCGAATAAATTGGTTGTGCTGGCGACGATGGGCGCAGGACTGGCGCATGAATTGAACAATCCTCTCGCCAGCATTCTGCTCGATGCGGAGTATCTGCGGGATATCTTCGTCATGCCGGAAAAGGCATTCGACTGGCCCACGGCCGGTTCGGCGGCCCAATCCGTCATCAACGGCGTGGAACGGATGAAAAAGGTGCTGGAACACCTGTTGATGTATTCCCGCAAGGAAGGCGGCAGCGGCGGACAGAAATATTCCACCCTGACCCTGGCGCAGCTCATAGATGACAGTTTCCTGTTCCTGGATCGACAGCTCCGCAGCCGCGGCATCACCATAGAGCTGGACCTTGAGAGTAATGTCTATCTCCAGGGAAACAGGACCCAATTGGAATCGGTGGTGCATAACCTGCTCAGCAATTCCCGTGACGCCTTCGACGGCAAAAAGGGAGACAAGATCATCAGTATCGGCGCCAGGCGAAACCAGCCGGGGAAATTGGAAATCGAATACCGGGACAATGCCGGAGGCATTCCGGAACAATTGCTGGAAAAGGTATTCGAGCCTTTCTTCACCACCAAAAAGGAAATGGAAGGAACCGGCCTGGGCTTGGCCATCAGCCGGAAAATCATCATCGAACACGGCGGGACCATTGCCTGCGAATCGAAAAACGGGGGAACCATATTTCATATCGTTCTTCCCACCACGCAACCGGAAAACCCCGGCTTCTCCGAATAGCGCCCATCCGGACCCCATGACATAACGCCGGCAAGCGCGCCAATCTGGCAAGCCCCCCCGGCTCCCATGCTTTCTTTCGGCTTTGACGGCGGCTCCCGCACCTTCGATAGCCGCGTACCCGCGCCATTGGGCGCTTTTCCATTACATGGCATTCCTTTTCCATGATTGGTCCGTCAATTGCTTTCTCTTCCTTTTGAACCAAGCCAGGAGGATGAATGGACAGCATGGAAAAATGGTTGTTTCCCGGAACGACGCTCGGCACCGTCCTGAAAGTCAGGCCCATGGCGATTTCAATCCTGGAGAAGTACGGAGTGAACCCCTGGGATCCAAGGTATCCCACCGTTGGGGAGATGTGCAGGGATAAGGGAATTTCCCTGGATGTCTTTTCCGCCGAGATAAAATCCCTTCCGGTACCGGACCGCGATACCGATTGGAAGCGGCGGCCCATTTTCCATCTGCTCGACTTCCTGGCCCATGAACATCGGCAATACCTCCACGGCCTGCTTCCCGCCATCAGGCACTCCCTGGCCCAGGAATATCAGGGCGACGGGGAAAGCCTGCGCAGGCTTCGCTACTTGGTGGAAGAGTGGCCCGCTTTTTCCGCCGCCCTGGCGGAACATATCCATGAAGAGGAGTCCTTCCTGTTCCCGAAAATCCTCCACTACGAGTATTGCCTAAAGCATAAGGAAGAACACCCGGATTTTTCCAACGGGTCCGTGAACGTCTACGTGGCGATGCAAATGCTGGGCAATGAGAAAAAACAGATGGCGGCTGTCCGCCGCTTTCTGAACGAGGTGAAGTTTTCCACGGCCGCCAACGGAGCGGCGGGTTGCCTGGAAGAACACATCGAGCCTTTGCTGGAAGATCTCCAATCCAGGCTGATGGCCCACGCGGCGTTGGAAACCAATGAACTCTTTCCGAAGGCCAAGTTCCTGGAGAAAGCCTTGATGGATGCGCGGATTGCGGGCGGATCCGGCGGATTCAGGCGCCCTCATCTGCTGTCCTTGTAATAACGCACCCTTTGAGGAAGGAAACGACCATGAAAACCAAGGGAAACGTTGCATTGAGGCGGCGGAAGAAATATTTTCCGGACAAGTGGAAAACATGACGTCGGTAGCCATTCGCGAGTTGCTTGGATCCGAGGCCGACGATCTCCTCGGGCACAAGTGCGAAACGATCCCGAAGGAACTCCTGCAACTGCCCGGTCCGGACTTCGTGGACAGGGTCGTCTCGCTTTCGGATCGTTCCATCCCGGTCATGCGTTCCCTGCAGCGGCTGTTCGATCACGGCCGCCTGGGCGGGACCGGATACCTGTCCATCCTGCCCGTCGATCAAGGCATCGAACATTCCGCCGGGGCCTCCTTCGCACCCAACCCCATGTATTTCGATCCGGAAAACCTGGTGAAGCTCGCGATGGAGGGCGGCTGCAACGCATTCGCATCCACCTTGGGGGCGATAGGATCCATCGCGCGCAGATACGCGCATAGGATCCCGTTCATCGTGAAACTCAACCACAACGAGCTCCTCACCTACCCCAACCGGTTCGACCAGGTTTTTTTCGGACAGGTGCGGCAAGCCTTCGACATGGGCGCGGCGGCCGTCGGGGCCACCATCTATTTCGGCTCGCCGGAGAGCACCCGGCAGATCCAGGAGGTGTCCGCCGCCTTCAAGGAAGCCCACGGGTTGGGGATGGCCACGGTGCTCTGGGCTTACCTGCGCAATCCCGCCTTCCAAACCGCGCAGGCGGACTACCACCTGTCCGCGGATCTGACCGGCCAGGCCAACCATATCGCCGCGACGCTGGAAGCCGATATCGTCAAGCAGAAGCAGGCCGAGAACAATGGCGGCTACACCGCCCTCAAATTCGGGAAGACCCATCCCAAGGTCTACGAATCCCTGACCTCGCCCCATCCCATCGACTTGACGCGATACCAGGTCATCAATTGCTTTTCCGGCCGTGCCGGCCTGATCAACTCGGGCGGCGCCTCCGGAAAGAACGACATGGGCCAGGCCGTGCGCACGGCGGTCATCAACAAGCGGGCCGGGGGGATGGGGATGATCTCGGGACGCAAGGCGTTCCAAAAACCCTTCGGCGAAGGCGTGGCCTTGCTCCATGCCATCCAGGATGTCTATCTCGAAAAGGAAATCGCCCTGGCGTAAGGTCGGCCCGCGACTCCCTCATGAGTTCAGAAGTTATCGTCGCGAAGGACCTCGGGCATCACCCAATGGCTTTCCGGGGAGACCAGGTTCGCGCACTTTCCGGTGGCTTCCAGCTCATCCAGATTCCCGAAGGTGACCCGGGCGATGGCTTCCATCGCATTGCGCGTGAAAAAGGCCTGATGCCCGGTGACGATTACGTTGGGGAATGTGAGCAGTCTGGAGAACACATCGTCCTGGATCACTTTGTCGGATAGGTCCTGGAAGAACAGGTATTCTTCCTCTTCGTAGACATCCAAACCGAGATTCCCGATCTTGCCGCTCTTGAGACCCTCTATCACGGCCTTGGTATCCACCACTTCTCCCCGGCTGGTATTGATCAGCATGGCTCCGGGCTTCATCAGGGAAATGGCATTGGCATCGATCAAATGATGGGTATCGGGCGTGAGCGGACAGTGCAGGGTTATGATGTCGGAAGCGGTGAGCAGATGCTCCAAGGTGGCGTACTCGATCCCAAGTTGCTTGGCTTCAGGCGGCTCGTACAAATCATATCCCAGCAGGTTCATGCCGAATCCTTTGAGGATCCGGGCCGTGCATAACCCTATCCGTCCCGTTCCGATGATGCCGGCGGTGAGGCCGTGCATGTCCACGCCCATGAGGCCCTCGAGGGCGAAATTCCCTTCGCGCACGCGGGCGTAGGCCCGATGTATCTTGCGGTTCAAATCCATCATCAGGGCCACGGCATGTTCCGCAACGGCATAAGGAGAATAGGCCGGGACCCTTGCCACCTTGATCTTGAGCCGATGGGCCGCGTCCAGATCGACGTGGTTGAAGCCCGCGCTGCGTAAGACGATGTAGCGCACCCCCTCATCCGCGAGCTGTTCCAGCACGGGTTCGTCCAGGCGATCATTGACGAAGGCGCAAACCGCCACGTGACCATGGGCCAAGGACGCGGTTTCCCGATTCAGCCGGGCTTCGAAGTAGGTGAAAGCATGGATTCCGTTTGGATCCGTGGACTTGAAAAATTCCCGTTCATATGGTTTGGCGCTGAAGAAAGCCACTTTCATAGGACCTCCGGTTTCCGATTTGCATCCCGAGTCCGGGACAATTCAATATTCATGATCCGATCGAAAAAGCAAGGACGGTGCCAAAGTCCGTTCCTCAATCCGGTGCGGCCTCGCTTCGGCACGGAGGCATTTCCCCCGGAAGCTTCGGCCTCATCCCTGCCATTCTGTCCCGACCCGTGCCAAAAGATCACGCAAACCCCTCCCAAAGAGGAAAAATCAGGCCGCGAATGCCCAATCTATCCGGATAGGCAGGGCTTGGAAATCGGGATCCGGATTGGCGCGTCAATTGCTTTTTCCAAGGTGAAACAAGGTGATAAAGGAAACCCACCATGCCCACAAGATCCGATTCCGCCTCCATGGACAACCAGACTCTCCGCCAATGGCTCCGGATACGGCCGGCCACCCTGGGCATATTCGAGGACCTGACCGGTTGCGCCGTTTGGAGCCACTTGGACGATACACTCATCAAATTCTGCGGTTCCATGGGGCTGGAGGTTTCCGAAGTCCATCGGCGCCTTATCGCTACGGCCCCTATCACGGGTCTGGAGAATTGGCTTTCCAAACCGCTCTACCATCTGGTCGACCACCTCTCCGCGGCTCACGAATCCTTCCGCGAACACGACTTGCCTTGCATCGAGCAACTCCTTGTCTATCTCAAGCTGGAGCTTGGTCATGCGCCAGGACCCGCGGTGGCGGCCCTGGCGGATTTCCAGACTTTCCGGAGGGAGTTCGTCTGGCACCTGGAAGAGGAGGAATCGTTCCTGTTCCCGAAGATCCTGCGGACGGAGGCATGCTTGCGCCATCCGGAGCTCTATCCCGATGTCTTCAAGGGATCCGTCGAGATGTTTCCGCCCGCCCTGATGCGCCTCCCTGACCAGGAACTCCAGGACATGCTGACCACTTTGACGCAAAATGTCTGGAAAATCCCCCTTGGCCGGATACACGCGAAGCATCTGCAGGAAATCCTTTCCAGCCTGTTGTCCTACGGGTCAAAGCTCAAAGCGCATACCTATCTGGAATCGGAAATCCTTTTCAAACGGGCCATCGGAATGGAAGGGGAACTCAGGCAGCGCGCCGCCCATCGGCTATCCGTCGACAATTCAGTAGTTTGATAGAGCGGAACGGGCTCACGAACGTGAAAATCGAATTTCTTGGTTGCGCTATGCGCGCAACCCCCGCAAAACCTATTTCACTCATGGGGAGCCCGCGGCCTCCAAAGCCTTGGCGGAACGCATCCGCGGGGATTTGGGCCGGGAATGCATCGTGCCCGAACAATTAGGAGCAGACGAATGGAACGCATCCGGAACCTGAAACTCAAATCCTGGGTGGCGGAAGTCTTCGCCCTCTGCAAGCCCGACCAGGTCCATTGGTGCGACGGCAGCGGGCAGGAATACGACACGCTCTGCAGGCGCATGGTGGAGCAAGGCACCCTGATCAAGCTTAATCCCAGCAAGCGCCCCAACAGCTATTACGCCCGCTCCACCCCGGACGATGTGGCCCGCGTGGAGGAAAGGACCTACATCTGCTCCCTGCGGCAGGAAGACGCCGGCCCCACCAACAATTGGATGGCGCCCAAAGCCATGAAAACCATCCTGACCGGCCTTTTCCGCGACTGCATGATGGGCCGCACCCTGTACGTGGTCCCCTTCAGTATGGGGCCCCTCGGCTCGCCCATCTCCCAAATCGGCGTACAGCTCACCGATTCCCCCTATGTGGCCGCCAGCATGCGCATCATGACCCGCATGGGCCAGGCTGCCCTGGACGTGATGGGCGAAGAAGGCGACTTCGTCCCCTGCCTGCATTCTGTGGGCAGGCCCCTGAAGACGGGGGAAAAGGATGTCCCTTGGCCGAGCAACGCGGAATCCAAATACATCGTCCACTTTCCCGAAGAACGCGCCATCTGGTCCTTCGGCAGCGGCTACGGCGGGAATGCCTTGCTGGGCAAGAAATGTTTCGCCCTCCGCATCGCCTCCAAGATGGGCCGGGACGAGGGTTGGCTGGCCGAGCATATGCTGATCCTGGGCGTGCAACCTCCGGGCAGCAAGGAGAAAACCTACATCGCCGCCGCCTTTCCCAGCCAATGCGGCAAGACCAACCTGGCCATGATCGTGCCTCCGGAGAGCTTCAAGGATTGGAAGGTGACCACGGTCGGCGACGACATCGCCTGGATCAAGCCGGGTCCGGACGGCATGCTGCATGCCATCAACCCGGAAGCGGGCTTTTTCGGCGTGGCTCCGGGCACCTCCTGGGCATCCAATGCCATGGCCATGCGCAGCATGGCCCACGACAGCATATTCACCAACGTGGCCCTGACCCCGGACGGCGACGTGTGGTGGGAGGGCCTGACGGAAATCCCGCCCCCGCGCCTCACCGATTGGCAGGGACAGGAATGGACTCCCGGATGCGGCCGGAAAGCGGCCCATCCCAACTCGCGCTTCACCGCGCCCGCCTCCCAGTGTCCATGCATAGACCCCGACTGGGAAAATCCCGCGGGCGTGCCCATCAGCGCATTCATCTTCGGCGGACGGCGCCCTTCCAACGTGCCCCTGGTCTTCCAGGCCTTCAACTGGATCCATGGCGTGTTCCTGGGCGCCACCATGGGTTCGGAAACCACCGCCGCCGCAGCCGGCCAGGTGGGCGTGGTGCGCCGCGACCCGATGGCGATGCTGCCTTTCTGCGGCTACAACATGGGGGAATACTTCGCCCATTGGATCAAGATGCGCAAGCTCATCAAATACCCCCCGAAAATCTTCCACGTCAACTGGTTCCGCAAGGATGCCGATGGCAACTTCATGTGGCCAGGCTTCGGCGAGAACATGCGCGTGTTGGAATGGATCGTGGAGCGATGCCGGGGGAATTCCGGAGCCTACGAATCGCCGCTGGGATGGATCCCCAAGGCGGAGGATTTCAATCTGGATGGATTGGCGGGGATGAGCGCGGAAAAATTCGAAGCGCTACAGCATATCGATATCGAGGCCTGGAAGAAGGAAGTCATCTCCCAGGATGAGCTGTTCGTAAAGCTCTATGAGCATCTGCCCAAGGAACTCATATTCCAAAGGGAACTCCTGATATCCAGGCTTTGACGCGGGGTTCCCGATCGAATCCGAATCCGGAAACGCCGGACTATTTCATTTCGAGTCGGGGCGGGAGCCGTTCCAAGCCGTGCGGTTGGAAGAGGGCGCGAAGGACCTGTGGGTTTTCTTCACCACGTGGGGTAACCGCCGCGGTTCCGGCAGGCTTACGGGCAGCGGATACTCTTCCATGAGTGCGGCCTGCCGGACGGGATCGAACACACCCGTCGGCGTTCTGGAATTCCGGCCCCGGGTGAACGGCGAATAACCCGATCGGCCTTCCAGGAAAGCGAAGGCCAAGAGGCAGAAGGCGATAAGCAAACGAGGAGACATGGCCGGACCCTTTGAAATGGAACGATACCCGTTCGAGACAGAACAAGTTTAGGGGGTGGCCGGCCGGACGGTCAAATAATCGTACCCAAAAAGGATTCACCCGAAAGGAAGCAGCATTAGGCCGCTTTTTTGCCCGATTTTCAAGATTTCTTGAGGTTATCTGAGTCCGAGTCTTTCCACCCGGGCCGGTCCCACTTCGCAATAGTCCGTTCCGGTTCCATACGCTTCAGCCCGGCCCTTGGAGCGCAAATCATAGGAAAAATCGCGAGTTGCAAGCGGGGCGGCGTGATCACCGTATTGCGCAGTTCTTTCGGACATGTACTGCCCGGATTGCCAGGCCTCCGCGCGTCCCAAGGACCGTAACCCATAGACATCGTTCGAGGCCGGGCTTGAGCCATACCGGGAAGACGCGAACCCCGTGCCGGCATTCCACGCCGGGACTCCTGAAATTTTCATTCCCGGATGATGGGCTTCTTCCCAGCGGCCCATGGTCCGCGATGCATAACTGTTCACCGCGGACTTGAGTTCATTCCGATGGCAAGCTTGCACGGCATCCTGGGTTGACTTATCCAACCACTGCCTGGACTCCCGTTTGTTTTCGTGGCAAAAGCCTGCGCCGACCATAATCGCAATCAGTCCCGATATCATCTTGTTACGAGCCATGGCTGTTCTCCTGTTTCCTCTTTTAAGACCGGGCTATTTTTTCGCACCTACTATTACGATATCAAACTCCCGTTCCGCGACCACTCCGGACGGCATGACATCTGGCGCATCGGAAAGAAAATCGACGTTTGTTTTTATGCTGGTCGGATGGCGGGCTCGATTTTTTTATCCCAGGCCCGGACCCGCGTTGAAAAGGGCCAGCAGGCCCAGTACCGCAAAAATCGCGGCTGCAATCGAGCGGATAAGTTTCAGCGGCAGAATTTTCGCGGCTTTGTCTCCAAGAATTACGACAGGCACGTTCGCAAGCATCATGCCCAAGGTGGTTCCGGCCACCACTGCAATAAGGGACGCATACTTCGCGGCCAGCGCGATGGTGGCAATCTGGGTTTTATCTCCCATCTCGGCCAGGAAAAAGGCCACCAGAGTTGTCGTGAAAACGCCGAATCGGCCTTTGTCCTCGGGCGTGTCGCCCACCTTATCCGGAATCAGGGTCCAGCCCGCCATGAGAAGAAAGGAAATACCCAGAACCCACCGTAGGGTTGCCGGACCAACCAAGGTGGTGAGCCAAGACCCTATGGCTCCGGCGAAAGCATGATTGAATAAAGTTGCGATCAGGATTCCGAAAACGATGGGAATGGGTTTGCGGAAACGGGCTGCGAGCACCAGGGACAGGAGCTGCGTTTTATCGCCGATCTCAGCGAGGGCGACGACTCCGGTTGAAATCAGGAAAGCTTCCATGGGTTATGTTCTCCAGGCCGGCGAATACGCCAATGGGCATATCGCTTGCCGGCCTATCGGAAGCGATATGCCCATCGGTCTCGCCAAGCCTTTTGAGCCGCCTGCGCCATGGTCTTGCGACCAAGTCTGTTGACACAGGCCCCTTCATGCGAAGGGCGACTACTCCCCAATGGACCTTCCAAAAGTACAATTAATCCGCTTATCGTCAAAGCAATCGGTTAAGCGCGCTCCGATGCATTGTTGCGGAAAACGATTTGGAGAATCAGGCTCTAAGCTCCGTGCGAATGCCGGTGATGGGTATCCGGCCAATGAAGATGCCGATGCTCCATGGGCGCATGGGGATGCGGATGGGTATGCCGGAGGGAAGCCGGCTGGCCCTCGTGGGCATGCGTATGATGCCCATCATCGTGGCGATGCGAATGGGTATGTTCCATCGCTTGATGGACATGCGCATGGTTATGCTGATCCCGGAACAGAAGAAATACCCCCGCGGCCTGGAAAAACAACGCCACGGCATGGTGGACTTGGAACGTCTCCCTGAGCAGAAAGTGGGAAAGAAGCAGTCCGAAGAGCGGGCCGGAAGCGAACAGCATCTGGCTGCGCGCCGCGCCCAAACCCTGGGCCGCGCTTATGTAGAGCGCGATACTGGCTCCGTATGATACGGCCCCCACGGCCAGGCCTTCCAAGGCCGATTCCAAGGTCCCCTGCATGGGGTGCAGGTAAATCCCCAAAGCCAAGTTGAAAAGCCCTGCCACAAGGCCCTTCCAGAATGTGCTCTGGATTGGAAGCAGCCCGTCGATGAGCGCGGTCAGATTGTTATCCACTCCCCAACAGATGCAGGCCAAAGCAAGAAACACGCCCGCCTTGGTCCCCGCTCCGCCCTCCCCGAGGGACAACAAAACCCCAGCGGCGAAAATGCAAGCAGCCCCCACCCACCCCCACTTTCCCAGGTGATCGCGGAAAAACAGGATGCCGATAAATGCCGTCGCCACCATTTCCAGGTTAAGCCACAGGGAAACGGAAGAGGCCGAAGCCAGCTTAAGTCCGGCCAGAAGAAAAACCGGACCCAGAATGCCTCCGAACAGGATGGCCCCGGCCAGCCTCCAAACATTCGCCCGGCTGATGACGCCGGAGAAGAGTCCTTTTCTTCCAAGCGATATGGGCAGGCAAACACCCAAGGCCGCGCCAAGATAAAGCCATCCCGCCAATTGCTGAGGGGACCATTGGGAAAGAAGCACCTTGCCAAAAGGCGTTGATGCGCCAAAGAGCAAGGCGGCCATCAGGGCCAGGACAATGTAACGCAATGAATCACCCCTCCTCTCTCACCCTTTCAATTCCGTTTGGCGCAATCAGCGGTTGTACAAGTATTCCCCATATGCAAAAACTAGTTTTCCCCGGCAGTCATTTTGAATCACAAGGGGATAAAATGCGAATTCCAAGTTTCACCCGTCCATCCTTGTTTATGGTCCTGTCGATTCTTTGCTTTTGCCAGGCGCATGGGAAAAGCATCGTGTCGGACACGACGCGCATATCCGCGTTGACCGGCCTTAAGGGTTCCTGGAACGCCAAAGAATCAATCTACAGAGTAGCCAGCCCTCGGAATGATGTCCCCATCACCGTGGATGGTTTCGTCATGCCTCCCTTCATGGGCCTCACCTCCTGGGCCGCGTTCACGGACGGCGGCAAATCCGAAGCCATGGTCATGGGGGATCTGGTTCTCTTCCAGGACGAAGTCAATCCTGTCCTGAGCGTGCTCCTGGAAAACGGTTTGCAGGTGATAGCCCTGCACAACCATTTCTTCTACGAAGAGCCCAAAGTCTATTTCATGCACATCGGCGGGGATGATAGCCTGTCCCGGTTGGCAGGCGGCGTGGGCAAAGCGTTCGAAAAGGTCAGGGAGATCCGCAAAGCCCATCCGCAACTGTCCACCGGGTTTCCGGGCCCAAAAATATCGGGGCCCAGCAACATCACTCCGACACCTATCGAGGAACTCCTGGGCACGGAAGGCGAGAAGAAGGACGGAATGCTGAAACTGACCTTCGGGCGGAAAACGCAGATGCCTTGTGGCTGCGAAGCGGGCAAAGGAATGGGCGTCAATACCTGGGCCGCTTTCGCAGGAACGGATGCGAATGCCCTGGTGGACGGGGACTTCGCGATGCGGGAAGAAGAACTGCAAGGCGTTTTGAAATCGCTGCGGAAATCGGACATCAACATCGTGGCCATCCATCAACACATGATCGAGGAAAAGCCCCGCATCATATTCCTGCATTATTGGGGCAAGGGCAAAGCCCTGGGCCTGGCGCGCGGAGTGAAAGCTGCGCTGGATACGCAGAAAAAAGATTAGCTGCCTGCTGATCTCTTCCGCTTACTTTGGCCTTCGAATTGGAGCTTTAATATGGATATGGAACCTTTGACGCTGACTGCTCCCAAGGGAACGAAGACCGAGTGGACCTGTCCCATGCATCCGCAAATCATCCGGGACGCCCCGGGAAGCTGTCCGATTTGCGGGATGGCTTTGGAACTGCGCACCCTGACTTCGGCGCACGATGAGGAAAACCCGGAGTTGAAGGAAATGCGCATTCGATTTTGGGTCAGTGTTGCCCTGACGGCTCCGCTCCTTCTTTTGGCCATGGGCCAAATGATCCGGGGAGATCATTTGGCCATTTTCTCATCTGCAATCCGGAAGTGGATTGAGTTGGCTCTGGCCAGTCCGGTGGTCCTTTGGGGAGCCTGGCCGTTCTTCGTTCGGGGCTGGAATTCGATCCTGAATCGAAGCCTGAATATGTTCACCTTGATCGCTTTGGGCGTCGGGGTGGCGTTCGGCTACAGCGTGGTGGCCGCGCTTTTTCCCGGTCTCTTTCCCGAGGCCTTCAGGGATGCGCATGGCCAGGTAGGCCTTTATTTCGAAGCCGCCGCAGCCATCGTCACCCTGGTTTTGCTGGGACAGGTTCTGGAACTGAAAGCCAGGAGCCGCACGGGGTCGGCCATCAAGGCTCTGCTCGGACTATCCCCAAAAACGGCCCGGATTCTCCGGGAGGACGGGCAGGAAGAGGAAATATCCCTTTCTCAAATCAAGGTTGGGGATCGTCTACGGGTGAGGCCCGGCGAAAAGATTCCCGTCGATGGAGTGGTCTTGGATGGCAATAGTTCCGTGGATGAATCCATGATGACCGGAGAGCCCATTCCGGTTGAAAAGCACAAGGGCGACCACGTCATCGGCGGGACCTTGAACGGGCGCGGGTCACTGGTTTTCCAGGCGGAAAAGGTGGGCGCCGAAACCCTGCTGGCCCGCATCGTAAACATGGTGGCCGAAGCTCAACGCAGCCGGGCACCCATCCAGAAATTGGCTGACCAGGTTTCGGCCTACTTTGTTCCCGCGGTCATCCTCATCGCCATTCTGACGTTCATCATATGGGCCTGGCTTGGACCCAAACCGTCCCTGGCCTATGCCATCGTCAATGCGGTTTCGGTTCTCATTATCGCCTGCCCCTGCGCTCTGGGACTCGCGACTCCAATGTCCATCATGGTCGCGAGCGGGAAAGGGGCTTCCATGGGCGTGCTATTCCGGAATGCCGAGGCCATCGAGACCCTTCGCAAGGTGGATACCCTGGTCGTGGACAAAACCGGTACTTTGACGGTTGGCAAACCCAGCTTGGTGGGACTGGAAGCCGCTCCGGGTTTAGAACCGGATGAGATTTTAAGGCTTACAGCGGGCCTGGAACAAGGGAGCGAGCATCCTTTGGCTGCCGCCATCGTTCAGGGTGCCGAAAGCAAAGGGATTGTGATTCCAGCGGTCGAAGGCTTCGTGTCCATACCGGGCAACGGTGTTCGAGGGAAAATCGCGGGAAGGGATGTCTCCTTGGGAAACCTCTCGCTTCTGGAAGAATTGAAAATCAACCCTTTGGACCTGGCGTTCAAAACGGAGGAGCGAAGAAAAGATGGGCAAACCATCCTGTTCGTCGTCGTGGATGGAAAACCCGCCGCCCTTCTCGCGGTGGCCGATCCCATCAAACCCTCCGCTTCCGAGGCCATTGAAAAACTTCACCAAGAGGGCTTGAAGATTATCATGCTCACCGGCGACAACCGCACCACCGCCGAAGCCGTGGCCCGGAAACTGGGACTGGATCAAGTCATCGCCGATGTGCTTCCGGATCAAAAGGCGGACGTGATCAAGCGGCTTCAGGCGGAAGGAAAAACCGTGGCCATGGCCGGAGACGGGGTCAATGACGCACCTGCTTTGGCCCAGGCGAATGTGGGCATAGCGATGGGGACGGGAACGGATGTAGCCATACAGAGCGCCGGAGTAACTTTGGTCAAGGGCGATCTCATAGGCATTATCCGCGCCCGCAAGATCAGCCAGGCTACGATGCGGAACATCCGACAGAACCTTTTCTTCGCCTTTGTCTACAACGTCCTTGGAATACCGGTAGCGGCGGGCGTACTTTATCCATTCACGGGCCTGCTCTTGAATCCAATGATTGCGGCGGCAGCCATGAGCCTCAGTTCAGTCTCGGTCATCGCCAATGCTTTGCGACTGCGGCGGATGCCCGCATCATAATGAAGGCACTATCCTGAAAACCTGGAAATCCCCCCATTCGCGAGCGGCAGGAGGCTTATTTCCGCTTTTTCTTGTCCACGTGTACCCTTTGATGTAATTTTTCCCCAACGGAAGGCTCCATGCGAGGCTCGCTCTCTTCATTCAAGAAACACCCCCTGATACCGGCCATCGCCTTGATGGCCTCCGTGTTTCTTCTCACCGGACAGACTTTCAATTGTTGCCGCATTAACGAAACCATCGCCGGAAAAATTGCCGCTGCCTGGTCCCATTGGTCCTCTTCCGAATCAGCAAGCGCTTCCATACATGAAGAAGAATCCGGACATCCCCATTGCCATGGCCACGGAAGCCACGCCGAAACAGCCCATTCGTCCGGAGAAATGCATCGGGATTTCGATTCCGGTTCAACCCTGGCCGAAGATGGGACCTGCCTTTCCGAGCGCATTGAAACGGGCAAACCCATGCTGGCAGGTGATTTTGCGTTCACCCCTGCTTCTACCATGGTCGCACGTTTGGAGGAAGGAAAAGTACCTGCACTACCCTTCCGCCCCGTCAGCCCCCGCCCCCAGAACAAATCGAGTCCTCCCCTTTACTTGACCACGCTCCGCATCCTCGTTTGAAATCCCCATAGGAAGCCGTTTCCGGCTTCCCAAGTCCAGCCATTTGCCGGTCGCTCACGCCGACCGGTCCAACCTGGTTGTTCCAATCCATTGATCCAATCGGTTTTTAAAGAACGAGTCGGGGCGCGTCGCCCGCGCTCAATACGAAATAAGGAAGGACCGTCACAATGAATCCCGTTAAATTCACCCTGGTCATCGGATTGATGGCAGCCTCCGGCGCCCTGCCGGATGACCTTCAGGATTTGTCCGAGCGGGGGGGTGCTCCTTTCAAGCCAATGCGCGAAAAGCCGGAGCAGCTCCAATCGGAAATCCGCGATCGCCTTCGCGATTCCCTGACTTTGGACGATGCCGTCCGCATCGCGGCCTGGAACAATCGCGACATCCAAACGGTGTTGGCGGAAATGACCGCGTCACGGGCGGAAAGACGAATCGGGCGGATGCCGCCGAATCCCACTCTGGAGGCAGGCATCCGGTTCGGGGAGGGAGAAAGGAGGGCCGATTATGCATTGACGGTGGATCTCTCCGATCTTCTCTTCTACCCTCTCAAATGGAGCGCCGCGGGCGCGATTTTCCGTCGGGACAAAATGAAGGCGGCAATGGAACTCCGGGGACTCATCGCGGAGGTCAAAACTTCTTATTACAGACTACAGGCCCAGGACCGGATTCACGGGCTGCTCGTTTCCATGCTCGAGAACGCACAAACAGTCGATGCACTTTCCGAGCGCCAAAGGAAAGCCGGCAATATCAGCTCTCTGGACCGGGCCGTACAGGAAGAATCGAAGCAAAACGCCACCTTGGCGCTTGCCGGAATCGAGATCGAACTTCTTTCCGAAAGGATGAATTTCGCCCGCCTCCTCGGCATCGGCGCCTCGGAAACTCCCATCGTCCTGAGGGAAGATTCATTGGAGCCGCCTCCTGGCGATCCCGCTCCGGATGAACTTATCCGCCTCTCCGTCGAGACGAACCCCGAAATGTCGGCGGCCAGGGAAGATATATTCGCGGCCAAGCGCGCCTCGACGCTCGCGAATTGGAATCGTCTTCCCTCCCTGCGCGCGGGCGTGGCTTTGGAACAGGAGGGCTCCAAGTCCTTCATCGGCCCGAAGGTGGATTTGCAAGTCCCGCTGGATTTTGGATGGAACGCCGCGGCCAAAGCGAAGGCGGAAAAGCAGGCCGCGGGCTTTCGACTGGCATCCATCCAGGATAGAACGGTCGGGGATATCAAAGCGGCGGCCGCCCGGCTTTCCGCGGCCCGCAAGGCCATCCGCTATTATCGGGATGAGATCATTCCCCTCAGGGAGAAAGTCGTCGAGGAAACGCAAAAGCAATACAACTTCATGCTGCTTGGCGTCTATCAACTCATCCAGGCCAAACAGAACGAGTACGCAGCCCGCCGCGGATTGATTGAATCCCAGCGCGACTATTGGCTGACCCATACCGAATTGGAACGCATATCCGGCGGACCCATTCCCCATTCGGCGACACATTCCGGAGGTGCCCAGTGAATTTCAGAAATATTTCCCTAACCATCATTTTTTCGTCTCTGCTCGCCGGAGCCGCTCCGGAAGGATCCCGGCTTCCGTACACGCCGGTCATCACCCCCAACGGAAGCACCCTGGATTTCACGATGGACAAGGGCGTGAAGGTATTCCGGCTTACCGCCGAGGTCATCAAACACGAAATCGGCCCGGGCATGATCATCAATGCCTGGGGATACAATGGCGGCACGCCGGGCCCCACCATAGAGGCGATTGAAGGGGACCGGGTCCGCATCCTGGTGACGAACAAGCTGCCGGAGCCGACCTCGGTCCATTGGCACGGCATGCTCCTGCCCAGCGGAATGGATGGAGTTTCCGGTTTGTCCCAGCGCGGCATCCAGCCGGGGGAAACCTTCGCCTATGAATTCACCCTGAAACAGCATGGCACCCTGATGTACCACTCCCACGGCGATGAGATGGTCCAGATGGGCATGGGTACCATGGGATTTTTCATCATCCATCCCAAAAAAGCGACCCACAAGATCGACCGGGATTATGCGCTGTTCCTGAACGAATGGTTCATTCCTCCCGGCGCCGCCACGCCCAATCCCAGCATCATGACCGACTTCAACACCTTTACCTTCAACAGCAAGGCCTTTCCCGGCACCGCGCCCATTCTGGCACGGCCCGGCGAGCGCATCCGGATCCGCCTCGGCAACGTGGGCCAGGAGGATCACCCCATCCATATCCACGGTCATCAATTCAAGGTCGTGGCCACGGACGGCGGAGACATTCCGCCCGCCGCGCAATACTCCGAAACCACCGTACTGGTGGCTCCAGGCCAGACCCGGGACTTTGAATTCACGGCTACGGCGGGGGATTGGCCCCTCCATTGCCACCGCCGCCATCATCCCATGAATGCCATGGGCCACGACTTCCCGAATATGATAGGAGTGAGCCAGGACGGGATTGAGTCGAAAATCCGGGACAAGGTGCCCGGCTATATGGCCATGGGGGAAAAGGGAATGGATGAAATGCAGGGCATGGGCATGCAAGGTCCGGAGAATACCCTTCCCATGATGGCCGGAGACGGCCCTTTCGGTCCCATCGGCATGGGCGGGATGTTCACCATAGTCAAAGTCCATGATGACATTCCGAAGTTCACGGGCACGGCGGACTACAACGCCAAAGTGAAAAGCCCGGATGCGTTCGGCTGGTATAAAAACCCGCCCGGGACCATTGCGGATACGGTGGGCGCGGGCCTGTCCCCGGCCCAAAGACCCGTTCCCGATTCCGGAGAAACGATTTATACCTGTCCCATGCACCCGGAAGTGAAGCAGACAAAACCGGGTAACTGCCCCAAGTGCGGCATGAAACTGGTGCCCATGGAAAAAGAAAAAGGAGGAAACAAAACCCATGAACACCATTGATCGGATATTCCATTTTCGCTCATCACACCCAAACAAGGAGAATTCCATGAGCCGATTCCTGAAACCCGCTTCCATAGGCTTGGCCGTGGCCTTGACCTGCTTCGGCATCAATGCCCGCGCCCATGGAGATGAAGATCACCATGCGGCCGCCCCGGCCGATACCCTAACCGGAGAAGTCGTGGATCTCGCGTGCTACATGGCCCATGACGGAAAAGGAAAGGACCATAAGCAATGCGCCAAACAATGCATCCAAAAAGGACTTCCCGTGGGCCTCTTGACCGAATCCGGAGAGATCTACCTTGCGGTCGGCGAGAACCACAAGAAGGCCAATGACATGCTGTTGAAAGATGCCGCGAATACCATCACCGTGGTGGGCAAGGTCTCGGAAAAGTCCGGGACCAAAATGATCACCATCCACGAAGTGATGAAAAAATAGATGGGCTTGAGAAATCGCGGCTGGCGCCTTTTCGGAGTCGCTTGCCTTCTCATCGTAACCCTATTCGCAATAGGGATTACTTGGATGAGGCGCCCTGCATCCACCTCTTTCCTCCGCGGTTCCAGGCTTGCGGAACGACAGGGATGTTTCGCTTGCCACGGCGCCGGGGGCATATCGGGAGGCCCGAATCCGAAAGCGGATTCCGACATACCGTCCTGGAACGGAGGCACCGCGCAAATGTATCTGGAAAAGGACGATCACATCCGGGATTTCATCAAGTATGGTCACCGCAAAGACAAGGAAGACGAACCCGAAACCGCCTTGATCCGGATGCCTGCGTATGGCAAATCGCTCTCCGCCCGGCAGGTGGAGGATTTGGTCGCGTATGTCAAAGGCGTGTCCGCGTTTTATCCCGGAATGCCCGACAGCGCCCGGAAGGGCATGGAAGCGGCGCAAGCAGCAGGATGTTTCGGGTGCCATGGGCCATCCGGGCGGGGAGGTATCCGGAACCCGGGTTCCTTCAAGGGAATCATTCCGGGATGGGATGATCCAGGCTTGGCGGACCTCACCCGGAACGGCTCCGAAACCGAAGAATGGATCCGAACGGGTACCTTGAAAAGACTGGAGGCGAATGGGATAGCCCACCACTTTCTGCACGCGCAAAGAGTGCAGATGCCGGCATACGATACTCTGCTCAGCGAGGAGCGGATCGGGGATATCGGCCGATTCATCAATTGGCTGCGGAACGATCGGAAATGATGTTGAATCGCCAAGAGGTTCAGTCCGGGCCCATCAGGCGTTGCATGGCAACGGATTCCAAAATAAAGGTTCCCAAAGGGTTTAAAACCTAGTTTCACCAGCAGTATGCCGGTCATCGAAAAAATCCTGACTTTGCCGCATCACCTTCTGAATCCATGGGTCTACTGGATCATCCTGCTGGTTTCGCTGTTGGAACCGCTGCCTCTTTTGGGTTCCTTCGTGCCCGGCCAAACCATGGTCCTTCTGGCCGGCTTCATGGTCAAGCAGGGCATCCTGGATTTCGGAGACTTGGTCTTCTTCGCGGCGGCGGGAGCGATCCTGGGGGATCTCATGGGTTATCTTGCGGGCAGAAGTTATGGGGAAGCATTGCTGACGAGGTATGGCAAATATGTCATGCTGAAGCAAGAGCGCTTCGACAAGGTAAAGATGCTTCTCCACCAATACACGGGAAGGACTTTGGTATTGGGGAGGTTCAATTCCCTCACCCGGAGCTTTTCTCCTTTCCTAGCGGGTTCATCGGGCATACCCTTCCTGAAATTCATCGTTTACAATATCCTCGGTGGATTCTGCTGGTCCCTCGCCTTCGTATCAGTTGGTTACGTTTTCGGAAAGAGCTTCGAGATTGCCTCGCGGTTCATCGGTCAATTCATGGCCATAGCGCTCATCCTGAGCGGGATCATCATCGTCTTGATCAAATTGAGAAACAAGGGAAAGCCCATTTTCAACAAGAAGCACCGCACCGTGCTGATTGTGAATGTCGTATCTACCTACCTGTTCGCCAAGATGATCGAGGATGTGGTGGACGCCGAAACCGTCACGAAATGGGATTCCTGGATCAGCGGCTATATTCCCCGCCTGAAAGGGCCCTTCACTGATACGATTGCGATTGCCGTCTCGAACCTCTTCACTCCACTTCATCTGGGCATCGCATCCTTGGCCATCCTCTTATACCTCATCCACAAGCGGCAGGGCTACAAGGCGTCGCTTCTATTCACCGGCATGGCCGGAGGCATGCTTATCTGCAATGCGGTGATGGACCTTGTCCACAGGCCCAGGCCTGCGCTCGCTCCGGGAATGTCTTCCGGATACGCCTTCCCCAGCGCGCAGACCGCGGCCGCCACGTTATTCTTTTGTTCATTGATTTTCCTTTTCAAGGAAAACATCAAGAACCCATTCCCGCGGTTTCTTTTCATTTCCGGAAATCTTTTGCTGCCGGTCCTGGTCGGATTCAGCGGCATATACTTGAACGCCCATTGGTTAAGCGATGTGTTGGGCGGGATTTCCCTGGGTCTGTTCTGGCTGACGCTGTTGATTCTGTTCTTCAGGAATTTCATCCCTAAATTCCAGGAGAATCCTTGAACCTCGTTAAATGCGAAGAATTGACCAAGACCTATGGTTCCGGCGACACGCGGGTCATGGCGCTCAGAGGAGTCGATCTCGATATTCTGGAAGGGGAGCTATTCATGCTCGTGGGACCGTCCGGATCGGGAAAGACGACCCTTATCTCCATAATCGCGGCAATCATGGATCAGGATTCCGGAAAGTGCGCCGTCCTTGGAAACGATTTGCGGTCCATGAATCAAAAGCGGAAAAGCCGGTTCCGGGGCACGTCCATCGGATATGTTTTCCAGGTCTTCAACCTGCTGCCGGCCCTATCTGCCTGCGAGAACGTAGCCGTTCCGCTGCTCATCAACGGAGTGGGCCGTAGGGAGGCGCAGACACGCGCCAAAGCCCTCCTTGACAGGGTCGGGTTGGGCGAGCGGGCCGATTCCTTGCCGCGCCAGTTGAGCGGCGGCCAACAGCAACGCGTGGCCATCGCCCGCGCGCTTGTCCACGACCCGAAACTGGTCGTCTGCGACGAACCTACCAGCAATCTCGATCAAGCCGCGGGGAAGATCATAATGGAAACACTGCGACAGATGGCGCAGAAGCCGGACAGAGCCATCATTGTCGTAACCCATGATCAGCGCATCTTCCCGTATGCCGATAGGATCGCCCGCATGGAAGATGGAAAAATCATCGAGGTCATCGCCGGAAAGGAAAAGGACGCTTTACGATGAAACTCTGGCTTCCCATGGTTGCGGCCCTGGGATTGGGCATAGCCGTGGTCATCGTGGTGATCGGAAATCATCAGAAGGCCAATGCGCCTCTTTCCACCACGGGGAATGTCCCTCGCGCCCCCTTCCCTGATTACGTCGCAGGCGCGGGGGTATTGGAGGCAAGCACCCAGAATATCGCCGTCGGGACGCCCGTCCCCGGAATCGTTTCCAATGTGTACGTCCGCTGGGGCGACCGCGTAAAAACCGGGGACAGCCTGTTCAGGATTGACGACCGGGACTTGCGGGCCGACCTCGTTTCCGCCGCCGCGAAAGTGCGCCAATCCGAGTCGGTGTTGGCCAATGCCGAATACCATCTTCATATCGCCGAAAAGCTGGGGGAGTTCATCAGCCGGGAGGAATTGGTCGGGAAACGCTATGAGGTCGAAACCGACAGGGCCACCGCCAAGGTCGCGAAAGCGCAAGCAGAGGCGCTACGGTTGGAAATGGAGCGGCGCATAATCCGCGCGCCCATCCCGGGAAGGGTGTTGGGCCTCAACGTACATCCGGGGGAGTTCGCTTCCTCGGAGGCTGCGGGAACGGCGCCCATCATTCTAGGCAATGACGATAGCCTTTTCATACGCGTCGAAGTCGACGAGCACGACGCTTGGAGAGTCCGGCCCGGTGCGCAGGCTGTCGCATTTCTGCGGAGCAATTCCGCGATCAAGCTTCTTGTCAGCTTCGTCCGTATCGAGCCGCGTATCGTGCCCAAGACCTTGCTGACCGGCAGGAGCGCGGAACGCTCCGACGTGAGGGTTCTCCAGGTAATATATGGGTTCAACCGCGACTCATGGCCGGTTTACGTGGGCCAGGAAATGGACGTCTACATCGAAGCCCCCCCATTGCCTACATCAGGCGCGGAAAAGAAGTAGATGTTCTTCATCGCCACAAAAATGCTTACCGGCGATCGCGCCAAGTTCATCGGACTCCTTTTCGGGATCTCCTTCACCTCGTTCCTGGTCACATTCGCCGTATCCTTCTTCAGCGGTTTCCTGACCCGCGGCTTCGCCCTGGTATCGGAAAATCCGGCGGCCGACATCTGGGTCATGGATCCGACCGTGAACTCCGTCGAACAAACCGCCAATATGTCCTCGTCCGTTCTCGCGCGGGTCCGCAGCGTACAAGGAGTAGGGTTCGCTTGGCCTTTGTACCTGGGCATGGCGGATGTGCGCTTCCCGAACGGGAAATCCCAGCCCTTCCAAATCGTCGGCGTGGACGACCAGGCTCCCCCTGGATCGCCCTCGGCGAAAGGAGGCTTCGATTTGCCTGCCCTTCGTTCGCCCGATGCCGCCATCGTCGCATCGGGAGGCACCACGGGAAAGCTGGAAACACCGCGCGAGAAGGCGGATCAGTGGCCACACGATGGGCCTCATCTGAACGCGCCCACTCGCGAATTGGCGGCGGGAGATGAATTGGAAGTCAACGATCAACGCGTCGTGGTCAAAGGGGTGGCCGGCGCCTTGCCGCGTTTCCCGCCAAGGCCTTTGCTTTATACCAGCATTTCCAACGCCACCCGGATCCTGCTTCCGGAACGCCATCGTTTGACCTTCGTCCTCGCGTCCGTCGCCCTGGGTACATCGGCATCGGAAACGGCCTCGCGCATAGAAACACAGACGGGAATGCGTGCGCGCACGGCCGGCGACCTCAAATCGGATACGGTCCATTGGTACCTGGAGAATTCGGAGGACGTGGGCGACGTTACGGCCATGCTGCTCATGGCCATCACCGTGGGATTCGGGGT
>JAQBPN010000096.1 GCA_028287505.1 Fibrobacterota bacterium | reverse complement strand
AACTCTTCCCCTTAGGAAGATACCGGGTAATATCTTGAGGGGTAATTTTACTAAAGAAGCTATGTTTTTCCCAGGTCCCGCGACCCAAGACATTTAAATCGCAGAAGGAACAATATGCCGAATTGGACGGATTTGAGGTGGATGGTTGCCGCGATTTGGGGGATTTCAGGAGTCTCCCATGGGATGGAATATGAGCCCTTTCCCACCTGTACGGAATCCGCGCAGGTGGATTCCCTCCAGGAAACGGTTTTTGTCGATGAAACCCTGGACCCGGCTCAAGCTCCTTTCACCGGTACTTCCCACTTCAAATATGTCCCGGGAACCTGCTTCCTGTCCCAGACGATTCGGTACCCATACTATCTAGAGGGGATGGCTATCAAAACGGACTACCGGGAGCGGACGGCCCTCCTTGCCTATGATTTCGATTTGAACACCGTTCCCGCCGGACCGGATACCACCGTGGGGACGATGTACTATTCCAGCCTGGGAGCCGTGGATTCAATCACATTCCGTTCCACCCACATAAAGCCCGGGGGAATCCCGGACACTGCTTTTGGTCTGTTCCGCTATACCAGGAAGCCGGCTTATCAATTGGTGGAGGACCTGGTCCGCCACGGTTCAGCCACCTGGACGGTTATCGAAAAGGATTCCGTGGTCGAAGACCTTTCCGGAAAAACGATTTATACCCAAGGGGAAGACGATGAGCCCTATACCACCAAATGCAGCTTGAAGGGCCAGACCTATGAATGTGATCAGATCCGGGAAGGCATGGCGGATCCGGTTGCAAAGGACATCTGGTTCCTGACCCAAGGACGGACGGATTCCCTCCAACATTGGTCCATGGGTACGTTGACCGCCAGTGAACGCTATTTCTGGTCTTCCAAGTCCGCGGCTATCCGCCTTGTCAAGGGACGCGGGAAACCTCCCGCCACGGCTTCGCTTTGGAACGATTTTGATCTCATGGGCAGGATGAAGGCATGGCGTCGTACGCGATTCTAGGCACCGGGGCGGTTGGCGGCTATTACGGCGGTCTCCTGCAAAAGGCGGGGCGGGACGTGCATTTCCTGGTCCGTTCCGATTTCGATCACCTTAAGGCTCATGGTCTGCGGGTGGATTCCCCCCGAGGGGATTTCACGCTGGAGAAGGTCAATGCCTATGCGGGTCCGGAGGCCATGCCCCGCTGCGATGTGGCTGTGGTGGCGTGGAAGAGTACGGAAAACGCCCATCTCGCCGAAGTCCTTCCCAAGGTACTGAAGCCGGCAGGCACGGTACTGGTGCTTCAGAACGGATTGGACCCGGAGCGGGAGGCTTCGGCGGCCGTTCCGGAGGCCGAAATCCTCAGCGGACTCTGTTTCCTCTGTTCGCGCAAGGCCGGGCCGGGATGGATCCGGCATCTGGATTATGGAGCCATCACCTTGGCGGCCTATTCCGCAAAAGGTCCGCAAGGGGTGACTCCGGGGATGCGGGCGGTGGGGGATGATCTCCTTGCCGCCGGCGTGGAGATCCGCCTGCATGAGAATTGGCGCGCGGCGCGATGGCGCAAGCTGGTCTGGAACATTCCCTTCAACGGCCTATGCGCATTGCTCTCCGCGGATACCGCGCAATTGCTGCGCGATCCTCCCATGCGGGCCCAGGTGGCCGGACTGATGGATGAAGTGATCGCGGGCGCGAAGCTGTGCGGCTGTCCCATGCCGGATAATTTCCGGGATCGCATGCTGAAGGACACGGACGTGATGGCTCCGTATGAGCCGAGCATGAAATTGGATCGCGACGGGCGGCGGCCCATGGAGTTGGAGGCCATTTACGGAAGACCCCTCCGGGAAATCGCCGAGGCGGGCGGTTCGGCTCCGCTGATCGAAGCGCTGTATGCGCAATTGCTGCTCCTGGAACGCGGGACGTGACCCGGTTCTACATCGGATGTTCCAGGGACTGCGTCTTCTTGCCGTAGTTTTCCGCCAGCATGTCCAGCATGGGATCGTATTCGGACAGGAAGTTCCCCTTCAGGTCCCAATAGGTTTTGACGGGGCGGAGAGGCTCGTTGTCGGCGCTGCCGCCGCGGATGTGTTCGACTTCTATCACCTGGATCACTTTGGCTTTGACATCGTTCCGCATGATGGATTCCTTGTTTCGGATTCGGCGATTACCTGCGCCGATCCGGAAGGAAAAGGTAATTCAAATCACGCGCGGAAGCGCGACTTGTCCAGAGCCTTCATGAAGGCGGCGTCCAAGGTGATTTTCCCGGCCTTCACCATTTCCATCAGGCAATCGTCCAGGGTCACCATGCCTATCTGCCGGTTGGTCTGCATCACGGAATTGAGCTTGATGGTTTCCCCGGCGCGGATGATGCCGGGAAGGGCGGAGCAGTTCAGCAGGATCTCGTGGGCCGCCCAGCGGCGCGTGCCGTCCGCGCTTTTCACCAATTGCTGCGCCACCACGCCTTTGAGGCTGTTGGCCAGCAGGGAGCGTATCTGGTTCTTCTTCTTGGCCGGGAACGCGTCGATGATGCGGTCGATGGTCTTGGCGGCGGAATTGGTGTGCAGGGTTCCGAACACCAGGATGCCCATCTCGGCGGCGGTAAGGGCAAGCTCGATGGTTTCCCGATCGCGCATTTCGCCCACCAGCACGATGTTGACGTCGCTCTTGAGCGCGCCGCGCAGGCCGTCCATGAAGGACTCGGTGTCTTCGCCCACTTCCCGGTGGGAGATGATGGATTGCTTGCACCGGTGCACGAATTCTACGGGTTCCTCGATGGTGATGATCTTGCGGCAAAGGCTGGAATTGATGTGGTCGATGATCGCCGCCAGGGTGGTCGACTTGCCGCTGCCGGTGGGGCCGGTGACCACCACCAGGCCGGAAGTCATTTCCGCGAAACCCCTGAACACGTCCGGGCAGCCCAGATCGTCCAGGGAAAGCACCTTGCTGGGAATGATGCGGAACACGGCTCCGTATCCGGAAAACTGTTTCAGATAATTGGCGCGGAAGCGGGCCTCGTCGCCCATGGCATAGGCGAAATCCAGATCGCCCGCGCTTTCGAATTTCCCCCAGCGTTCCTCTCCCGCGATTTCCCCCAGCAGTTCGCGCATGCGGTCGCCGCTCAGGGCGGCGGAGGGCAGGTCCATGAGATCTCCGTTCACGCGCACCTTGGGTTTGCGCCCCTGCTCCAGATGGAGATCGGAGCCGCCCAAGGCGGTCATTTCCCGGAACAACGCGTCTATCTGGGCCATGCGTTCACCTCCGCCCCGCGTATTTCTCGAAGTCCTTGGGCACGGTGGCGCGCACCATGGCCTCGGCCGGATCGACGAGGCCTTTTTCCACCAGGGTACGCAGGGAGTCGTCGAGCAGCACCATGCCCGAGGACTTTCCGGTGAGCATGGCCGTATGCAATTGATGGGCTTCGTCCTTGCGGATCATGTTCGCCACCGCGGTGTTGACCAGCAGCACTTCGTAGGCCGGCAGCATGCCCGCGCCGTCCTTGCGGGGCACCAGTTGCTGGGAGATGACCCCGCGCAGGGATTCGGAAATCATGTTGCGGATGATTCCCTGCTCTTCGGGAGGGAAGGAATCGATGAGGCGATACAAGGTGCGCGCGGCATTGGTGGTATTCATGGTGCCGAACACCAGATGGCCGGTCTCCGCAGCGGATACGGCCAGGCGGATGGTGTCCAGGTCCCGCAGTTCGGAAATCACGATGATGTCCGGGTCTTCGCGCAGGGCGGCCCGCAGGGCGGCGTCCCTGGTCAGGGTATGCGGCCCTATCTGGCGTTGGGTGATGCGGCAATGGGCCGGTTCATAAAGGATTTCGATGGGCTCTTCGATGGTGATGATGTGATCGTGGCGTTCCTGGTTCACCATCTCCACCAGGGTGGAGAGCGTGCTGGTCTTGCCGCATCCCACGGGACCGGTCACCAGCACCAGGCCCTGGGCCCACTTGGTCAGATCGCGGCACGCTTCCGGAAGCGCGGCTTCTTCGAAGGAGCGGATGCGGGAAGGAATGACCCGCGCGGTCACGTCCCAGCCGCGGCGTTGTTTGAGAAGGGTGACGCGATAGCGGCCCCAGCCCGGCAGGGTGTAGATGAGTTCCAGATCACCCTTCTCCTCGAAGCGCCGCATCTGTTCCGGCGTCAGGGCGCGCTCGACCCATTTCTTCAGGGAGGTCTGTTCCATCGCCGTGTCGGTGGCGGCCTGCAGGGCGCCATAGCGTCTCAGCAGGATGGGATTGCCAGCGGACAGATGCAAATCGGCCGCGTCGTGCCGGCGTGAAAACGCCAGCAGCTCTTCCCAGGTCGCGTCCGGTCCCAGGGCGGCGGGCACGGTAACTTCGGCGCCGCTCGCGGTGATTTCCCCGGAGGCTGAGGGCGCCGGAGGGTTCGGCTCGGCAGGCGCAGGCGCGGGAGTCGCGGCCTTCTTCTGCATATGTTCGGCGCGGCTGGTCTTGCGGATCTGCGGTTCATCCTCGTCAAGGGCCGGAGACCAGTTTTCATCCTCCAGTTCCAGGACGGACTCATCGCGTTCGGGCGGAACGATGTCGGAGAGAGAAGGAGGGGTGGGCTCCAGGGGGAGTTCGCCATGGGGGGATCCCGAGGCATGGGGAGCTTGCGTGTTCACTTGGGAGGCCGGCGTTTGGGATTGCAGATAGGCGGCCAGTTCCTGATAGGTCTGCCGGGAAATGATTCCTTGTTCCACCAAAAGCATCCCTACATCCTTTTCGGAGGTGATATAGGGCCAGCATGCCAGGATTTGTTCCTGGGAAGCGAGTTGGTGGTTGAACAGTACCTGAGCGGCCAATTGGCTGTCTATCATTCCGGTCCATTATCCGGGGTGGCTGCTTTTTGAGGCCAGGACTCAAATCGCCTTGCCCGGGAATTTACCGGATCCACCCGAGAAAGCGGCGGCAAAAAGGTCCTGGCCCCGGATTTGCTAATTTCAGGGGAATCACAACGGGGATCCATGCGTTTTCAGACAAAACTGATGCTCGTTTTCATCCTTCTGTTGCTCACTGTGGTGGGCCTGATGGCCTTTTTCAACTACCAGAACGCCAAAAAGCTGCTGGGCGAGGTGGAAGCGGACCTTCAGGAAATCGTCAATACCGTGCATTTCTCCACCCGGAAGCTTTCCGCGGAAAAGGGTCCGGACCGGGAATTCCTGGAGAAATTCATCGAGGAATTCAAGGCCAAAAAAGGCGTGAAGGAAGTGTCCATCGTCAGCAACCGCCACGAGGTGATCGCATCCAGCAATCCCAAGCGTATCGGCCGCCAGGAAAAGGCCTTGAGCGGCAAGGAAATCGTGGTGCAGGAACAGTTCGGCGTGCAGGACTCGGGAAGGGACTCGGGCAGCGGCAAACGCATCCGGTACGAGGTGCGCATGCCGCTGATCCGGGATGATCGCGTCATAGGCTTGGTGCAGACTTCGATTTCCCTGACGGACTTCCGGCACCTCCTGCGGGAAGCCTATGTCAAGAACATGTTCATCGCCATGACCGCGCTGCTGTTGACCTGCAGCGCCTCCTTCTTCATCCTGCATCGCTTGAACAAACCCCTCCGCATCCTGAGTTCGGCGGCCGAGAAGGTGGCCTTCGGCGACCTGACCGTGCGGATCAGCGGCCTGGGGCAGGATGAAATGGGCCGGCTGGCATTTTCCTTCAACGGCATGATCCTCAAGCTTGCGGAGCAAAAGGCCCTGGAGGAACGGCTGCGGCATATGGAACGCCAGGCCATCCTGGCGGAGCTGGCCTCCGCATTGGCCCACGAGATCCGCAATCCCTTGAACCTGATCAACCTCACCGCGGATCATCTCGGGGACCAATTCCGACCGGAAGACACCCAGCGCCGGGACGACTATCTGGGGCTGGTCTCCTCGCTGAAATCGGAAGTCAAGCATCTGAACCACGTGGTGGGGGACTTCATCGCCCTGGGACGCCCCCATCGGCTCCAGAAGGCGCGTTTCCGCCTGGAGGAATTGATCGATCAGGTGGAAGTGATGGTCAAGCAGCAGCTGGCCACCAAAGGCGTGCATTTCAAATCCGATTGCCCGTCCGATCTTCGGCTCATGGCCGATCAGGAACAGATGCGGCTGGTGCTGCTCAACCTTCTGTTGAACGCCATCCAGGCCGTGGACCGGGGCGGAAGCATTTCCATCCGCTCCCGGCTGGACGGGGACGGCATGCTTGTCCTGTCGGTTTCCGACGATGGCAAGGGCGTGGAGCCGGGCAATCTGGAACTCATATTCGAACCCTACTTCACCAAGCGGGACGGCGGTACCGGACTGGGCCTGGCCCTGGTCCGGCGTATCATGGAAGAACACGGCGGGCGGATAGTCGCCAGCAACAATCCGGAGGGCGGGCTTACCATGGAGCTTTCCATTCCGGCGGAGGCCTGATCCAATGGCGAAAATCCTGATCGTGGACGACGAAGCCGCCCAGCGGCGCATCATGTCGGATATCCTCAAGGCCGCGGGCCATCGCATAGCCGTGGCGGAAAGCGCCGACCAGGCGGAAGAGACCGTCGCCGACTTCCAGCCGGACGTTGTGCTCACGGATTTGAAAATGCCGGGACGGGGCGGACTGGCCCTGGTGGAAGCCTTGTCCAAGCTGGACCTGCCGCCGGAAGTGGTGGTGATCACCGCTTTCGGCACCGTGGATACCGCGGTCAAGGCCATGCGCCTGGGGGCCTACGACTATCTGACCAAGCCCCTGGAAAAGGAAGAGTTGCTGCTGGTGGCCGAACGGGCCGCGGAGAAGTTCACCCTGCGCATCGAGAGCAAACGCCTGCGGCAGGAGTTGCACGGCAAGCTGGGAGAAGGCCTGATCGCCGAATCCGGGGCCATGAAGAACATCCTGGAAATGGTGACCATGGTGGCCCAGAGCGACGCCACCGTTCTGATCCGCGGCGAAAGCGGCACGGGCAAAGAGCGCATCGCGCGCCTGGTCCACCTGCAAGGCGCGCGCGGCGCGCGGCCCATGCTGGGCATCAATTGCGCGGCCTTTCCGGAAACCTTGCTGGAAACGGAATTGTTCGGATATGAGAAGGGTTCCTTCACGGGAGCCGCGGCCCGCAAGATCGGTCTGATCGAATCCGCCCACGGCGGCACCCTGTTCCTGGACGAGGTGGGGGACATGTCCCTCAGCACCCAGGCCAAGCTGCTGCGCGTGCTGCAGGAGCGCGAGATCCGGCGCGTAGGCGGCACCGTGACCATCCCCATCGATATCCGCGTCATCGCGGCCACCCACAAGGATCTGGCGGAGGCCATCAAGCAGGGCGCGTTCCGCGAGGATCTGTTCTACCGGCTGAACGTCATTCCCATCGTCATCCCTCCGTTACGGGCCCGCAAAGAGGACGTTCCACCCCTGGTCCGGCATTTCCTGGGCAAGTCCTCGCGGCCCAAATCCATAAGCGCGGAAGCCCTGCGTCTGCTCATCGAATACGATTGGCCCGGAAACGTGCGGGAACTCCAGGCGGTCATGGAGCGGGTGACGGTGCTGACGAAAGCCTCGGAAATCACCCCCGGCGACCTGCCCTTTGAATTGCGCCAGGAAACGGTCCGGAACGGGAAGGGAACGGTAGGATCGGATGCGGGGTTCGAAATTCCCGCCTCCGGACTGGTCTTCGAGGACTGGGAGAAGAATCTCCTGGCCCAAGCCCTGGCCCGGTCCCAGGGAAACATGGCCGATGCCGCCAAACTCCTTGGCATGACCTATCGGACTTTCCAGTACCGGGCGATGAAGTTCGGCCTCAAGGGAAATTGACGATTTGGTGCGTTCCGGCAACCCATATGGGTTACCCGCCCGGATTTTTCTCCCCACCCACCCGCCGTACCCGAATTTGGGCGATCTTTCCGGACGGAATCGCCCGTTCCGATGGCACCGACTTTGCAATACCATCTTTCCGTGAATCGACCGCAGTCCCAATATGGACCGGGCGTTTTCCCATCATCACTCTCAAGGAGAACCAAATGCAGTTCAAAACCATTTCCAAGCTCGCCCTCGTCGCAGCCTTGTCCTTCGGCGCTTCGGCGTTCGCAGCCGATGCAGCAGCTCCCGCTGCCGCCGCTCCCGCCGCCGCTGCGGCTCCGGCTGCCGCCAAGGCCGCCCCCGCCGCCAAGGCCAAGACCTTCACCGGCACCGTCGTTTCCAGCGACGCGATTGCCAACACCCTGGTTGTCAAAGGAAGCAAGGGCGAAGAGACCTTCAGCGTCGCCCCCACCGCCAAGATCTCCCAGGGCAAGAAAGACGTGAAGATCGCCGACGTGGTCAAGGATGAGAAGGTCACCGTGAAGTACACGGAAGAGAACGGCGCCAAGTCCGCTTCCTCCATCAAGGTGAGCGCTGCCGCCGCCAAGAAGGAAGCCAAGACTTCCACCGCCGCCGCCGCACAGTAACCTGAGCGTTATCCGGGCCGCGGCCGAAAGGCGGGCCCGGATGAAGACGGAAAAGGCCGCCGCTTCCCATGGGAGCGGCGGTTTTTATTTAACGGGGTTTGGGCGGACGGACGTCCGGACAATAAAGAAGCGAATCCATGGCGGCCTGATTCCACTCCCGCGTGCATCCCCGGGGAATTCCGGTATCGGGCGCGGATTGATCCCGCAGGGCCTTGGGTCCGACGCCGGGATCCGTTGCGGTGGCGGCGGCATCGGCGGAGCCGTCCGAAGGCGAATCCATCAGGCATCCACATACGCCCAGGCAGAACGCGAACGCCGCGGCCCGGGCCAGGCGCTTGGCGATTCCATTGCGATACCGCTGTGTTACGGACATGGATCGAGTATACCACCCGGCGGAAAAGTCGTCCATCGTCGTCCTGCAGGCAAGCATCCCCGCCCGGGGCATCCCCGCCGGGACCCGCCCTGCAGCCCAATAGCCGTCGAGCCTGCGGGGGGATCACATTTTACCCGCTTCGGACCGCGCTTGGGGGAATTTGGGTCTATAATAATGCCACGACCGTCACGGTTCCCGCCAGATCGGGAACCCCCGCCACCGCCGGATATGCCGCGCGCGGCGGGGTCCGACAGGTTGGCCGGAATCAGCCTTGCGATGCGGACCCATTGGGCATCGCGCGGCCGATGCCGGACATCATCAATCCAATTCGGGAGATTTCCGCCATGGTTTCAAGACTCAAGCTTCGTTTCCGCCATTTCCTTTTCCTTTCGGCGCTTTACGCTCTTCCGGCGACGCTCCGTGCCGCTTCCGAATGCGACGGCTGGCAGATCCGGCATCCCGACTGGATTTTCTGCGACGACTTCGAAAAAGGGGGAGCCATGGTGGGACCCGCCCGCTACTTCGAGTACGACGACAATAAAGGCGATTTCAAACCCGCCGCCGGGGCGGGATTGCATGGAACGACGGGCATGCGGGCCGTCTGGCAATCCGCGGAAGTGGATGCCGGAAACCTCAAGCTCGGTTTCGGCCGTGCTCCCGGGCCCTACTTTTCCAAGGGCATACGCACCGAGGCGGATTTCCGCGAAGTCTACTACCGCATGTTCGTGCGCCTGCAAAAGGGCTGGAAGGGGAATCCCTTCAAGCTTTCGCGCGCCACCGTCATCGCCAAGACCGATTGGTCCCAGGCCATGATCGCCCATCTCTGGGGCGACCGGGGGGATCGCCTGCAACTCGATCCCGTCAGTTGCACGGACGCTTCCGGAGCGGTGAAATGCTCCGGATACAATGACTTCAACAACATGCAATGGATTGGCGCGAAGGCGGGCGCGACGCCGCTGTTCGACGGCAGCTACGACGAGAAATGGCTTTGCGTGGAGACGCATGTGCGCCTGAACGATGCCGGCCAGGCCAACGGCGTGCATGAGTATTGGATCGGGGATACCCTGGAAGCCAGGCGCGAAGGCCTGAACTTTCTGGGGGGCTACAAAGCCTATGGCATCAACGGGATATTCCTGGAGAACTATTGGAATTCGGGATCACCCCAACTGCAAGAACGCTATTTCGACAACCTCGTGGTTTCCACCAAGCGCATCGGCTGCTCGGAGGATGGCGGCGCTCCTGCCAGCCTGCCGGTCCCGCCGCTCCGGGGTTCCGCGCCCATCAAGACCGGCATCCTCGGCATCGACGGAAGTCCCGCCGTCCTGGGCATGGATGAGATTCGCTCCCTTACGGGTCGCAAAATCAGCTTGAAACGGATGTTTTGAACCATTTGGAATTGGTATAGACGATCACCCCCGTGAAATGGGTATTTTAAAAATATCCTCGAAGGGGGTAATTGATGGAAATGTCGCTCGTTGTCGTAATCAGTCTCGCGGTCGCGGTCCTATTGGCGGGTCTGGCCGCGGAAACCATCCGCGAATTCAAAAGGATGGGCAAGCATCCCAAGGATTATTCGGGTTCGGATCGGTTGGCCGGTACGGCCGAGTAAACTCAGGGGCTTCCGGGTCACCAGATGGCCCGGAAGCCCCTGACGTCCACATGCACGAAGGCGCCGTGCGATTGGTTCTTACTGTATTTTCCGATGCCCCCCAGGTAAGGCAGGAAAAATTCGTTCAGGGACATCGCGTCCACCAGGTTGAACAGCAACTCCGAATCTTCCGCGTCGCTTTTCCCGTCCCCGTTCAAATCGTCCATCTCCCCGTCCTCGGGATTGGCGTCGATGAAGATGTCCGCCGCGCCGCCGAACTGGTGCGCGCTATGCTTGACGTTGCCGATCAGGCGATTGTAGAAGGGCGTGCGGTAGCCGCTCATCACGTGGAATGTGCTGCACGCATAGCCGGCCCGGTTGGCCTTTTCCAGCACCAGTTCCAGCTTCAGGATCAGGCGCTCCTTTAAGACCAGGTAGGCCGGGAGATCCGCCGTTTGCTTGCAGACGAATTGCCCCAGGCGGAAGTGGGGGGATACGTAAGCCCGCGCCGTCCGGACGTCCATCTTGATGAAGCCCTTGGGAGCGCGGTAGAAATCCAGGCTTTTGAGGGGAGAACGGGGGTAGTCGCCGATATGGTAACCGCGGAGGTACTCTCCCTTCATCTCCGAGATGGGAACCATCACGAATGCGTTGAACAGGACCGTGTCCGCGCTGCTGTCGCGATACACTTTGAGCGGATAAAGGCCCGCCGAATCCGGGGCCTTCCATTTCCAGGCGCGCGCTCCGTCCGGATGCTGGCGTTTGCCCGAATCGGGAACGGCCGCTCCGGTTCCGGACTCGATCCCATAATGTCCGGGATCCCGGCCGGGGATTTCCAGGGACAGGGTCTCGCCGGGCATGAGGAACACGGCGTTCACCCGGTAGGGCGAGGTTTCCTCCTTGTAACGGACCTGGAAAGCGACTTTGCCGGCATCGAATGCCGTCACGGGATCGGCGGCGCACAGGGCGGGCAGCAGGCATGCCAGCCCCAGCGCCGATTTCAAAAGGACCTCGATTTGCGCACCAGCGCCGCTTCCATTTTCCGGTTCCAGTTGTAGATATCGGGGCGGAATTGCAACCCGCCCAGGTTGTCCACGAAACAGGTCCAATACAAGATATGCACGGGAATGCCTTTTCCGGGCGCGGGAATGAAAACCTCGTCGCCTTTGGCGATATCGGCGGTCAGGCGTTCCACGTTCCACACGGAACTTTCCCCCAACACCCAGACCGCAAGTTTCATGGGATCGGAAAGGCGCACGCACCCGTGGCTGAGCGCGCGCTTGTCGTTGTCGAAGTACTTCTTGGCGGGCGTATCGTGCAGGTAGATGTTGTACGGATTGGTCAGCACGAACTTGATGCGCCCCAGGGCGCTGGCGTCTCCGTTCTTCTGGCGGATGCGGAAGCGGAAGTTCTCCCCGGGGACCTCCGACCAATCCACGGAATCGGCGCGGATGACCTGGGCGGATTCGGACCAATCGCCCAGCAGTTCCATATTGTGCTTGGCCAGGTAGTCCGGATCCTTCCGCAGTTCCGGCAACAACTCTTCGCCGGCGATGGACGCGGGCACGTTCCAGGACGGATTGAGCTGCACGGAGACCACGCGGTCGCTGAACACGGGCGTGCTGTCCTCCTTGCGGCCCACCACCACCCTCATGGAGAAGACCTCGCTTCCTTTCTCGAAGGCCCCCAGGCGGTAGTCTACGATGTTGACGCGGATGTGGCGTTCGCCCAAATCCTGGGGCAGCCAGCGCCAGCAGTCCAGGTTGAGCTCGATCTGATCGATACGATCCTGGACGGAAACGTTCAGCGACTTTACCGTGCCCGCATCGGCGATGCCGGTGGTGTCCAGGCCGTGGGTGCCCTGGAACCGTTTCACCGCCTCGCCCAGCTGCGGGGAAAACGCTTCCCCGCAGCCTCCGTGCAACTCCCCGCTGGTCCTCAGGCGCGCGCACAAGGCCGCCACCCTGGGGCCGACGCTTTGGGGACCCAGTCCCGGTCCTTCGGGAACCTCCGTCCATCCGCCTTTTGCCGCGATCTTCCGGTATTCCTCCAGCCAGTATTTCATCTGTCCGTATTCAGCCTGGGGCGGAGTCAGATTTTGCAGGCTGGCCCGCAAGTCGTGTTTTTCCCGCAGGGTCCGGTCGAGATATTCCGGCGGATCGATCCGTTCCTGGCTGATGTGCCAGATGTCCTGGGGGATTTTCGGTTTCACCCGTCCGGACAACAAGTGGCGGGAAAGCTTCAGATAGGCATCGGACAACAGGAGGTCCAGATTGGCGGAGGTTTCCGGATCGGCCCGCCGGCTCCAGAAAATCCTGCGGTTGTACTTGCGCAGCAGGGAGTCGAGGCTGCGGACATGATAGTCGAAGGGTTCCAAGCCTTCCATGCCGCATTTGCGGACCGCGTCCAAAAGCTGCCAGGCGCCGCGAACGGGGGCGCCGCGGGAAAGCCAGGCGGTTTTTCCCTCCCTCCCTTTGTAGAAGGAGAGCAGGTCCTTGCTTTTGACGACCGTGTCGCCGCTGAGTGTGATTTTCCCGGAGGAATCCAGGATCGCAAGCTTGCGCTGCAGGACCGATTGGGCGGACTCCCCCCGGATCAGGACGAATATGGCGGATTGGCCCGCGGAAGCGGGGAAAGGGAGGATGAATGCCAAAAACAGTAAGGGTATGAAGGTTCGCATGGTTTCCCGGCTGAGGGTGTCTGGTTTCTTTACTAATAAACAAAAGGCGGGCATGCGTTCAAACCTTTTGCACCGGAAGGGATGCTTTCCTCTGGGAATTTCCATTCCGGGTCCCGCCTTCATTGCTCGCGGCCCGGGTAAAACCTAGATTCCCTGGACCATGACCACGGGCCTTCGGAACTTCGTATCGCGCTGCCCCTATTGCGGGGAACGGCAAACCATGGAAATCGATCTGAGCGAAAACCTCCCCCAGGAATTCATCAGCGATTGCACCGTCTGCTGCCGTCCCATCGAAGTGACCGTAACCTCTGGGGCACGGGGTGAGCCGGTCATGAAGCTCCGGTCCGAGGACGACACGGCCTGAGGCGGAAGTCCTGGAGGCCCGTAAATACGGGCATTCCAGGGGTTATCATACCTTTCCTTTACTTCATACGATCATTTTACCCGCGCCAATCCCCGATGGGTGGAATTCGATTTTCCGCTTTTCTATACTCCCTGGGTCGAAAGATGGTTCTCCCCGATGGAAGGGCGGCGCCAGGATAGGTCGCATCGACATCCGCCTCAGGCACGATACAATGCCGGGCGGGCGTCCATGGAGCCGGTCCGCGGGGAAATGATTCCCTTGGCCAGATCCTCCCACCCCGGATAACAGTTCGGCCTATTGTCCTTGTCTCCCAGCCGGCCCAGAGCCGGAGCGGTCCTTTATTGCCGCTACGCGACGAGGGCTCTCGAAAACCACCCACGGGCTCCCAATGTATGCCAGGCCGGATCGGCCCGGCGCGCAGTGAGGCCCATTATCGAGAAGGAACCCGCGCATGCGCCATTCCCCATCCGCCCTGTTGGCCTCCATTTTATCAACCTTCATCATCGCAGCCTGCTCCCAAGGGGGATCGCCTCTGGGCGTCTCCGAAGAGGAGGGGAATCCGGTCACCCGGAACGATTCCGCCGGCCTGGCCAAGGCCCGGTTGGATTCCGCCTCCGGGAACGTGGCTGCCGTCGCGGGTGCGGCCAAGGATTCCGCCATAGCCGCCGATCCGGTCACGGCTCCCGCGGTGGCTGCGGATCCGGTTCCGGCGATAGGTACCGCTGCGGCTTCGGATACCGCCGCAGCTTCGCCGACGGTGGCCTCGACTCCCACCCCTGCGGTAGACGCCCCCAAGCCGATGTCCGTCGTCGACTCCATCCTGGCCGCCGGGGCAAAGCCCCAGGGATCCCCCGCGGTCGATCCCGGAACCCCGGCCATTGATTCCGGATCGGGACCCGCCGCGCCCGTCGCCGGAGGGACGCCCGCGGACGCCGCTCCTTCCAATCCCGCCGTTCCGGCATTGGACGCGCCGGTGGTGGCGGTTCCGACGGTAATCCCGCCAATACCCGCCGCGGGCCCCAACGTGCTTCTCAGCACGGACCTGGAGGACCAAAGTCTCGACTGTTGGAACGGAGGCTCTGCCCGCAGCGCGGGATGCGGCGTATTCAAATCCATGGGCGCCAAGCCTTTCTCCCTTTCCGAATCCGGCATCGCCCATTCGGGAAGAAAGGCCATCGACATCACCTACGCGAAGAATGAGGAGGCCGGCGGCGCCAACGTGGGCATCAATACCGACTCGGTGAACGTGCGCGCCTGGTATTATTTCGAACCCGGATTCGATTTCGGCCAGGGCATGAAAATCGGACGCGTCTCCTCCTTCAACACCGCCAAGCAGATGAACGACGTGGACATCATCCTGGAGGTCCGCAGCGCCAAAGGCGACCAATGCGGCGTGACGGACATGCGGGACGTGGGCCTGTTCTTCAACGGCGCCCCCAAGGGTTCCGATTGGGGCAACGTGGCCGCCACCACGTCCTTCCAGCGCGGCAGATGGTATGCGCTGGAATACCAGGTGGTTCTCAACAGCCCGGGGAAATCCGACGGCGCCGTGCGCCTGTGGGTGGATGGAGTGCAGGTGGCGGCGCGCCAGAACCTCACCATCCGCGGCTCGTTGGGAGCGGACGCCAAGCTGAACACCGTCAAGATCGGCGGCTGGTACTCCAACGGCGCCAACGGGAATTCGGCCTGCGCCAATCCCAGCCAACCCGCCAAGCTCCACATGGACGACGTGGTGATCGCCAAGTCCTATATCGGCATGGGTCAGCCCGCATTGGCCGGGAATCCTTAAAACCGGATCAATGCCCTCCGGAAGCCGGGCTTTCCGAAGACTTGAAAACCCTGAGCAGAAAAAACAGGGCAGGCAGGATCAGGACGGCGCCCACGATGAGGGCGATGCCCAGTTGATCCAGGGTGGCTTCCGGGGCATGGGCGTTGAAAAACGTCAGGTCTCGGCCGTTTCCCATTTTCACCAGGATGGGGAACTGCACGACGAACCAGGCCCCCAGGATCAAGGTCACTTGGCTTCCCGCAAGCATACGCGCCGCCCAGCCCCATTGTTGGCCCAAAACGGCCCAGAGCACCGGCATGATGAAGGTGGCGGCGACCACGCAGGCCGCCGCCGCTCCGGACCCCATGAAGCGCGCCGCCAAATCGACCCCGTCCCGCTCGGCCGCCCAGAAAACCAAACCGCCCGCGGCCACGGCCACGGAGCTTGCGATGGCGGCCCTGCGGGCGAATCGCCTCCGCAAGGCTCCCGGCGGACTTTCCCCGATCAGGTACACGGCGGCCAGGAACGCGAACAGGCATACGGTGAATGCGCCCAGGGCCAGGGGAAAGGGCCTCAGCCAGGGCCATACGTAACCTTCCAGATACCCGCGCGCCGCCGGGTCGATGCCTCCGGGAACCAGCGCGCCCGTCACCACGCCCAGCCAGAACGGCGTCCAGACGCTGGAATAGATGAAGAAAAGCGTGTACGATCGTTGCGACCGCCCCTTTACCGCATCGTAATGCCGGAAGGTGAACGAGCAACCCCTGGCGATGATGCCGATCAACATGGCGGTGAGAGGCAGGTGCAGATAGGTGGAAACGCTGCTGTAGACCAGGGGAAAGCCCATGAACAGGATGACCACCATCAGGATGAGCCACATGTGGTTGGCTTCCCAGACGGGCCCCAGCGCCCTGTCGATGATGTCCCGTTGGGCCCGGCGGTTTTCCCGCCCCATGAAAATCTCCAGGATGCCCGCCCCGAAGTCCGCGCCGGCCAGCAGACAATAAAGCAGCAGGGACACGCCCAGGAACAGGATGACCACCCAGAGCATGGCGGAGCCGCCGGCGGGAATCTCAGGCATGGGACCCTTCCGGGAGCGGCGACCCGGATCCGGCCGGCTCGGCGGAGGAAGCCGATGGGAACTCGCGGTCCGCGGCGCGGATATGCCGGAGCATGAGCCAGGAGACCACTGCGGCCAGGAAGAAGTAGACCGCGGTGAAAAGCAGGAATGGATAGACCAGGCCCGGCATGGGTGTGACTGCTTCCGCGGTGCGCATGATCCCGTAGATGATCCACGGTTGCCTGCCCACTTCCGTGACCACCCATCCGGCTTCCAGGGCCAGGAATCCCAGGGGAGTGGCCAAGGCGGCGGCGAGCAGGAAGCGGCGGTGCAGCAGCAGGCGGGACCGGCGCAGGGAGAGGACCAGAAAGGCCAGCCCCAGGGCCGCCAAGGCCGAGCCGGCGCCGACCATGGCCTGGAAGGCGGTGTGCACGATCAGGACGGGCGGCCAATCCTTTTCCGGGAAATCCTCCAGGCCCTTCACTTGGGCATGGAAGTCCCCGTGGGCGAGGAAACTCAGCAGGGTGGGCAGTTTCACGGCGTAACGCACGCGTTTCTCCTGGAGGTCCGGAATCCCGCCGAGGATCAGCGACGCGCCGTTCTCGGTGTGGAAATGGGCCTCCATGGCGGCGAGCTTCGCCGGTTGCCGCTGCGCGGTCCCCTTGGCCAGCCGGTCGCCGCTCAAAGGTTGCAGCAGGGCGGCGATGGATCCGATCAGCAGGGCGATTTTGAACGCCTCGCGATGCAGCGCGGAGGCGGGCCGGCGCAGCAGAAGCAAGGCGTGGATGCCTCCCACCGCGAAGCCGGTCGCTTCGAATGCGGCCAGGGTCATGTGCAGGGTCTGGGTTTTCCAGCCGGGATTGAACATGGCCCTTACGGGATCGATGTTGAGGGCCTGTCCGTCCACCCAGTCGAAGCCGGCGGGACTGTTCATCCACGCATTGGCGCAGACCACGAAGATACCGGAGAGGACTCCCGTGATGCCCACGGTCAGGCCCACGCCCCAATGGACCCAGGGAGACAAGCGGTTCCAACCGTATAGGAAAAGCCCGAGGGCTATGGCTTCCAGGAAGAAGGCCGTGCCTTCCCAGGAAAACGGCATGCCGATGATGGGTCCGGCATGCTCCATGAATTTGGGCCAGAGCAGGCCGAGCTCGAAGGAGAGGGCCGTCCCGGAAACCGCCCCAGTGGCGAAAAAGATGGCGACGCCGCGCGACCAGGCTTTGGTGAGATCCAGGTAGACGGTCTCGCCCGTGCGGATCCACCGGTAATGGGAGATGGCCATGAGAAAAGGCATGGCCATGCCGATGGACGCGAAGATGATGTGAAAGCCGAGGGAGACCGCCATCTGCGATCGGGCGGCCAGCAGGTCCTGCATGGAATCCAATATAGAAAGGGCTTGTTGTCCATGGACAACACCATGAACCGGTAAATGGGCCGATTGTCCCTATTTCCCGGCGCCGGGATATAGATTCCGGTCACCATCGCCCCATGCATCGGGCGAACCGGAAGGGAGCCTCAGGCTTATGAAAAATGTCGCGATGAAGGATACTTGGACCCGGCTTGCTTTCTTGACCCTGTCGCTTTGGATACCTGCGATCGTAATGGCTGGTCCGACCATGACCGGAACCGTCAAGAATAAGTCCACGGGTCTTCCGGTAAGCCAAGCCACCCTATCCCTCTATGATTGGAATCCCGCCACCAACAAGGAGTTCCTGTTCACCAGCGCGAAAACCGATGCGCAGGGCAACTACAAGTTCGATAGCCTGCCCCGGGCCGGTTCCGGCGTGGTGGATGTCACCCGCGACGGATACAAGACCTTCCACCAAGTCATCCTTTACCCCGGGTCCGGGAATTCCGTCTGGGACTATGATTTGCAGCCGGCCACTACCGCGATTGGAATCGGGGGTGGATTGGCGGAGGCATCCACGTTTACCTGGCAGCCGCTTCCAGGAGGGAATATCCTGCTTCGCTATCCGGTTTTGGAGAAGGACGCTTCGCTTAGGGGCTACCTGCCCTCGGGTGAATTGGTATTCCAGGGGATTCTGCCGGCCCGGTCCATGGAACGGGTGCTAACCCGCGGAAGCGGAAATCGCGCCTGCTATTTTACGCTGCAACGCAAATAGGCCGGTCCGGTTTCAACGGCTTCCGGAGCCTGAGAAAATCTCCTGGTAGAAATCAACCATCGCCTGCCAGGAGCGCTTGTCGGCCTTGGCGTTATAGGCCATGCCTTTGGAGTTGTCGGTGCCCGCGTTGGGGTTGGTGAAGCCGTGCACGGCCCCGCCATATTTGATCAGCCTCCAATCCACCCCGCCCGCGCGCATTTCATCCGTGAAGGCTTTGACCTGGTCCGGCGTGACGAAGGGATCGTCGGCCCCATGGTTCACCAGCACTTCGCCTTTGATGTTCTTGGCCTGCTCCGGATGGGGCGTGTCCAGATTGCCGTGGAAGGTGATGGTGCCTTTGAGAGGGGCGCCGCTCCGGGCCAGTTCCAGCGCCACGCCGCCGCCGAAGCAATAGCCCATGGCCGCAAGCCTGCTGGTGTCCACCCGGGCGGATTTCCTGAGCTGATCATAGGCGGCCCGGACGCGGGCCTGCATCAGGGCGCGGTCTTTCTTGTAGATGTCGGAGGCGGCGCCGGCTTCTTTCATATCCTTGGGCCGGACATTTTTCCCGTATATGTCGGCCACCAACACTACGTAGCCGAGCTTTGCCACTTTCTCAGCATACTGTTTCGCCAGATCGGAAACGCCCATCCAATCCGGGCCCAGGACGATGCCGGGTTGCTTTCCCTTTGCGGCCCCATCATACACCAACAGCCCTTCCAGGGTGGTGGTATCCTGTTTATAGGCGACGATTTCCGTTTTCACCGCGGCTCCGGAAAGGGCCGAGACGGAAAGGATGAGGGCGAAGGCGGCGGAAAGGATGCGGAGCTTGGGCATGGAAGGATCTCCCTTGGTTTCGAATTCTGACGATCTAAAAGATTTCAAGTCCCCGTGCAACCGTTTTTCCGGCGGTAACGGTAACCAGGAGGTAAGCCTATGGATAAGCATGATCCCTGACATCTTGGCGGGAGAAAAACGGTTCGGCATCGGGCGGGGGATGTATGTTAATAGTCAACCCACCCTGGATCGAAACATGACCACCCAACAGGAAACCACCCAGACCACGGATTTCGATACCTTCATTTCCTCCCAGGCTTTGCCGGTGCTGACGGATTTTTGGGCCGAGTGGTGCGGTCCTTGCAAGATGATGAACCCGGTGCTCAAGGACCTGGCCAAAGAGTGGAAAGGCCGCCTTACCATCATCAAGGTGGACACGGAGAAAAAGCCCCAGCTGGCCAACCGATTCCAAATCTCGGCCATCCCCACCATGATACTCTTCAAGGGCGGCCAGGAAGTCCACCGCTTCCAGGGAGCCTTGCCTCTGGCCCAGCTCAAACGGGAATTGGAATCCAAGCTGTAAAATTTTTCTTTCCCATTGTCCTTGGGCGGTGACCGGATTGGGCCGCGCGGGGACGGGGGGATGCCGTGCGATGAAAGTCGGTGCGCTATATCAAGGCGGGGGATCCTGCGTGTTCAGGGTTTTCGCGCCCAAGGCGAAAAATGTGCGTGTGGAATTGACCCGAGGCGGCGGGTCGCAGCCTCTGCAACCGCGCGATCAGGGATACTGGGAAGCCAGGGTGGAGGGCGTGCAGCCCGGAGACCTGTATGGATACAGCCTCGATGGCGGCCCATCAAGACCCGATCCGGCCTCGGGCTTCCAGCCGGACGGGGTGCACGGGAGCTCGCAAATCCTGGATCACGGTTCCTTCCCATGGACAGATCAGTCCTGGCAGGGAATAACCCTGGATGAGTCCATTTTTTACGAGATCCATCCGGGAACCTTCACCGCCGAAGGTTCCTTGGAAGCCATCGCCTCCAAGCTGCCCTACCTCAAGGAGCTGGGGGTCAACACCCTGGAAATCATGCCGGTCAACCAGTTTCCCGGCGCCCACAACTGGGGCTACGACGGCGCATTCCCTTTCGCCGTGCAGAACACTTACGGAGGGCCGGACGGTTTCAAGCGCCTGGTGGACGCGTGCCATGCCCAAGGCTTCGCGGTGGTATTGGACGTGATCTACAATCATTTGGGACCTGAGGGCACCTATCTCCAGGAGTTCGCTCCCTACTTTACGGATCACTACAGAACCCCATGGGGCAAGGCCATCAACTTCGACGGGGCCTGGAGCGATCAGGTGCGCGACTATTTCATCGAGAACGCGTTGTACTGGTTCCGGGAATTCCACGTGGATGGCTTGCGCCTGGATGCGACCCACCAGATGTATGACATGTCCGCGCGGCATTTCCTGGCGGAGCTGGAGGAGCGCGTGACGGAATTCTCCGCCCGGCACGGCAGACAGCGGCATTTGATCGCGGAAAGCGACCTGAACGATCCCGGCATATTGGTGGGCAGGGACGGGGGCGGATACGGAATGCAGGCGCAATGGCTGGACGATTTCCAGCATTGCGTGGATGCCATGATCCGGGGGGAGAAATCCGGATACCGCGTGGACTACGGGGCTCCCGATCAGTTCGTGCAGGCCAACCGGGAAGGCTTCGTATACGCGGGGGAATATTGCCCGTCGCGCGGAAAACGGTTCGGAGCCTCCTCGGCGTTGAGGCCTCCGGGACAGTTCATCGTGTTCATCCAGAACCACGATCAGGTGGGCAACCGTCCTTTGGGCGAGCGCTTCAATGAGATCGTCGATTTCGAATCCTACAAGCTGGCGGCCGGAGCCATGTTCGTTTCCCCCTATATCCCCCTGTTGTTCATGGGCGAAGAGTATGCGGAGAGCAATCCGTTCCTTTTCTTCGCCGACTACGGGGACAAGAAGCTGGTGGACGCGGTCCGCGAGGGACGCAAAGCGGAGTTCGCCCACCTGCATAAAGGCGAGGACGTTCCGGATCCGGCGGCGGCGGAAACCTTCCGGCGTTCGAAACTGGATTGGAGCCGCATGGATTCCGGGCGGCATAGGACGACATTGGATTTCTACCGGGAATTGATCGCCTTGCGGAAGCGGCTGCCCGCGTTGCGCAGGCTCGATCGGGCGGGAATGGAAATGTCCAGCCATGGTCCGGCTTTCTTCCTGCGGCGGCGGAGCCAGGGGACCGGGGATGTGGAGACGGGGGAGATATTCTGCATGTTGAATTTCAAAACCCACCCGATCCGGATGGAGGCGCAGGTCCGCGACGGGGAATGGGAACTGGTGATGGACTCGGCGGACAAGCGTTGGGGAGGCCCCGGATCGAACGCTCCCCGCACAGCGAAGGCGGAAGATTCCCTGGAACTCCCGGCGCGGTCCTTCGTGATCTACAAGCGGATCAGGTAGCGGGCCCGGGCGTGTCCGGACGGATGCGGGAGCTTCTTCCCGTCAAGCATCAAGCCGTTTCCTGCAGCACCACCAAGGCATTGGGGTGCACCCAGTAGCGCCCGCTTACCGCTTCCGCTTTGTCGGCGGGCCAAAAATTACCGAGGGCCTCCGCCCAGGCCGCCGTATCGATGAGACGCCGCCAGCTTTTACCGGGCTCGGGCGCGGGAATGGAAAAATCCGCCCCTTCGGAATGCATGTTCGCCAATATCAGGAAATCCGTGTCTCCCACCGCGCTTCCGTCGATGCGCCAGTGAACGCGCCCGTTCCCGTCCTCCACGTTCGCGGCGCCGTCCGGGCCCCGGAAAAAGAAGGTCACGTCGTTTCCGGCATCCATCTTGAAATCCGCGAACTTGTCCTGGCGCAAGCCGTGATGGGTTTTGCGCAACCCGATCACGTAGCGGGCGAAAAGGAAGAGCCCGTTCTTTCCCGACACTCCGCCATCGCGGCCATAGTTGTCGTGATAGAACCCGGTACCTCCCGTGGGCAGGGCGTTCGGGGCCGGGGTGGCGATCATGCCGTAGTTCTGCCACATGCCGATGCTGTCCAGCTTGTAGGGATTGTTGTTCCCGTTCTGGGTGCGGGCGAACTCGTCCCCGGCGCAGGTCATGGGCACCCCGCGGGAAAAGAACTGGACCGCCAGGAAATTGCGCAGGCGCTGGCGGCGCAAGGCCTGGTCTCCGCCGGAATCCCAGGACAGGTTGTCGTCGGTGCCGCCGTCGGTGGGGCCGAAGGGCCAGGTTCCGCCGTTGTTCTTGCCGTTGTAACTGACCAGATCCATCAGGGTGAAGCCATCATGGGCGGTCAGGAAATTCACCGATTTGTGCGGGCCGCCCTGATCCTGGAAATGGCTGTAGTCGCCGTTCACGGCTTTCGCGAAATCCTGGGAATTGCCGTCGCCTTTGAGGAAGCGCCGCATTGCGTCCCGGTAGATCCCGTTCCATTCCGCCCAGCCCTTGGGGAAGTCCCCTACGTGATACCCCGCCAGATCCCAGGCTTCCGCGATGACCTCTATCTTCTCCTTCTCCGCCAGGTCGGCGATGTCCTTGAGCAGTTTCGATCCCGCCTCGAAATCGAAATTGGCGCCGCTGCGGCCCAGCACGGTGGCCAGGTCGAAGCGGAATCCGTCCACGCCCATTTCCAGGGACCAATGCCTGATGGAGTCCTTGACCAGGTTCTGCACCGGGACCTTGGAGGCGTCGAGATTGTTGCCGCATCCGGTGCTGTCCCAATAGAAGCGGTTGTTGCCGGTCAGGGCGTAATACTCGGCGTTGTCGAATCCCCGTAGGAACAGGAGCTCGGCGGTATCTCCGGTTCCATCCCACAGGCCGCCTTCCCCGGAATGGTTGTACACCACGTCCAGATAGACTTCCATGCCTTCATCGTGGAAGGCCTTGACCATCTGCTTGAACTCCCGGGTGGGCCCGCCGGGGGTCTTGTCATGGGCGTACCGCAAATCCGGGGCGAAGAAACCGTAGGTCATGTATCCCCAATAATTTCCATGGGGCGGCTCGTCATAGCGGCGATCCCAGCCGGGATATTCCTCGGGCGTGAGGTCATTCGCGAATTCATGTACCGGCAGGAGCTCGACCGTGGTGTAGCCCAGCGCCTTCAGGTACTTGGCCATATAGCCCGCGCCCGCATACGTGCCGCGCAGGGAATCCGGCACCCCGGCCACTCCCTCGAAGCCGGGGATGTCCTTGAGGATTTCCGCCAGCTTGGCCGAGGAAGGATGCCGGGTCATGCCTTTGACATGGGCCTCGTAGATGATGGCGTCCTTTTGCGGAATGCGGGGTTTCCTGCCGAACGAGGTGCGGTCATGGATGAGAATGGCCTTGGGCGCCCAGGGGCCGGTGTCGAATTCGCGGCGGGCCACGGGAGGATGCCGGTCCGCCACTCCCGTATAAGGCGCCGGTCCGGATCCGTACATGGCGGCGTTGTGGCCGAAGGTTTCCGTCATCTCCGGCGTTTCCCGATCATGGGAAAATTCCGAAGCATAGGGATCGATGAGCAGTTTGTTGGGATTGAAACGGTTGCCGGATGCATCCACGTCGGTCTTGAAACCGGCCATGCTGTTGCCGCGCGTCCAGCCCGCGGCGGTATCCCAATTGGGGCCCCAGCATCGGTAACCGTAAAGGGCGCCCGCCGGCACGGCGGAGAGCTTGGCGCGCCAGATATCATCCCCGCCCTTGGCCATCCAATAATCGAACCTGGCTGCGCTACCCATGGCTTGATCGTAGATCTCCAGGAGCACGTGCACGGCATGCCTCGAATACACGGCGAAGGTGGCGACGCCGGTCGCCGGGGCCGCGGCTTGTCCGCCGTCGGCCTGGAGGCGGGCGCCGAGCGCGAAGGTTTCCTTGGACCAGAGGGATTCTTCCAGGGGCGCGAACGGGCCTCGCGCGGGATGGAGGGTCCCTGCGGCCGGGATCAGTTCTTCGGCGACGGTAGCGGGCATGGAACCTCCCCGGAGCGCATGCGCCCCGGTTCCGCTTCCGGGGAATGGGGAAGACGGAATCTGACGGGAAAAAAATAACCTCGAAGATCCGCTTAGGGAAGATAGGCGAGCAGGCGCACGATCCGTTCGGAAGACCCTTCCAGGTCCGCATCGGTGGGATAACGCTCTTCCATCAGCACCTTTACTCCGGTGCGGGGCGAAAAGGGGCGGGATGCATCGGCGATGAAGACCTGGGCCCCTTGCGCCCGGGCGTTCCCGAGCCATTGCAACATCGTTTCCGCCACGGTTTTTTCATAGAAAAGGTCCGCGACCAGAATGACGTCCCAATCGGGCGAAGGCGGGGATTCCAGCAGGTTCCGATCCTCCACCTGCAAGAAGACTCCATTGGCGACCGCGTTGCGTTCCGCCATCCATAACGCGACGGGGTCGATGTCGTTCGCGATCGCGCGGGCCGCTCCCGCCTTCATGGATGCGATGCCGGCGACTCCGCCCCCGCATCCGAAGTCGAGCACGGTCCGGCCCGCGACCGTTTCCGGCTTCGCCGCCAAAAATCTGGCGGTCATCAAGGCGGCGGGCCAGACGGTGGCCCAATAGGGAATGTCCTGTTTTGCTCCGCTCTCCTTTTCCCAGGTCTGCCATACCGCGAAGACGTCCGGCGCCTGATGGGCGACCAGATCGGGTCGTCCCGGCACGGGCGCCAGCGGGGCCAAGCGGGCAATCAGGGATTCGGAAGGAAGCGGTATGGTGTCGCGCAAGGGAGGGTCCGGATTCGAGGGTTGTTGCGATCAAGATAAATTCGCAAAGCCCGCTTCGGGCACGATAACGGCAGGGATCCCCGCAGACGGCGCCGGTTACCGGAGCGGCGGCTTGCTATATTTTGCTCCCACCGGCCCAAGCGGACCGGTAACGGGCGCGCTTTCGGATTTCCCGGGAACCAGAGGCAAATGCATAACGAATCGCGGAACGGAACGGGCTTCGGATCCTGGTATGAACGGCGCAGGCCCTACCTGAGCGGCGCAGGACTTTGGCTGCGGGGCGGGGAATGGAACATGGTTCCGCCCGCCCAATGGGACGATCGGCCCTTACGCGTGCTCATCACCCGCATGTCCACCTACCTGGACACCTCCGAATCCTTCACCCATCCGTTGCTGTACCAGGCCCTGGCGGATCTTCCCGCCATCTATCCGGACCTGGCCTTCCTGCCTCCGCCCAAGGACGGGGAAATCATGACCCGGGACGGCGTGCCCTGGCTGCTGGGAACCCAGACCAAGCGCGGCCCGCTGGACTTCGACGTCATCGCCCTAAGCAACGCCATCGTGCAGGAACTGGTCAATCTTCCCGCCCTCATGGAACGCAGCGGCCTGGCCGTGCCCGCCAGGGAACGTCTGCAACGCGCGGACCTTCCGTTGATCCTCATCGGCGGAGCGAACTCGCTGCACACCTCCCTGTTGGACCATGACGATTCCCCCGTGGACGGGATCTTCACGGGCGAACAGATCGAAGACATCCAGGAGATCATGCTGGTCTGCGCGGATGCCAAGCGCGCCGGGATTTCCAAGGCGGCGCTGCTCGACAAGCTTCTGGAAGTGCCCGGTTTCGCCAGGCCCGGACAGGACAAGCGCACGCGCAAGCGCAATACCGAGACCCTGGACCTGCGCAAGGTCAAGGCCGCGCGCCCCGTCATCTACAAACTGGAAGGCCTGGGCCAGGAACCCGTGGCCATCAGCCGCGGCTGCCCGGCATTCTGTTCCTTTTGCGCCGAGAGCTTCGATACCAAACCCTACCGGGAGAATCCCGTGGAGGCGGTGGTCAACAACGCCTTGAAGCTGAAACGGGACATGGGCCTGGAAGGCATCGATCTGTTCAGTTTCAATTTCAATTTCTACCAGGACCTCTATCCGCTCCTGGAAGCGCTGGCGAAGAACTTCAGCGCCATCGGGCTCAAGAGCCAGCGCTTCGACATGATTGCGCGGGACCCGGCCATCCTGGACTACCTGCGCGCGGTGGGGAAGGGGAGCCTCACCTTCGGGATGGAAGGCATATCCGCCCGCATCCGACGTTATCTGCAGAAGGGCCTGGACGAGCCCGACCTCTGGAAGGCCCTGGGAGCCGTGCTGAAAAGGCCCCTGCGCGAACTGAAGGTGTTCATGATCGCCACCGGCGTGGAGGAGGAAGAGGATTTCAGGGAGTTCGAAACCTTTGTCAAGCGACTGCCGGAAATCATGCGTTCCGCATCGCATCGGCCCCGAGTGGTTTTCAGCGCCACGCCCCTGGTGCGTTTTCCCTGGACGCCCCTGGAGTTCGCGCCCGCCTTTCCGCCCGAGGTCTATTCCAAGGTCACGCGCCGCCTGGGCCATATCGCCCGCATGGCCGGCTTCGAATACCGCGGCGCGGCCGATGAGGCCGAGAACTACGTATCGCAGGTGCTCGTGCGGGCCGACGGAGCGGGCTTCTGGGCCGCGCTCAAGCAGGCCACCACGGAGACCGGGTTCCGGTACTACCGCGAGATGTCCATGGAGTTCATGGATTCGCTCCGGAAAAAACTCGCTGAGGGCGGCATCGACGACGCGAAATCCCTGGGCGGCTTCGACCTTGAAGAGAGCCGCAAAAAGCCCTGGACGCGGTGGGAGACCGGCGTGCGCCGCGAGTTTCTGCACGTGCAATACAAGCGCGCCCGCCGTTTCGTGGATCCGGGCTATTGCCTGGGGACCGTCGATGAAGAAGCCGCCTGCCTGGCCTGCACGGCCTGCGAAACCAAGGAGGAGATGGATTTCCTCACCGACCTGCGGCGCAAGCACGAGGCGGACGCGGAAGGTTTCGACAGCCGCCGCAAATTGATCCTCAAGTCCGCGGAGACCATCGCCCTGGGCGTCCGCTGGACGGATCGCGTGCTGGGGCTTCCGCGCAAATACCCGGGCCTGGTGCTGGCCAGCTGCCTGATGCGCGCGGATAAGGCGCTGACCCCGTATTTCTGGCGTTACCGTGAATCCTGGGCTCCGGGCTCGAAGGAAATCTGCTGGGTGGCGGGCGAAGACGGCCTGATGCTGGACTGGCTTCCGGAAGGCCTGGCTTTGCTGCGCAGCCGCATGGCGGATCCGGATTTCCTGGCGGATGTGAACGCGGCCCTGGCCGAATGGGGCGAGGTGCTGGGCGAAATACCCGCTTCCGCGAAACCCAAGGAGGAAGCCCGGGAGTGGAGCTACGGATTCCGTTCGCCTTTTCCCCTGAACATCGATGGGTATTGCAAGGCGCGGGGACTGCGTTTTACCTTGAAGAAAACCGACGGTTTGCGCGTGTATGAACTGAGCAAGGACTCCCTTAAAAAGCGCCTGCTCAAGACCTTGACCGCCCAGGAGATTGACGGGGTGATGGGAAAGGAATGGCTGGTGCGCATCGAGGCCGGCGCCAAGTTCTCTCCCGAGGAATTCCAGCGGGAAGGCTTCTCCCTGCCGGCGCCGGAAGAGTGGGTGCGGACTTCCGCGTTCGCAACCTGGCTGCCCGGAATCGTTCTGCCCGCCGTGCCCGATCCCGTTTCCTCCCTCGGGTCGCGTTAGCCTGCGTTTCGCGGTCTTGGGCCGGTTGGCCGCCCGGTATCCCTGGTTCTTCCTGGCTGTTTGGTTTGTCATCGCCGTGGTCGGCGCGGGCGGCGCGCGCAAGGCTCCGTCCCTGTTGTTCAGCGGTTCCGGGGACATCCCCCACAGTCCTTCCCAGCGCGCGGACAGTCTCTTGCGCGCGAACTTCGACAATCCCTATTCCCAATTGCTCATTCTCGCCATCCGGGGGCTGGAGGCGCCGGGCGCATCCGCGGAAGCGGTGGGACGATTGGATAAGGCCCTGACCGCGCTCCCGCAAATCGCCGCCGTCATGACGCCGGAAACCGTCCTCGACAAAAGACTGCAGCTGCCTCCGGGCGCCGGGCTCATGATCCTGATCGGCGTCAAGGCGGGCACCGTGCGCGATGCCGAGCAGGCCATTCCCGTGGTGCGGAAAACCGTGGATTCGATCCTGGCTCCCATCAAGGGCGGCCATCCGGGCCTGCGTTGGGCCGTGACCGGGCGATCGGCGCTGACGTATGATCTGAACGTCTTCAACGCCAAGGATACCGCGCAAGCGGAAGTGCGCGTCATTCCCCTCACCTTGCTCATCCTGCTGTTCGCCTTCGGCTCCCTGGTGGCCGCGGGGGTGCCTCTGATGCTGGGAATCCTGTCCACCACGGTGAGCATGGGAATCGTTTTTCTGCTGGCCCGCCATTGGGTGCTTTCCAACCTGGTCCAGAACGTTTCCAGCATGATCGGGTTGGCGGTCGGCATCGACTACAGCCTGCTCATCATCCACCGGTACCGGGAGGTCCTGGCCGCCGCATTCACGCGGACCGGCGCCGCGGCGGATCGCGCCGGCCGTGCGGGGGCCCTGGAAGAGGCCATGGGAACGGCGGGCAAAGCGGTATTCTACAGCGGCCTAGCGGTGATGATCGGATTCGCGGGGATGTTGTTCACGCCCCTGATGGAGACCCGCTCGATAGGTTGGGGCGGTTGCCTGGTGGTATTCGTCTCCCTGTTCGCGGCCCTGACCTTCCTCCCGTCCCTGCTTATCCTTCTGGGGCCCGCCCTGGATTGGCCCAAAGCCTTGTCCCGCCGGTTGGGCGGAGGCCACCGGGGCCGCAAATGGGCGGGGTGGTCCCACTGGGTCCTGAAGAACGCGCCCTGGTGCGCGGCGGCCAGTTTGATCGTGATCCTGATTTTTTCCCTGCCCGCGCGCCACACGCGCTTCGGTTTTCCGGAGGGCCGTTTCATTCCCCGGGAACTGGAATTCTCCCGCGGCTTCCTGATGTTGGACAGTATGGGCATGCAAGGCCTGGTGCGGCCCATCAATATCATCCTGACCGCCAAAAACGGCGGACCGGCCCTGACCACGGAAAGGGTGGACTCCCTATTCGCCTTCTCGGCGCGCATCCGCAAGGATACGGCCGTGGGCCGTATTTTCGGGCCGATGGATCTTGCCGATGGCTGGCCACTGGCCAAATACCGGACGCTCTACGCGGACGTTCGGGACGCCCTGGAAAGGGCGCCCTTTGTGCGCGATTTTTTCCTGAGCCGCGACGGCCGCTCGCTCTTGATGCAAGTGATGCTCAAGCCCCAGGTGGATCTGGAGCAGGAGAAAGCCCTGGCCAGGGCGCTTCCCGCCTGGCTCAATCTGCCCGGCCTGGAAATGGACGTGGGCGGGCAGGCCGTATATTACAACGATTTCGACAAGGCCATGAAGGCTTCCTATCTCCCCTGCGTTTCCTTCGTGCTGGCCGTGACCCTGGCGGCATTATTGCTGTTCTTCCGATCCCCCTTGGTTTCCATCAAGGCGCTGATCATGAACGCCCTTTCCGTGGCGGCCGGATACGGCGCCGTCGTATACGTTTTCCAGGAGGGCCATCTGAACGGTCTCTTCACGGATCTCGGTCCGTCGCAAGTGGTTCCCCTGACTTTGCCGCTGATGCTGTTCTGCATCCTCTTCGGTTTGAGCATGGACTATGAAGTCTTCCTGCTCAGCCGTATCCGGGAAAGTTTCGCGCGCACCGGGGACAACGAAGGGTCCGTCATCGAAGGGTTGGCGGCCACCGGTCCCATGATTACCAGCGCCGCCCTGATCATGGCCGCCGTGTTCGGCGCTTTCGCATTCGCGCGGGTGGTTGTGGTCCAGATGCTCGGTTTGGGGCTGGCCATCGCCGTGCTGGTCGATGCCACCTTGATCCGCATCCTGCTGGTCCCCGCATTCATGAAAATGGCTGGGAAGTGGAACTGGTGGCCGTACGGGAGCAGGCGCTCCCCCTAAGGCGCGGGGAATGCTATTTTACCCCGGATGAAACTCGGAATCGTCCGCCATTTCCAAATCCCCCACGACCGCATGCAAATGGTGGATGGCCCCGGCTTCGATGAATGGGCCGTCTGGTACGATACCACCGAAGTGCACGCCAAAGAGGTGCCGGCGGCGGGACAGGAATGGGATCATTGCCTGTGCAGCGATCTGCCCAGGGCCATGTTCACGGCCAAGACCATCTTCAAAGGTAACATAGAAGTTACTCCGCTCCTGCGCGAGGTCCCCTTCACTTCCTTTCTGCCGCGCCGATTGACCCTTCCCCTGCTCCTGTGGCAGGCTACCAGCCGCCTGGGGTGGTATCTGGACCACGCGTCCCAGCGGGAGAACCGCACGCAAACCAAGCGGCGCATCGCCGAGTTCGTGGCCAAACTTAAAGCGGACCACCGGGACCGGAACGTCCTCATCGTGACCCACGGATTCTTCATGCAATGGCTGGAAAAGGAATTGGTGCTGGCCGGCTTCAGGGGCAAGGTGCCCACGCGGCCCCTGGGAGGCACCATCTATCTTTTCCAATCCTGAAAAGTCGCCGTCGTTTCCGAAGCCGTCGTCCGATCTTTTTCCCCCCTGCGATATCTTGAAATGATATTTTCCCCGGGGAAGAAAACCATCCCGGAAAAGGTGGCGCCATGGCAAAAAATCTGGAAGGAAAAGTCGCCGTAGTTACGGGCGGAAACAGCGGAATCGGTTTTGCGACGGCCAGGGAATTCGTTTCCCAGGGTGCAAGGGTCCTGATCCGCGGTGACCTTTTTGTCCTCGGTCAACGCTTTCACCGGGGCGCCGAAAACCTCCGTCTACGGGGCGGGCAAGGCGGCGATAAATTCTTTGATGCGGACCGCGGCCATTGAACTGGCCCCGAGAGGCATCCGGGTCAATGCGGTTTGCCCCGGCCCCGTCGACACCGCTTTCGTGAAAAAGGCGGGCGTTCCCGAGTCGGCCATGCCGGATTTCAACACCGCGATGCAACGTCGCATCCCGTTGGGGAGGATTGGGACACCCGGCGACATCGCCAAGTTGGCGGCTTTCGTTTCCTCGGACGATGCGTCCTATATCACCGGCGCGGAATATCTGATAGACGGTGGAATCAACGTCAATCAGATATTAGGTTGAGCCGTCCCGCCCGATAATCACGGGCGGATGCCTCCCGCCGGCAACTCCCCTTGGAAGGCTTTTCCGGACACTGCGCGGAACACATACAGGCTGGCGCTCAACGTCCCGCTATACGGGGGCGTAGACCAGGCGACTCCGTCGAATCGCGATTGCCCGACCAGTCTGCCCCGCAGATTGTAAAGGAACAGGATGCCCGGTTCCAGACGCCCGTCCGCCAAGGGCTCCCAGGCGCCGCCCGGGCCCATGCCGAAACGCAGTCCCCGGCTGGGAGCGGTGGCGTTCCGCCCGCCGGTTTCCCGGACGGCCACGGATTGTAATTCCGGAATCGCGGGTTTGACGGCGGTTTCGGCGACGCCGGACTTTGTGAATGCGAGCTTGGAGGCGTCATCCAGGTTGCGATACTCCACGAACATGGAAACGCCCGCGACCTTGTTGGAATTGTTGGCGAGCGCGAGCAGGGCCTGGAGGCGCACGTGGGCGTCGGGATCGTTCACGCGATTCTGGTCCTTGATGGCCTGGGCCGAGGCCGCGGTCAGGGGCATGGCTTTCAGTACGTTCATGCGCGCGCCCGCGGCGGGATGGAGCAGCGCGTCCTTGAGCAAGGGATCCCATTTGGCCGGAGCCGCGTCGATGAGGCCCAGGATCTGGGCGGTCCACAGGGCGTGCACGAAGAGGGGGTCATTGTCTACATCATCCTTCTGGCGGTTCTTGACCGCCGCGATCAGCAAGGGCTCCAGGGCGGCCTTGGCTTCCGGCGTGGTCGTGTTGCGGATGATGATTTTCTGGGCATTCAGCCGCCACAGCATATTGGTATTCCGGAAGGTGGAAACCAGGACTTCGTTGGACGCGCCCGTCAGGTTCGGAATGGGGTCGAGCTTCCCGTCCTTGGGAGCCACGCGATAGATGCGGCAGGCTTTCTTGGTGCGCAGGGGGCTGATATAGGCGTGTCCCACGCCCTCCGGCGCCTCTCCGTTGTGGAGAAAGAGGTAGTTGTACCAATCGAGCACCCACACCGCGCCGTCCGGGCCCACCTTGGCCGCCACCGGGGCGGTCCAGGCATCCGTGCTGGCGAACAGATTGGGAGTGGCGTCGATGCGCGTGGCTTCCCAGCTGCTGCCCTTTTTGTTCAGGAAGTCCACGTTGACCAGGTGGCCGGTGCCTTCGCAGACCAGCGCCGCCCGGTTCCAATAGGCCTTGGGGAACAGGCGGGCGGTATAGATTTCATGGTTCGAGGCCGCCGTGAAATTGCCGAACCAATCCCCTTGGCATACATCCTTGGTGACGGGCTTGTAAGACTGTCCGTATGCGGAAATTCCCGGCAGCGCGTCGGGTCCGGGGATGACCAGATGGAAAGTGTGATCATTGTTGGCCGAGGATCCGAAAATCTGGCCGTCCTCCATCATGCCGATGCCGGCGGAATTGTTTCCGAGCTTGCCCAGGAATTCGAACTTGCTCCCGTCGAGCTTGGCGCGCCATAGACCCTGGATGAAGCCGATGTTCTTGACGGTGCCGCCGTTGTATCCCACCGAACCGTAAAGCCATCCGTCCAACCCGTATTTCATGTGGCCGATGCTGCCGTGGGTGTCGCCCGGATCGTTTTTCTTGAAACCTGTGTACAGGATCTGGCCGGTGGGGGAATCGGCCTGGTCGTCTCCGTTCTTGTCCTGGAACAGGACCAGATGCGGCGCCATGGCCACCACCACGCCGCCGGGCACGATTTCGATGCCCTGGGGGATGTTCAGGCCGGAAACGAATACCGTGCGCTTGTCCATCACGCGGTCGCCGTCCGTATCCTCCAGGATGATGATCCGGTCGCCGCCCGAGAAGGGCTCCGTGATGGTGTTGGGGTAGTCGAAGGTTTCCACCGCCCACACGCGTCCCCGCTCATCGAAGGCGAAGTTCTGCACGGCCTTGATGTTGCCGACATCCTGTTCCGAAGCCCAGGTCTCGACCTTGAACTCCGGCGGGGTCTGGGCGCAGTTCACGGATTGTTCGGGCGTCAGGTCCACCTGCATGGTGTTGGGAAATTGCTTGATGGTGATGTCGTTGGGATTGTTCTGGAAGCGGGGCGGGGACGGCATGGCCGTGCGAATCAGCTCCGGGCAGGCGCCCGTCTTGGTCAAAGGCGTCTTGAGGGCGGCCGCCTGGGCCCGTCCGGTCAGACCTGCCAGGCATGACAAAGCGATCACGGCACGGGAAAGCGACGCCCCTCTGGAACCGCGAACCTTACCGCAAACCGTGGCGTAACCCGTAACGCAAACCGCCATCGAAAACCCCCTGAACATCCGTTCCATTGATGCCTTCTAAACGTCGAGCAAGGCGACCGCGTCCGTCAGCGATTGCAGCGCGTCCCGGACGGGGATGAATTCCAATCCCACATAACCGTCATACCCTGATTCCAAAAGCGCCCGCATCACCGGCGGGTAATTGATTTCCTGGGTTGCATCGGGTTCGCCGCGCCCCGGATTTCCGGCCACCTGCACATGGCCGATCCTGCCGCCCAAGGAGCGGATGCGGCGGATGAGATCCCCGTCCATGATCTGCACATGATAGGCGTCGAAGAGCAGCTTCAGAGCGGGCGATCCCACCTTATCGATCACTTCGATGCAGAAGTCGATATGGTCTCCCTGGTATCCGGGATGGCCTTTCATGCCCGCAGCCTCGCGGGAGTTCAGCGGCTCCAGGCACAGGGTGACCTTTTTCTTTTCGGCGTGGCCGACGATTTTCTTGTAGCCTTCCACGCAATTGTGGATCCCCTGTTCGCGCGTGACCCGGCTTCCCGCGGGCGCGCCCGCTTCCGGAACCGTCGTGTCGGAAAAGCCGGCGAAGGTCGCCACGTTGGGAAATCCCGCCTCCGCATTGGCTTCGATGGCCGTTCCCAGTTTGGAAAGACACTCGTCCCAATGCCGGGGGTTGTTCATGCCGCGCACGAACAGGTGGGAGGTGGTCAGGGCCGAGACCAGACCGTATCGGCGCAACAGGGGAAAGTCCGCGGGAGGCACCGCTTCCACGGCGGGCACGCCGAGATCCACCGCCACCCGGCAGATTTTCTCCATGGTCCATTTCTCGCCCAGGTCATGCAGGCACCAACGGGTCAACGCCTGTTTGATCCGTCCATTGCGGACGACCTTTCCGCTCCGCGCGGCCCGGCCCTGGTCGGCATCCATGTTCATCGCGAACTCCCCTTGCATTAGGATAGGACCCGGGGCGGTTTCCCGCCCAGGGCTTCGGCACGGGCGCCCCCTGCGACGCGCCCGTTCCCGCCGATTTCAACGCTTCCGGCCGCCACGCGACTCAACAGGGGTTTGCCTTTGGAGAATGTCCACTCCGGCAGGCGGATATGCTTGCCGCCTTCCATGGCGCTCTGGTGGGACAGGATGCCGGAACAGGTGATGTTGGCCGCCTGGCGGGCGTTGGGATAGGGATCGCGTCCTTCCCGGATCGACGAGATGAACTCGTGGACCAGATGGGGGTGCGATCCGCCATGGCCTCCGCCCTGGGTGAACGAGCGGTGCCCGTTTTCGCCCACGTTGTATACGCCGCCGGTGGTGAAGACCCGGATCTCCCTGGGCAGGCGGTCCGCAAAGTCCGGAATCCTGATCCGCTTGGGCGTTTCCCCGGTATGGAGGATATGATCCTCATGTTCGATCAAGGTCCATTCGAAGGTCTGCTTGGATCCATAGACGTCGAAGTGCTCGCGGTATTGCCGCGCGGTGTTGAACAGGGAGCGGGTCACCTCGGCCGCCACGTCGCTGTCCTTGAACTTGATATGCGTGGATTCGATGGCGTAGGGGCAGCCGTATTTGGGGATCATGGAATCCTGGACCCGGCCGGAGCCGAAGCAGGAGACGTATTCGGCCTCCCAGCCGCCGATGGAAAGGCAGGGGGAGATCGCATGGGTGGCGTTGTGCATGGGGGGCATGCCATGCCAGTAGTCCGGCCAGCCCCACATTTCCTGCTGGTGGGAGGCGCGGATGAATTGGATCTTGCCGAGATCACCCCGTTCGTAGAGCTCCTTGACGTAGAGATATTCCCGCGCATAGACCACGGTTTCCATCATCATATAAGTCATGCCCGTCTTCTCGACGGCCTCGACGATGCGGCGGCAATCCTCGACGGCGATGGCCATGGGGATGGTGCAGGCGACATGCTTGCCGGCCTCCAGGCCCATCACCACCTGGTCCGCGTGCATCTGCAACGGCGTGTTGATGTGGACGATGTCGACCTTGGGGTCCCGGAGCAATTCCGCGTAATCCTGGTAGCGGACTTCCACTCCGAACTCCTCCCCGGTCCTGTCCAGCTTCTCCCGGTTGCGCTGGCAGATGGCGTACATGTTGGTGTGCGGGTAGAGCCGGTAGATGGGAATGAATTCCTTGCCGAACTCGAGGCCGACGATGGCGACGTTCAATTTTCCCGACATTTTTTCCCCGACATTTGCATCCCCGTGGACTGAAGCCTTTGGTTTATTGCGCCTGCGGCCGGTCGGCACCGGCGATGCGCAAGCATCCTGCAACCCTTCGCGAAGCGACTCGGTTACGATCACAAAGTAAGGCGCGGGATAATGAAAGTCTTGGCGATTAATGGTCGGGAAAATACGAAAACCGACATTATATTGAAACCGGCGCGGGTCAGGACGGGATCGGCGGAGGAGAGATCCGATGTTCGCGAAAAAGCCGGAACCAAACGAAAAAAAGACCCATTTCCTCTCGCAGATGAGTTTCGAGCATCACTTCAACAAGCTGTTCGATCACCTTCCCGGCGTTCTCTTTTTTGTTAAAAACCGCAACGGGGAGATTCTCTTCGCCAACGAAGGATTGGTGCGTTTGTACGGCTACGGCAGCGAAGCCGAGTTCATCGGACGGACGGATTTCGAATTGGTTCCGCGGCGTCTGGCGGAGAAGTACCGCGCCGATGATTTGAAAATCCTGGAGAGCGGCAACCCGATGCTGAACATCGTGGAACTGTTCCTGAATTTCCAGGGCATCCCCGAATGGTATCTCACCGACAAGCTGCCGGTGCTCTCCAAGACCGGACATGTCATCGGCATCATGGGGACCATCCAGGAGTACAAGGGCCCGGATCCGCGCGGCGAAGGCCTGGCCGGCATCGGTCCCGCGGTGGACTATCTGAAAAGCCGCTTCCGCGAAAACGTTCCCGTGCAGCGCCTTGCGGATCTCACGGATCTTTCCCTGCGCCAATTCGAACGTCGCTTCAAGTCCGCATTCAACACCACGCCCCACCAATACATCATCAAGATGCGCGTGCACATGGCCTGCGATTTGTTGCGGGACCGGCGTATGTCGATTTCCGATATCGCTTCGGAACTGGGGTTCACGGACCAGAGCGCCTTCGCCACGCACTTCAAGAAGAACATGGGCTACACGCCGCTCCAGTACCGGAAGCGGTATATCTAGTCCGCCGTTATGACCGGCCAAAAAAAAGGCCCTCTTTCCATGGGAAAGAGGGCCCGGCAAAATCAATATCGCTTCAGGATACGATCAACGACCGTTGCTGTAATATTCCCGGGCATAGGATTTACCCTGGCCCTGGGAACTGCGGCGCTTGGCCTGTCCGTTGCGGTTGCCCTGCTGCGCCCCCTGGCCTTCGCCCTGGGGTGCGGCGTTGCCGCGCATGTGCGCGGGACGCGTATCGCGCGGCTGGCCGTTGGAACGGTTCTCGCGGGAATGTTCCGGCTGCGCTCCGGCGGGAGCGAAGTTGCCTTGGGGGGCGCCTTCGGACACGTTGGTGCGGTTGCCTTGGTTGTGTCCCGTGGATGCGCGACGGTGTCCGCTGTCCCGGCGTTCGCCGCGACCGCGGGATTCCTGGGAGCGTCCGCCATTGCGCTGGCCGCGGGGATTCCTGGAGCCGTCGGAACGCCTGTCCTCGGTGTCCCGGGAATCGTCGCCGGCGCGCTCGGGCATGGCCACGGGCACAGGGGTCTTCATTTCCGAAGCATGCGGGGTGGGGGCCACCTGGATGCGCTTGCGGATGAGCCGTTCGATGTCGTGCAGAGTGCCGCGGTCTTCCGGTCCCACGAAGGAGAAGGAGATTCCCGAATGTCCGGCGCGGGCCGTGCGGCCGATGCGATGGACGTAGGTCTCCGGTTCGGCCGGCAGATCGTAGTTCACGATGTGGGTGATTTCGTCCACGTCGATGCCGCGCGAGGCGAGATCGGTGGCCACGAGCACACGGGTGGAACCATCCTTGAAGCTCGCGAGCGAGCGGACGCGGTGGTTCTGCGACTTGTTGCCGTGGATGGCTTCGGCCGGGATGCTGAACTGCTCCAGGTTCTTCTTCAGGCGGTCGGCGCCGTGCTTGGTACGGGTGAACACGAGAACGCGTTTCACCGTCTCATCGGCCAGGATGTGGCGCAACAGAGCGGGCTTGCCGTCCTTGCCCACCATATAGACGCTCTGTTCGATCTTTTCCACGGTGGAGGAGACCGGAGTCACTTCCACCTTGACGGGATTGCGCAGGAGGCCGTCGGCCAGCTTGCGGATTTCGTTCGGCATGGTGGCCGAGAAAAGCAGGGTCTGGCGCTTGGCGGGAAGGAGCGCGCTGATGCGGCGCACGTCGTTCACGAATCCCATGTCCAGCATGCGGTCGGCTTCATCGAGGGTGAAGATTTCCAGCTGGCCCAGGGACAAAGCCCGTTGGCCGAGCAAATCGATCAAACGGCCGGGCGTGGCGATCACGATATCGACGCCGGCGCGCAGTTTGGCTTTCTGGGGGCCTTCGCCCACTCCGCCGAAAATGACCGCGACGCGCAGGTCGAGGTTCTTGCCGTAGGATGCGAAGTTTTCGGCGATTTGCAACGCCAGTTCGCGCGTGGGCGTGAGCACCAGGGCGCGGACAGGGCGTCCGTTGGCGGGACGCGTGGCATTGAGGTTCTGCAAAATGGGAAGGGCGAAAGCCGCGGTCTTGCCGGTGCCCGTCTGGGCGCAGCCCAAGAGATCCCGGCGTTCCAGGATGGAGGGGATGGATGCGGCCTGCACCGGAGTGGGCGTGGTATAGCCTTCGGCTTCGACGGCGGACAAAATGGAAGGAATGAGATTCAGATCTCTGAACAACAAAATAGAACTCCTAGGTTCTTAGAACGGTTACGCTGGCGCTATTCCGGGTCCGCGAGATGTCCCCCTTGGACCGGTGCCGCGTTGGTTGGAAGAGGATTATCTAAAGAGTCCTGATCCGGGAAAGCCGACGAAAAGAGGGGGAAGCGTGTCGGCTTATGCTAAATGATACTAATACATACGGTGAAAACAAAAGGAAATTAGCGCCGGAGCGGATTTCCGGCCTAAAACGCCGCAAATACTCCTCAAGAGTGTGGGGAACGGCACGTCCGCCGCTCCCCACCAGGGGGTCACACGCGCGTTTCATGCCGATATGGCATGCTTCCCACGGCTCCAGAATGCTTCATGCCGCCAACCGCATGCTTCATGCGGCCAGATTGGGCACGGCCGTTCCATTGCCGGCTTTCGCCGCCTGGATTTCCGCGTTCCATCTATCCGCGGTCCCGCGCAACAACGCTTCAGCCTCCACCACGCGCTTTTCCTGATCGGCATGGTTGCGGCTGTTCATCACCGGAACATAGGTGATGTCCTGGATGCCCATCCATCCGAAGATCTTGCGCAGGTAGGGTTCATGGAAGTCCCAGTCTTCCCGGGGGCCGCCCTTGGAGTAATCGCCGGCGCGGGTGGAGATGATGAGCATCTTCCTGCCTTTCACCAATCCTTCCAGGCCCTTTTCCCCGCGGCCCATGGTTCGTCCCACGCGCACAACCTGATCGATATAGGCTTTGAAAGAACCCGGTATCGTGAAGTTGTACATGGGTACGCCGAAGACGAACATGTCCGCGGCCAGGAACTCGTCCACCAAAGCGTCCGAGATGGACAGCGCCGAACGCTGTTTCTCGGACAGGTAGGTGCCGGGGGGTGAATAGATGGCTTCGAGCAGATGGCTGGTGACCACCGGCACGACTTCCGCGTTCAGATCGCGGTAGTTCACCGCATCGCCCGGATTCGCATCCAGCCAATCGGAGATGAAGCCGGCGCTAAGCCGGCGGGAAACCGAACCCGCCACGTTGGCGCTGGCATCGATGTGCAACAAGGTTTTCATCAGAGTCCTTTCTATCAATATCGATTCTGGTATGCTTACTTTCTATCTCCGGAAACCTTGCGGGCTATGACGCGGTCCGCTGACCAACGTCCGCCGCCCTTGACGATCAAGGCCACGGCCAGGGTGATGGCGAGAATGAAGTATTCGATGCCTTCGCCCTTCTGATTCCCCATCCAGTTCATGAAAAACCCGTTGGAGGAGTGGACCATCAGAGCCGCGCCGGTCATTACCAGGCCGATGCCGAAGGCCGACCAGCGGGTGAAGAAGCCGGTGACCAGGGCAATGGGTCCCAGGAACTCGGCCGCGATGATGGCGAGCGTCAGGGGAAGGGGAGTCCCGCCCTGGGTGAAGAACCCGACGGTCTTTTCGAATCCGAATCCGCCGAACCAACCCAAGGCCTTTTGCGCGCCATGGGGAAACATGGTGATGGCCAGTCCCAGGCGCAGAATGAGGCCGGTGGAATCCTGGGGGGTGCTGAAAAAGGCGACCAGAGCCCGACGAACAGGCGATTGGGCAACGGTGGCGTTGAAGGTGTGGGGGCGGACGGTGGATGCGGTAATCATAAGGAATCCTTTCGGTATATACGGTTTATCAAATAATGGTTTCTGAATAGATCGTTAATGCGCTTATCGTTCATGCTTAAACTATATGGGTAAAAAAAATCAATCATTTTTGGCCAGTTTTTGCAGCAAACCCCTCAAGGAATCCAGCTCCGTTTCTTCCAGCCCGGACATCATGGTTTGCACAGCGCTGACCTGTTCTGGAAAGGCCGTTTTCAATATCTCTTTACCTCCCTCGGTTATACGTACCCGGTTCACCCTGCGATCGCCCTGCACCTGCATGCGCTCCACCCAGCCGCGTTCGGTCAGGCGGTCGATGAGGCCGACCAGGTTTCCCTTGGTCACCTGCAGCCGTTCCGCCAGTTCCTGTTGGGTGGTGCAATCGGCGATGGCGAGAGTGGAAAGAACCTCGAATTGCGGCACCGTCAGGTTATGCCGTTGCAGCAGGGAAGCCACCTGGTTTTGCAGATGATCATAGGTCCTGATCATCTGAAGCCAGCAATCGAGGCTTTTCTTGGTTTTTTCGCCTTCCGGGCAACCGTTCTCATCCATACAGTTTAAGTATAAACCAATTATATCCGGAAGTCAAGCGGGGAAGATCTTTTCCAAGCTGGGTACTGGAATTTGAAGGATGGGCTGAATTTGGAAGATTTCGCCCGACGCCCGACGAAACATCGGAGCAGGAGAAGCTGGTTCAAGTTTACTCTGCGCCCTTCAAATCACTCTTCCATGTACAACAGCGTCTGGCCACTGGTCACCAACAAGCCTTCCTTGGCCACCACCGACTTCACCTTGCCGGCGGCGGGGGCGGTAACCGTGAATTCCATCTTCATGCTTTCCAGGATCAGCAGAGGCGCCTCCGCTTCCACTTCCTGGCCGGGTTCCACCAGCACCTTCCATACGTTTCCGGAAATGTGCGCGTCCACGGGGATGCCGGTTCCGGGATCGGCCGCCAGGGTAACCTCGGAGGTACCCTCCGGTTCCGGCTTCCGATCGGACTCGAGAGCGCCGGCGGCCTTCCAGCGTTCGCGTTCCGCGCTGAAGGCGGCGCGCTGCTTTTCCCGGAAGGCGGCGATATCGGTACTGTTGTCGTGGAGAAAGCGGTTGTAGTCCTTGAGCCGGAAGACGTGGGGCTCGGTTTTCAGGGTCGCGCGGCCGCGGATGAAATCGGAGCGGAATTCGAGCAGTTCCTTGCCGCTCACCGGGAAGAAACGGATTTGATCGAAGAAGCGCAGCAGCCAGGGCTTCCCCTCGCGGAAGTCCCCGGTCTGCCGGTAGGTGTTCCACACTTGCGAGGTGCGGCCGAAAAGCTGGTAACCGCCCGGGCCTTCCATGCCGTAGATGCACATATAGGCTCCGCCGATGCCCACCACGTTTTCCACCGTCCAAGTGCGGGCGGGATTGTATTTGGTGGTGACCAGGCGATGGCGCGGGTCCAGGGGCGTGGCGACCGGGGCGCCCAGGTAGACATCCCCCAGGCCCATCACCAGGTAGTCCGCCTTGAACACGGTATTGAAGACGTCTTCGACGGAATCCAGGCCGTTGATGCGCCGGATGAACTCGATGTTGCTGGGACACCAGGGCGCGTCCGCGCGCACGGATTGCATGTACTTGCGGATGACCGCGTGGGTGGCCTCGTCGTCCCAGGACAAGGGCATGTGCACGATGCGGGTGGGGATCTCCATGGCGTCGATGGCCGGGAGCCGGCCTTCCGCGTCGATGAGGGTTTGCAGGAGTTTTTCCATGGGCAGCACCCGGCCGTCGAAATGGATCTGCAGGGATCGGATGCCGGGAGTGAGATCGAGGACGCCTTCCAGGCGCAGGGATTCCAAATGCGTCCTCAACGCATGCGCACGGAAGCGCAGATTGAGATCGAGCACGGGGGGGCCGTATTCCACCAGGAGGTTGCGATCTCCGGCGCGACGATAGCGGACTTCCAGGCTGCCGGCCGCGGGGGGAATGCGATGGAGGATGTTCGCCTCAGGGCCGAACGCATCGGACTGCGCATGGGGCCGGCCCGCGGGCATGGGGGGCGCCTGCGGCGGGATTCTCGTCGCGGCTTCCGTTCCTTCCGTCAGGCGGCTGATAAGCCGTTCCTGGTTTTGTTCCAGGTCCCGCGCCTGATCCAGGGACAATTTGCGGAAGCGGATTTTGTCGCCGGGTTTGAACTGTCCCATTTTCCACAGCTCGGCCTGCACGATGGTGGCCGGGCACACGAACCCTCCCAGGCTGGGTCCGTCCGGGCCCAACAGGATGGGCATGTCCCCGGTGAAGTCGACCGTGCCGATGGCGTAGGCGTTGTCATGGATGTTGGAGGGATGCAGGCCCGCTTCGCCGCCGTCCGGCCGCGCCCATTCCGGCTTGGGGCCGATAAGGCGCACGCCGGTGCGGTTGGAATTGTAGTGGACCTCCCAATCGGTGGAGAAAAAGGTCTCGATGTCGCGATCGGTGAAATAGTCCGGGGATCCGTGCGGGCCGTAAAGGACTCCGATCTCCCACTCACGGGTGAACACCGGCCGCAGGGCCGGGGCCAGTCGCCCTTGCGCGGGCTTCTCCGCCGCGCCGGGATGCAGGTGGAGCACGTCTCCGGCGCGCAAGGTGCGTCCGGCATGTCCGCCGAAATTTCCCAGCGTGAAGGTGGAACGGCTGCCCATATACAAGGGAGAGTCCAGGCCCTCCTGGACGCACAGGTAAGCGCGCATACCCGCCCCCGTGACCGCGCCGAGCTTGAGAACGCCGCCGGCGGGGATCCGGAAGGGTTCCCATTGGGTAACTTCCCTGGTACCCTCGGGGGTAATCAATTCCGCCTTCAGGGCCGCGCCGGTGACGATGGCGCCGCAGGCCCGGTTGAAGCGCAGGGTGGGGCCGGCCACGGTGATTTCCAGGCCGGCGGCGCTTTCGGGATTCTCCAGCAGACGGTTCCCCAGGCGGAAGGACAGGGGATCGAAAGGGCCGGAAGGCGGCACGCCCACGTCCCAATAGCCGATGCGGCCGGGGTAGTCCTGGATGGTGGTCTGGGCCCCGGGCGTGAGCACGTCGATGGTATTGGACAGGTAGGAGAATCCGGCCAGTTCCCGCGTGGTCATGCGGCCCTGGGAGAATACAGGCGAAGCCGCCACCGCCCGCAGGAACTCCAGGTTGGTTTCAATCCCATCCAGGCGCGTGGCCGCCAGGGCTTTTTCCAGCGCGGCCAGGGCCTCGGCCCGGTCCTTGCCTTTGACGATGACCTTGGCCACCAGAGGATCGTAGAAGGGGGAGACCTCGCTGCCCCGCTCGATCCAGGTATCCACCCTGGTCCCGGACGGAAAGGCGGCTTCCGTGACGACGCCGGCGCTGGGGCGGAAATCCAGCCGGGGGTTTTCGGCATACACGCGCGCCTGGATGGAGTGCCCGCCGGCCGTGGGACGCAACCGTTCCAGATCGCCCAGCTCGCCGGCGGCCTGCCTGATCATCCATTCCACCAGATCGACGCCGGTGACCTCTTCGGTGACGCCATGCTCCACCTGCAAACGGGTGTTGACCTCCAGGAAGTAATATCCGGATGGCCGGGCGGATCCCGGAGCTCCGGCGGTTTCGGCCTCGGCCTGGGCCGCCGCGGCCTCGGCGTCCAGCACGAACTCGACCGTTCCGGCGCTTTCATAAGCGGCGGTTTCCCCCAGACGTACGGCCGCCTCCAGGAGGGCTTTACGCAAGGCCGCGCTCAGGCCGGGGGCGGGAGTCTCCTCCAGCACCTTCTGGTTGCGGCGTTGCGCGGAACAATCGCGCTCCCCCAGGGCCAGCACCCGGCCTTTGCCGTCGCCGAAGATTTGCACTTCCACGTGGCGTGCCCGGGTGACGTACTTCTCCAGGTAGATGCCGCCATGCTTGAAATTGCTCTGGCTCAACCGGCTCACGGTTTCCCACGCGGCCGACAGTTCCCGGCCGTCCTTGACCACCTGCATGCCGATGCCGCCTCCGCCCGCCGTGCTCTTGAGCATCACGGGGAAACCGATGCGTTCCGCCTGGGCGGCCGCATCGGCGGCGTCGGCCAGCAGGCCGGTGCCGGGCAGGAGGGGCACGCCGCTCTTTTCCGCAAGGGCGCGCGCCGTATGCTTGAGGCCGAAATCGCGCATATGGTCCGGAGCGGGACCGATGAAGACGATGCCGGCCGAGGCGCAGGCCTCGGCGAAGGCGGCGTTCTCGCTCAGGAAGCCGTAGCCTGGATGGATCGCCTGGGCCCCGGAGGCTTTGGCGGCCGCCAGGATCTTGGCGGAGTCGAGATAGCTGGCCGCGGGCTGGGCGGGGCCGATGCAATGGGCCTCATCGCAAGCGGATACGTGCAGGGAGCCGGCGTCGGCTTCGGAATAGACGGCCACGGAGCGGATGCCCATGGTGCGGAGGGTGCGGGCGATGCGGCAGGCGATTTCGCCGCGGTTGGCAATCAGGACCTTGGAAAACATGGCTGGAATTCCCGGGGTTCAGGCGATCCGGGCGGGCGGGTCCCAGACCAGCAGGCGCACGGGGGTGGGGTTGTAGGCATTGCAGGGATTGTTGAGCTGGGGGCAATTGGAGATCAGTACGATGACGTCCGTTTCGGCGCGCATCTCGACGTATTTGCCCGCTCCCGATACGCCGTCCGCGAAGGTGAGTCCGCCTTCCGGAGTGACGGGAACGTTCATGAAGAAATTGATGTTGCTGGTCAGATCCCGTTTGTTCATCCCGTCCCGCGAGCCCGCCAATTCAATCAGGAAGCTGTCCCGGCAATTGTGCATATGCTTTTTTTCCAGCGCATAGCGCACGGTATTGCTCTCCGCCGAGCAGGCCCCGCCCAACGTGTCGTGGCGGCCGCAGGTATCGGCGGTGATGGTGAGCAATACGTTTCCTTCGCTGGACATGAGGCGCGTGCCGGTGGTGAGGAAAATGTTTCCCTGGGCCCGGATGGTGGCCACGGCATCGTAGCGATCGGCGGGGTCGGACTGGCTGTAGAAAAGCGTATCCACCGCCTGGTTGCCTTCCAGGTCCAGGATGCGGAAATGTTGTCCCGCTTTGAGGGAATGGATCCAGCCTTTGCCGGCGGGAAGGATTTCGTCATGGATCGCGTCCTCGGGACTCAATCCGCTTTCGGTGTAGACCAGGATGGGCATGCGCTTCCTTTCGCTCCTACCTGTACAGGGCTTCGGTGTTCAGGAATCCCCGGCCGTTTTCCGGGCGGGAGTTGCGGCACAGGTCGCCGGGGCCCGGCGGCGGGCAGCGGCGGATTTCCAGGCGCACGGGCCTGGGGGAATAGGTGGAAACGGGATCCATGGGATGGGGCGTGTTGGAGAGGACCACCAGGGTGTCCATTTCCGCCCTCAGTTCCACCAGCGAGCCCGGTCCGGAGTTCCCGGATTGCCACCGCAGGTTACCCTCCCCGTCGACCGTGACCTTGCTGAAAAAATTGACGGGCACGGGGAGATCCTTCTTTCCCAGCCCGTACTTTCCCAGCTCCACCAGGAAATTGTCGCGCCCGTTGCGGAACCAATCATTGCGATGCCGCTGGTAGCCGGAATCCCCGTATTTGGCTTTGGTAAGGCCGGCGTCGGTGGCGCCGCAGAGCGTGTCATGCCAGCCGCAGGTATCCTCCACGATGGAGCAGAGGATCCGCCCCATGTCCGAATAGAGCACATTGCCCTTGGTGAGAAAGGCGATGAACTGCGCCTTGAGGGTATCCGGCATGTTGTAGCGTTCCAGAGGCGCGTCCGCGTTCAGGAAAAGCGCGGAAACGTTGGCGCCGCCTTCCGGATCGACCAGGCGCAGGGATGTCCCGCGCTTGAGGGTCCAGGACCACATGGCTCCGCCCCGCAGGGTCTCCGACCGGATGAGCAAATCATCGTCCATCGCTTTTCATCGCCTCCCAAAAAACAAAGTTCCACAGCAATCCCGATCAACCTGATCGAATCCGCGGCCGTTCCCACGGCCGGCGCCGTCAATCCTCGGCTTCGTCGCCTACCTGGGTCATCCTCATCAACGGCAAATCCTTGAGCGCTTCCGAATCATCCGGATGGATCAACTGTTCCAGCCTTTTTTTGATCGCCAGGAAATGCGGCGACAACAATTGGCCTTGATGGCGCGGCCGGTCCACCGGGACCTTGATGATTTCCAGGATGCGCCCCGGGCGCGCGCCCAGCACCACTATCCGGTCCGCAAGCAGGATGGCTTCGTCCAGATCATGGGTCACGAAAAGCACGGTAACGTCCACGTTTTTCCAGATCTGCAGCAGGTGGCGCTGCATCTGGCAGCGGGTCTGCGCATCCAGGGCGCCGAAGGGCTCGTCCATCAGCAGGATGGCGGGATAGTTGGCCAAGGCCCTGGCGATGGCCACGCGCTGCTTCATGCCGCCGGAAAGCTGGTGGGGATAGGCGTCCGCCCGTTCCGAGAGGCCCACCATGTCCAGCCATTGCAGGGCTTCCGCTTCCGAGGCGTCCTTGCCGTGCCCGGACATCCTGGGCCCGAACATGACGTTCTTCTTGACGGTGAGCCATGGGAACAGGGTGTATTCCTGGAACACCATGCCCCGGTCCGCGCCGGGTCCCGATACGCTATGGCCGTTCATGCGGACATCGCCGCCGGTCCGCGGTTCCAGGCCGCCGAGAATCCGCAGCATGGTGGACTTGCCGCAACCGGAGGCGCCTATCACGCAGATGAATTCCCGGCGTTTGACCTCGAAGGAGATATCGCCCAATACCGGAGGCATGCCCGCTCCGTCGCCGTTGCGGCCGACGAAATCCTTGCGCAGGTGTTCGATCCGGAGGATGGTTTCCCGCGACTCGATGGTCCGGAACCTTTTGACCAGATCGGGGGAGAGGTCGAGGTAATCGGGAAGTGCGAGCGTCTCTTGCATGTTATGCGTCCGCCTTTTCCCAGGGGAAGAAAAACCGCCCCAGCCATTTGAGCGCGATGTCCGTGCCCAGGCCGATGAGACCGATGATGATGATGGCGGCGTAGACATTGTCGTAATTCCGGTACTTGGCCTGCTGATAGATGAAAAAGCTGATGCCGGAACTGGCGCCGATGAGCTCGGCCACGATAAGGTAGGTCCAGGCCCAACCCAGCAGGATGCGCATGTCCCGGTACAGCAACGGGAGCACGCCGGGCACCACCACGTTGAGCAACAACTGCCGGCGCTTGGCGCCCAGGGTCTGGGCGGCCTCCAACAGGGCGGCGGGGAGCGAGCGGGTGGTGTTGGCAAGCACCAGGACCATCTGGAAAAAGGTCCCCACGAAGATGATGGCCACCTTGGGAGCGTCGTCGATGCCGAGGATGGCCACGGACAGGGCGCCGAAAACCGGGGCCGGCATGTAACGGATGAAATCCACGAAAGGTTCCGACAGGCGCGAGACCAGGGCGAAGGTGCCGCACAGGATTCCCAATGGGACTCCGAACAGGGCGGAGAGCAGGAAGCCCAGAGTGATGATGCGGATGCTGTGGCCCAGGCTTTCGTGCAGCCAGGGTTCGCCGTCCCTGAGGGGCGGGGTTTTGAACGCCGTGTACAGGGCTTTGGCCACCAGGTGCGGGGCGGGCAGATAGACCGGGTTCTCCCGGACTCCCGTGGCCGGCGCTCCGCCCGCGGCGATCTGCTTGCGGTTCTCGTCCCGGAATTCGGCGCGATCCACCTGCATGCCCTTCTGGAAATAGTCGACCGAGCCCGGATCGAGGATGTTCACCTTGGGATGCCAGAGGAAGGGGAGATAGCTGACCGCGCACCAGAGCAGCAAAGGCAGCAGGAAGGCGCCCTGGGTAAGCCAGAGATTGGCTCGGGACGATATGGGTTTGCGGACCTGGAAGGCGGGCGAAGGCGGGCGCAACCTGGGCGGCGCCGTTACCGGGGAGAGTACCGCCCGGGCGGGAAGCGCCGGGGCGGAGGTTTGGTCGATGTCGGTCGGCAGGGAGTCCGTAACGCGCCTTTGGATCAATGTCTTCTGGCCTCCGGACCCGGCTCGCTGGATTCTACTTGGAGGCCGCGACGGGTTTCGAATCGGTGAGCAGGCTGCCGTCCAGGTAAGAGGCTACGTCCTGGGCCTTCTTGTACACGGCGTTCTTCATGTTGAAGTCATCGACGATCTTGGAGGAGCCGAGGACGGAGGAAAGGTCCTTGCCGGCCGCGAAATGCTTCTTGTTTTCCGCCGCGTCCAGGAAATGGGTTCCCTTCATCAGGGGTTCGTAGGCTTCCGGCTTCAGGCCCACGCGAGCGCTCATGATCTTCAGGTATTCGGCCTTGTTCTTGTCGTCCTTGATGAAGTCCACCACCCGGAACCAGACCTTGACCACCTTCTTCCATTCTTCCTTATGCTTGGCCAGGCTTTCCGGACTCACGTAGAGAAGGTCATAGATGAGGCCGGGCGCGTCGGCGCTGGTGTAGATGGCCGTGGATCCGGGGACGTCCTTGAGGGCCTGTCCGGAATTGGGCTGCCAGGCGGCGATGGCCGAGACGGAGCCGGAGGCGAGTCCCTGGGCCGTCTGATTGGTGGGCATGTTGACCAAGGTGACGTCCTTTTCCTGCAGGCCGGCCGCTTCCAGACCTTTCAGGAGGAGTAGGTGATCGACGAATCCGACTTCCACGCCGATCTTCTTGCCTTTCAGATCCTTGATGGACTTGATGCCGGCCTTGGCCACCACCATGTCGTTGCCGTTGCTGAAGTCGTTGAGCAGAATGCCCTTGGAGGCTTTGCCGTTGGCGCCAGTGACCAGGGCGTCGCCGTTGGTCATGCACACGCCGTCCACCTTGCCCGCGGAGTACGCGTCCATGGAAGGCACGTATTCGAACCAGACGAACTCCACGTCCACGCCGGCTTCCTTGAACCAGCCCTTTTGCACGGCGATGTCCCAGGCGACCCATCCCGGCCAGTCGCTATAGGCCACCTTCAGGGGCGTGGCCCCGTGGGCGCTCATTTGCAGGCCGAACGTGATAAGGATCAGGATGCCGAGGAATTTCAGGACGGATTTGAATTGATCCTTGATACGGTCGATTGAGGAATCGGACATGAGGAGGTCTCCCATAGAGTTTCACCCGTCAAACGCAATCCCCGTACCAATCGGAATCGAATGGAATGGGCAATTGGGGATTGGCCGCCGGGAGAAGTGTCATAATTGGGAAGAGATGGCATGGTCATTGGCGATAAATGTCATAAAATGGGATTGGCGGAGCCGGCTCTGATTCATTCCTTTGGCCAATTGTCCTTGATTGTCCGCTACCTTTGGGAAGAGTGACAAAGATTGGAACATGGTCGCAAACTTGCTTTGTTTAATTAAACCTGCCGATAAGGCAGCCATGGGAGTTTGAAATTGAGCGTAGTGAGCAAAGGCGCAAGCCTGGATTTCCGGACCCTGCAATCCCTTTTCGCATCCGATACCGCCAACCTGTTCCGCTTTCTCGAAGAGCTTAAGAAAAGACTGGGGGATTATCCCGATTCCGCGGTGTGGATTTCCCGGGTCCCCTGGGAGCGAGTCCTGGCGCGCGCCGTGGCTTTGGAGAGTTCATACCGGGATAACCAGGACGGTCCGGGGCGCTATCCGCTTTTCGGAATTCCTTTCGCGGTCAAGGACAATATCGACGTGGAGGGGATGGAAACCACCGCGGCCTGCCCGGCCTTCGCCTACGTGGCGAAAGCCACCGCCACGGCGGTCGCCAGGCTGGAGGCGGCGGGCGCCATCCTGATTGGCAAGACCAACATGGATCAGTTCGCGACCGGCCTGGTGGGAACCCGTTCCCCGTACGGTACCGTGCGCAATCCCTTCAATGCCGCCTATATCGCCGGCGGGTCCAGCTCCGGATCCGCGGTGGCGGTGGCGGCCGGGCTGGTTGCCTTCGCTTTGGGCACGGATACCGCGGGTTCCGGAAGGGTGCCGGCGGGTTTCAACAACGTAGTGGGCCTGAAACCCACGCGCGGCGTGATCAGCGCCCACGGGGTGGTCCCCGCCTGCCGCTCCCTGGATTGCGTTTCCGTATTCGCGCTGACTACCGGGGACGCGTTCAAGGTCCTGGAACTTTGCCGCGGCACGGATTCCCAGGACGCTTTTTCCCGCCCCGTGCCCTGGCACCGGAATGCGACCGCTTCCGCATTCGCGCCCGGCCGGAAAACCCGTTTCCATTTCGGCATTCCCGATGCGAGGCACCTGGAATTCTTCGGTGACGATGAATCCGCGGCCCTGTTCCGGCAGGCGGTGGACAGGATGACCGCCATGGGCGGCGTGAGCCTGGAAATACCTTTCGAACCCTTCGCGGAGGCGGCGCGGCTTCTGTACCAGGGAGCCTGGCTGGCGGAACGCCAGGCCGCCTTCGGAGGATTCGTGGATGAGAATTCCGGGGAGGTATTGCCCGTGATACGGGAGGTGATGGCCCGGGGGAAAACCCTGACGGCCGTGGACGGCTTCCGCGCCTATTATCGCCTGCGGGAATTGCGGACCCAGACGGAGGGTCTGTTCAAAGGGATGGATTTCCTCCTGACTCCAACCGCTCCCACCCAATACAGGTTCGAAGAGGTGGAAGCCGATCCCATCAATCTGAACACGCGATTGGGGTATTACACCAACTTCGTCAACCTTTTGGACCTGTGCGCCGTGGCGGTGCCTTCGGGACGCAAAGCGAACGGACTTCCCTTCGGCGTCACTTTGATTGCGCCCGCATTCCAGGAAGGAGTGATCGCCTCTTTGGGAGCGGTTTTCCATTCGGCCACGGGACTCACAATGGGCGCCACGTCCAATCCGATATCCAAGTCCTTTCCCGTATCCTCCCAAGCCGGAGTCTTATCGTCCGAAGGATCTCCGTCCGGAGCTTCTCCGTCCGGAACCGCTCTCTCAGGCGCTTCGCCGTCGGGCGAGGTTTCTCCGGATAGCCGTGGACCGGCGTCCTTGATCCGCTTGGCCGTTGCGGGCCTGCATCTTTCCGGTCAGCCCTTGAACCCGCAATTGCTGAATCTGGGCGCAAGGTTGGCGGGTACATTCAAAACCGTTCCGCGCTATCGCCTCTATGCTTTGGAGCGGCCCGGCCGGAAATTTCCCGGCATGGTCCGCCAGAGCGAGGGCGGTGCGGCGGTGGTCCTGGAAGTGTGGGAGTTGACCCCGGCGGCCTTGGGCGCCTTTCTGGAAAACGTCAAGGAACCCCTGTGCATCGGCACGGTGGAATTGGAAAACGGCGAGAAAGTGAAAGGATTCCTGTGCGAGCCCTCGGGAGTGGACGGCGCCGTGGAGATCACCGACTATGGCGGGTGGCGGGCATACCTGGCGGAGAGTAAGCCACCCTCCTGAGCCTCTTTAAACGCGCGGCCGGGAAGTGTATTGTTTGCTGAGACATGACTCCCACGCAAGCCCTGGTCCTTTTCATCGCCGGTATCCTGGCCGGAGGGTTGAACGCCCTGGCCGGGGGAGGCGGATTCATCACCTTGCCGGCCCTTATCTGGAGCGGCGCTCCGCCCATCCTGGCCAATACGGGCGGGACCATCGCGGTCTGGCCGGGGTTGCTCGCGGCCCTCTTCGCATTCCGCCGCAATCTGCAAGGCCATAAGCATCCCCTCAGGCTGTACATGGCCATGGCCGTGGTCGGCAGTTCCATCGGGGCGAGCCTGCTGTTGTATACCACCAACTCCTTTTTCATGGCCCTGCTCCCCTGGTTGCTGCTCTTCGCCACCGTTCTCTTCGTGACGGGCCAACGCATTACCGACAAGCTGATGGCCCTGCGGGGAGGAGACGAGCCGTTTCCCAGGCCGGTCGCCTGGTGCCTGCTGTTCCTGATCGCCATCTATGGGGGCTATTTCGGCGGGGGGATGGGCATCATGACCCTGGCGGTCCTGACCCTGATAGGCATGCGGGACATCCATGAAATGAACGCGCTCAAGTCGCTGCTGGTGGTGGTCATCAACGGGGTGTGCGTGGCGATTTTCATCGCCACCGGCAAGGTGGAATGGGCCCGCTGCCTGGTGATGACGGTCGGTTGCGTCATCGGCGGCTATAGCGCGGGCAATCTTTCCCAGAAAGTGGACCCCGTGTGGCTGCGCCGCTTCATAGCCCTGGTGGCCATGGCGATGACCGTGTACTTCTTTTTGCGCGCATATGCCTAGCCGCGCGCCAATCCGTTGGGCCGGGACGGTGGACGGAATTAGATTCAGGGAATGAACCTGCTCTCCGTTCTCGAAGGCGTCCGCAAAGACGTCCACTCCCGCATCCAATCCCTGACCGATGAAGAAGCGATGCGCGTTCCCGAAGGATTCCGCAATTCCATCCATTGGAACATCGGCCACATCCTGCACGTGCAATTGGCGCATTGGTACGTCCGCCGCGGTCTGGCCCTTCCCGTGGATCCGGGATTCCGGAAATATTTCAGCGAAGGGAAATCCCCATCGGACTACGATGGGAACGTCCCCGCCTTCGCCCGCCTGCTCGGGATTTACCAGGAGTACAGTTTCGATCTGGAAAGGAAGTTCGGGAACCTGCTGAGCGAGCCGTTGACCCAGCCTTTCGACTATCTGAACAGCGCCTACGCCACCGTCGCGGACGACCTGCACCTGCTGGTCTTCCACGAAGGCGAGCATTATCCCATGATCAAAAGGCTGCTCAAGGCGCTGGGCAAGACCTGATTCCACGCCCTCTTCCGCGCCTCACCGATACAATATGTCCACCACGTTGCGGACATATTGTTCGTCGGGAAGGCCCTCGGCGGCTTCCGGGGGGAACGGCGCTTTGGCAGAGAAGTGTTCCCGCAGGCGCTTGAAAAGGTCCACCCGTTGGGAATCCTCGAGTTCGTCGCGGCGGAGCAGCGCCTGGAAGGCCAGTCCCGCTTCCGCGGGCGTGACCTGTTGCCGCAGGCGGGCTCCCAGGTGCCGGTAGCTCCGGAAGGAATTGAATTTTCCCGCCGCCACTTTTTCCAGGTCCGGCCTGCCGGGATCGGGATTCCGGATCACGATGGTGTTGGCGGCCATATCGCCCAGACGTTGGCAGCGGGCGCTGAACAGGCACGCGACGCCGCCCACCAGATAGGAAGCGGGGAGCATGTCGAGGAAACGGAAGAGGTTCCGGATCACCACCTGATAGCCGCGCAGCCGCAAACCCTGGGCATCCAGGACGCGCAAGCGCATCAGCCGCTTTCCCAGCGTCTGCCCGCCGTAGAACCATTCCATGGCCATGCCGTAGCCCACGGATATCCCGAAGTAGGCGAGGGTCACCGCGGCGGCGGCGGCGTCCTGGCTGAAAATGCTTATGCCCGCCAGGATTTTCGCGGCCAGGGAGGAAGCGGCGGCAATCGCAAGCATGTCGATCAGCCAGGCGACGAAACGGATGGCGGGACCGGCCAGGGTCAGGGAGAATTCCAGGTTTTCCGGGGTGCGGAAGGTGACCGTGTGCGCCTCACTGGGATACATTGACGTTACCCCCTTGCGCGACGCGGACCTGATCCGCCCGCCGCCCGCCGCGGCCCGCCCATCCCAGGTAAAGGATCAAGGCGGCCAGCTCCACGCATCCGAAGGAAATCTTGAACCAATAGGGCAGGATGGGGTAATGGTATTGGGAGAAGAAGGCTTCCACGATGCCCGCCCAGACCAGCATGGCCGTGATACCGCCGATCAGGACCGCCGCATCCGGGGCGGCGGCGCGCAAGCGTTTGCCGGCTCCGCCGTGGCGGGAGCCGCGCAGCAGCTGGACGCCCAGCAGGAACCCGGCCTGGCCGGCCAGGAGGATGGCGGGAATCTCGAAGGAACCGTGGGGCAGCAGCCATCCCACCAGGAACCGCGTCTGGCCCGCGGCGCAATAGTCATAGATGACCGCGCCCAGCACCACCCCGTTGTAGAACAGGAGCACCAGGGGTCCCAGGCCCCAGGCAAACCCGGTCACCAGGGTGAGTATGGATACCCGGATGTTGTTGGTCATGAGGTAGGAGGAGAAATAGGTCTTGGGCCGGTTGGCCAATTTCTGCCCGGAGCTTTCCTCCCGCGCCACCCGTTCCGCGGGACTCCCCATGAGATGCTCGAAGGGAAGCAGCACGGATTTGGCGTCCGGATCCCAGCGCACCAGGGCCCCGCCCGCCGCCGCTCCCGCCAGGGTCACCAACACGGAGAGCCAGAACGCGGCGATGTGGCGGCGGAAGGTTCGGGGAAAGGTGGAGAGGAAGAACACGCGGGGCGAGAAGCGGAGCCGCTTTTCCCGGTTCTCGTGGATTTCCGCGTAGGCGCGCGACACCAGGGATTCCAGGTAACGCACAAGTTGCGGAGCGGCGCTCTGGCCCTTGACCTTGGCCAAATCCGCTCCGGTTTTCTGGTAGAGATGGTGCAGGCGCAAAGCCCCCTGCAAATCGAGGGTGGCTCCGGGCTCCGATTCCAGGCGCGCCAGCAAGTCTTCCAACTCCCGCCACCGGGGCTGTTCCCTGTTCACGAACCGGTCCAGATCGATGATCATGCGGCCTCCGGAATCATGCGACCACCCGGCGGTTTTTCACGTCCAGATATTGGGCCACCGCTTCCGCGGAAAGGCGGGACGGCTCCCAGGCTTTGAAGGTGGCGCCCTGCCGCCGCAAGTCCTTGGCCAGTTTTTCCAGGTTGCGGAGCCGGATTTGATCCGCCATGCGGATATACACCTCGGCATCCCCGGATACGGGCCGGCCCTGGAACACGGGCTGCAGGCCGGGAGGTTTTACGGCCACGACGGTTATCAGGTGTTGCCGGCTGATCAAGGCGATCTGTTCCGTGAAGGATTCCGCCAGGGCGGGCTCATCCAGGGAGCAGAGGAAAATCAGCATGGCCCGTTTGCGCAGGCGCAGGCGGAGGTCGGTGAAGAGTTCGGAATAGTCCGGGCCGGCGGGGCGGCTCTCCAATCCGCACAAGGCGTCGCGGAACCGGCCATAATGGGATTTGCCCTTGCCCGCGCGGATGAAATCGAAGGGACGTTCCGCGTACAGCATCAGGCCGTACCGGTCTCCCTGGCGCTCCGCGGCCATGCCCAGCCGCAGCGCCGTGCGCAGATAGTATTCCATGGGAACGGAAGGCATGCCTACGGGGGAGGACGCTCCCGCATCCCCCGTCTGCGCGGCCAGGGGTACCGAGCTCATGCGCGACGCGTCCAGGATGGCGTAGACCTGCTGGGTATTTTCCGCCTGGAAGGTCTTGGTCACGGGGAAACCGCGTTTGGCGGTGGCTTTCCAGTGGATGTCGTGGAAGTCGTCCCCGTGCAGGTACTCCCTAAGCTTGTCGAACTCGCGCCCCTTGCCCACCTGGCGGCGGAGGTGCTGTCCCGCCAGGGACAGGGTTTCCGGGAGCGCGACCTTCCCCGTTCCGTCCGCCAGACCCGGATAGACCCGGATGCCGCACGGGAGCGTGCCGCTTCTCCGCAGGCTCCACAGGCCCAGGGGCGACGCCGTTTCCAACGTGAACCCTCCCACTGCCGATCGGCCACGTAGCACCGGTGTTACTGGGAAGGAGACGTTCCAGTCGCCCGTCCCCGGCCGCAGGCGGAGGTCCGCCGCCGCCAGGGATGGGGAAAGCTGGGGCGGCAGTTCCACCAGGATGCGGAGGGTGCGCTGGGAAGCGGTCTGGCCGCGCAGGGTAAGTGTCAGGGTCCCCGGTTTTCCCAGGGTGAAGCGCGCCGGATCGCGGGGCAGCGGTTCCAACCCGGCGAGACTTCCGCGCAGGCGGAAGGCATCCCAGGCCGCCGCCAACGGCAGGGGAAGCATCGCCAAAAGGCACAGGCCCGCGCGGGCGGGATCGATGGCCGCCAGGAGGTTCAAGGGAACCAGCCAGAGGCCTACCGCCCACAGAAGCGGGCCGCGGGGAACCATCATCGCGGTACCGTCGCTCCCTGCACAATGTCCTTGATCACGTCCTCGACGCGCACTCCCTCGATCTCGAACTCGGGCCGCATGACGACGCGGTGCTCCAGCACCGGAAGGGCCAGGTGGCGGATGTCGTCCGGCGTGACGAAATCCTGGCCGTTTACCGCCGCATAGGCGCGCGCGGCCAGCAGCAGGCTCTGGGTGGCGCGCGGTCCTCCGCCCACCAGGATGCTTTCATGCTCGCGCGTTTTGCGCACCAGTTCCACGCCGTAGGCCATCAGTTCCGGCTTCACCGTGATGGCCTGCAGGGTTCTGCGGAATCCCACCAGGACCTCGGGCGTGATCAGGCGGCGCAGGCCGCCGCGTTCGGCCATCTGCGCGGGAGCCTCGTCGCCCAGGGTGCGGCGCGCCAGTTCCTCTTCGTCTTCCTTGCCGGGATACCCCATGGTGATCTTCACAAGGAAACGATCCTTCTGGGCTTCGGGCAGGGGATAGGTGCCTTCATGCTCCACGGGATTCTGGGTGGCGAACACGGTGAAGTTGGCATCCAGGGCGTAGGTGCCGCGATCGATGGTGACATGGCGTTCCTGCATGGCCTGCAGCAGGGCCGACTGCGTCTTGGCGGGAGCCCGGTTGATTTCGTCCGCCAGCAGAAAGGAGGTGAAGATGGGTCCGCGTATGAGTTCGAACTCCTGCTTCTTGAGATTGAAAATGTTGGTTCCGGTGATGTCCGATGGCATCAGATCGGGCGTGAACTGGATGCGGCCGAACTCGCAGCCCAGCACCAGCGCCAGGGTGCGCACCAGCAGGGTCTTGGCCACTCCCGGCACGCCTTCCACCAGGGCGTGCTGGCCGGCCAGCAGGGTCACCAGGCACAGGTCGATGACTTCTTCCTGGCCGATGATGATTTTTTTGACTTCCTTTCGCGCTTCCGCAAGCAGGGATTTCATTTCTTCGGTGGGGAGGTTCACGCGCGCTTCCTTCGGTTGAGGATGGCCTGGATTTCACCGTAACCGGCGGCCAGGGAGACGTTCCCGGCGGCCTTGCGGCGCTCCAGGACGGATTTGATTTCGGATTCCGCCAGGCGCCAGGATGCCGGATCGGCGGCCTTGCCGGCGCCTTCTTTCCAGAATCCGTAACAGGTTTCCAGCGCCTGTTCTGCGGTAAGGTTCCTGCGCAACAATCCGGCCAGGGCCGAGCGCGCATCCGGTCCCGCGGCCGCATCCGGGCCGGGTTCGGTTTCCGGCAACAGGAGGTTTCGGCCCTTCCAGATGTACAATCCCAACAGCAGCAGCAAGGACGGGAGCGCCCAATGCAGCCGGTATTTCCGCAACAGGCTGGCGATGGCATCGTCCTGGCGCACCCCGAAATGGCGCTCGTCGAAAAAGACGCGATCGGATCCGCCCACCAGCAGGCCCGCCAGCAGGGCCGGACTGGAATGGAACTGGGCCTGGTTGCTGGCGAAATAGGTATCCGAGACCAGGGCGATGGACCCGGACCCCAAAGTCCGCTCCATGGCGACAGGAAGCGCGTCCCGGCGGTACCACACCGTCCAGGGTCCTTTCAGGGAATCGAAATACAGGCCGCTCAGCCACGGCAGGGTATCCTTGCGGTTACCCTGGGCCAGCGCCGAACCGGCCGAATCCGCGTTGAATGCGGTATCGATCATCACCCGGAATCCCCATTGCCGCAGGTACTCCATGGCATCGGGGGTTGGAGGTTGCGCCGGGATTGCCTTGGCGACGGAACCGGAATCCCGGGCGGCTTTTTTCAATGCGGATGCGAAGGAAGAATCGGTCTCCAGGCTGTCGGCCGCCTGCGAGGCCGAATCCCTGTGCGTGAGGCGCGCGCGCTTGAGTCTGTACTCGTCGCCTTTTTCCATCACAAGTCCCGCCAAGCCAAGGACCACGCGATGGCCCTGGCGGGCCAGGCTGTCCAGTTCCTTCAAAGTCTCTCCTTGGCCGGCCAGGCTTTCCGCGTCCAGCCCGAGGAAAAAATAGGCGGCTCCGGGTTTCTGGCCCCGGAAGTCCGTCCGCGAGAAGGCGCGTTTCACCGTCAGGTCCGGATACCGTTCCAGGGCGGAGAAGAGGGCCCGGCAACCCAGCGGATCGCTGCGCAAGGTGGAATAGGCGGGATAAATGTCCCCGGCCTCGAGACGATCCCGGAAAAGCAGGGACATCCCGTAGATGAAGGCGGCCAGCGAGAGGGCGCCAAGCCAGATGCCGCGGCGGTTAACCTTCATCCTGCCTCACCTTGGCGAAGTTGGCCCGGGAAACGTCCCAGTCTTCGCCCGTCACCTCGTGCAACCCGTACCAGACCCTGTCGAAGCGGCTGCAGTTCTCCCGGAAGGATTCCGCCACGCCGGGACGCCGGCGCGCCCGCGCGATCACTTCCCGCTGGTAGTCGCGGTTGCTTTTGTGGCGCGCAACCGTCACCCAGCCTTTGCGGGCCAATAGGGAAAGCATGGCCAGGAACAACGCCCGCAGGGCCAGACGGCTTTGCCCCTCGGTGCGCAGGCTTTCCATAAGCCGCAGCCATTCCTCTTCCGGGAAATCGTCCGCCTTGGCGTCTTCCCGGGCCGCGTCCGGAGCCTTGGGCGCGGCGGGGATGGGGATGGCCGTCTGTTCGGGAACCGGCTTGACCCGGCGCAGAAAGAAAAGGGCGATGGCCGCCAGGAATGCGGCGGAAAGGACCGCGACCAGGATACGCGTTGGCAGAGGGGAAGCGGAAAAGGATTCCGGAGCGGACTTGAGCCGGTGGTCCTTTCCGAACAGACCGTTGAACCAATCCGCGAAGCGCAGCCAGAGGTTTTCGATTTTCCGGAACAATCTCCCGATCGCGCGCAGGGCCTTTTTGATCTGAAGGAAGATCCAACTCTGCGAATCCTCCGTATCCGGGCTTCTGGGTTGGCGCCAGCCGTAGCGGGATTCCGCGATCTCTTCCTTGAGCAAGGCTTTCAGGCGCTCGGGAGATACGGTCAAAACGGGCGCGGCGGTTTCCGAGGGTTTTACAGATCGGGTCGGCAGGGCCGAAGCCGCCGGTTTGTTTCGGGAGGCGTTTTTGGGGCCGCTCCATGCGGATGGGGCGCCCATGCCTATGGCCGCCGCCAACAGGATGGCCGCGGAGATTTTCAGACGCGCCGTCCCGCTCCCACCCGGTCCCGGGGGGTTACCGGATGCGGATTCCACGACCGCCTTCTCCCGCCCGCGGATGCGGGCCAGGGCCAGGCGCAAATCCATGCCGGTATGCAGAGAGAGACCGTGGAAACAGCGCCAGGCGTTGACGGCCTTGACCACCGGATCCAGGGCGGCCCAGGAAAGGGCCAGGCCCATCAGGATGAAGGTGGTATTCAGGTATGCGGAGGGGCTGCGGCTGAAAACCGTTTCCACGCCGAAAAAGGATTTGAGCAGCATGGGAGCGGTCACCAGGGCGGAGAAGACGTTGAGGGTGATGCAGAGTCCCGCGCCCATCAGGAACAGGTGAAGATACATGTTCTGTTGGGGCCACAACCGCGCCATCCGGGAGGAGCGCGCAAGCCATTCGATGAAGCCGTCCCGGTCCCGGACCCAGAACGCGTTCTGGAAAAATGCCGAGACGAAGGGATATGGGACGGTGAGCAGCAAGGCGAGCGGAATGGCGAAGAGAGCGAGCGGTTGCAGAAGGGATTGCGCGAGGGCGGTCTTGGCCAGCAGTCCCAGGGAAGGCGGTTCCGGTTCCGCGTCCTCCAGGGCTTCCATCAGGCGGCGGAAGAACAGAGCATGGCAGAATTTCATGGCGACGAAGGCGAGCGCAAGCAAGAGCGAGAACTCGGTGAGACGCGCGTCCGCCAAGGCGTTGCGGCTCATATAGGCCCAGAAGTAGAGCAATGCCCAGAGGAACCCCAAGGTACCCGCGGCATACGCGCCATAGGCCCCGAGCCCCACCTGCTTGAGAAGCAGGATGGATTCTTCGACCACCTCCAAGGCTCCGGGCTCCCTATGGGCGGAATCCTTTGCCGTCATTTTCCGCCTTTACCAGCGGAACCCGCGGGCTTCTGCGCCGCGGCCGGGGCCTGTCCCTGGGTTTCGTGCGCCCATGCGCCGTCGTGATAGGAGGCGGGGATGAGGACCAGGAGTTTGCCCAGGGTAAGGAAAAACAGCCAAGCCATGGCGATTCCCGCGGCCGCTCCGACGGGGATCCAGGCCAGCCGCCAGCCGGGATTCCGCTCTTCGGCCAGCGCTGCCTTGGCCAGGCATTGGGCGCAGAGAATCCTGCCCCGGTGTTCGGATACGCATTCGCGGCAGAAGTGGGAGCGGCATTGGGGGCATCGGGCCACCGCCTCCCGTTCGCCATGGTTCAGGCATTTCTGGTATGCGAGGGACGGCATGCCTTCAGCCCGCCGCCGATGCGGGCGCGAGCGGCTCGGCGGCGGCTGCGATCCCGTTCATGGTCTTACGGTAACTTAACAGCGTCGCGACGCCGAACAATAACACCCCGGACGTCAAAACCAAATCGAACGTGGCCATGGGATGGTACCAGGACATCTGCCTGATGTTGAACGCCGGTTGGCCCGGCGCATGATGCCGCAAGGCGAAGGCAGTTCCGGCCACGATGGTCGACAGCATCAGCATGGTGGAGACGAGGTGATAACCGAGCAACGCCAATCCGAAAAGGCGGACGGATCGGGGCGCGTGGTTGCGGGATTGGGAAATCAGGGCGGCCGCGCATACGGCGCAACTGGCCGCGAAGCAGATCAGGATCACGCTCTTCCACACTCCGGCTTCCGTATGGCCCAACAGATCGAGGGCGTCGTCCACCGTGAAAATGGCCAGGAAGAGGCAGGCCAGCCAGTGCCAAACACCCTTTTCCATCGGCTTGGGCGGGGCCTCCCGCGATGTTTCCGCGAGAGGCGCATCAGGTCCGGATCCGGCGGTCGTTACGGAGGCTTCGGCGGCGGACCCGGCCGCGGCCTGCCTTTCCAGAATCAACGGGGTCAGGCCGTCGATGACGGCGCGCGCCTTCCGGGCCCGGTTCAAGGACCATATCCTTTCCCGGGTGACGGCCGTTTTCAGATAGGTCTTGCAAGTGGGTCCGCGGCTGAAGTTGACCGCCATCAACACGCCGATTCCGATCAGAAAGGGGAGATAGATCGCCAGCACGCCCAGGGTCTTGTCCGTAAACGTGACGAAGGATACCAATTGCATGAGGAATACGATCGCCAGCAACAGGTTGGTCACGCCGCCCCAAGGAGTCTCTTCCACGATGAAAGCCTGGATGTCTTCCCAGGCGAAGCGGCGGAAATGTTCGTGGAATCCCACCACGGTGGTTTTCAGGAGATGATCGCGGCCCTGGTACAGACGCGCGGAATACAGAGGTCCCGCCACGCGGCCCGGCAGCGCCCGGTAATCCTTGGGGTCATTCATGTTTTTTTCGCGGTTTCACGGAAAACGTAGACCATGAATACGATGAACAAGGCCACGCCCAGGAGTTGCAGCAGGGCCAATGCGATGCTGACCACGAAGCGCCACTTGCCGCGCACTTGAAACCCGTCTTCCCGTTTCCAATTCCGGATGGCCACCCACAAAGCGAAGGGCGCGCTGAGAGGGATTACGTAGATCCCCAGCAATGTAAGCGGAGTATACAATGCCAGCCCCAAGGCGAGATTCTGGGGCAGGAACACGCGCTCCTTCAGGAACGGCGATTCAATGTTCTGGAGCCCGGTGCCGCCCTTTTGGGCCGAGTCCAGACAAGTGGCGCAGAAGTGACGGTCCTGGAACTGGAGATCGCAGAGGTCGCACAGGAATCGGCCGCAAGCGTCACAGGGAACGGCGGCGGGTTTATGCGCGTGGAAGAAGCACCCCGCCTGGCCTTCCGCCGCCAGGTTGTTCCGCGCGGGGCGGGAGCGCAAAGGACGCCGCAAGGCCGGGAATGCGCATACCTGCAGGCGCTCATGGCACCCTGGGCAGGTCCGGACCGTCCACGCAGTCTCCGCCTCGAGCGGGAACACGTTTTCGCAGCGGGTGCATCTGACCTGCGTGGAATCCATGGCTGAGCTCAGGTGCGGATGACCCGGGTGCCGCAGATGCGGTCATGCAGGGTTCTTTTTTCTTCGTCGAAGAAGGCGATCAAATAGCCTATCCCCAAGGTCATGCTGCTGACAAAGGTTGCGAAATAACGCCCGGTGGCAAGGCCGTATCCCATCGGCGCTCCGGTGGCGCGCACCACCTTGATTCCCAAGGCCATCTTGCCGGGAGTGGCGCCGTATTTCCCGGTGAAGAAAATCATATAACCGGCGGACATGACGGTGGAAAAAATGGGCCATGCTATCGTGCTCAGCGTTACCATGCTCGCGGCGAGCCCGGATTTGCCCAGAGCCGCGAAGACGCTTATTCCGACTATGAAAAAAACGAACCAGATCAGCACGCCATCCAGACTGACGGCGGCGAAGCGCCTTCCCACGCTGGCGAATGCGAGCGTCATGGGACGGAACGAGCCTTCGGCCAGCTTCTGCTGGAACACCGGTTTGCAATCGGCGCAAACGCTGTATTCGCCGAATTGGATGACTTCATCGGCCGGAACCTGCCTGCCGCATTCGACGCAGGTCACGATTCTAGCGGCCACCGGCGCTTGTGCCTGGGGATTGTCCTGTTGCATCGAGGCTCCTTGATGGTTTGTCAGAACGCTCAAAGGCCGATCCGCGGACACGATTTTGGAAATCCGCGCTGGGTGGATCGGGGTAAGCGAAAAGTAATTAACCCTCGGGAAGCCAAGGGCGGAAGGTTGCGGTTTGAAAGGGGGGAAGTTGGCTGGTCAGGTAGGGGTCGAACCTACGACAACTCGGTTAACAGCCGAGGGCTCTACCACTGAGCTACTGACCAATACGAAGGCCAAAGTAAGAAAATTCCAAACGGGCGTCTATGCCCTCCGGCCCGCTTTTTACGCCCCAGGCTTCAAAAATCCGTTTGATTACCTTTAACCCATGCCTTTCCCACAAATCTTCACTCTGTTGCTGCTCCCAATCCTCTTGGCCGGTCTCCACGGCTGGTTCACGAATTGGCTGGCGGTAAAACTCCTGCTCAAGCCGGTCAATCCCATCAATATCCTGGGATTCAAGATCCAGGGGCTTTTGCCCCGGCGCCAAACGGACCTGGCCGAACGGATATCGGAGGCGATTTCCCGGGAGTTCCTCAAGGAAGAGGACATCATGGGATTTCTCAAGAAAGTCGATCCCGCCAAGGCCATGCGACAGTTGATCCTCGACAAATGGGAGGAAAAGGTGGGGGAGGTCCTGGCCAGCATGCCCTTCATCAGCATGTTCGTCTCGGCGGACAAGCTGGCGCGCATCCGCGACAAGGTGGCGGACATCTTTTCCACGGAAGCGGAAAAATACACGGAGTTGCTGGTGCAAAGCCTGGAATCCAAAATCGATCTGCGGGACACCATCCGGCGCAACATCCTCGCTTTCGACGTGCAACGCCTGAACAAGATCATCGAGGAAATCGGGTACAAGGAATTCAACGAAATCGCCCTGGTGGGGTTGGTCCTGGGCGTATTCATCGGCATGATCCAGGCTGCGGTCAATTGGATCTATTTCCGCGGCGCGCCATGAAGTCCGGGGGGATTCGTCCCTTTTTCTTCCCCTGAGCATCTCCCAAAAACCTGAATTCCCCTCCGTAATCCACCGCTCCGCCGTAAATTAGGGTGTCAAATCGACCGGCTGGGGATAAGCTGTATCACGGGACCTGGGTGGAGGCCCAAAGCGGATCGGTGGGGATGATGGAACGGGGGGGTGGGATGTCGCAGGTTATCGCCATAAGGCGCGCGGCATTCGTTTTCCTGGCCCTCGGGATTGCCCTGAGCGCTGCCGGCCAGGTTCCCCTTCCCCAAATCCCCTTCTCCGGCACCGTTGCGCCCTTCACGACCCTCTCGCCACCTGCGCCCGTCGCGCCGCCCCTCGTCCCGTCGGCCGACCCATGGTCCAATCCGCCCGGCGCTTTCGCCATTCCCGGGATCAGGCGATACCAGCGGGTGGATGTCGACCCCGGAGTCCTGCTCCGTTCGGTGGAGCGCCTGGACGGTCCCTTCGTACTTGACCTGGGTCGTGGCCTGCGGTGGGACCTTGAGTTGGAGCGCGTGAGCGTCCGCGCCCCAGGCTACCGCGTCCGCCTGTCCACCCCGCAGGGATTGCGGGACATCGCCCCCGGACCGGAGCTTTCCTTCCGCGGCCATATCCGCGGCAACCCGGAAAGCCGCGTACGCTTGTCGCTTGCGGAAGGCCGCATCACGGGTTTCATCGACGCGGGCGACGGGGACAAGACCTTTCTGGAGCCATTGGATCAATTGCAACCGGGACAGGCCCCGGGCTCACATGCCGTCTACAAGCAATCGGATCTGATTATGCCCGCAGGGGCCGGATGCGGTTGGCGGCCGGATGGACAGTTGCAACCGCCGGGAAATACGTCCGCGCCCGGATTCCGTTCTCCGGATCCGGGAGCCATTCCGGGAGCCATTACGGTTCCCGGCACTCCGCCTACCGTCCCGGGCCTGGGGAAATCGTCCGCGTCCCAGGCGGCCGCTGCCGTGGAGCCTTGCGCCTTGGTGGAAATCGGCGTGGCCGCGGAGTATTCCATGGTCAAGGGCTACGGGAGCAATGCCGCCGTGGAAAAGAGGATCAACGATATCTTCAACATGGTGGAAGGCCTCTACGAAGACCCCCGCATCGATATCCATATCAAGATTACGGAGCTGATCATCGAGTCCGGGCCCAACCTCACCTGGGGGCCCATGAACATCAACACGTATCTGGGCAATATCACCACCTGGGCGCGCAGCGCGCAAGGGTTCAAGAACTCCTACGACGTGGCCGACCTCTGGTATTACGATCCCCTGGTCGCCACGGGCACCACAGGACTGGCGAACGTAGGCACGGTCTGCAACAAGACTTCCGGCGGACACGTGATCCGGGACTTCACCAAGACGGCTTCCTTCCTGATGATCAACCAGGCGCACGAATTGGGACACAACTTCGGGGCCAACCACGTCAACAACCCCAAGGCCATCCTCAATCCCATGATCCTGGGCGACAACGTTTCCTGGGACGATACCACCATCGCCTCCATCCTGAACCACAAGCATTCGCGCGTCTGCCTTTCCTCCTGCAACCAAGGCCCCGCCGCGGACTTCCTGGTCAAGGCCAATTCCCCCTGCTCGGACACGCGCCTGTTCACGGACGTCTCCAAGGGCGATCCCACTTCCTGGCTGTGGAACTTCGGGGACGGTCTGACCTCCAAGGATCGCAATCCCACGCACACCTACGCAACGGAAGGCGTCTTCACCGCCCAGTTGACCTCCACCAACGCCGTGGGATCGAACAGCATTTCCAAGGGCAACATCAAGGTCAAGCCCTATGCGGCCCCGGAAGCGACGGGAGCCCGCAGTTGCTCTCCCGGCGCGCTGGACCTGAAGGCGACCGGCGCCGGGATCCTCAAGTGGTACGACCTGGCCGCGGGTGGCAACAAGGTGGGGGAGGGGACGGTCTTCCAGACTCCGGCTCTCAGCGCAAGCAAAACCTATTTCGTGGAAACGGGCGATCCCGATTTCCCCGCCAACAAGCTGGGTCCCGCGGCCAACACCATCGGGGCGGGGCAGTTCTTCACCGCCAATTCCGATCGCCGCATGTATTTCGACGTGAATCGACCGGCCATTTTGAAAACCGCCAAGGTCTACGCCTCCGGCGCCGGGCCGCGCACCGTGGAAATCCTGGACCAGGGCGACGTGCGCGTCGCCGCCCGCACGGTGCAGGTGCCCGATGGCGAAAGCCGGGTGGCCCTGAACATCGAATTGGAGCCGGGACACGATTATGCCATCAAGTATTCCGGCAATCCGGATTCCCTGAAGCTCTTCCGCAACAGCGTGGGCGCGGCATTCCCGTACCGGAGCAAGGATACCCTGATTGTGATCACCCATTCGGACGCCACCCCGTCGGACAGCACCGCCCCGTCCGGCTACTACTACTTCTTCTACGATTGGGAAGTCCAGGAGCGCGAATGCGGAAGCGTGCGCGTTCCGGTGGCGGCGGAAATCTCATGCGTTCCCATCGCTTCCGTGGCCCGGGCCGCCGGCACCCTGAGGCAGATAGGCTCAGGGAAGTATCGGTTCACGGGCACGGCGACCGCATCCCAATCGGTTGAGTTCCGGGTGCGCGCCTTGGATGGCCGGGAGGCGCGCCGCACGCGGTCCTGGATTCCCCCCGGAGGCTTCGCCCTGGATTTGGATCTGGCGGGCCTGCCCGCCAATCTTTACCTTCTTGAAGTGCGACAGGGAGAATCGCGGACCCTGGAAAAACTGATCGGTTTTTGATCCCCTTTTGATCCGGGTCCGGCCGCCCTGGCGGTTTCCGGGCCGGGTTCCGGACTCCGTTCCCGACTTCGACCCTTGCCGTGCATCGTGGTATACTGCTACCAAGGGGGTGGGCATAATATGATGGTACTTTCGGCGGACAAGTTGGATGGGTTGGCCTTGCGGGGCCTGGGAGCGGCCGGATTCACCGTGGTCCAATGCCAAGGGCTGGCCCCCGGCAATCTCCCCGTCCAGGCGGCAACGGCGGAAATCCTGATCGTCCGATCCACCTTGGTGCCCAAGGAAATCCTCCCGCAACTACCGGCCTTGAAACTGATCCTCCGCGCCGGAGCCGGAACGGATACCATCGACGTGGCCGCCGCGGCCGCGCGGGGAATCCAGGTGAGCAACACGCCCGGCCGGAATGCGGACGCGGTGGCGGAAATGGCTTTGGGCCTTCTGTTGGCCGCCGATCGGAGAATCGCCGAAGGCACGTGGGCGCTGCGGCAGGGAAAGTGGGCCAAGGGCGCCCTGGGACAGGGGATGGGCCTCAAGGGCCGCAGCCTGGGGTTGGTGGGATTCGGTGCGGTGGGTAGCGCCATGGCCCGCAAGGCCCAGGGCTTGGAGATGAAGGTCATCGCATGGTCGCGCAGTCTCACGCCGGAATCGGCCCGGGACGCCGGCGTCGCCTACGCGGCGAACCTGGACGAGCTTGCCCGCGCAAGCGACGCCATAAGCCTGCACGTGGCATCCAACGGCGAGACCCGCAACCTCATCGGGGCGTCCTTCTTCGCGAACCTCAAACCCGGAGCCCTGTTCGTGAATACCTCCCGCGGGGAGGTGGTGGATCGGACCGCACTGTTGGACGCGATCCGATCCCGGGCATTGCGGGCGGGGCTGGATGTATTCGCCGGGGAACCCAAGGTTCCGGAAGCCCCTTTCGCCGACGTGGAGTTGGCCGCGCTGGCGGTATGCACGCCCCACCTGGGAGCCTCCACGGATCAAGCCGCCGAAGCGGTGGCCCGGGAAGCTGTCCGCATCGCGGTGGAGTTCCGGGAAACGGGAATGGCCCCCAATGCGGTTACCGTCTAGATACGGCCGAAGACCATGTCCGGTGGGAAGAAACCCAATAGGGGATAAAGCCTTGATGGATGGATGGTTACCCTCGCTTCGATAAATGATGCGTCAAAGTGGGGAATCGTGCGGGCGTTCTTTGACCACTCTTTGACCGGCCCCGGGTTTCCATCATTAATGGCTCCGGGGTCGTCCGGAACGTAAGTTCCCTTGACGGGAAATCCCCCTTCACCTTATCATCAATCCACATGCACCCCACATACATTCCCTTCCCGACGAAGACGTCCCGTCATCGATCCGTTGCCGGCTTTTGCCTTGTGTTATTGGCGGGGCTCCTCTGCCCCGACGAGGGCAGGGCCTGGAACACCGGATCCGATTCCTCGCCCATCCGCGTGATGTTGGACCACCGCACCTTCGATGCGCGCGAGCCGGCCAAAGCCGACTTCCTGGATTGTCCGGATGCCAAAGGGACCTGCCAGGCGGTGGCCATTCCCCGCGTCCTGGCGGACGAGAAAATCATCCTGCCCAGGAACAAACCGCTGGAGTCCCTGCGCTTCCTATCCTTGAAAGCCATCCGCGCCCAAGCGGGCGATCCGGTCGTGACCCTCGCCCTGTTCGGGGTTCCCGCCGGGGACTCCGTGTTCATGGATTTGAACAACGACGAAGATCTCGGCAATGACGGCCCCGCCAGATTCTGGCCCAAAGGGGATTCCTGCGTGACCCTGGAGCGGGCGGGCGGCGGCTCGGCGCCGGTTTCCCTGTGCCGGGCGGGCGCCAAGGCCAAGGAGTGGCAGGCAAAGTGCGAAGGCATGAAATCATCCTTGACCTGGGCCATTTGCGACGACGGCCCGTTCCGGGTGCGCGTGCTCGACCTCACCGTCGGCTCCCTAAGCCAGGGAGGAGTCAATAAACATATCGGTCTTTGCGATGCCGACGGGGACGGAAAAATCCGCCTGGACGGGGGTGACCGCCTGGTGGTGGACTGGGACGGGGACGGGGTGATGGAGAAGTCCCTGGAGGCCGACGGCATCGCCGCGCCGGCCCGGGGGGCCCCTTTCCGGTTCTCCCTGGACTCAATCTCCTACGAAATCATTTCCGCGGACGAAAAGGGGGCCTGGCTGGACTTGCGGCGCCTGGGGGCCTATGACCCGGCTGCGGCGGCTTTCAAGGCCGTGGAAGGGCGCAAGGCCCCGGACATCCGCTTCGTCAACATGGACGGGGATACGGTCAAACTTTCCGATTTCCGGGGCAAGAAGGTGATGATCCAGTTCTGGTCGACCCTGTGCAAACCCTGCCTGGAGAACCTGTCCGGCGTCCGGGACTTCTACAAGGGGTTCCACAACAAAAACTGGCAAATCATCAGCATCACCACCGACACCGATTTGCCCCAGGTCCAGCAGGCGGTCCTCAAATACCACATGGACTGGATGGTGGGGATGGCCGGACCTGAGGCACGCCGGTATTACGCCACCCGCCCGTTACCCCTTACCGTCAAGATCAATGAGCAGGGCATCCTGGAGAAGAAGGACGTGACCCTGGGCCAGCGGTCTTTCTAGCCCGGCCGGCTTGGCCCGGAAGCCTCCGGCGCCCCTCCGGAGGGGGACTTTGAGGATCCGCACAGTTTGTGCGCAATTTAATCCTTATACCTTATACCCAAAACCCGCTTCCGATCCATACACTGGGATCATACCGGGCGCGCATGTACGCCCTCGGAATCGAAGCTGGCGCTTCACGGGTTGGACAAGTCATGTACAAGAATCGGAAAAAGTATCTGCGGACGGTGGCGATGGGAGCTTCCCTGGCGAACGGCTATTGGGCTTCCATTACCCAGAGCGGGCACGGGGCCAACTGGTCGCCGGTGGTGCTCGCCATGTTGTCGGTCTGGGTATGCTACTTCAGCGTAGCCTGGCTGGTGGAAGGTATGCGGTCGAAATAGTCCCCCGCCGCACGGGAGACGGAAGTCTCTCCGCGGTTACGGTAACCGAAGCGGTTACTTGACGAAGGAAGCGATCAGCGCTCCCGCGTCCATCAAGGTGCCGCTTTCCTCGTCCGAAAATTCATAAGGTACGGGTTTGGCGACGCCCAGCGTTCCGTACAGCTTTCCGTTCAAAAGCATCGGGGCCGAAATCGATCCCTCCATCTTTGTGTCCCGCGCCCCCGGTTTGGCCACTCCGGAGGTATCGGTCTGCAGATTGCACACCTGCACGGGCTGCTTGCGTTCCGCGGCGATGCCGGCCATGCCCTTGCCGATGGGGATCATCCGCACTTTGTCCAGGATGAAATCGGGAATCCCCCGCCGGGCGCGGATCTTGAGCATCCCCGTGGACGCATCCACGGTGTGGATGGTGCCGACCGGACACTGGAATGCATCGAGGAGTTTTCCCAGCACCAGGTCCATGGCGGGGTCGGCATTGCCGCCCTTTTCAAGGATGGAACGGATTTCGATCAACAGGGTTTCCCTGGAAATGGTATTCGGCATGTTACGGTCCTCCCGACCGGACCGATCCGCCCCCTGGCGGCACCGGCCCCGACCCATAATATAACCTTTCCCCCCGCGCCTGCCAGGACCAGGAGGGGGGTCGGGAAGCTGGGGTCCACGGGGGCAATTAGTTTATTTTACCCGGATGGAGGCTCGTAAGGCATCCGGCCGGGCCCTGCCGAGGGTCCGGGTACAGGGTGACCGGCGCCCCGCGAAGGGATATAATGGACATGGATTGGAGGTTGCATGGCGGGTAACTTGAAATTGGAAGCCTGGGTAAAGGAAGTCTCTGAACTCTGCCGCCCGGCCGCGGTGGAGTGGTGCGACGGCTCCCTGAAAGAGTATGACCGGCTGTGCGACGGCCTGGTCAAAGGCGGAACCTTCATCCGCCTGGATCCGGTGAAACGCCCGCGCAGCTTCTACGCCCGCTCCCATCCGGAAGACGTCGCCCGATCCGAGGAGAGGACCTTCATCAGCAGCATCCGGCGCGAAGACGCCGGACCCACCAACAACTGGCGCGCCCCCGCGGAAATGAAATCCAAGCTGACCGGCCTGTTCCAAGGGTGCATGCGCGGCCGCACCATGTATGTCATTCCCTTCAGCATGGGCCCGCTGGGATCGGACATCGCCCGCATAGGCGTCCAGATCACGGACTCCGCATACGTGGCGGTGAGCATGCGCATCATGACGCGCATGGGCGCCGAGGCCCTGCAGGTCCTGGGCCGGGGGGACTTCGTCAAGTGCCTGCACTCGGTAGGCATGCCCGTGGAACCGGGCGCCAAGGACGTACCCTGGCCATGCAATCCCGCCGAGAAATACATCGCCCATTTCCCCGAGGAACGTTCCATCTGGTCCTTCGGATCCGGGTATGGCGGCAACGCCCTTTTGGGCAAGAAATGCTTCGCCCTGCGCATCGCTTCCGTGCTGGGCCGGGACGAAGGTTGGCTCGCCGAACACATGCTCATCCTGGGAGTGGAATCGCCGCAAGGGGATAAGACTTACGTGGCGGCGGCCTTTCCCAGCCAATGCGGCAAAACCAATTTCGCCATGCTGGTGCCGCCCCCCGCCATGCAAGGTTGGAAGACCTACACGGTGGGCGACGATATAGCCTGGATCAAACCCGGAAGCGACGGCCGTCTGCGCGCCATCAACCCGGAAGCGGGCTTTTTCGGGGTGGCCCCCGGCACCTCCTGGGAATCCAATCCCAACGCCATGCACAGCATGGCCCACGACACCATTTTCACCAACGTGGCCCTGACCGCGGACGGGGATGTCTGGTGGGAGGGCATGGGTCCGGTTCCCAAAGGACCGGTCTTCGACTGGCGCGGCAATCCCTGGACTCCGGAAAGCAAGACACCCGCGGCGCACCCCAACTCGCGCTTCACGGCTCCGGCCGCCAATTGTCCTTCTATCGATCCGGCCTGGGAGGACCCGCAGGGCGTTCCCCTGAGCGCCCTGATCTTCGGAGGGCGGCGCGCGACCAACGTCCCCCTGCTCATCCAGGCTTTCAATTGGATCCACGGGGTTTTCCTGGGAGCCACCATGGGTTCTGAAACCACCGCGGCGGCCGAAGGCAAAGTCGGCCTGGTACGGCGGGATCCCATGGCCATGCTTCCCTTCTGCGGGTACAACATGGGGGATTACTTCGCCCATTGGATCAAGATGCGCAAGCTCATCAAAAGGCCGCCCTTGGTCTTCCACGTGAACTGGTTCCGGCGCGACGGAGCGGGCCGCTTCATGTGGCCGGGATTCGGCGAAAACATGCGCGTGCTGGCCTGGATCGTCGAGCGTTGCAAGGGCCGGCGCGCGGCGGAGGAATCCCCCCTGGGATGGATGCCCCTGGCCGAGGAGTTCGACCTGAACGGCCTGGCGGGCGTAACCCGGAAAGACTTCGAGGACCTCCAAGCCATCGACATCGAAGCCTGGAAACGCGAAGTGATATCCCAGGATGAACTGTTCATTTCCCTTTACGACCACTTGCCTAAAGAGTTGATATTCCAGCGCGAGTTGTTGATTTCAAGGCTCTGAGGCTTGAAGAAGATCTGTTCGGGAGGGAGGAGTGCAATGCCGGATACAGACTGCGCGCTGGCATCGTTTCGTCGGGCGACCGGCGCGAACCGACGCCGCTTTTGATTGCATTTGTTTGGCGCCTCGGCGTCGGGCGTCGGGCGTAAAGAAAAAAGCCGTAGGACCTCCCTCGGCTTTTTCTTTTTAGGACCTATGGGTGCGGAAAAAGTTTTACGCCCGTCGCCCGACGCCCGACGAAACGCCGCTACAATCCACCACCGATTCAAATCCGCAGAATTTTTTTAAGGGGGGTCTTAAGTCCGCGCAGTCACGACCCAGCCCTGTCCGTTCCAGATCTTGCCGGTTTTTTTCAGCATCAGCACGGCCAGGGTGCATTCCTCCCAGCTCTTGAACTTCTCGAAATAACCGGGCGGGGCTCCGGCGGCCGGGTTTCCCAGGCCGGTCCGGAATGCTTCCAGGGATGCGGTGAAATCGCCGAACATGTCCATCAATTGGCGCAGTTGCGGGAGCCAGACCTTGGCATTGTCCTGGGGGATATTGTGGGAGTGCTCGTCGATCATGGAGACCATGCCGGCGGGCGTGAACGCGGATTCGAAAATCACGAAGTCGCCGGACTGGAAAACCATTCCCGCCATCCGGGTGATCTGGACTTCCTGGGCTCCCGCCGCCATTTTCAGGTATTCACCGGTGAAAGGGTGTTTCATTTTCTTCTCCCCATCCCTTCAATCTTATCATGGGACGGGGAGGAAATCCAAGCCGGATTTAAGGCATGGAGGCCTTCGCCCCGGGGCCCGGAAGGCGTCAGATGACCCGGGAGCCGTCCGGATGGGTGTCCGCCGGGGCGGACTCTTCCGGTAGGGGAGCCATGTAGATTCCATTGGCGAGCGCCTGGATGAGGATGGAGGCTTTTTCCAGCTCCTCTTCCAGGTATTTTTTCCGGTCGGAGGACCGGTATTCCAGATAGATCTTCTCCTTGTCGCTGGCCTCCGACAAGGCCTGGGACAGGCGGTCCGTCTCCGTGGCGCCCAATTCCTCTTCCGCGCAATCCTTGATCCGGGTGGAATAAAGGATGAGATCGCGGCAGGCTTCATGGGGAAGCTGGTCCCGGTTCAAATCGGCGACCAGGACCTGAATGCTGTGGGACATCTGGGAGAACAGGGCGGACGCCGCCCGTTTCCGCGTGGCATCCGCCTGGGAAAAACGCTGCTCGAATTGGATCAAGCGTCGGGCTATGAAAGAAAGGGTTTCCGCTGGGCCGGCCATGCTTGCGCCTATTCTTCGTCTTTCTTGCCGCCCTGATGGGTGGGTTTGGGCTCTATGCGGACGTAGGGAATGCACCGGGACGGAGTCCCCTGGGGTTCGGCGGACGGGGCCGGCGAGGACGTTTCCAGGACGCCACCTGGCGCATCGGGTTTGCTGGAATCGGCGGCATCCTGCTTGCCGGTTTTTTTGGCGGACTTGGACTCGGCATCCTTGCCGGAAGCTTTGGCGCCATCCTTCGCGGGCTCTTTCGAAACGGGAGGCTTGGCGCCCTTGGGCAGGTCCATCCAATAGAAGCAGCCTTCCTTGTCGTACACCGTTTTGCCGGGAAGGGGGGTCACGATTTTCTGGTAGTCGCTTTCCTTGATCTGCACCTCGAAATCGCGCACGTCGATGGGATCGTGCACGATCAGATTCACCGCGCCCGGATCGCAACCCACGCATTTGATGACCTTGATTTGTCCGAGCAGCGGATCTTCGGCGTGAACGGGCGCTGCCTGGAGAGCGGCTCCCAAGGCTACCGCGGCGAACGCGGCACGCCGGAAAAAACGGCGTGAACAGGATTCAGAATTCATGAATGGCTCCCCTTGAATACGTAATCTCTCCGCCGCCCTGAGGGCCGGAGTACAAATAATGCCCGCAAGCCGGGCGCGACTCTTTGACGGTTCCCAGCTTGCGGCCGTCCATCGTGGCCAGCCGGACGCTTTGGGCATCCAGGCGGCCTTGGCGCTGGCGGAGGCTCCGTACCGGCGGCCGCACGGATGAGGCGCCTTCCGTGACCCAGATGTTGCGGTAATAGACGGGATCTCCGTAGCCCTGAAAGCGCAGGGGTCCGGCCGCGGCGCCTTCCAGATCGCCCGCGAGGGTATGGTTCAGCATGCCGCGCGCATCCTGTATGGTCTGGCCGTTCCATCTGGCCGTGACGATGGCCGGGGAGGTCCGCATTCCGGACGCGTCGAACCGGGCCGCGGTAAAGGCGATATCGTAGGTTTGCCAGGAAAGCGGGGGAAAGGACATGTTCAAGGCGGGACCGAAGTGTTCCCAGATGGCTCCGCATTCGCGCTTGGGGGCCATGGTATCCGCCCCCGTGGCCAGATTCGATCCGAAGGAGTCCAGCACTTGCAGCTCGTATCTCCCTTGCAGGTAGATGCCGCTGTTGCCCCGCTTGGTTCCCCGTTCCGCGGGCATGAAGGGTTCCCGGAACTCAAGGTGAAGGGTGAAATCCTGGAACGCCTGTTTGGACACCGCGCCGTCCGTGGCGGTTGCGCCCTCGGGTTTGAAAAGTTTGCGCGCATCCATGGTTGCGGTTCCGTCTTTCCAGGCCGAGACTCCGGCGCCGTCGAAAAGCACGATGGCGCCGGCCGGAGCGGGAGCCCCTTCGGTGGGGCTGGCGCGCATGATTTTGTTGAAACTGAAAAGTTCCGCTTTGTCGGTTTTGCCATTGAGCAAGGTTCCGTCTTCGCCGATGGTCGCCGAGTATCCGCCTCCGCTGAAGGTGGCCACGCCGTTCTGCAGCGTCCCCGTCGCTTCAATCCTACCGGTCCCGTTCCAACCCTGTCCCGGAAGTCCGCCGGGAAAGAAAACCGCCTTGAATTGCCCCGACCCCTGGGCGATGACCTGGGCCCCCATGGGCGTCACCGTTTCTACCTTGCCGGAATACTCGCCCTGGATTTTGAAATCGACCCCGCCTTGATCCGGTTCCAGGGCGGTCTGCGCCATGGCCGTTCCCGCCAGCAGGATCAATGCAAGACCCTGCCTGGCGAAAACCCGGCTTAGCACCGCTATGGGACGGGGCCAGGTGGCGGGCGGAAACATGGGTAACTCCTCGGTGACGAAGGGCCCTTCAGAGCCCAAGTAACCAATTTAACCAATTTTCGGTTTCCGTGCCCGGTTCCGGAGGCCTCAGGGCCGCGTTTTTTCCTGGCTTGTCAGGGTGTCATGAATTATTTTCGGCCTGAAACCCCGGTATCCGAGGGTATTGTCTCCCCCCCGGCGCCGCCTTGGCGGCCCGGATATCCCGCCCGGCGGGAAGGAGGTTGGTACCGTGCCTGAACGAGCCCCGAGAATCCTGGTAGTCGATGATGAGCCTGCCGTGCGCAATCTGATGGCCGACGTGCTCCGCATGAACGGCTACCACGCCGTCACCGCCAAGCACGGTGTGGAGGCGTTGGAGATCTGCGATCGGGACGGTCTCCCGGATCTGCTGGTTACGGACGTGATGATGCCGCCGTACTTCGACGGTGTGGAATTGGTGAGGCGCTTGCGCGCGCGTAATCCGGACCTCAAGGCGCTCTACGTCTCGGCGTACGCGGGGGATCCGCGCCTGGCCGAAGTCTTCCAGGACGACCTTTCGGACTTTCTGCCGAAGCCTTTGGGACCCATCGTGCTTCTGCAAAGGGTGGAGAGCATGCTGGACGGCACCCGGGGAGCTTTGGAGCGCGACAGCTTCCGGCAACGGGGAACCATCCTTCTTTGCGTGGCCGATGTCCACCGCCGCCAATGGGTGAGGGAGTGCCTGACCGGGAGCGGCTTCTGGGTGCTCGACGCCGCCCATCCCGCCGAAGCCCAGTTCCTGGGACGCTGGCATGAAGGCGTCATCCATCTGCTTTTGAGCGACCCGCCCAAACCCGGCCAGGACGGGCAATGGCATCGCTATTTCTCGGAACATCGTCCGGCTATGGATGTTCTCTTTGTCGAGGAATGCCAGGAGTCCGTATCCCTCATTCCGGATGCCCCCCGGGACACCATCCCGGAGCTCTGGGAGAATGTGCGGCAATCCCTGGTAAGGGCCCTGGTTTGAAAGCTTTTCACTCCTCTTTCCTTGTGGTAAGTGATTTGCATAAGTCTCTTTAAAAAAGGGCGTTACCTTGAAAGAACTCCTGAATGCAGTAAGGGTCAAAGCCCTCAATCAGGATTTCCACCGGGAGCTCACGGCAGCCCTGGATGAAGGCGTCGCGGCGCTGTCCATGGAAGGGACTCTCCTTTACGGCAACCCGAGATTCGCCGCCCTGCTTCAGGTTCCCGCGGACTTGCTTCCAGGCGCATGTATGCGCTCGTTCTTCATGCCCGAAGACCAGGACTTCCTGGATGCATTGTTGGCGGATAAGGGGAATGCGACGTTCAAGCGGGAAACCCGGTTGTTGCGCGGGGACGGGTCCGTGGTCGCGGTATTCCTTTCCGCGCGCCGCGCGCGTATCGGAAAGGAAAGGCTGGTATGCCTGGCGGCGGTGGACCTTACCGAGATGCGCCGATCGGAGACCGTCAGCCGGATCAGCGAAGAGCAATTGCGGCAAAGCCAGAAAATGGAAGCGGTGGGCCGGCTCGCCAGCGGTGTCGCCCATGACTTCAACAATTTCCTGACCGCCATCAACGGCTTCAGCGCCTTTCTGCTGGACATGGTGGAGGAGGGCAGTCCCCTCCGTTCCGGCCTCCTGGAAATCAGCCGGGCGGGGGAGCGGGCCGCTTCCCTGACCAAGCAGCTTTTGACTTTCGGCCGCAAGCAGACCTTGGCGCCCCAGGTGGTGGATGTCAACGAGGTGGTTACGGAAATGCACCGGATGCTGCGGCGCCTGATCGGAGAGGACGTTGACCTGGTGCTGAACCTGGACCCGAAAGTGGGATCGGTGCTGTTCAATCCCGGGCAGATTGAGCAGATCATCCTGAACCTTTCCCTGAACGCGCGCGATGCCATGCCCAAGGGCGGCCGCCTGGTGGTGGAAACCCTGAACGTGGAATTGGATGAAACCTTCCGGGAAGCGGCGCCTCCGGGGAATTCCGGCGAGGCGGACGCCAAACCGGGCGGGCCTTTTCTGCTCTTGCGCTTCACGGACAATGGGACGGGCATGGATCCGGACGTGCGGGATCGTCTTTTCGAGCCCTTTTTCACCACCAAAAAGCCCGGCCGGGGAACCGGACTGGGCCTCTCCACGGTGTATGGAATCGTCAAGCAATGCGGCGGGCATGTGGGGATTGAAAGCGAGCGCGGCCGGGGCACGGTATTCCGGGTCTACCTGCCGAGAACGGATCAGAAGCAGAAGGCCTTGCGGCAAATCCCCGGCAGCCAATGGCCGGAGCCTTACCGGGGCACGGAAACCATTCTGGTGGTGGAGGACGAGTATCCGGTCCGGAAATTGACCCGGCACCTCCTGGCCGGAAACGGATACCTGGTATTGGAAGCTTCCGATGGCATGGAGGCCCTGGCTTTGATTCGGGCCTACCCGGGGACCATCCACCTGCTTCTGACGGACGTGGTGATGCCCAACCTCAACGGCAGCCGGCTGGCGGAGGAAGTGGTCCTCCTTCGGCCCGGCATCCGGGTCTTGTATATGTCCGGATATACTGGAGATACCGTGGTTCGCTGCGGAATCCGTGAAGGGGAGCACGGCTTTCTTTCCAAGCCTTTTACCCCCCTGGCGCTGGGCCAAAAAGTCCGGGAGAGTCTCGACCTGGCTACTTCTTCGGCTTGCCCCAATTGACGTGGACGTTGCGCCAGAAATGGATCGCGTCCGTCAGCCCTTCCGTCTTGGCCACCTTGAGCAGATCCTGGAGGGCATGGGTAAGGCTCAGGGCTTGATCGTACATCTCCCTCCGCACCAGGAACTTGTTGGATCCCTTGGTGGTGTCCTCGCAGGCGACCACGATTTCCTCCAACCCTTTCAGGACCACGGTGGCCTGGGCGGTCAGGGTGGCCAATTGCGCCAAGGTCCGATTGGCGCGCAGGACCAGGGTATCGCTTTGGGCGGACAGGTTGCGTCCGAAACCGTTGACCTGATTGCTGGCTTCCGCCAACTGATCCAGTTGGGCCCCCGCCTCGTTCTGCAAGGCTTCCAAATCCCGGGTCAGATTTCCGAATTCCTCCAGGACGGGATAGACCTTGGTGGTCAGCAACTGCTGGATGGATAGGGAGGTATCGCTCCCTTTTTCCAATCGGGAGCTCAACTTCTTGTACTCCAGCACCGTGACCAGCAGGTCTTCCACCCTGTGGATGGTCTCGGCCACTCCGGTGCTGAAATCCCCCTGTTGCACCTGCTTGGGATCGATGGCTTCCCGGGACGATCCGGGGATGAGAATCACCATGCGCGCCCCGAACAGGCTGTAGTTGTAATTGATGAAGCGGGAGCCCTTGGGAACGGGAGTGCGATGGAAAAACTCCAGAACGGCGATGGAGGCGCCGTCGCCGGCCTCGATGCTCGCCACGCGTCCCACCTGGACGCCTTGGAGTTTGACGGGATCGTCTTCCATCAGGGTGCCGACGGCGGGAAAACCGACCTTGACGCGGTTGTGGGGGAAGAGCACGCCTTCCCGCAGCATGGACACGATCCACAACAGGCCGGCGAGCATGACCAAGGCCACCGAGTATCCAGCGAAGCGGGCGTATCTTTCCATAGATGGGTCGTCAGCAATCTAAGTGATAAAGGTTTTGGCGCCAACCACGGTTCCGCCGCATGACGCAACCCCGTTGGCGGCGACATCCCATGATACGAAATATTCCCGGAAGGATGCCCGCTCGGCCCCGCCGGCCGGCAAGGCCGGGGCCAGTTTGTACATTTGTCCCATGCAAAGAGGGACCTGGACGATTTTACGGCGCAGGTTGGCCCTTTCCGCCCTGATTGCGCTGGGGTTTTCCGCATGCGACGGCCGCCGCGCCCTTCAGGAATCACCCCTTCCGGATTCGCAAAAAGCCGTGACCCTGGAACGCTTTCAGCCCCCGGAAGCCCTGGACTGGATAGGCGAATGGTATCCCCACGATTGGCGGCTGCATCTGCTCCGCGCTTTGACGGACTCCTCCTGGGAAGGCAAAGTGGACGGATTGCGGCGGGCCGACAGCCTGCATCCGGGCGAACCTTTGATCGCCTACCAGCTCTGCCTGGCCTATCTGGAAAGGGACAAACCCGAGGAAGAGAAAATGGCCCGACCTTGGCTGGACAAGGCGCTGGCGGCCGATCCCGAAAACGGGGTGCTGCGGGTGATTGAGGCCTACGTGCTCCTCCAGGAGGACAAGCTGGGCCAGGCCCGGGCCCTGTTCATGGATCCCCGCCGGTTGCCCGATGGGAATTTCTACTACCCGCGCTTGGAGGAAGCCGTGCTCGGCCTGTTCAGCCACAGCCGGCATCTCAATCCTTATACCATGACGGAGGCGGTCGAACTCTATCGCCGGGTTCCATTCCCGCCATTCGAAAAACTCATCAACATCCTTTATTCGGTATTCCTGTCGCCCCTGCCCGACCATCCCTACGATATCCGCATCCGGGGTCGCGATGCGGCCAAAGGGCTTTTCCAGCTGGGCCGGAAACTGCGGGTGCAATCCTATGCGGGGCCCAAGATCCTTTCCAGCGGCTACGAGCAGCAATCCCTGGGATTCATGTTCCAGCTCAAGTCGGCGGAGTTCCTCACTCTTTTCTATCGCACCTTCGAGGATACCGCCGGAACCGCGCAAGCCTTCCAGGACATGGTGGACATGCAAAAGGAATACGAGGCTTTCATGGGCTCCCAACCCTGGCAGGACCCGGCCGTGACCGCCTACCTGGACAACTGGAGCGATCTGATCAAAAAGCAACCCGCCATGAATCTGACGGAAGCGGCCGGGAAGGCGCGCGGATGGGCGCTTTGGAAAAAGACGACGGCGATGAGGTATCCGAGGAGGGACGACCCTTAGGAAGAGCGTGGATTGAGGGAGGGGCGGTATTGAAGCGGCTGAGGGTTGTGGGTGGATTTCGTCGGGCGTCGGGCGTCGGGCGTCGGGCGCAAAACCGAAGAGGGAGCGGAGTTCGCTTCTTCTCGATTTTTCTTCGAGGCCCTAGAGTGCGGAAAAAGTTTTACGCCCGTCGCCCGACGCCCGACGAATAGTCGCTATCGGCACAGCCAAATCAATTCCCACCCAGCTTTCCAAAAGCAATCTTCATTTCACCCCGTTTTCCTATTGAACTTCAAGACCGAAAACGTGAACACGCAGAAGCCGATTCCCAGCATGGCCGCGCCTTCGCGCCATAGCTCGGGGAACCCGGACCCTTTCAGGAACATTTCCCGCAATACGTGCATGAAGAAGCGGACCGGATTGGCCAGGGTGACGATTTGGACCCAATGCGGCATGTTCTCCACCGGCAGGAAGAAGCCGGAGAGCAGCATGAAAAAAAGCAGGAAGAACCAGATGATGAACAGGGCCTGTTGCTGCGTGCGCGCCACCGTGGAGGTGAAAATGCCGATCCCGAGGGAAGACAGCATGTAGGCCGAGGTAAAGGCCAGCAGGGTAAGGTAATTGCCCCGGAAGGGAACCTGGAACTTGAGCTGGGCGATGACCAGCGCCACCATCAGTTCGACCACCCCGATGATGAAAAAGGGCACGGCTTTTCCCACCACCACGTGGATGGGTTTGAGAGGCGTGACCATCAACTGTTCCAGGGTGCCCGCTTCTTTTTCCCGCACGATGGAGAAACCGGTGAGCAGGGCGGTGACCATGGTGACGAGGATGACGGCGATGCCCGGGACCATATACCAGGTGGATTTGAGCAGGGGGTTGAAAAGGACGTTCTCGTCGGTGGCGATGGGGATGAGCTGGTCCAGGCGGATTCCCGAGGCTTCCAGCCGGGTACCCAGGTGCCGCATGGCCCATTGGTTCAGGACCGCCGAGAGATAGCCGCGCGCCACCCCGGCCGAATTGGCGTCCTGCCCGTCCACCCATAATTGCACCTTGGCGCCGGCGTCCTCGGGGCCCTGTCCCACCGACGCGGTTCCTGCGACACCCGGATTCAGGCGGGTGGCGTTTTCCAATTGGCGGGAAAACCCCTGGGGGATGATGATGCCCAGCTTCACTTGTCCGCGGTCCAGCATCGTTTTCAGATCCGATTCGGAAGCGGCGTTTCCCCGGAAGTCGAACAAGGCATTGTTGGAAACGGCCTGGATCATGGAACGGCTGTCCGGACCGCCGTCATGATCGAGCACGGCCACCGGCGTATGCTTCACTTCCGTGGTGAGGGCGTAGCCCAGCACTATCATCTGGATCATGGGCAGCATGATCATGAGGCGCAGGCTGGTCTTGTCCCGCTTCAATTGCTGGAATTCCTTCAGGACGATGACGCGGAAAAGATTCATAGCTTCACCTTGAATTTCCTGATGGCGACCGCCATCAGCACCAGGCCTTCGCCTCCCAGGATCAGGAGCGGGGTCCAAAGCTCATGCAGGCCGACGCCCTTGAGGATGATGCCCCGCACGATTTCGAGGAAGTAAGTGGCGGGGATGATATGGGATACGATTTGCAAAGGGATGGGCATGCTGGTGACCGGAAAGATGAATCCGGACAGGATGACCGTGGGCATGAGGGTGGCGCCCAGGGCCGCGAACATGGCATGCTGCTGGCGCTTGACCAGGGTGCTGATGAGGAGGCCGATGCTGAGGGCGGTGAAAATGTAGACCAGGCTGCACAACCCCAGGAACCAGGGGTTTCCCGCGATCCGGACCCCGAAGGCGATGCGCCCCACCGCCAGCACCAGGAATCCGTCCAGCGCGGCCAGGAAGACGTAGGGGATGATTTTCCCGACGATGATTTCCAGCGGGTGCAGGGGCGATACCAGCAATTGGCCCATGGTCCCCAGTTCCTTTTCCCGCGCGATGGCCACGGAGGTCAGCAGGGCTGAAATCATCAGCAGGATGATCGCCATCAATCCGGGCACGAAAAAGAGGGCGCTCCGCTGCTCCGGATTGTAAAGGACCAGGGTGCGCAGATCGAGAACCTGCGGTTGCCGCACCCCCAGAACCTGCAGGGTGGCCCCCAGCAACATGGGCTCGGACCCGTTTCGGATGAGGGTCCCCAAGTTGGGATCGGAACCGTCGATGAGCACCTGCACCCGCGCGCCTCCGGGGCGCCGCAGGTCCCGGGCGAATCCGGGAGGGAACCGGAACAGGGCTTTGATGCCGTACAGTTTGAAGAGCTCGGCCGGATCCGGGGCGGCATATACGATGCCCGTGACCGCGAACATCTGGCTGGCGTCGATTTTGTCGGCGATTGCCCTGGTTTCCGGGGCGGGGGAGGGCATCTCGATCATCACCGGGATCTCCCGCGCGTCCGCATTGAGGGCGTATCCGTACAGGAACATCATCATCACCGGCATCACCAGCACCACCACCAGGGTCTGCCAATCGCGGAAGATATGCCGCATTTCCTTGAGGGCGATGCTGCGCACGCGGGCCGGGGAAATCATGCGCCCGCCTGCGCGGATTTGCTTTCCACCAGCTTGAGGAAGAGTTCATGGATGCTGGCGCACCCGCTTTCCCGCTTCAGATCCCTGGGCGTGCCCATGGCCGCGATGCGGCCTTCGATCATGATGGAGAGGCGATGGCAATATTCCACTTCGTCCATATAGTGGGAGGTGATGAAGATGGTGGTGCCTTGGGAAGAGAGCCGGTGGATCAGGTCCCAGAAATTCCGCCGGCTGACGGGATCGACGGAACCGGTGGGCTCATCCAGGAAGAGGATTTCCGGACGATGCAGGTTGGCGCAGGCCAGGCTGAGACGTTGCTGCCAGCCCCAGGGAAGGGATCCGGTCACGCGTTTCAGCAACGGATCCAGCCCCAGGAAGGCGGCCATTTCCCGGATGCGCCCTTCCAGATCCTTTTTACCCAATCCGTATAACCTCCCGTACAGGCGCAGGTTCTGATCCACGCTCAAGTCCGGATACAGGGAGAACTTCTGGGACATATAGCCGATGCGGGTGCGGATCTTTTCGCTCTCCTTCAGGATGTCGAAGCCGGCCACGTAGCCCGTACCGGAGGTGGGAACCAATAGGCCGCACAACATGCGGATGGCCGTGGTCTTGCCCGCGCCGTTGGCGCCCAGGAAGCCGAAAATCTCGCCTTTGGCCACCGCCAGATCGATGTGATCCACGGCCGTGAAGCTGCCGAAGCGCTTGCTGAGCCTTTCGGTGCGGATGGAATATTCCATCAGGATCCCGTTCCCGCAGGTAAAGCACCTGGCGCGGACTTCGGTTTCATGACCATCTTCCCGGAGAGCAAGGCGAAGAAGCAATCTTCCAGGGACGGTTGGATGAGGGTGGCGCTGTATGCCTCGGGCACGGCGACGCGCAGGCGCTGCACGGGATCGCCGCTCGGCCCTTGTGTTCGGCCGCCGGCGACGGGTGCTTCACCCGCAAGGGGTGCCTCACCCCCGGGTGCTTCCGCCGCATGCAGGGTGCCGCCGGAAGGATAGATGAGGACGAAACCGGGGGGCGGCGGCTTGTCGCCGGGGTAGTTCAGGGTGGAAACGGCCGCGTCCGGAGCGGCTTCCACGCGGTAAAGCCGGTAGGGATAGGCCGCCAGCAATTGCGCAGGGGTGCCTTCCGCCAGGATGCCGCCTTCGTGGAGCAGGACCAGGGAATCGCACAGGGCGGCTTCGTCCATATAGGGCGTGGAGACCATCAAGGTGATGCCTTCCGCGCGCAGGGATTTCAGCATGGTCCAGAAATCCCGGCGGGCGACCGGATCCACGCCCACGGTGGGTTCATCCAGGAGCAGCAGCTTGGGATGGTGGACCAGGGTGCAGGCCAGGGCCAGTTTTTGTTTCATGCCTCCGGAAAGCTGTCCCGCCCGCCGGCCCTTGAAGGGCTTGAGCCCGGCGAATCCGAGGAGATGATCCATCCGGTCCGTTTTGTCCTTGCCGGAGATCCCGAAAATGTCCGCGAAGAAATCCAGGTTTTCTTCCACGGACAGATCCTGGTACAGGGAAAAGCGCTGGGGCATATACCCGATGTCTTCCCGGATGGACGCGAATTCCCTGGCCGCATCGCGGCCCAGTTCGCGCACCGATCCGGAATCGGGATCGGTGAGGGTGGCCAGAATGTTCATCAAGGTGGACTTGCCCGCGCCGTCCGCTCCGATGATGCCGAACAGGCAGGGATTGGGCACGTCGATGCTGATGCCCCGCAGGGCCTTCTCGCCGGCGTGGTCCTTGGCCAGGTCCCTGATCGCTACTGCGGGTTCCATTTGGCTCCATCGGAGAGAAGGCGCTTTTCACTTTGCATTTTGAACTCTATCTGGCTTTCCAGACTTCCACCGGAAGCCCGCGCTTCAGCATGCCGTCCTTGTTGGCGGCCAGGGCCCGCACCCGGAAGACCAGTTCATTGCGGCTTTCCCGGGTCTGGATGTTCTTGGGGGAGAACTCGGCCTCATGGCCTATCCAGCTGATGGTGGCGGGCAGGAAAACGCCGTTCTTGTCCACTTCGGGCGCATCCAGGCGCAGGCGTACCTGCTGCCCGTACTTGATTCCCGAAAGCCAGGTCTGGGGCACGAAGAAATCCACCTGCAAGGTGTCTTCTTTGCCGATTTCGTAAACGGGCTGCCCGGGAGCGGCCACCTCTTCCGGGTTCTTGTAACGCGTCAGGATCCGGCCCGTAGCGGGCGCGCGCAGATAGCACCGGCGCAACTGCTCGCGGATCTGGGCCATGCGCGCTTCCAATCCCTGTTGCTTTCCGCCCAGGCTCTGCAGTATGTCCTTTCCGGCCGAGAGTTTCAGGCGCGCCGCGTCCAGGGCGGACGACAATTTGTCCTCCTGCTGGGGCGGAAGCGATCCTTCCTTGACCAGGGGGGCGATGCGGGCGTAGTCCCTTTCCAGCCCGCGGATTTCCGCCTGGGCCGCTTTGATCTCGTTTTCCCGGGAACGCATCCCGGCGGTCAATTCCGTCAGGCCGCCCTGGACCTCCTGAAGCTGCAGCACGAAAGGGACGGTATCCACAACCGCGACCAATTCGTCCGCGGCCACGTCCTGGCCCTCCTGCTTGTAGAGGCCCACCAGCTTGCCCTGCACCATGGCGGACACCTGATAGGTCTGCGCTTCCACGACGGCGGACCCGATGAAATCCGGATCCGTGCGCCCCCCGCACCCCAGCAGCAGCGCCGCGGCCGCCCCTGCGAGGTATCCCGTTGCTTTCACACTCTTTGCATCCACTGCATGATAACCCATCAGAATCTGAGCTCCTTTCCGGAAGCATATTCCCATTGCAGCAGGGCGAGCCTCTGCATGGTCCTGGCCTGTTCCATCATCATTTCCGCCCGCGCCTGATTGTTACTGGCCTCGAGCCAATCCAGACCCGTGGCCACGCCGGCCTCGAACTGCCGTTTGAGATCGGACGCCGCGGCTTCAGCGGCATCGCGGGAGGCTTTGGCCGCCTCGAACTGGGCCGACCAGCGGGAGTATTGCAGCCGGGAGGTGATCATGTCCTTGCGCCACTCCTGCGCCAGTTTGCGCTTCTGTTCCTGCAGCACGCGCGTCTGCACTTCCAGTTGCTTCCGCTGCGAGCCGTTCCTGGAACCGTCGTACAGATTCCACCTCAACTGCAAGCCCAGCAGGCCGTAGGGCATGAATTCATCGCCCGCCAGATCCAGTCCTGGATTGGCGTAACGCACTCCGGCCAACCCGAACACCTGCGGCAACCTCTGTCCGGACAAGGCCTGGCTGCCGAAGCGGGCCTGGGCCATGGACTGATCAATGGCTTCTGCTTCCGGCCGATGGGCTTGGGCGGTGTCTCCGTCCGTCCAGGCCGGTTCCGGAATGGCGGCCGTGTCCCGGGCCAAAACGTCCGGGGACGCCAGGGCGGCGGATTCCCTGTCGCCCATGAAGTCCAAGACTTCGTAGGCGAGGGAATCGCGGGTGTTCTGGAACGCCAGCAGTTGCACCTCCGAGGCCTTGGCATTGGCTTCCGCGGCCAGCGCCCGGCTGCGAACCGCCGTACCCGCGCGCACGAAGTCCTGCAACTGTTTTTGCAGATCCCGCGCATGGGCCAGGACTTTTTCCTGGTAGGCCGCCTGGGAGCCGGCCAGTTGCCAGGCGTAATAGAGCGCTGCCAGGCGCATGGACATCCGGTTGCGGGCCCCGCGCCATTGGGCCTCCCGCGACTGTATGCCGGCGCGCTTGGCATCCAGGTTATGTCCGCGCGCGAAGCCGGTGAAGATGGCGTAGCTCGCGTCCAGGCCCAGTTCCACTTTGTCGTGATCGCCGATGGCCTTGTCGATGCTGGTGCCGTTGGGCGGGGGAATGGGGAGATCCAGTTTCAGATGGCTGGTCTCGGTGGTGTAGGAGTAGTTGCCCAAAGCGTCCAGGGAGGGCAGCCACGCAGCCTTGGCTTCCTGCAACTGATCTTCGGAGCGTTCGACCTCCAGGCGCATGATGGCCAGGTCGGGATTGTCCCGGAACAGGATTTCCTGGGCCTGGTGGAGGGAGAGCGCGTGCCCGGGCGGAGCGGCCAGGGCCGCGGCCGTGAACAGGAGCGATGTCGCGCGCAACGGATTCATGTTTACCTCTTGATCCGGATGCCGTTAAGCAGGGTGTCGGTGATGGAACGGATGCGCTCTTCCAGGAACGCCTCGTCGAATTTGATCTTGTGGCCCACGGCGGGGCCCATGCGCTGGAGCAGGGGCATGGCCAGGAAAGTGGTCACCGTCATCCCCATCATGTTCATGATGAAATGGAGGGGATGCACGGGCTTGATCCGCCCCGCCCGGGCCTCTTCCTCCAGAGCCTTTATCAGGGTGGCGGGGACATCGCCGAAGTTCTTCAGCAATTCATTCAGGACCACCGTGAAGGTCGCGCCGCCTCTCGCCATTTCGCGGAAAATGAACAGGGGGAAATCCGGATTGGCCGAGAGAGTCCGGATATAGGTGGAGACGATGGTCTGCACAATCCCTTCCACGCCGTCTCCCTGCGGCCGGGCGAGCGAAGACCGGGCCCGGAATTCCGACTGGAGCTTGCCCCACACCGTGGCCACCGTGTCTTCCAGCACCTTCCCGTACAGGTTCTCCTTGCTGCGGTAGTAATAGTGCAGCAGGGCCTTGTTCACTCCGGCGCCGGTGGCGATGACCTGCATGCGGGCGCCTTCCAGTCCCTTCACGACGAACTCCTTGCGGGCGGCCGCGAGGATGCGCTTTTCGGTTTCGCCGGTTTCCGGGCCGGGCGCGGTTTTCGGAACCGCGGGCCGGCGCGCGACGGATCGCGCGGAAGCGGGCTTGGCCTTCTTTCCGGGCTTGGCGGATAAACTATTTGGTTTAACCATATGGTTAAGGTAATTCCCGGTTCCGGATTCGGACAAGGGGGGTCCGCATATTTTTTTCGGGGGTGAAAATGCGGAAAATCGATGGCTCCAGGCACCCGCCACCGGCCCAAGCGGCATATCCTGGGCGCGGATTTCCCGGAAAATCGGCCCGCGCCAAACGGATTCGGGACAAAGAAGGCGAAATCGGCTATTTTAGGAAGCACCATATGCAGACCCAATCCTCCCTCGTTACGCCCCTGCCCTATACCGCCGACCGTTTCGCCCCCAAGCGCCGCAAGACATTGAAGGTCCGCGTCGGCAACCGCTACATCGGCGGGGACGAACCCATCCTGGTCCAGTCCATGACCACCACCAACACCAAGGACATCGACGCCACGGTGTTCCAGACCCTGGAACTGGCCAAGGCCGGTTGCGAGCTGGTGCGCATCACCACGCCCACCCAGAAGGACTCGGAGTGCCTGGAAGAGATCATGCGCAAGGTGCGCGCCGCCGGATGCGACGTGCCCGTTTCCGCGGATATCCATTTCCAGCCGCGCGCGGCCATGGAAGCGGTCAAGTGGGTGGAGAAGGTGCGCATCAACCCCGGCAACTTCGTGGACTCCAAAGCCGCCACCCCCAGGGATTACGACGACGCCAGTTTCGCCGCCGGCGTCCAGAAGGTCTTCGACGCGTTCGCGCCCCTGGTGCGCATGGCCAAGGACCGCGGCGTCTGCCTGCGCATCGGAACCAACCACGGTTCCCTGTCCGATCGCATCATGTGGAAATACGGGGACACCATCGAAGGCATGGTGGAGTCCGCCCTGGAATACCTGCTCGTCTGCGAAGCCGAGGGTTTCGATCAAATCGTCTTCAGCATGAAGTCTTCCAATCCCCGCGTAGTGGTCCAGGCCTACCGCCTGCTGGCCGCGCGCCTGGACCGGGATCATAAGCCGTATCCCTTCCACGTGGGCGTGACCGAGGCGGGAGACGGGGAAGACGGCCGCCTGAAATCCTCCGTCGGCATCGGGGCCCTGTTGCTGGACGGAATCGGCGACACCATCCGCGTCTCCCTGACCGAAGATCCCGTGCACGAGATTCCCGTGGCCAAAGCCCTGGTGAAGCTGTGCGACCTTTCGCAGCTGGAAGCCTGTCCCGCCTTGCCGGAAAGCCTGGACTACTACAATTTCCACCGCCGGGAAGTCCCCGCGCTCCACCTGGGCGGCCTGGCCGTGGGCGGACGCGAGAAAATCGCCGTGGGCACGCCCGATCCGGGATCGGAATCGGTTCCCAAAGGCGAGCGCCGCATCGAATGGTCCGGCACCCACGATTCCCACGCCACCCGCCAGGACATTCCCACCGTATGGGAACCCCGCACGGTGGAATTCGCCATCGCCAGCAAACACAATCTGGTGGCCCTGACCAGTTCGCGCCTGCTTTCCGGCCTCAGCGACCTTCCGGGCAACCTGGAGATCCTGGTGGAGGATCCGGCACATCTGGACAGGCTTCCCGCCGACATTTTCAACCTGCCGCATCTTTACTGGTCTTGCGCGCCCGTCTCCGGCTCCGCCTTCAACCCCGTGGCCCGTTACCGGTACCTGGCGGCTTGGCTGGCCCGCAAGGGACGTCCCGATCCAATCATCCTCAGGGGCGAGAGCGATGGGACTCCGGAAGGCAATATGCTGCTGGCGGTCCGGTTCGGTTCCCTGCTGGTGGACGGCATCGGCGACATGGTGCATGTAAGCGGGCCCGCCGGGGTCAAGGCCTGCATGCATCTGGGCTACGATATCCTGCAGGCCGCGGGCGTGCGGCGGACCAAGCCCGAGTACGTGGCGTGCCCCAGTTGCGGGCGCACACTGTTCGACTTGCAGACCACCACCCAGAAAATCCGCCAGCGCACGGCCCACCTCAAGAACATTTCCATCGCCATCATGGGCTGTATCGTGAACGGTCCCGGGGAAATGGCGGACGCGGACTTCGGCTATGTGGGCGGGGCCCCCAACAAGGTCAACCTCTACGTGGGCCGGGACGTGGTCAAAAAGAACATCCCGGAACTGGAAGCCCCCGAGGCCCTCGTGAACCTGATCAAGGAACACGGTCGCTGGTCGGAACCGGAAACCTGAAGCTTCCGCTCTTGGAACCGGTTTTTCCATGACTTCGGCCCTTTGCGTGGTGCTGGTCGGTCCCGAGCAGGCCGCCAACGTCGGCTTCGTGGCCCGCACCATGGCCTGCTACGGTCTCGCCGATCTGCGCATCGTGGGCAGTCCGGGGATCGCCGCGGACGGCGCCGCGCGGAAAACCGGCAAAGCGGTCCCGGAGGTTCTGGACGCGGCCCGGTACTTTTCCTCTTTGAGCGACGCCATTTCCGATTGCGGATCCGCTTACGGATTCACGCGCCGATCCCGGGATCCTTCCCAGCGCATCGAGGATCTGGATCCGGCCGCCCGGGCCTGGAAAAAAGGGGTGGGGTCCGGAATCTCCGCCCTCGTGTTCGGGCGCGAGTCGCAAGGGCTGTTCCGGGAGGAAACCCTGTTGTTGACCCATCTGGTCCGCATTCCCCTGCCTTCGGAAACCCTGAGCCTCAACGTTTCCCATGCTTTGGCCATCGGCCTGTACGCTTTTCTGGGAGCCTTGGATTCCGTACCCCGTCCCATGGAAAGCTCCGCCGCTTCCGCGGAGGGTGAAGTCCCGTCGGTCGAGGGTTTCCCGACCCGGGGGGAAACCGCCCAAGCCATGGAAGGCATGCTCGCATCGCTGGAAGCCGGGGGCTTCTTCAAAGGCGGCAAGCAGGAAGCACAGAAGGAATACGTCCGGCTGCTCTGGCAGAGGATGAACCCCAATCGCCGCGAGTTCGATTTCATCGCCGGGTTGTTGCGCGTCCTGAAATCAGGGCGCTGACGGACCGGAAACCGGAGCGAATACGCCATCCGGAACGCCGCCGGTCCCGGCATTTCCTAATTTATAACCCATGTATAACCTCGACAGCGCCGGTATCCGCGTATCCATCCTGGACCCGGTCGCCGACCGTAAACACATAGGGTCCCGCTACTGCGCGGGCGGGTATATCTGGCAGGTGACCGACAACGCCAAGGGCCCTTTGTTCGCGGGCCCGCAGTTTCCGGAACCGGAACCCAGGCCATTCGACGGCCAGGGACTTCCCGAGGCTTTCGAGATTCCCCTGGGCGCCGCGGATGCCAAAGTGGGGGACTCGGTATGGGTCATCGGCGTGGGCAAGGTGAAGCGGACCAGCCCCGTGAAACCGTTCCATGTCCGGGACAATTTCACCATTCTCGATCTGGCCCCCTGGAAGGTGGTGCAGGCCGGAGCCATGCTGACGATGACCTCCAGGCAGACTTTCCGGGATTGGGATCTCCACCTGGAAAAACGGACCGTTCTCAAAGGCCGCACGCTGATCTCGACCACCCTGATCAAAAACATGGGCAAGGCCGACGCGCCCATCCGCTGGTTCGCCCATCCCTTTTTTCCCCATGCCGGTTTCGCCTGCGGCACGCTTTCGGTCGAATGCGCATTTCCCACCTATGTCCCCGTGGCCGGCGGATTCCGATTCAATGCCGGCGGGGCCCTGGAACGCAATCCCGAATACGATTGGAAAGCGGGCTGCTACCAATTGCTCAACCTGCCTTTCGGCGCGCCCCTTGAGATAAAGCAAAGGCATCCGGCCCTGGGCGAGGTGAAGATTGAATGCCGGTTCCCGGTCGCGTGGATGCCCGTCTGGGCGAACCAGAACACGATTTCCTTCGAACCCTATTACCACACCGTCCTCCATCCCGGGAACCAGACGCAATGGTCCATCCAGTACGGACTTTGATCCGGCGGAGCCGGCCGTGAAGGGAATACCGGGTCGATGGCATCGGTAAAATCGCCAGGCCTGATCCTGAAGAAGATCCCTTTTTCGGACAGCAGCCTCATCCTCAAGGTTTTCACCCGCGAGTCCGGGCTCATCACCCTCATCGCCAAAGGCGCCAAGCGCCCCAAGTCCAGGTTCAGCGGCCTGTTGGATTTTTTCACCCTGGATCAGTTCGTTTATCCCGAGAAATCGAAATCGGAAATCCATACCCTGATGGAGGCCGGCCTGATCAGGGACTTTCCGCGCCTGAAATCGGATCCGGCGCGGCAATCCCTGGGCCACGTCTTCATGGAACTGTATCTCAAATACGTGGCCGAGCCCGCGCAATCGCATCCGCATTATGAAATGCTGCTGGAGCGCCTGGAACAGATCGACGAGGCGGACGATCCGGCCTTCGATCCCGTCCTGCATCTCTGCGATTTTCTCCTGGGTCTGTGCGCGGTTTCCGGTTTCAGTCCCCAGTTTTCCGAATGCGTGCAATGCGGCCGGCCCGCCACGGGCTTCCGGGTCCGTATGGATCCGGATCTGGGCGGCCCCGTTTGCGCGGCCTGCGCCGGGGCCGGGGCGGGCGGCATCGCCTTTCCGGGCCGGCTGTTGCGCTGGCTCGGCAGGCTCCAGGAAATGGGCATCCGGGCGGGGCGCCTGCCCCGGGACGAGGAATCCCAGGCGGAAGCGTTTCTCCTGTCCTTCCTGGGCAAGCATGCGGGCGGGGCGCGGCCCATGAAGACCCTGGACTTCTACCACGAAATGCTGGAGACGTTCTGACCGTGGGGAATCCGGCTCCGCGATGAGAACCAGGATCGCCCCCACGCCCAGCGGCCTCTTGCACGCCGGCAACGCCTGGTCCTTCCTGCTGACGTGGCTCCTGGCCCGCAGCCAAGGCGCTTCCATCCATCTCCGCGTCGACGATTTGGACACGGCCCGGTTCCGGGAAGAATATATCGAGGACATCTTCATTTCCCTGCCATGGCTGGGAGTGGATTGGGACACCGGTCCCCGCACCCTCGCCGAGGTCAAAGAGACTTTCAGCCAGCGCTTGCGTCTGGACAAATACCGGATGGCCCTGGAGCGGCTTGCGGCGCTGGAATCCGGGGACGGGCCCTTGTTGTACGCCTGTTCCTGCAGCCGGGAAAAGGTGAGGCGGGACTCCCTGGCCGCCGGCCGGCCGGGCATATACCCCGGCACGTGCCGGTCCGCCGGTATCGCCTGGCGGAAGACCTTCGATGACCGGCACCCGGCCACGGAATCCTATCCGCTGCGGTTGCGGGTCCCCAGTAGCGCTGAGGTTACCCTGGCCGCGATTCCCGCCGGGGCGGCGACCCTGGCGCCGGGAAGGGAAATGGGGGACTTCGTGGTCTGGCAGCGGAACGGCGAGCCGGCCTACCAGCTCGCTTCCTTGGTGGACGATGAGGAATACGGCATGGACCTGATCGTGCGCGGCAAGGATTTGCTGCCTTCCACGGGAGCCCAACTGTGGCTGGCGGGGCTATTGGGCTGCAAGACGTTTCCGGGCGCGCGCTTTCTCCACCATGATCTGTTGTTGGATGAGGAGGCCGGCAAGCTTTCCAAATCGGAGGGGGCCGTCTCCCTGCGGGGATTGAGGGAGAGTCTGGGAACCCCGGGACCCTTGCTCGCTTTCTTCGCGCGGCAACTGGGCATCCGGGCGGAGAACCCGACCCGCGCCGGGGACCTGTTGCCCGGTTTCGCGCCGGAGCGGATTCCCGCCGGGCCCATCTTCTGGGCGGACCTGGCCCGGGAGGCGGGATTGCCCCGGCCCGGACCCGGGACCGATCCCGCGTCATAAACTATTTTTAGTCCGATGATCCAAGCCTCCGAATTCGCCCGCTTCAAGCATACGCCCATGGTCATGGCCACCGGCTATGACTATCCGTTCGCGCGCATCCTGGAAGAGGCGGGCGTGGACGTGATCCTGGTGGGGGATTCCCTGGCCAACGTGGTCCTGGGGCTTTCCTCCACCCGCGAGGTGGGCATGGACACCATGTCCATTTTCGTCGCCGCGGCCGCCCGGGGGGCCACACGGACCCATATCCTGGCAGATATGCCCTACGGTTCGGATTCCGATCCGGCCAAGGCGGTGGCCAATGGCCGCCGGTTCCTCCAGCTGGGAGCCCATTCCGTGAAACTGGAAGGCGCCAAACTGGAGGCCATCAAAGCCCTGACCTCGGAAGGCATTCCCGTCGTCGGGCACCTGGGGTTGTTGCCGCAGACGGCCAAATCCTTCAAACAGGTGGGGCGCGAACCCCCGGAACGGGACGAAGTGCTGCGCTCGGCGGACGCCCTGGTCAAGGCCGGAGCCATCGGCATGGTGCTGGAGCACATGGCTTTCGACCTGGCGGCCCAGGTAACCCGCGCGGTACCCGTTCCCACCATCGGCATCGGCGCGGGCAGGGACGTGGACGGACAGGTGCTTGTGCTGCACGATTTTCTGGGCTTGCACCCGGGACCCATACCGCCTTTCGCCAAGGCTTTCGCGGGACTGCACGGTGCCGCCTTGGCAGGGGCGGAAGAGTATTGCCGGGCTGTGCGCGAACGCCGGTTTCCCGAAAAATGAAAAGGGCTGTGAACCATGGATGATCAGGAAGCAACCGGCGGGGCCGGCGAAGCGGGCAATGCAGCGCCGACCGGGGAATCCCTACGGCCGGAAGCGGGCTTGGAAATGGTGCAGAACCGGGAATTCATCTCCGAGAACGTTTCCATATCCGGGCGCCATTTCATCCGGTGTTCCTTCAACTTCTGCAATCTCATCTATTCCGGAGGCCCGGTGGGTCTGGTGGAATGCGGCGGGGTGAACAATCGTCTGGTGGAAGTGGGGCCGATGCAGGAGGCCTTGAAAGGCCTGGCCGGGGACGTGATCCGGGAGAAGATGATCCGCTATTGGAAAGATGTGCGCACCGGTCTGCATCTGGAAATCCCCGCCGGCTTTTGAGCCGCGGGTGCTCATGCACATCAAGCGGAATGCGGAAGGCGCGAGCGCTTCTTGGTCTCCCGGTTGTCCCGCCACGCCATATACCAGCAGCCCAGGAACCCGGGCACGAAGAACCAGGCGAGAAAACCTTCCACCGCGTCCCCATGGCGCAGATACCAGGTGTCTCGGGAAATCAAGGGCACCTTGCGCCGCAGCACGGTAACCTCGGAGAGCCGGGTCTTTCCCAGCACGCGCCCCTTATAGTCGTAGAAAACGCTGATGCCGGCGTTGGAACAGCGCGCGATTGGCGCTCCCGCTTCGATGGCCCGGAAGCGGGAGATGTTGGCGTGCATGAAGGGGGCGTTGCTGTAACCGAACCACCCGTCGTTGGTGATGTTGACCAGCAATTGGGCTCCCCGGCGCCGGGCCCCGCGCACGAAATCCGGATAGATGATCTCGTAGCAGATGGAAGGCGCGTAGCGGACGCCGCGGGTCCAAATCTCATAATCCGGACCCGATGAGAAATCCCCTTCCCCCAGGTTCACGTAGTTGATGATGGGGAAGACGTCATCGAAGGGGAGCCGTTCGCTGAAGGGAACCAGCCGCAATTTGGAATATTGCAGGACGGATTTCGAATCCCCTTTGGCCGGGAACAGGAATGCGGAATTGTAGAAGAGATAGGTATGATACGGTTTGGGATCCGGGATATAGTCCAGCGCCCCCACCAGGATATCGGCGCCGCTGTCCCGGGCTTTTTTGCGGAACCGGTCATACAGGTCCGCGCGGCTGCGCAGGAAGTCGGGCACGGCGGTTTCCGCCAGCACTATCAGGTCGGTGCCTTTGGTGATGGTGCTGTCGTTGGGATGCCCTTCCATGGTGTCCCAGGTCTTTTCCATCACCTCGCGGAAATAGTCCTCGTCCCATTTCTTGGTCTGGGGAATGGAGGGCTGCACCAGGCTGATGTCCAGGGTGGGAGGGTTCACAGGATCGGGCCTGGCCAGGGAAAGCCGGCCCTGGACGGCCAGCGCCAGGGGTATCGCCGCAGCTACCGCCCCCGCGGCCCAACGGATGCGGCCCTTGCCGCGCCAGAGGGTGAAGGCCAGGCAGTTGCAGGCGATCACGGCCATGGACAGTCCGAAGATGCCGAGAAAGGACACCGATTGGATCAGGCTGGGCCAATGTCCCAGGGTATAACCCATGTCGTTCCAGGGGAAGGACATTTCACCCATGGTGCGCACCACTTCCAGGCCGCCCCAGAGCAGGGGATAGGCGGCCAGGCCGAAGGGTTTGCCGGCCAGGATGCGGAAGAGCCAGCCGAGCAGAGCGTTGAAAAAGGAAAGGTAGAGAATGAGGAGAACCAGGCCCGCCCCGATGACGAAAGCGGGGCCGACCTTGATCACGTTGTAGATCCACCAGTACATGACCGTGTTGTAAGCGATGCCGGCGGCGAAATGGTAGAGGAAGGCCTGGCGCGTGTTCAGGCGCATGGTGGCGAAGAAGGCCGGAAGCAGGACCACGAAGGCCAGAGGCCCCAGGGGAAAGGGCGGATAGCAGAACGCCCAGGCCACGGCGGAAAGACAGATCCATCCCAGGTCCCGCCATCGGGGAGCGCGGGGGCGGAGCCTGCGCAGCAGTCCTGGAAATCCCGGCATCAGCGCTTGTTCTGGGGGTGGAGCAGAAGCACGTATTCCCCCCGGGGCGTGCGCTCCCGGTAGTACTCGCGCAGTTTGGCCGCCGTATCGGAAAGGAACTCTTCGAATTTCTTGGTCAGCTCCCGCGCCAGCACCACGTGCATGTCGGGTCCGAACACCTCCGCGATTTCTTCCAGGAACTGGCGGATCTGGTGGGGCGACACGTAGAAAATCAAGGTGGGGGCGTGCTGTTCCTCGCCGCCCCAACGCTGCTTGAGGGACTCGAGCTTGCGCAGACGCTGGGCGGATTTCTTGGGAGGAAAATTCTCGAAGGAGAACCGATCCGTGGGCAGGCCGGAGGCGGTCACGGCGGCCACCATGGCGCAGGGACCGGGGATGGGGTAGACCTTGATGCCTTCCGCCAAGGCGGCTTTGACCAGGTTGAATGCCGGGTCCGCGATTCCCGGGGTGCCGGCGTCGCAGATCAAGGCCAGCCGCTCGCCGTTCTTGAGGCGATCCACGTAGCCGGGCGTGCGCTTTTCCTTGTTGAAATCGTTGTAGCTTTCGCTGGGTCTGGAAATGCCGTAGTGGCCGAGCAGGACGCGGGAATGGCGCGTGTCCTCGGCCAGGATCAGATCCGAGGCTTTCAGGATGCGCACGGCGCGGTAGGTCATGTCTTCCAGGTTGCCGATGGGCGTGGCCACCAGGTAGAGTCCGGGCGCCGGGGCGGAGAACGGATCCAGGGGCTCGTAGACGGTTTCCTCCCCGTCGCCCGTCTCGTCAGCGTTGTCAGCGTCGTCGACGGAAAGGCCTTCCTGCTCCATTTCTTCGGAGGAATCGTCTTGGGAACCGGGTACTTCGGGGATTTGGGACATGCAAGCGAAAGATACTAGAACGTGTCGCGTTTGTGAGGTCAAGGACATTGCCGGGCGGGGTGTTTCCACGGCGGGACATCAACCGGGAGAACCGCCGGACACGCCCAGCAATTCCTCCAAGTGGGCGGCCACCCCTTCCGCCAGGCCTTCCGGATTGTATCCGCCCTCCAGCAGGGAAACCACCTTGCCGCCGCCGGCCAGCTCCGCCAGTTGCATGGCCATGCGCGTCATGCGCCGGAACGCGTCGTCGCCGATGCGGAAGTCCCCGAGGAAATCGTCCTTGCGGCTGTCGAATCCGGCCGAAATGAGCACCAGATCCGGACGGAAGGATTCCGCCGCCGGAAGGAGTTTTTTCTCCCATGCCAGCAGGATATCCTTATCCATCGCGCCTTTGCCCAGATCCACGTTGATGTTGAAGCCCCGCCCGTCTCCGGAGCCTTGCCTGGCCGGGTCACCCGTGCCGGGATAGGCCATCCACTTATGGGTGGAGAAGAAAAGCACCGAGGGGTCTTCGTAGAAGGCCGCTTCCGTGCCGTTCCCATGGTGGTAATCCCAATCGATGATCAGGATGCGGTCGCAAGCGTGCTTGCGCTGCGCATGGCGCGCGGCCACGGCCACGTTGTTGAAATAGCAGAAGCCCTCTTCCTCACCCAGATTGTGGGCGTGATGCCCCGGGGGCCGCACGGCGCAGAAGGCATTGCGCACCTTGCCTTCGCAGACCGCGTCCACCGCCGCCAGCGCCGCTCCCACCGACAGGGCCGCGATGGGTCCGGTCACGGGAAGATCCTGAATAGCCAGGATATGCTCAGCGCTATGCACGGCCGCGATGGCTTCCCAGGGATTGGGCGCGGGTGCAATCGGGGTGAAATGCTTTCGCAATCCGGTTTCCGAAAGCTTGCGGGCGATGGCCCGGAGCCGCGATGGGGATTCCGGATGCCCGGGCTCGATCACGTGATCGAAAAAGCGCTCGTCGAATACCAGGCCGGAAGCATTAGCCATAGGCTAATAATGTACACATTGGAGAGCGGGGTCTATTTCCGTTGTTTCTTGAACAGCTTGAAAACCTTCGAGGTCTCCTTGCCGCCCGCCTTGGCGGTCACCTTAAGGAAATACAGGCCGTTGGCCACGTTGTTTCCGGATTCGGTGCGCCCGTCCCAGACCACTTCCTGGTAGCCCACCACGTTGCGCTGTTCCAGCGATCGCACGGCCCGGCCGGCGCGGGAATAGATCTTGAGATCCACTCTGTCGCAATAATCGGTCAGGCTGTAGACGAAGGTGGCGGTATCCGCGAAGGGGTTGGGATAGCTGCCCAGGTCGCGGATTTTCAGGTCGTCGCCCAAGCGGTAGACGAGGGTCTTGGTGGAGAGGTTTCCGGAAACGTCCTCCGCCGTTACGGTGATGGAATCGCGGTCGGATTTGCGGGCCGGGAGAAAGTTGATGCGCGCCAGGGTGGGAAAGATATTGGCGGTTTCTTCCGCATGGTTGGCGGAGTCGAGGGTTTGCTGGGCGCTGATCAGCACGGGCGGATGCAAGGCCAGGTCCACGCCTTCGCCGTCGCGGATGACCACGTCGATGGGAGTGTTCAGGGGCACATAATCGTCCTGCAAAAGGGTCTGGCCGCGGCTGCTGAGCTGGATCAGGGGCGGGGAGACGTCCTTGTTCAGCAGCAAGGCGTACAGGCCGTTGCGGAAGCCGGTTCCCACGCGCGCGGTTCCGGAGGCGACCGTATCCAATTTGACCCAGCTCTGTCCGTCCTCATCGCGGTAATGCCAAGCGGGAAGGATGGCTGCCGCGGCCTTCGGCAGGCCCTGGGAAAGATCGGTCTTTCCAAGCACCAGTCCGCCCGCCGAGAATCCGGCCGCCTGGATGCGATAGGCGGTGAGGGGTAGCCCGCCCGTTACCGGTCCCAAATGGGGCGGCAGGCTGGCGATGAGGACCTTTTCCGCGAACACGCGCATGGGCTTGGGTCCGGACTCGGGCAAGGCGACGAAGGTTCCCAGCGTGTCCAGAGCCAGGGTATCGGTCCTGGTGGAGAGGAGCCCCGAGGTCATATGGAAGACCGTGTCCTGGGAGGTTCCCGTTGCGGCCAAGTCCCCATCTTTGGAGGGAATCAAGGTGGCTCTGAGACGTTTCCCGGACAACATGCTGTCCACCAAGGTGAAGAACACGGAATCCAATCCGCCCATGTACAGCTTGGAGGAGTAGCCTACGGTATCAGTCACCGGGGATGCGTTCTCCACGTCCCGGGTCAGGGATACCTTCAATCCATTGGCGGCGCCCACGCCTTTGTTGTGGAAGAGCACCCAGACACCCGGCTTTTTCTGGATGGGAAGGTGGAATGCCTTCGCCGGGAACTCCAGTCGCGGCAATTCCGTCAGGGGCAGGGAATAGGTGCGCGAACTGAGGTTGGTGATCCCGGTGGCGTTGCCCTGGGCATCGAGAATCTGCACATTCAGTCGGAAGGCAAGATAGACGCGCGGGCCCGTCAAGTCCCCCGCGGGCACTTCCAGCAACACTTTGGAGGCCGTGTTCAGATGGATTCCGTCATCGGTTTGCAGTCCGTTCTGGTTTTCCCCCGGGAAAAGCGGCGCCACATCCCCTCCCACCACATAGGACGCCACTCCGCTCGCGAGGGCGGTCTTGGCGTAGGCGGTATTGAGCTTTACGCGGATGCGCACGGAGTCTCCGGGAGCGGCTATCGCGGGTTCGATGGACACGGAGTCCAGCAGCCAGTCCAGGGAGGAGAATGGGGCCGACACGACGCGGGATTCCTTCTCGTTCCAATAATGGATCAGGACCTTTCCGTTCTGGACCGCGACGGGTTTCACCGGGAAGGTCCGCTGCATGGAAATCGCGCCGCCGGAAACCTTCACGGCCGTTTCGCTTTCGACGGAATCGCCCAACAGCACGGTCGCGGCTCCATCGCCCTCGTCGATCGCCAGTTTGCTTCCCCTGGCATCCAAGCCGGCCCCGCCCGCCAGCACCTGCGGATCCAGGGCCAGGTCGCCTTCCTTGGCGGGGAAGCGCAGGCCCAGGGCCGGATCTCCCAACAAGTTGAACTCGGCCATGATAGGCAGGAACACGTTCCCGGTCCTGAGCTTGACCATGGTTTCGGCCTGGGTGATGATCTCGCCCGTAGTAGCATAGGCGTTACTGGTGGCGGCTTTGAGGATTTCGGATGAAAGCGCCACTCCGGCCACGTTGGAGATGTATCCCGCGGCTCCGTAGAATGCGGCCGCTCCGCCCTGCTTGCGCCGGACCATCTCCTCGCCCAGCGAGCGGGCGTCGTTGTCTTCGAAAAAGCCGGTGAGGCAGGTGACCGAAGAGACCAGGTTGATGGGATATTCGCCCTTCAGCTTGCCTTCGTCGAGGGCCTTGAGGGTGAGCACGCCCGCATCCGACCAGACCGCCCCGCCTCCGTGGCCGATGAAGCTGACCAGGTTGAAACCGGAATCCAACTGATCGAAGAAATTGGTCCGCTCGGGGGCGCTTTTGTAATAGGGCGAAGCCGGAAAGAGATCGAGCCGGGAATACTGGCGATCGTTGGCGGAGGCGATGCCTTGCAGCTCATAGTTCTGGGTGGTGAATTGGGATTCGAACCCGGAGATGAGCAGGGCTTTGTTGCTCCAATGCCCTTGCGGCCGGGAGTTTTCCAAAAGCAGGGTTTTGCGGACCACGCTGGACAGATCTTCTTTGCGGACCACGGGGATGCGCCCGACGAACAGATCCGAGAGGTCGTCGTCGCCCGAAACCTTGCCGTAGTAATCATCGTTGGCGGCCACGCCCCAGCCGATGATGTTGATGGGATGGTAGGGGACTATGGTTTCGCCGCTGCGCTTTTCGAAGCTCTGGGACGCATCCCCGACCAGCACCAGGTAGGTAGGCGCGGGCCGGGTCCAGTTCTTGTACGCATACGCGACGAAGCGGCGGATGGCGGCCGGGTCCAGGCTGCCGTCGCCGAAGGCCTGGTAGATATGGCGGGCCATGACCACGCGGGTGCGCATCCCCTGCTTGGTGCGGAATTGCAGGAGCGAATCGAGGGCGTCGCCCAGCAGTTCCCGCTGGGTGATCACCAGGTAATCCGCGCCCTGGTTCGGGTTCGTCAAATCGTCGAGGGTGTCCAACTCGATCAGCGGCAGTTCGCGTTTCGCGGCGGCGCAGGCGATATAGTCGGTCCGGCCCGCCAGGGTGTCCAGGAAGCTCATCTCGAATCCGTCCCCGCGGCGGATCATGCGGAAGTTGGTGAGCTTGCGGCCCAGCTTATCCCATAGGCTCACGTCCTCCGTGGAAAATCCCGTCACCGTGAACAGTTTCAGACCGGCGCTGTCGGCGAAGGAGTTGCTGAAGGTCAATTTGTCTTCGAACGCGGCGTAGAGGGAGGGGAAGTCCAATTCGATGTAGTTGAGATAAGCGTCCTGCACCTCCACCACCTGCCCGTCCGAGGTTATCAGGTCGTTCACCTTTTGGATGCTCAGGCTGTTCTTGCCGGTCAACAGCGCGGAAGGGTCCAAGGGCGGCGAGACCCAGGTATAGGATTCCTGGCCTTCCCAAATGGCATCGTAACTCTTGCCTCCGGCATCGGAGATGGTTTTGTCGTTGAGGAGGAATTTCAGGTGGTGATCGGGATTGGCATTGGGATTGTTGGTGACGCCCTTGAGGTTGATGGTGACCGTCAAGGCGCCGTTGGCGCCCACGGAGCCGCTGCCTTTGGCCGGCGAGTACGGACTGGATGCCAGGACGAACGGGATTGCGAGGACATCCTTTTCCGCGCCCAGCCTTTTCCAGACCCAGAAATCGCCCAGTTCAGCCTCCTGGCCATTCAAAGCCAGGTCCACGGGTTCCTCGGCGGAGGTGTTGCCGATGCGGAGGATGTCGAGATCCTCTTCCACGTGCACCCGCGAGCGGAAGGGCAGAGCCGCTTTGGCATCGGCCGGAAAGGAGGGGATCAGACCGCCCGTGCGCGAAGCTACCGGTACTGCGGGTGCGCGCAGACCCAGGCGTCCGCCGTCCCAGACCAGGATGAAAACCGCCCGCGATGTATACAACGAGTTGTAGGTGTTCTGTCCGGAGGCGCGCTTGCCTATGAACTCGATATAGTCGCCGTGGTCCCAATGGCCGTCCCCCTCGCCATTGATGTACATGGGGATTTCCTTGCCGTTGCTGAAAAGCCGCATGTAACGCGGGTCGATGCGGCCGACGGGAACGCCCGCTTTCGCCAACGCATCGTAATCGAGCGCCTGGATGTTTTCGTCCAAAGTCTTGATCACCAATCGATTCTTGGGCAGGGAGGCTCCCGCCCACGGTCCGTCTTCTCCCGTTTTGGCCAGGGCGGTCGCGGGCATGCTGCGGAATCCGCGGGACTGGGGATAGTTCGCCAGCCAACCTTGCAGGTGCCGCTCCGCGGGCGCGGTTTCGGAAGCCGCGAAGGAGGTCCGGAAGGGAGCGGCCGAGGCCGCTTTGCGGAAGGCGATGCGGATGCGCGCCTCGGCGGGAGCGTTGGACGCCTGGCCGCCGGTCCCGGGGCTTGCCGATCCCGAAGGTTCGAAGCTGAGGGCGGCGATGAATACATCCCGGAAGCGCGAGGGCGGACTGACCTTGAGCACGGCGCCGGGAGTCTGCGGGGATTCCAGGACCGCGTCCGCCGTGTTGCCGGGAGGGACCGCGATGGCCAGGCTGCGGAGGCGGGATCCGCCCGGTTGTCCTGCCTGGGAGTTTTTCCAGAGCAAGCGCATTCCCGCGGCATCGGAAGCTTCAAGGGTCCATTCCGCGTCGAAGGGTACGGGAGCGGCTTCAATCACGGCCGCCGCGGCCAGGCAATAGGTTCCCAAAGCGGCCAGCAGGCGCAGAGAGTTCATGGATCCACCCGGAAGTAACGCGTGCAGCCCAGCGACTGGATCAGTCCCGTGGGTTGGTCCTGGAAGCTTTCCGTGCCCACCACGCAGAACAGGGCCGGGATGGTATCGCCGGCGGCGTGCTGCTCCAGGATCAGGGAATCGCGCTGCACGGAATTTCCGAAGATGGGGAACCCGCATCGATCCGTGGGCAGGCAGGTATCCTGTTTGAGGAACCAGTCCGGACCGGTTTTTTCAAAGTAGGACATCCGGATCATCACGCCGTTGTCGCTGGCGGTCTGCACTTGCATGGTCAGGGTCCGGCCGCTTTGATGGGATCCGCCGGCGGGCTGCAGGATGGTCAGGGAGGGAGCGATGGTCAGGGAATCCACCGGCAAAGTATCGCCTATCAGCTTCTGGCCCGTAGGCTCCACCAGCACGGCCCGCACCGCATAGTAAAGGGTGAATGGCCGGGATGAATCCGGAAGAGCCAGAACCACGTGCAGGGAATCGCCGGGAAGATGGGACTGGAGAGGATGCTTCAAGGAGTCCTTTTTCGTTCCCTGGTAGATATCGAAATAGGAAACCTTTCCGTCGGCGGGGTATTCCCAGGCGACATAAACGCCCGGCGATCCGGAGGCCGGGTCTTCCATTTTCAGATGGATATCGGTGAGGTGGGCGCTCGGCAGGCTGGGGGGATCGTTCTTCTGGGCGCAGTAGAAACCCTGGAAGAGGAAAACCGCGCAGAGCAGGCCTACGGCCTTGGCGATACGGGAATGGCGGTGAGCGGGACGGGTCGGCATCGATCGTTTCGGTTCCAATGCTCGTCCGCGGTCGTAGGCGCGGACGTTTGGGTTTTTGTCGATTATATCCCATCAGGGCGAATCGATGCCATAGCCGGGCCATTTTCCTAGCTTATTTTCACCGGACAATGGACCTTTCACCTGGCAAACACTATATCGTCGCCATCGACGGAGTAAGCGGCTCCGGCAAAAGCAGTACTGCCAAAACCGTGGCCCGGGAGCTGGGAATCCTGCATCTGGATACCGGCGCCATGTACCGCGCCGTGACCTTTTTGGCCCTGGAAGCGGGCCTGTCACCCCGGCAAACCCCCGAAATCGACGCCCTGGTGAAGGGTTTGCATTGGGATGCGGATGCCCAGGGAAAGCTTACGGTTGATGGCCGCGACTTGAGCGGGGATATCCGCACCGCGCCCGTGACCGCCGCGGTTTCCGATTACGCCCGGATCCGGGAGGTCCGGCATTCCCTGGTTCCGGTCCAGCGTTCCATAGGCATGCGCCAACCGGCCGTGGTGGAAGGGCGGGACATGGCCACGGTGGTATTCCCGGATGCCCGCTTCAAATTCTTCATGTCCGCCAGCCCGGAAGTGCGCGCCAGACGGAGGGTTATGGAATTGCAGTCCATGAACCTCCCCGCGGACTACGCGCAGGTCCTCAGCAACCTTTCCGAGCGTGACAGCAAGGACTCCGGCCGCGAGCACGGTCCCCTGACCATGGCCCCGGATGCCATCGAGATTGACACCAGCGGGTTAACATTCGAGGGACAAGTTGCTATCATTGTCTCCCACGTCTTGAAAAACCTTCCCTAAGGTTCAAGGAGTCCCGCGAGGGATTCAAGGGTCCAGGGCCTTCCCGGTCCGGTCCGCAAGACGATGGTTCGTGAAGGCCGCGCTGTCAGCCTATTCCGGGGTCCGGAATTCAACCCGTCAGCGCAGGCAAGGTCTACCGCCCGGAAAGGAGCAATCCCGTCCCCGGCGCAGACTCAAGGAGAATCCAATCACATGTCTCAGAAACTGCTTTACGGCACAGAAGAAGATTTGAAGGACTTCGGCGAAGACGTGGACTCGAAGGTCCCCGGCCAGGTCAAACAGGATGTCCTCGCGCTTTATGATATGTCCCTCACGGGCTATCAGGAAGGCAGCATTGTCAAGGGCACGGTCGTGCGCATTTCGGATACGGACGTCTTCGTCGACATCCGGTTCAAATCCGAAGGCATCATCAACAAGATGGAATTCAAGGACGACACCGAGCTGGTGGTCGGCAAGATCATCGACGTCTACCTGGAACAGGTCGAGAACGCCGACGGTCAGATCATCCTCTCCAAACAGCGCGCCGATTTCATGCGCGTGTGGGAACGCATCCGCGAAGCCTTCGAGAAGGAAGAGATTGTCACCGGAACCATCACCCGCCGCATCAAGGGTGGTGTGGTCGTGGATCTGTTCGGCATCGAAGCGTTCCTTCCCGGATCGCAGATCGACCTCCGTCAGGTTCCCGATCTCGACGCCCTCATCAGCCAGAAGATGGACTTCAAGGTCATCAAGGTCAACAAGATCCGCCGCAACATCGTCGTGTCCCGCCGCGTGGTCCTCGAGCAGGAACGCTCGAAGATGCGCGACGAAATCATCGACACCCTCGAGAAGGGCCAGATCCGCGAAGGCGTGGTCAAGAACATCACCGATTTCGGCGCGTTCATCGACCTCGGCGGCGTAGACGGTCTGCTCCACATCACCGACATGTCCTGGGGCCGCGTGAACCATCCTTCCGAGGTGGTTTCCCTGGGCGACCGGGTCAAGGTCGTGGTGCTGGATTTCAACGAGAAGAAAGAGCGCATCTCGCTCGGCATGAAGCAGCTCACCAAGCATCCTTGGGAAGACGTTGCGGCCAAGTACCCCGAGGGGACCAAGGTCAAGGGCAAGGTCGTATCCATTACGGATTACGGCGTGTTCGTGGAACTGGACCAGGGCGTCGAAGGCCTCATCCACATTTCCGAAATGTCCTGGACCCAGCACATCAAGCATCCCTCGCAGCTCCTTAATCAGGGCGACGAAGTGGAAGCCGTGGTGCTGAAGCTGGATGCCGAGAACGAGAAGATCTCGCTCGGTCTCAAGCAGGCGACCCCGGATCCCTGGCAGAACATCGAAGACGAAATCCCCGTGGGCTCCAAGGTTACCGGCGAAATCCGCAACCTGGCCGCTTTCGGAGCGTTCATCGAAATCAAGGAAGGCGTGGACGGTCTCATCCACGTTTCCGACATGTCCTGGACCAAGAAGATCAATCACCCCTCGGAAGTCCTGAAAAAGGGCGACCGGGTGGAATGCATCGTCATGGCCATCGACAAGGAAAAGCGCCGCATCAGCCTGTCCATGAAGCATCTCGAAGAGGATCCCTGGGATACCCTCGCCGAGAAGTTCCCGGTCGGGACGGAAGTCCAGGCCAAGATCACCCGCCTTCTCGAGCGCGGCGTGATTGCGGAACTGCCCGGGGGAATCGAAGGATTCATCCCCACTTCCAAGCTGACGACCGACTCGATCCGCAGTCCCGCCGAGGCCTTCAAGCCCGGGGATGAGGTTCCTGCCGCCGTCATCGAGGTCGAGGCCGCTTCGCGCAAGCTCACGCTGAGCGTGGTGGACTACTTCAAGAACAAGGAAGACGCGGAATGGAAGGCCTATCTCGGCGCCCATAAGCCCCAGCCCGCCACCTTGGGCGACGTGATGCCCAAGCTGGAAGGCGAGTAAGACCCGCGGGTTGGAGAGGTTCCGTCCGGGCAGCCGGGCGGACGCTTTTTCCGGCCTTGGCAGGTTTTCAATCGATACGCTGCATCCAGGTTCTGGATGCAGCGTTTTTTTTTGCCCGGGAAACACTGACAGGACCTTCCGACCCTTTTTTCTGGTCGATGCCTCGAATCCAGACTGAAAAAGCCTTTCCCATGCCTGCTATTCGCGCTTTTCTTCTTTCTGAGCCAAAATCCAAAACGTAGTTTCATGCTAAACCCGATGCCCGCCTACACGGGCATTTGGGCTATGGGGAGGTCTTGAGCCATGGATCCGGTCCAGCCGTTCTATCATGTCAGGCATAGCCTGGAATTCCAGGCGCCCGTGGAAGAGGTGTTCGCCCATTGGACCGCTTTCACCGGATTGCCGCGGTATCTGGACGGGGTGGAATCGGTCCGGGAGCTGGGCCATTCCCGCTATCTCTTTGAACTGGGCGGATCCAACGGCCGCACTTTTATCTGGGACGCCGTCATCACCCGTCTGGTTCCCAATCAATACCTGGAATGGGGCAGCGATTCCCAGTCGCCGATCCAATGTTCGGGGCGGGCGCGGTTCCGCGAGCGCGCCGGGTCCACCCGCCTGGATTTGGAGATCGAATACGGTCCGGCTTCCGGCAGGGCCGCCGGCGAGGCCAACCTATTCCTGGAGCGTTCCCTTCCGGGCTACCTGGCCAAGGGTTCGCATATGATGACGGATCTGATTGAAACCGGTTTTGCCGGATTGTGAAGGAGGAATGGATATGCAGATCAAAGAGATCATGACCGAGAATCCGATTTGCTGCGTGCGGGAAACCGCGCTCGAGGAAGTGGCGCGCATGATGGTGGAGAACGATTGCGGCGCCATTCCCGTGGTCGAGGATCAGGAAAGCTGGAAACCCGTCGGGATCATCACCGACAGGGACATCACCGTCCGCGCCGTGGCCGAGGGGCGCAATCCCCTGGAAATGACGGCGGAAGAGGTGATGACCATCAGCCCCGTGACCGTGAGAGAGGACGCCAGCGTGGAGGAGTGCATCCGCGAAATGGAGGCCCATCAATTGCGGCGCGTCCTTATCGTCGATGCGAACCAAAGCTGCTCGGGCATCGTTTCCGTGGCGGACATCGCGCTCCACACGGGGGAAAAGGAAGTCGTGGAAGTGATGGAAGAAGTCTCCCGTCCGGCAGGAGACCGTTAAATCAGCGCCGCGGCCACCCAAATCAATCCCGGAAGCGCGACCGAGAACCTGTTGCCTCCGGAAAGCGAACCCATCCGCGGCGAAATCTTCAGCGCCGAACATCTTGAGGAATACGCCGCCACCCTGGCGGCATCCCACAAATCCGCGCGTCCCCGCCGCCGCGGCTATCCGCTGCTCCATCGCGTGGAGGAGAACGGGGCCGCCCTGCGCGCGGCGCATCGGATCATCGCCCGCACGGCTTTGGCGGACCGGAGCATCACTCCCGCGGCCGAATGGCTGACCGACAACTTCCACGTGGTGGACGAGCAGTTGCGCGAGATCCGCAACCATCTGCCGCCTTCCTATTACCGCGACCTGCCGAAGTTGCCGGAAGGCGGTTTCAAGGATTACCCGCGGGTATATGCGGTCATCTGCGCCTATATCGCGCATACGGACAGCCGCCTGGACGCGGAGGTTCTGGGGCGGTTCATCCGCGCCTACCAGAAGGTGCAGCCCCTGACCATCGGCGAACTCTGGGCCGTGGCCATCACCCTGCGGGTGGCCCTGATCGAAAACCTGCGCCGCCTGGCCGACCTGGTGGTGGGCGGACGCGAGGCGCGCATCAAGGCCGACAGAGTGGCGGACATGTTGTTGGGGCTGCGCACGCAGGAAGCCGGGGCCGCGGACGTCACCGCCCGTGACTGGGAGCAATTGGGGGATTCCCCCTATTTCGCGGCCTTCGCCGTGCAGCTTTTCCAGCGTCTGCAGGATCAGGCGCCGCCCCAGGCCCCGCCCCTGGAATGGCTCGATCGCGAACTCGCGCGGCGGGGTCTGTCCGCGCAGGAAATCATCCGCCAAGAGCACCAGAAGCAGGCCGCGCTCAACGTATCCGTCCGCAACATCATCACCAGCATGCGCTTGGTGCTGGAACTGGATTGGAAGGAATTCTTCGAAACCGCCAGCGAGGTGGAAGCCATCCTGCGTTCCTCTCCCGGCTACCGGGACATGGATTTCCCGTCCCGGGATCTTTACCGCCACGCCGTGGAAAACCTGGCGCGCGGATCCGGAGTGCAGGAAACGGAGGTGGCTTCCAAGGCGGTGAAAGCCGTCGGGAACCGGATGCCGGGAGCCACGGGGGAGGCCGGGTTTTTCCTGATCGGAAAAGGACTGCCTTGGTTCGAAACCGAACTGGGATATCGTCCGCGCTTCCGGGAATCCCTGGGCCGGTTCCTGAAAGCCAATGGGATCTGGATCTATCCGGCGACCATTCTCGCGTTCACCATCATGTTCGCCGTGCAGGGAGTGGAATCCCTCGCCGACAGCGGCATGGGATTGGCAGCTTTGATCATTCTGGGAATCCTCGGCGCGCTTCCCCTTTCCGAAGGGGCCATGGCGCTCGTGAACCGTTTCGTGATAACCCTCATGCCTCCCCGCATCCTGCCCAAGCTGGATTTTTCCAAAGGCATACCCGGCGCCTGCCGGACCCTGGTGGCCCTCCCCGCGCTCTTGCGCAACAAAGCGGACGTGCAGGAGTTGTTGGAACGGCTGGAAGTCCATTATCTGGCCAATCCGGACGGGGACATCCGCTTCAGTCTGCTCACCGACTGGGCGGATGCGCCCCAGGCGGAGATGCCGGGCGACCTGGAACTGCTGGAAGCCGCCGTGGCGGGCATGGTCGAATTGAACGATCGATACGGCCCCCTTCCGGAGGGAGGTACGCGTTTCCTGTTGTTGCATCGCAAGCGGCTTTGGAATGCGCGGGATCGCAAATGGCTGGGCTGGGAACGGAAGCGAGGCAAACTCTGGGAGTTGAACCGGTTGTTGCGCGGGGAACGCGATGTCTCCTTCATGTTGTCGGAACGGGAAGCCGCGGAAATCCCCAAGGACGTCAAATACGTCATCACCTTGGACGCCGATACGCGCCTTCCCAAGGGCGCGGCCGCGCGCCTGACGGGAAGCATGGCCCATCCCCTGAATCGCGCCCGTTTCGATTCCTCCCGGGGGCGGGTCACGGAAGGCTACGGAATCATGCAGCCCAGGGTGGTCCCCTCCCTGCCCGAGAACACCGAGCGCACCTTGTTCCATTGGATCACGTCGGGCCAATGCGGCATCGATCCCTATGCGGCCGCCGTTTCCGATGTCTACCAGGATCTTTTCAACGAAGGTTCCTTCAGCGGCAAAGGCATCTATGATGTGGACGCCTTCGAGGATTCCCTCCGGGATCGGGTTCCCGACAACGCATTGCTCTCCCACGATCTTTTCGAGGGCATTTTCGCGCGCGCGGGGCTCCTCACCGACGTAGAGGTTTTGGAAGAGTTCCCTTCCCATTACCAGGCCTATGCGGTCAGGCAGCATCGCTGGGCGCGCGGAGACTGGCAATTGCTTCCCTGGATCCTGGGGCGCAGGGGCAAGGGGCTGCCTTTCCTGGGACGCTGGAAGATGCTGGACAACCTGCGCCGCGCCCTGGTCCCGCCTTGCGCATTCCTGTCTCTGGCGCTCGGATGGCTTTTGGCCGCCACCCCGCCGGTCGCCTGGACCGCCCTGGTGCTGGTCGCCATGATCCTTCCTTTCCTGGTCTCGGCATCGGAAGCGGTCTCGCCCCCGCGTTCGGGTTTTTCCCTGCGGCGCTATCTCAGGGATTCCGGCGAGAACCTGCTCCAGGCCCTCTCCAATTATCTGCTTTCCATCGTTCTCCTGGCTCACCAGGCCTGGCTTCTCTCCGATGCGGCCATCCGCACCCTATGGCGGATGTTCGTGTCCCACGGGAACATGCTGGAATGGACGGCCGCGGCCCAGGCCAAAGCCAGCCTCCGCAAGGGCCTGTTCGGTTTCTATCGCTCCATGGCGGGAGCGGTCATCCTGCCGGGAGCCCTGATGGGGGGTATGTTTCTGCTGGATCGCGAAGGCAATCTCGTCATCGCCTTGCCTTTGCTGGTGCTTTGGATCGTCTCTCCGGCCTTGGCCCTGCTGGCCAGCACGCCGCGCGCCGAGCATCCCGAGGAAAGCCTGTCCGCCAAGGAACGGCTGAGCCTCCGGTATACGGCGCTGAAGACCTGGAGGTTTTTCCGCGACTTCGTGGGCCCCCAGGACAATTACCTTCCGCCGGACAATTTCCAGGAGGATCCGAAACCGGTGGTGGCCCATCGCACCTCGCCCACCAATATGGGCCTCTGCCTGCTTTCCATTTCCACCGCGCGGGATCTGGGATGGCTGGGACTGGCGGAAACTGCGCAGCGCCTGGAGTCCGTGCTCGCCTCCATGGGGAAACTGGAACGTTACCGCGGGCATTTCTTCAACTGGTACGCCACCCAGGACCTGCGGCCCCTGGAGCCGCGCTATATCTCTACGGTGGACAGCGGGAACCTGGCCGGCCACCTGCTGGCCCTCAAGCGCGCCTGCCTCGAATACATGGGCGCGGAAATCCTGTCTCCCTCCCTGGAAGAGGGGCTGGCCGATCTCATCAATCTGGTGAAGGAGTCCGCCCTGGCCTTGCCGGAAAACCTGCGCGTGCAGGCTTTCGGCCGCAAGCATATGCTGGAGGCTCTGGAAGCGCTGGAAGACCTGCTGCTTCCCATTCCCGCCGACGTGGGCGAATGGACTTCGCGGGTTTCCGATTGGGAGGCCCAGGCGGAGGCGGTGGTGGACGTGGCCCGCAGCCTGGCCATGGAGCAGAAGGATGAGGTCTTCACGGAGTTGCAGGCCCGGGCGGAGTTGCTGCGCGCCTCCTTGGCGGGCGTCTCCCGGGACATCCAGACCTATTTTCCCTGGGCGGGCGCGGGACTGACGCTGGAAGCGCTGTGCGATCTGCCCATTCCGGAAACCCACCGGCTCCTGCACGGACGCCTGTCCCTGAGCGTCCTGGAAGCCCGTTGCCTGGCCGCCGCGGCCGAATTGCGCGGCTTGCCGTCCCACGTGCCCGGCGAGGGGCCCGAGCCGCCCCTGTCGCGCGAGCGCGCGGCCGTGCTGGCGGGACAACTCATCAAGGCCGCGCGGGAAGCGCGCGCGCTATTGGATCGGCTGGGTATCATCTCGGTTACTGCGGAGCGCTTGAGCCTGGATATGGACTTCTCCTTCCTGGAGGATCCCCAGCGCAAGTTGTTCGCCATCGGATTCCGGGTGCGCGAAGAGGCCCTGGATCCCAGTTTCTACGATTTGCTGGCCTCGGAAGTGCGCCTCACCAGCTTTCTGGCGGTGGCCAAAGGCGACGTGCCTCCTTCCCATTGGTTCCGGTTGGGCCGCACCCTGACCCCGGTGGGGAAGGGCGCCACCCTGCTCTCCTGGTCCGGCTCCATGTTCGAATACCTGATGCCGCTCCTGGTGATGCGTTCGCCGCCCGGCAGCCTTCTGGACGTGGCCTGCCGCTATGCGGTGAAAAGGCAAATCGAGTACGGCAACGATAACGGCATTCCCTGGGGCATTTCCGAGGCCGCGTACAACATCCGCGATCTGGAAATGACGTACCAGTATTCCAGCTTCGGCGTCCCGGGCCTGGGGCTCAAGCGCGGCCTGAGCGGGGATTTGGTGGTGGCGCCCTATGCCACGGGTCTGGCGGCGCTGGTGTCGCCGCGGGAAGCCGCGGAAAACCTGGATCGCCTGCGCCGGGAAGGGGCGGAGGGCCGCTATGGTTTCTACGAAGCCATCGATTATACCAAGGTCCGCCTGCAGGAAGGGGATAGGGCCACCATCGTGAAATCCTATTTCGCCCATCATCAGGGGATGATGCTGGTGGCTTTGGGGGATGTGTTGCTGGGCGGGCGGATGCAGGAGCGTTTCCACGCCGAGCCCATCATCAAAGCGGTGGATCCGCTGCTCCAGGAGCGCATCCCCAAAGGGGCCGTTTCCAAACCCCATGCCGACGAAGTGGCCCGCCCGCTGCACGTGGAAAGCCAGATAGAGCCGGTGCTGCACCGCTTCAGCACGCCTCACGAGCCCATTCCCCGCACGCATATCCTTTCCAACGGCCGCTACACGGTGCTCATCACCACCGCCGGCTCCGGATTCAGCCGCTGGCAGGGGCAGGCGATCACGCGTTGGCGCGAAGACGCCGTACTCGACGCCTACGGGCAATATCTCTATCTGCGCGATCCCGAGAGCGGAGACACCTGGTCGGCCGGATACCAGCCCATGGGCGCGGAGCCGGATTTCTACGAGGCGGTATTCGCCGAGGACCGCGTGGAAATCACGCGCCGGGACGGATCCATCACCTCCACCCTGGAAATCGTCATTTCTCCGGAAGACGACGCGGAAGTCCGGCGCCTGACTTTGGAGAACAACGGCAACCGGGATCGGGAAATCGAAGTCACCTCCTATTGCGAGGTGGTGATGGCGCCCCACGAGGCCGATCTGGCCCATCCGGCCTTTTCCAATCTTTTCGTCCAGACCGAATTCGTGTCCAACATGAGCGCCCTGCTGGCCACGCGCCGGGCGCGCTCGGCTTCGGAAATCCCTTCCTGGGCGGCCCACGTATGCGGCGTGGAAGGCCGCTCGGTGGGGGGTATCCAGTATGAGACGGATCGCGCGCGTTTCCTGGGCCGGGGCCGCACCGTGCGCCGCCCGGTCTCCGTCGTGGACGGAAAGCCGCTTTCCAACACCGCCGGGGCCGTGCTGGATCCGGTTTTCAGCCTGCGCCGCCGCGTGGTGGTCCCCGAAGGCGGAAAGGTCCGCCTCACCTTCACCACCCTGGCGGCGGGCACCCGGGAACAGGCCCTGGCGCTTTCGGACAAGTACCGGGAGACCGAGGCTTTCGAACGCGTGGCCACCCTGGCGTGGACCCAGGCGCAAATCCAGCTGCGCCATCTGGGGATCGGCCCGGACGAGGCCCGCCTGTATCAGCGGCTGGCCAACCGATTGTTCTTTCCGGACCCGGCCCTGCGGCCTTCCCCGGACCTTTTGGCATTGAACCGCAAGGGCCAGGAGGCGCTCTGGCCATACGGTATCTCCGGGGATCTGCCCATCGTGTTCGCCAGCTTCGATGAGGCCGGGGACCGCAACCTGGCGAGGGACCTCCTGAAGGCCCATTCGTATTGGGAGATGAAACGGGTGGACGTGGACCTGGTATTGCTGAACGAGAACCCGTCCGAATCCTATCTGCAACCCCAGCAGAATGAACTGGAAGGTCTGATGCGCATGCGGCATGCGGGACAGGCTACCCGGGGCGGGGTATTTCTGCTCCGCCGGGACCACATTCCTCCCGAGGACCGGCTGTTGTTGCAGGCGGCGGCCCGGGCCGTCTTGAGCGCCCGGCGCGGCAGCCTTTCGGACCAGGTGATGCGCATGCGCCGGGTCGTCGTCCCCATCGCCCCTTCGCCTAAACGGATGGAGCCTTCGGGGGAGGGCAACGCGCCGCCTCCCAGGCCGTATCTGGAATTCTTCAATGGACTGGGCGGATTCACTTCCGACGGGAAGGAGTATCAGATCATCCTGGGGGAAGGGCAATGGACTCCCGCCCCATGGGTGAACGTGATTGCCAATCCGAATTTCGGCTTCCTGGCCTCGGAAGCCGGCTCGGGATTCACCTGGTGCGGGAACAGCCGGGAGCGCAAGCTGACGCCCTGGTCCAACGATCCGGTTTCCGATCCCGCCGGCGAGGCGGTCTACATCCGCGACCGCGACAACGGCGCGGTCTGGGGCCCCACCGCGCTCCCCATCCGCGAGGAAGGCCGGCCTTATGTGGCCATCCACGGCCACGGCTATTCCCGCTTCCTGCACTCTTCCCACGGCATCCGCCAGGAACTGTTGCAATGGGTCCCCTGGGAGGATTCCATCAAGCTTTCGCGCCTGACCCTGGAGAACATGTCCGCGGAAATGCGTCACCTGGACGTTACCTTCTACGTGGAATGGGTGCTGGGAACCACGCGCGGCCCCTCGACCCAGCACGTCCAGACCCACCGCGATCCTGCCACCGGCGCCATCTTCGCGCGCAATCCCTGGATCGCCGAGTTCGCGGATCAGATCGGCTTCGTGGATCTGGAAGGGCGCCAGAGCGGCTTCTCCTGCGACCGGGCGGAGTTCCTGGGCCGTAACGGCGATCGCGCCAGACCCTTGGCCTTGCTGCGCTCCGGGCCGCTCTCCAACCGTTCCGGAGCGGGCCTGGATCCCTGCACGGCCCTTCAGACCCATGTGGAAATCCCTCCCGGCGGCCGGGTGCAGATCGTCTTCACGTTGGGCCAGGCCTCCGATGAACAAGCGGCTTCGGCCCTGGTCCGCAAGTACCGCGGCATCGATTTCGACGCTTCCTGGAAAGATGTCCAGAAGCGTTGGGACAATGTGCTGGGCGGAGTGCAAATCAAAACGCCGGACCGTTCCCTGGATCTGCTCCTGAACCGCTGGCTTCCCTATCAGGCGCTTGCCTGCAGGCTCTGGGCGCGATCCGGATTCTACCAGGCCGGAGGCGCATTCGGCTTCCGCGATCAGTTGCAGGATGTGATGGCGCTATCGGTCCTGGATGCCTCTCTGGCCCGGGAGCAGATCGTGCGGGCCTCCGCGCGCCAATTCAAGGCCGGGGACGTACAGCATTGGTGGCATCCGCCCTCCGGCCGCGGCGTGCGCACGCGTTTCTCCGACGACAGGGTCTGGCTGCCGTATGCGGTATTGCACTATCTGGAGGTTACCGGGGATGCTCCTGTATTGGAAGAGAAGACCCCCTTCCTGGAAGGCCCTGAGGTGCCGGAAGGCCGGGAGGACGCCTATTTCCAGCCCAAGGTTTCGGAGGAATCGGCCAGCGTCTATGAGCATTGCGCCCGCGCCTTGGACCGCAGCCTCGAGGTGGGGGCGCATGGGCTTCCCCTCATCGGCAGCGGGGATTGGAACGACGGCATGAACCGCGTGGGCCATCTGGGCAAGGGCGAAAGCGGATGGCTGGCATGGTTCCTGATCCCCAACCTCAAGGGGTTCGCGACCGTCGCGGAAGCCAGGGGCGATATCGCCAGGGCCAGATCCTGGCGGGACCGGGCCGAGCATATCCGCGAAGCCATGGAAAGCCAGGGCTGGGACGGCGATTGGTATCGCCGGGGTTACTTCGACGACGGGACCCCTCTGGGTTCCTCGCAATCCCAGGAGTGCCGCATCGATTCAATCGCCCAGACCTGGGCGGTGCTTTCGGGAGCGGCCGATCCCACCCGGGCCAGGCAGGCCATGTTCTCCGTGGAGGAATACCTGGTCAAGCGCGCGGAAGGGCTTATCCTCCTCTTCACTCCCCCCTTCGACAATTCCCCGCTGGACCCGGGGTACATCAAAGGTTACCTGCCCGGCGTCCGCGAGAACGGCGGCCAGTACACCCATGCCGCGGCCTGGGTGGTGGCGGCATTCGCATCCTTGGGCGAAGGGGACAAGGCCGCGGAGCTGCTCTCGCTTCTGAATCCGGTCAACCATGCGGCCACGCGCGCGGGCGTCTACCGATACAAGGTGGAACCCTATGTCGCGGCCGCGGACGTGTACGCCGTTCCGCCCCACGTGGGCCGCGGAGGTTGGACCTGGTATACCGGCTCCGCGGGTTGGATGTACCGCGCCGGCCTGGAGTGGGTACTGGGTTTCCGGCTTTTGGGAAACAAGCTGGTGATGAATCCCTGCATTCCCCGGGACTGGCGCCGCTTCGAGATCCGCTATCGTCGCGGCTCCGCCCTCTACGAAATCACCGTGCTCAATCCCAACGGCGCCAACCGCGGCATCGATACCTGCGAGGTGGACGGGGTGAAACTGGACGCGGTTCCCGAATCCCTCATGCTGGAAGATGACGGGAAAACGCATCATATCCGCCTGGGCATGGGAAGCTCCCGCCCCGTGGCCTGATTCCTCGTCCTGTCCCCTCCTCGCATTCGGCGCGGAATATGCTTTGACCGCATCCTTCACGACTTTATTTTAAAACAGATCAAAAGACGGTTTCCCCCGCGTCGGCGCGGGTGCGAAACCCCCGGCCTGCGAGCCGGGCACCGATTTGCAACCAATCGAGGAGGATGAAAAATGGACGGAAGCCAGATTTCGAGGGACAACGCCGGGCCGGATGCCGCGGCGGAAAACGTCGGCGGATACGGGGAGCGGGCCGACTCCAGGATAAACGTCGCGATGCCGGAGCGGTGGATCTCCGCCGCCGTAGGAGGCGGGTTGATCTACTTGGGAGTCAGGAGGCGTTCCTGGTTGGGAGCCTTGCTGGCGCTCGCGGGCGGAAACCTGATCTTGCGGGGCACCCTGGGGCGCAGCCTGATTTACCAGGCTTTCGGGATCAATACCGCCGACAAGACCAAAGCCGTCAAGAAGGCGATAAGCACCGGCAGCTTCAAGGCCGAGAAATCCATCGCCGTGGACCGGTCCCCGGAAGAGGTGTACCGTTTCTGGCGCAATTTCGAAAACCTGCCCCGGGTGATGAAGCACCTCAAGTCGGTGCGTTCCATCGATGATCGCCGATCCCATTGGGTGGCCAAGGCCCCCGCGGGGATCGAGATCGAATGGGACGCGGAGATCACGGACGATCGGGAAAACCGGAAGGTCTCGTGGAGGTCGCTGGACACCTCCGAGATCAAGAACAACGGCGTGGTCATCTTCGAGCCCATTTCCGACGGCCGCGCCACGGACATCCGGGTCTATCTGGAGTATGAGATGCCCGCGGGGAAGGCCGGCAAGGCGTTCGCCAAGCTTTTCGGAAAAGATCCCGACAAGATGGTGGACGAGGATTTGCGCCGGTTCAAGTCCTTGATGGAAACGGGCGAAACCGCCTACAGCCAGGCCCAGCGCACCTAGGGGCGGAATGCGGCCATTGCGCCGCGCCGCGGCCCCAGCGCCGCGTCCGGGGCCGCGCATTTTTCCAAAGAGGCGCACCGCGCCCCGGGAAAAGGTATTTTAAGTCCATGGATAGACTCCTCGTTTTTCTGGCGGGGGCCGGCTTCGGCGCGGTCGCGGGACGATGGCTCAACCGCCGCGATCCGGCCCAATCCCGGGCTCAGGCCCGGCAGGACAGGGCCGCCTTTCCTGAGGGTTCGGTTTCGGTCGTGGACGTCGTGGTCCGGACGCAATCGCTTTTGCGGGAGATCCGCGCCCTGGTCGTGCATGCGGACGTTCCGGATTCCATCCTGCAGGAAAAAATCAAGGCGAAAATCGGCCGCATGGTCGCGCGTCCGGATGCCGTGCAGTTCCGGGTGGAACAGGGCAAGGTTTTCCTGGCGGGCACGGCCCGCGAAGGGGAGATCCGAGCCTTGGCGGAAGGGCTTTCCGGCATGAGGGGGGTCAGGCATCTGGAGAACAGGCTGGAAGCCCTTACCCCGCCCTTCACTTCCTGGAACGATGCGGAACCCGGATTCCGCCCCGCGCGTAGGAAACCGGGAAGTTACCCCTATTGGGTCTCCCTGATCATGGCCGCGGGAGGCATTGTCCTGGCATCCATCGGATACAGGCTGCGGGGCGGCCAGGGGGCGGCCCTGGTGGCGGGAGGAGCCACGCTGCTCGGCGCCGGCGGCGCCGGATTGCTTGGACCCGGAGCCTTCCGGACGGGAATGGTTTCCCACATGTCCGAATCCTCCTCATGGCGGCCCGGCCTCCGGGGATCGCAATCCATCGCTTCTCCTTAGTTACCGGCCGCAAGCTTCCCCGCTCGCGGATCAAGCGCGGGTTTGCCGTTTGCGTCGCACCCGCCCAGAAGGTATTTTCCACTTGGACGGATCCACGGCTTTAGCGAGCCGGATCATCCGGTCCGGCGGCCCATATGCGCGTTAAGGACGTGATGACAGAGCATCCGGTATGCTGTCTTCCTGGCACGCCGGTGACCCGGGTCGCCAGGCTCATGGTCGAAAACGCCTGCGGGGCCATACCCGTTGTGAGGAATGAAACGGAAATGATCCCCATCGGCATGATTACGGACAGGGACATCGCCGTGCGCACCGTGGCGCAAGGGAAGAATCCCCTGGAAATGTCCGCCCGGGAAATCCAGACGGGGCCCGCGCTGACCGTGGGCGAAGACGCGTTGCTCCAGGAGTGCACGCTGCTGATGCAACGGCACGGGGTGCGCCGCATGGTCGTCATCGACGCCCGGGGTTGGGTTTCCGGCATCGTCACCCAATCGCAAATAGCCCGACACCTGCCCAAAGGGCATCCAAGCACATCGTAAGGAGGAAATGGCGCATGATCGAAACAAGGGAACGAGACAGCACGCAGTCCAGAACCGGGGACAATGTCCGGTTTTACGGATCCCTTGGCAAGGAAGGCCTGACCGAACGCATCCGGTCCCTGGACGAGGAATGGGACGCGGAGAAGTTCGTCTCCCTGGCCCTTTCCGGAGCCGGTCTCTTCGGCATGATCATGGGGTTCGCCGGGAGCCGTCTGTGGCGCGTACTGACCTGGGCATCCCTGCCTTTGTTGTTCCTGGCGGCCCAGGAAAAGTGGCGCCCCTCGGAAGGCATCCTCAAAAGCCTGGGATTGCGATCGCGCAAGGAAATCTATGAGGAGAAGTACGCTCTGAAGGCGCTGCGGGGCGATTTCCAGAACGTGGATTCCGCTTCGGGAGCGGAAGGGGAGAACCTCGCCAGGAATTCCGCCCGGGCCCTGGACGCGGTCAAGGCCTAACGTCCGGCCGTTCCGGCCTAGAGATCGGCCAGGACCGGCTCCTGGGACTGCGTCGCCGGGGCGGGGAAGGGGAAGAACCGCTTCAACCCCTTGCCTGCCTGCATGCAGAAGTTGAGCATCACGTCCTTGTCCTGATCGGAAAAGCTCCTCGTCGTGGTCTGATCCAGGGCCTTCTTATCGTACAAGGTCAAGGTACCCAGAATCTCCCCGTTGATTTCGATGGCCATGGCGAGCACGGATTCCGAGGCCAGGTTCTCCGTACCGTAGCGGCTATCGCCCAGCTTGTCGATTTTGAGCACGCCCTTGCCGGGAACCATGTCGGAGCAGATGGCTTCGTCCACCGCCAGAATGTCCTTCATCCAGACCGGATTCCGGTGGGACAGGCTGTCGCGCACTTCCAAGGCCGCGGCGGGGGAATTGCGCAACCGCAGCACGCAGGTTTCCGCCTCCAGGATCAACCGCAGGTTGGACAGGATCATCTTGATCAGATCCGGAAGGCTCCGGGCATTGGCGATATCGAACGAGAATTGCGAGATGGCGGAGTACTTGAGCGACTGGACCTTGATGGTTTCCATCTCGCGGTTCTTGGCCAGTTCCCGGGCCAGCATGTCGCCGACCTTTTTAATCAGAGCCATCTCTTCCTTCAGATGGTTCTTCTCGGAATGCAGGTAGATGAACAGGGTTCCCACCAGCTCGGTTCCCGTGCGGATGGGCTGCAGCATGTACCATTTCTTGGTGCGGGGCTCCTTGCCCGTGGAGTTCACGCAAAAGGTGGTGTTGGTCTTGATGACCCGCTGGGTGAAGAAATCGTCCAGGAACATGGGCCGTTCCCGCAGCAGGTTGACGCTCACGGAGCTGGATGCCTTGGCGACGAAGACGCGATCGGTCGGACTGAATTCGTAGAAGGTGCAGACCTTGGCCCCGAGGGCGTTGGCGATTTTCATCAGGAGCAGGTTCATCCGCTCCTCGAAGCGGTACTTCATGGAGAGGATTTCCCGCACGCTGTTCAACAGGCCCAGGGATTGGGTCGTATGCTGGGGGGCCTCGTAATCCTTGGAGGTCTTGATGACTTCCGCCGCCAGGCGCGCCAGCTCCTCGAGGAAAGCCACGTCGGCCTGATCGAAGATGCGCGAGGGATTCTTGCTGGCGATGTTGATGACTCCCACGGCTTCCTCTCCGAACATGAGCGGGCAGCATATGGATGAAACCAATTCCGGTTTCTGGTAATCGGCCGAGTATGCCTGCTTGTCCGCCGCCCCGTTGATGAGGATCGGCTCGCAACGGCGCACGGCGCATCCGGAAACGCCTTTGCCGACGCGCTGGATGGACGAGACGACGACGCTCTCCTCCAGGCCGTAGGCGGATTCGATGGTCAGCTGGCGTTTGGAGGGATCCAGGAGCATGATTGAACCGCAATCCGCGCCGGATGATTTCACCGCCGTGTTCAGGATGACCTTGAAGATCTCGGCCTTGTTCTTGGTCAGGCACAATGCTTCCCTGATCTCCTCCAGGCTTTGCAGGATGCCGTCCTTCTCTCCGGGATGGCCCTTGCGGATGCCGCAGAAAAGGATGCGGGCTCCCAGCCCGCTGATCACATCCACTTTTTTAAGCGGCAGCTTTTTCAAACGGGCGGCGATGGACGCGTTATGGGTGGTGTCGATGACCATGGACAGGTGCGGATATTGGGTCAGGCGGCTCAAGTCCTCGAGTTCGGGGTTGAGCACCTTGATGACTTGGATGCCATCCGCGTCCAGCAGGCTGGGCAACAGGTTGGCCGTTTCCCGGTTCAGGCCTACGATGGCCACTTGGCGCGTTTCCCCGTGCCGGTGTTCCGGATCTACGTGATGGTTGAGCGGCGATGATTCGTGATTTTCTGGCATTTTCCCAATCGGTTCCGGAAGGGCGGCATGCGGGAGCCGTCGCGCTTCCTGGAAGAACGTTTCCAATTGTACCGTGGGCGGAAGCGCGCTGCAATGACGGCGATGGGGAAAGGGCCGATTTTCGCAATGATTTACCGTAAACGATTCCTCAAATCATTCAAATCCGGCGCAACATCCAAAAGCGCAAGCACCCGAACCGGGAACGGGGATTGCAACCGCCAAGGGCCCGGGGCCTTTCCCAAGGCCGCGCATTCGCAATGCCGCGTTGTCCCCTTTGGGCCTTTCCGCTACAATACAAGGATGCGGTCCATGTCTCTGCTGCCCAAATCCGGGGTGCCCAAAACCCTGCGTCGGCGCAAAAAGATCGAAGCGCATCCGCCCGTCGCCTATGTCCTGGGGTTGTTGGCGGTGGGTGCCGCCACCGTCGTCCTTCCGGCCTCCTATCTGGCTATTTGCGGCGGGGTACTCTGGCTGCTACGCGCGCACCTGGTGGGGAACCTGCATTGGGCAATGGGTCCGGACGCCGGTTTTTCCACCGGGCTGGCTTATGTATTGGGGGTTCTGATCCTGGTCGAACTCTCCCTTTTCCTATTGCGTCCCTTTATCACGGGTAGGCGCCGTCCCAAAGCGGACATGTCGATCACTCCTGGGGAAGAGCCGCGCTTGCACGCTTTCATCCTCCAGATTTGCACGGCGCTCGGATCGCCCGCTCCCATGCGCATCCAGGTGAGCATGGACGTGAACGCCAGCGCGCGCCTGGCCCCGGGCTGGACGAATTTCTGGACAGGAGGATTGGAGCTGGTCCTGGGCCTGCCGCTGGTGCGCGGTCTGGAGTTGGGCCAATTCGCCGGAGTGCTCGCCCATGAATTGGGACATTTCCGGCAGGGCGCGGCCATGCGCATGGTGTACGGCATCCGCTCCGTGAACCACTGGTTCTCCCGCGCGGCATCCAGGGAGGACAACTGGGAACGGGATCTGGCGGCCCGCAATCAACGCCTCGATCCTTTCCTGTTCTGCCTGGGCTGGTCCGCGCGCATCTGCGCATGGATCGTGAGCCAAATCCTGAAAACCCACGTGCGCGCGGGCCAGGCGGTTAGTTCCGTGCTGCTGCGCCAGATGGAGCACGAGGCGGACAGCGCGGCCATCAGGCTGGTGGGCGGAGAGACGTTCGCGAACATGGTGCTGGAGGCCAAAGTGATAGAGGCCGCCTGGGGGCTGGCCAACCGCAGCTTGGGCATGGCCCTGCGGGAAGGGCGGCTCGCAGACGATCTTCCCGCCCTGGTGGCGGCGCACACCCGGGTCTTCATCCCGGAAGTGCGGCTCAAGATGGAGCGATCCCTGCTCGCCGAAAAGACCGCTTTGTTCGACACCCATCCCAGCCTGGCCGATCGCGTCCGTCGCGCCCGCCGGATCTCCGTCCGGGGCGTGTTCCGCGCCGGCGGTCCTTCCCACACCCTCTTCTCGGACTTCGCGGCTCTTTCCAGGCGCGTCACCACTTCCTTTTACCGCCGGGACCTGGGCGAGGATTTCAACCCATCGCGCATGATGTCCACTTCGGACCTGGTTACGGGCCAAAGCGAAGTGCAGGTGGGCGAAGCCGCCGTGACTGGATATTTCCTGGGCCTGCTTACCAATCTCCGGCCGATGTGGCTGACCGCGGCGGACCTGGAATGCGGTCCGGACGGTCCCATCGAGCCGGTCTCCCGCAAGGCCTCGATGGAACCCGCCGATTCCGGAAAACTGCAGGCCCGCCTCAAGGCCGCCCGCGCGCATATCGAAGCGGATCATTCGCGGGCCGCGGAAAAGTACCGGGCTTTCGGCGTCGCCGATGCGCGCATGCTGGACGCCGTCCAGGCGTTGGCCCTGATGCGCGCGAATTTCTGGATTGAGCCGGGGGATTTTCAACTGCGGAAAGGCGGCGCTCTCCAGGCCGCCCAGGCTTTCAAGGAAGCGGAAGCCGAACAGCGCCACATCTCGGCCGGGCTTGCGGCATTCGAAGATGCCATGCGCATGCGCATGGCTTCCGCATTGCGGCTGCTCTCGGATTCCCATGTGCGCGAATGCCTGCTGGATGCCGGCGCTTGCGCCCAAGAGGTAACCCGCCTGCTACCTGTGCTGGCGGCCCTCGGCGGCGTCCAATCGCGCCTGGAATCCCTGCGGCGTTCGTTCCACGGCATGGGCATCCTGTTGGAAAACCTGGAAGGCAATGAAAGCTCCCCGGAAATGGAAGCCCAGCTCAAGACCCATGCCTTGGCCATCCGCCTGGAACTGGAAGCCTTGGGCGCCGGGTTCAACGGCCTGGAGTATCCTTTCGGGTCCAAGCCGGGCTCTTCCGGGCTGGCCGATTATGCCATGGACGCTCTGCCCGCGGAGCATGACTACGGCGCCCACTATGCGGCCGCCGAAGAGGCCATGGGCCGGTGCTATGCGCTGTATTTCCGGATCCTGGGGCGATTGGCCCTGGCCGCGGGCCGGGTGGAGGGAGTCCTGGGCCTGGGACCGTTAGAGGTCGATTACTAGACGCGTTTTCTTGGCCGCTCCCGTTTTCATTTCCAGCTGCCTTTTCTCAGAATGATGGAGACCAGCAGCCAGAACCCCACGAAGGCGGCGCTCAGGAAGCCCGCCACTCCGATCACGGGCACGCCGTACCACTTGGGAGGGATGCCGGAAAGCACCACCAGGGACGAACCGATGATCAGGGACGCCAGCACCAAGGCGAATACCAGCCGCGTCATCATCCGTTCATGGGTCTTGAGAATGGGCTCCAGGCCCTGGTGCTTGAACTCGATGCGCAGTTTCCCCCGTTTGATGAGCCCGAGAATGTCCCGGGCCTGGGCGGGGAATTCCTTCAGCATCGGCGTCAGGTCCAGCGCCCCGTAGTACATGTCCTTGGCCAGGCGGTCCGGGCGCAAACGCTCCTTCATGGCCTGCTTGGCGAAAGGCTTGATGGTTTCGACCATGTCGAATTCCGGATCCAGGCGCCGGGCCACGCCTTCCAGGGTCACGATGGCTTTGAGCATCAGGTAGAATCCGGGAGGCATGCGCAAGCGGTTGTTGATGATGAGGCGGATCAGGCGGTTCAGGAACTCCCCGATCCGGAAGTCCTTCAGGGTCACGAAGGAATAGGCCTCCAACAATTCGCCCACCTGGAATTCCAGATCCTCGACGATATCCGTGGGCTGGAAGGCCAATTGCAGCAGGGTCTTGGCGATGCGGCCCGCGTCCTGTCCCGCCACGCCCACCAGGATTTCCAGCAGCCGCTCGCGATGGCTCGGGGACAGGGATCCCACCATGCCGTAATCGAGGAAACAGATGGTGCGATCCGGCAGGACCATGATGTTGCCCGGATGCGGGTCGGCGTGGAAAAACCCCTGGTTGAAGACCTGATGCAGCAGCACCTGCGACAGATCCGCCGCGATCCGGCCGGGATCCATGCCCGCATGGCGGATGCCTTCCAGGTTCGAGACCTTGAGGCCGTCGATCCATTCCAAGGCCAGCACCATGCGCGAGGTATAAGCGCGGTGCACCTTGGGCACGTAGAAAATGGAAAGGTCCAGGGAGGCCTGGGCGAAGCGCTCCATCTGGGACGCTTCCAGGGAGAAGTCCAATTCCTTGAGGATGGTACGCTCGAACTCTTCGCAGATCCCCATCGGGTTGAGGACGTCCATGCCCTGCACGTATTTCTCCAGCAGGAAGGCCAGGTGGAACATGATTTCCAGATCCACCTTGACCAGGTCCTCGATGCCTGGCCGCTGCACCTTGATGGCCACTTTTTCGCCGGTCAGGAGCTCGGCTTTGTAAACCTGGGCCATGGACGCGGAGGCGATGGGGGCCTCCCCGAAAACGCGGAACAGGGTTTCCACGGGCTTCCCGAATTGGGCGGCCACCACCGCCTTGGCTTCCTGAGTGGGGAAGGGCGGCACCGAGTCCTGGAGCTTCTCCAGTTCCGCCGCCCACTCCGGGGACAGCAGATCCGGCCGGTTGCCCACCATCTGACCCAGCTTGATGAACGTCGGGCCCAACTCCTCCAGGGCCATGCGGAAACGCTCCGGACGGGTCAAGTGCGGACCCAGGACCCTGGGCGCCATGCGGAAATACTTGGTGCCCATGTCCAGGTATTTGTCGAGATGCAGTTTGTCGGAAAGGTCGCCGAAGCCGTGCTTGACGAATACGGAGAGGATCTCCCGGAAGCGGTTCACGTTCCGGTAGGTCTTGCCCAGCCGGCGGATATTCCGGATCAAGGAGTCACCCGGATCACGATCCCGTGTTCCGGATTTCCAACGCCCGGACGCGTTCCTCCAGCGTCTTGATGCGCGCTTCCAGGGTCTTCATATCGCCGCGGCGGGGAAGGTCGAGTTTTTCCATGGCGGCGGTCACCCCGGCATTCACCGCTTTTTCGAACGCGTTCTTGGCATCCTCGGATTTCTTCAGGATCTCATCGATGAATTTCTTGCCGTCGGCCTCGCTGAGACGGGTCTCATCGGCGACCCGCTTTCCCAATTCTTCGATCTTGTCGCGGGTAAGGAAGGCCAAGCCTACGCCGGCGTACAGTGTTTTCTTAAGGGTTTCGAACAGCATGTCGGGTTTCCTTCCGGAAGCGGACTGGGATGTCCATTCATAATCTACAACTTTGCGGCCTTTCCAGCTTCGACTCCTTTGAGGCGCTCGGCGTTTGGGTCGCTTGGGCCGGAACCGGTTTTCGTGGCGGCTGTCACGGCCCGCAATTCTCCAATTGCTTCCGCGGCCTTTCCTTGGTAAATTCTCGGGTATCCCGGATCCGCGGCAATCGCAGCTATAGGTTCCAAGACTCAACGCACCGAAGGGCGGTTAGATGGAAATGCAAGGCTTCGAGAGCGCCCGCAGACTGGAAAAACTCGAACTGGATATCATGACGGAGTTGCGGAAAACCGCGCCCACCACGGTTCGGGCTTTCCCGGTGTCCATCCAGCAATGGGGGCAGGAGAAGCTGGACGTGAACGGAATCTACGCCACCAATCTGGGCGAGTTCTACTTCGTCGATTTCGGCCAGGATGCGGGGCTCACCGTGCGCCCCCTGGAGAACCGCCGGGCCCTTGACCTCGTCGATCTGATGGGCCATATGGGCGTGGTGGGAAACCGTTCCAGCCTGGACGAGCTCATCTATGACGAGCCCGCCTCCGCCAAGCCCCTGCTGGGATTGCCTCCGCCGGACAGGACGAAGCCGACCGGTCCCGATACCGGCGCATAGGCCCGTCATCATCCCGCCCTCCGCGGGAAAGTGAAAAAGAAAAGGCCCGGATCGCTCCGGCCTTTTCTTTTGCTGTGGAATCCCGAGGATTCCACAGGTAACTCACAAGATACGCTTTGTTTTCAGCCGCCCATGCCGCGGATCATCGCGTGCAATGCGGGGTGCGGTTCGATCAGGATCCGATCCTGCTTGGCCAATGCCAGACGATCCGCGTCCAATAGCCCTTGCGAATGCATATAAGCGAGAACGGGCTGATCGTCGCTGCGGCGTTTGGAGAAAAGGGTGTTCTGCACCCGCATCAACACGTTTTCCGCGAACCGGGGCATGGGAAATCCCGCCATGGCTCCCGCGTGCCGCGTCTGCGGGCCATCCGATCTTTCTCCCATGATGCCCAAATCCGCGAACTGCAGATCCTGCGTGGAAGGCAGGCCCATGGGCAGCTTGAGTTCGAAGCCTTTGGGAACCGGAAGATTGCGTTCGAAAACCACGGGGCGCAGGGCCGGGTTGTACTTCATGAGCACGGCGGTGGAATAGCCCGAGAGGATGCGCAATTGGCAAGGTGTCCACTCATGTTCCAGTTTCAGGGTCTTGAAAGCGGGCGAAGCGGGCATGGCCTTGCGCAGGCCCGGAAAGAGGGCGTCGGCTTTCATGCCCAGGCTGGAGGCGGCCAGGAACATGGCGTAATAGTTCCGGGACACGGTCCCGAACCCCCCCGCCTGGTAATTCTGGATGATTTCCGAAGGGTCCCGGCTTCCGGTTTCCTTTACCGCGTCCAGCATCTGGCCGGGGCCGTTGTTGTAGGCCATAATGGCCAGAGGCCAGGACGACATGTAGTTGCGGCAGAGCTTCAGGAACTTGGCGGCCGCGAAGGTCGATGCCCGCGGATCGAAGCGTTGATCGACCCGTTCGTCGATGATCAGATAGCGGCTGCCCGATGATTTCAGGAACTGCCACATGCCCGCGGCTCCGGCGGGGGAGACCACATCGGGATTGAAGCGGGATTCCACATGGGCCAGGAATTTCAGGCGCGTGGGCACGCCTTCGGCGCGGAACACCGAATCCATCAGATCCTGGTATTGCATGGAATTCTCGAGGCTGGCGCGGAAGCTGCGGCGCATGCCGCGCTTTGCCACCATGCGTTCCGTGGAGGCGGATATTTCCTCCGCTGTCCAGGTGGCGGGAAACAGCTTGCGCAGGGACTTGTGCTCTTCCGTCCATTCCGTTTCCGGCAAGGCGGCCAGGGTATGCAACTGCGCTTTCAGGCTCCCCTTGGCCTTGGCAAGGCTGTCTTCGGCGGTCTTGGCGTTCAGGTTGCGCAGGGGGACCCTGCCGAAAACCACTTCCGGAGCGTCCGGGTCGTAAAGCAGGCCTTCATCGTCGTCCATCCGATAATAGAGTTCGACCATGATGCAGGCCTGGTCCAGGATATACTTGTCGGCCGTGAAAGCGTTGTCGGTGACGATGAGTTTACGATTCGCTTCCAGGGGGCCGGCCCAGGCCGGTGCGGCCATGCCGATCCACCCCGCCAGGCAGGCGGCCACAATCTGTGCGTGAACCTTCATCGTCATGTTATCCCCGTCCGAGTTCGGGAGCGCGGGCCTACCTTGCGGTCGGCACCACCTCAATAAAAACAATTGGTCAGGCGAACTCAACATTTTTTTTCTTGACGCGTTTCCGCCGGAAATTCGGCGGCTGTATGGTTGCTAAAGTAACCCATCGAGCCGCGAATGGTCCCGATATTTTCCCCCGTTTGCGAGAAGTTTGCGGTATTACGGCGCGATTTCCGTAGCATTTTGCGTGAACCGGGAATGTTCCGTTTTTTGCGCGCGGCCCGATTGGAGTAATTTCAATCGTCCGTTCCATTAGTCGATCCGCCCAGGTAGCGCCCATGCTTATCTATATAAGCCCAATTCCTGGACCCGGCTGTGATCAAACGCACGCGCGCCCATCCTTGGCTGAAGGTGCCCGCTTCGGCGAAGATGGGTTCCGTCGGCTCTTGGCCCAGGGAATCCACGAATCCGCACAGATTGCGTAGCTTGTACGTTACCAAATCCCCTTCGGACCCCCGGGTTACCTCCAGATCCGCCCGAAAGCTCCGCAAGACCCTGCCATTCCTTCCGATCCAGGCATTGCCGCCCCCTTTGAGCCGCACCAAAGCGGTGCCGTTGCGGAAAGGCCCCGCCCAGGCATAAGCCAGGGGAGTGACCAACCGGCCGGTGGTATCCACATAACCCCAATCCCCCTCGAAGCGGTTGCCGCGCCAATCGCCCCGGCCGACGGGAGCCAGCCCTTCATGGAAATCGCCGGCCGCATCGAAGAGGGTATCGATGGCGAATCCCCCCGAACTGTCTATGAATCCGGAACGATAAGGCATCTCGCTTTCCATTCTCACGACCGCGAATCCTTCCGAAAAGCCCCCCGGCACGTCCGTGAACAGGGGCGGGATGACCAACTCGCCGCGCCGGTCCACGAACCCCCACGCGCTGTAGTCGTCGAATCCCACGCGCACGGCGGCCAATCCTTCCGAATACGGGCGTGCGTCCGAATACCCCATATCGCCCACGGGGACGCCGTTGCTGTCGATGAATCCGTAGCCCTCTTCGGTCGCCACCGGAGCCAAGCCTTCCCGGAAGGCCCCCGCGTATGCGTAAACGGCGGGGATGGCCTCCCGCCCCGTAACATCCAAGTAACCCCATTTCCCCCCGGTCAGGGCCGGGGCCCGGTTCTCCGAAAAGCCTCCGGTATAGTCGAAACGCGGCTGGACGCGCAGAGTGCCAGCGGTGTCGATGAAGCCGTACTTGGCCGCTACCCTCACGGGCGCCATGCCTTCCGAGAAATCCCCGGCCCAGGAGAAACGGATTCCCGGCAGAAGAGGCGACGGGCCGGCCGCGGGAAGCGCCATGGCGGTTGAAAAACGGGGATCCGGAGGCTTGCCGTTTTCCTGGTGGGGACGGAGGGCCAGGAATGCCATGGAAGCGGCCATGGCAAGCAGGAAGGTGGCTTTGGGGAATCCATTATTATTTCGGACCCTCAAATTACTACCTCCCAAAAAGACCGAAATGAAAGTTTCTTTAAAAATCGGGGGTTTGCCAACCCCGCCGGAATTCCGGGACGATCAGTCCCGTCTCCCATGCCCGATTTTCGGCGATTCTACTGCGGTCGCATGCCCCTTATCCTACATTCTGAGCAGGTTATAACGGTTTTCCGCGATAATCTTTTCCATCCCTGGGCCCACGGCACAGGCATGCGAAAAGCCGGGACGTGGCAGGTCTCGGCGCCGGTGAAGGACGGATCCACGCGCCGGCAACATGAGCCTCTGATAATTCCAATATGATTGGCCACTCCCGGCCGGTCATGCCCATTTCCCGAATGGGGGGAGCCGAAGCGATGCACAAGATTATGACCATCGGTGCGCTTTTTTGTGCGCTTTCGTCCACGTCCATTCCCGCCGCGGAAGCCAAACCCGCGGCCGATAGCAAAGACCTTTGCCGCCAAGGCAAATCCCAGTACGCATCCGGCGACGTCCTCAAGGCCATCAAGACCCTGGGCAAATGCGTGGAACACGAACCCCGCAATCGCGAAGGCTGGGTATCCCTGGCCAACGCCAATCTGGAGGCGGGACGTTTCCCTCAATCCGCGGAAGCCTTCGCCAAGGCCGAATCCATCAAGCCCGGGGACGAGGCGTTCCTTGCGGGTTACCTGTCCGCTCTGGAAGGCGCCGGCAAGACCGAAGAACAGATTCCGGTATTGCGGGCGCTGGCGGGAAAAAAACAAAGCGACAGGAAAAACGCCGAGCGGTTGCTCGCCTCAGTGGAAGCCGCCGGTCCCGACAAGTATCCGGATGAATACCTGTTCGCCTTGCAATCCATCACCGAGACGCCCGGCGCCGATCGTTACAATGTGGAAAAGCTCGCGGCCGCCTATCTCAAGCGGGGCAAGCTGGAAAAAGCGGAAGCGGAATACCGCGGCCTGCTGGTGAAGAGCCCGGAATCCGCCGAGGACTGGGCCGGTCTGGGCGCATCTCTCGAGTCCACGGATGTTCAAGCCGCCGGGGAGTGCTTTCGCAAGGCCGCTTTCTATTCGAACAATGCCGGCCAGCGCACGGCCTATCAGAATGAACACCAGCGCCTTGCCAAGGCGGCTTCCTCGCCCCAGAGTAACACTAAAGTTACCTTGGCCGAAGATGCCAAGGTACAGGAGATCCTGTCCGAGCCTTCCGCTCCCCCCGCCGTCCCCGCCAAAGAGGCCTCCAAGCCTGTCGTGGCCGCGGCCAAGCCCGAGCCTGCCAAGGAGGCGGTAAAGCCCGCCGCCCCGCCCGTTACCCCGGTGGCTGCCAAGGAAGCTCCCAAGCCCTCCGCGCCCGTGGCGGTTGCGCCCAAACCCAAGCCTTTCGACGTGAAAGCCTATCAGGACAGCATCTACAAAGCGGAGCTGGAAAAGCGCCTGGCCGCATTGCATGTGGCCAAGACTCCCGCGACCGCCGCTCCCGTGCCAGCGGCCGTAGCACCGGTCGCAGCCGCTCCTTCCGTTCCCGCCCCTTCAGTGAGCCTGCCCGTCGCCTCCAAGTCCGATGGGAACAAGGAAAAAGAAGCCCGTGAGGCGGAAGCCAAGGCCAAGGAAGAGAAGTCCAGACAGGAGGCCTTGGCCAAGGAGAACGAGAAGAAGTCCAAGGAGGAAAAAGAACGGCAGGAGAAATTGGCCAAGGAAGCCGAGAAGCTGGCCAAAGAGGAAAAGGCCAAGCAAGAGCAACTGGCTCGCGAAGCCGAGAAGAAGTCCAAAGAGGACAAGCAAAAGCAGGATGAGCTGGCGCGCAAGCAGGCTGAAGCCGATAAGCAACGCGTGGCCGTGATGGAGAAGGCCAAACAGGATTCCCTGTCCCGGGAAGCGGACAAGAAAGCCAAGGCCGACAAGGAAAAACAGGAGCAGCTTGCCAGGGAGGAAAAAGCCAAACAGGATCGACAAGCCAAAGCCGATAAAGACAACCAGGAGTTGTTGGCCAAGGCGAACAAGAGCCGGCAGGATTCCATAACCCGCGAGGGCGAGAAGAAGACGAAGGCGGACAAGGAAAAGCAGGACTTGGTGGCCAAGTTGGAGAAGGTCAAACAGGATTCCCTGGCCAGGGAGGCCGACAAGAAGGCCAAGGCGGACAAAGAGAAGCAAGAGCAAATGGCCAAGGCGGAAAAGGATAAGCAGGAACTCCTGGCGAAGGTCGCGAAAGCCAAGCAGGACTCGCTGGCCCGGGAAGCGGACAAGAAGGCCAAGGCCGACAAGGAAAAGCAAGAGCTGATGGCCAAGGCGGAAAAGGAAAAACAGGAATTGCTGGCCAGGGTGGAAAAAGCCAGGCAGGACTCCCTCGCCAGGGAAGCCGACAGAAAAGCGAAAGCGGACAAGGCCGAAAAAGAGAAGCAGGAAATGCTGGCCAAGGCGGAAAAGGTCCGGCAGGATTCCCTCGCAAGGGTTGCCGAACTGAAGGCGAAGGAAGAAAAGGCCAGGCAAGAGGCGCTGGCCAAGGAAGCGGAGCGCAAGGCCAAGGAAGAAAAGGAGCGCATCGCCAAGGAGGAGGAACGCAAGCGCATCGAGGATGCCAAGGCGCGCAAGCTCAAGGAAGATCAGGATCGGCGCGAACGTCTGGCCCGCGAAAGAAAGGACCGCTACGACCGGGCCTTGGTCCTATACAGGGAAGGCCGCATGGACACGGCAGCCCTGGTCTTCAAGACCGTGCTGGCGGATTCGCCCACGGTCGATGCCTTCTATTACGCCGCCCGCGTGTATCTGGCCAAGGGTGATTTCTCCAAGTCCCTGGATGCTTTGGAGAAATCGCCCAAGGACAAAGGCGATCTGGACGGCTTGAAGGGCAAGGCCCTGATGGGCCTGGGGAAAAACAAAGAAGCCCTGGCCGCCATGGAAATCCAGTATGCCAAGGGCAAGGATGATTCCTTGCTACCCGATCTGATCACGCTTAAGCGCAAGCTGGGAGACGAAGCCGGCGCGGTGGCCTACCTGGAGAAGCTGGCTGAGAAGCGGCCGGGCGAGATCAAGTACCAGGAGGAGTTGGCAGCCTATTATCGTGGCAAAGGGGATCTCGCTAAAGCATCGGTGCATTACAGCAAGGTATTCATCTTGAACACCTCCCATCCGGAAGCCAACTACTGGCTGGGCATGGAAGCGGCCAAGGCCGGCGACAACGCGCAAGCGGTCCCCATGTTGGAAAGGGTGGTCGCGGCCAATCCCGCCCGGGCGGACGCCTGGAAGGCTCTCGCCAAAGGAAACGCGGCCCTGGGCCGCAAGGATCAGGCGTGGGAGACGCACAAGAAGGCTTTCGCCCTGGCGCCTTCCGATTTGGAATTGGCCAAGGGAAAGCTGGTCCTGGCGCGGGAATCCCGCCCCGCCGATCTCATTCCCGCCTATGAAGACGTCCTCCGTATCGCGCCCCAGGACGCGGACGCGTCCCTGGGCCTGGCCAAGCTGCGTTTCCAGGAAGGCAATTACGCGGCCGCGGAAAAGAACTACCGCGTCGCCTGCAAGGACTCGAAGGACTCCCGCGCCTGGGCTGAATTCGGGCGCTCCCTGCTGGAACAGAAAAAGACCGACGAGGCGGCGGTGGTTTTGCAGAAGGCCGTGGATCTGGGAGAGAAGGATCCTTCCTTGCGTCTCGACCTCGCGCGCATCCGCATGGATAAGGGCGATTTGGATTGGGCCGAAGCGCTGCTCAAGGATTTGGCCAAGAAGACTCCTTCCGATCCGGAACCCCTGTATTGGCAAGGGCAAATCGCCCTCAAGCGCCAGCAGACGGCCGTGGCGGAAGAGTTCTTCCGCAAATCCCACCAGCTCAAACCCGACGAGGGCCGCTATGCGGAATCCCTGGCCAGGCTGCTAAGGGACAAGGACGAATGGAAACCCGCCATTACCGTGTTGGTCCAGGCAGAGCCCAATCTGACGTTTTCGGGAAGGCTGCTCTATGGAGATTGCCTGGCCCATGGCGGTGACTATGCCAAAGCCCAGGAAGTGTATGCCGCGCTCTATAAGAAGGAAGCCTCGGGGCCTTTGCTGTCCCGCCGCATGGATCTGCTGGTGCGCATGGGCAAGGCCGAGCAGGCGGTGGAGCTCCCCGGCGGCTCGCCGTTCCAGGACGCCACCGAAGTGCGGTTCTCTCTGGCCAAGGCGCAGTTGGCCCTTGCGGACGCGCACGTGCTCAAGGGCGACGTGGACCAGGCCGTGGACCTGATGAAAATGGTGGTCAAGACGGACGATCACCGCCCGGAATACCACTATTATCTGGGCCTGGGATATTTCGATCAGAACCGCCCGAAGAAAGCCTTGGGGGAATTCACCGATGCGCTGACCTATCGCGTGGAGTATCCGGAGGCCCTGTATCGCAAAGGCCTTTGCCTGATCCAGGTCGAAGATGTCAAGGAGGCCGAAAACGCCTTCGGCGAACTTTCCCAACATGCCGACCCGGTCTGGAAGGCGCGCGGCCTCTACGGCTTGGCGATGGTTTTCGAGGCGCAGGGAAAGCCGGAAGCAGTGCAACACCATCTTGAACGCTCCATCGCGTCCTCACCGCTCCCGGAAGCAATGGCCTACCTTTCGCGCGTCAGCTTGCGGGACAATAAGGTGCCGGAGGCCCAGGAGTGGGCCCGCAAGGCGTTGAGCGCGGATCCTTCCAATGAGGTGGCCACCGTGGCCCTCGCGGACGCCTTGGCATCCGGCAAGAAACAAAACGAAGCCATGGAGTTGGCGCGCCTGGGGCTGAAGGCCAAACCCCTGTCCTGCGGCCTGATGGTCCAGACCGCCAAGATGAACTTCGCGGCCGGTAAACTGGATTCCACGCTGGCCATGAGCAACAACGCCATCCGGATCTGTCCTGAAGAGAAGATGGCGTATTATTATGCGGGGGTCGCAACCCAGGGCAGCAACCGGCCCAAGGAAGCGAAACAATATTTCAAATCGTTCCGCAAGCTGGGCGGAGACAAGAAAATGGTTCCTGGAGAGTGAATTGAAGCGGGTTATTTCCGGGAGGGCAGATCTTCCGGAAACTTGCCTTTGCGGCAGACGACGCCGGGAAGAATCCAGACCAGGAACAGCATCGCGCCGAAAACCATGATTCCCATTTGTATCTGATCGTTGTGCAGGATTTCCACGGCCACCCCCTGAGTTTGGATGTTGGGTCTACGGATCCATTCTACCATGGGGTTTAAATCGATAGCCCATGTTTTTTGCCCGCTAGCGGTTTGAAATACAGAAGAGATGGGTCTTTCCGATCCTCACGGTCGGGTCTTTTCCGACCCTCGCGTTTGTTGGGGAATTCGGGCCATTTTGCGGGTGGCCCCGCTAAATCCGGTATGCTATCATCCCATCCGGACCGCATTCGCGGAAGGGCGCGCAGGGCCGATTACCGGCAGGCGCCTCCAAAAATTGGATTACCCCGATCCAAAAGATGGATCGGGGTCAAAAACGGACACGATACCGAACTATTTTATAACCAAGACACATAACTGAAAACGAAATCGAAATGCAACCTTACGAAGCAACCGCCATTCAATGGCTCCACGATGAAGTCCGGGTCTATCTAAGGGCCCGCCGGGAAGGCAAGCAACCGCCCAACCCCTCCGATTGGGTGGGACTCTGCTGGGACGTGGGACACAGCCTTTCCATGATGGCCGCCCATGGCATCGCCCTCAAGCCGGTCCTGGTGGCAGTATCCGGCAAGTTACGTATGGAATTCGTCGGAGTGAAGGGGCTCATGCCCTCCGACTTCCAGATGATGAGGCTGTTCTACCTGAATTATTTCGAGCGGGACCGGCTTCTGCCCAAGCTGCGCCTCATCCCCTGGGATCGACATGAATTGATCCTGGAGCGGTGCAAAGATCCCTCGCAGCAGGAGTTCTACCTTGAGCTGTGCCTCAAGGAGAACCTCAACCGGGACGGTTTGCTGGAAGCGTTCAAGAAGCAACGCTATGAGATGAGCTCGCTGTCGGGAGCGCCTCTTTCCTGAAGGTCCAAGCGGGCTCTTCGGAAACGAAGTCCGCGCTCGAGGCCTCGGGAACGGCGTCCGCGCTCGCGCCTGGAACAAGGTTCCCGGGAACCGGGTGTTCTCCGGGCGCTTCCGGCCCGTAAGCTCCCAAGTGCTCCGTGCCCCACTGGCGGATGGCCGAAAGGATGGGCTCCAGGCTGCGGCTGCGCAGGGTGGGGGCGTAAACGATGCGCGGCTTGTCCGTGCCTACCACCATCCGGGTGATGAGGCCGTCAAACTCAAGTTCCTTGAGATGTTTCGCCAGGATTTTCGCCGAGATGCCTGACGACAGGCGCTTCAACTCTCCGAAGCGTTTGGACTCTCCCGTCAAAAGGTGATTGAGGATCAATCCCTTCCATTTTCCGCCAATAAGATTCAAGGTGAGCTCGGCGGGCCAGGTGAATTTCTTGAGAACCATTTTTTCTCCTTATCCTGATTCCACCACCGGCCAAGGGCCTGCGGGTGGACAAAAGGTGTTTGCATTATAGGGACATGAAGGTTGATATATGGCAACCATTGTGCCAGAGCGCCAAGGAAGGATTCCCGCCTGTTTTGGCATCCCCGCGGGGCCGCGAAACGGTTACCTCGGGGAAAGCACGTTGCATAATCGTCCCATGGGTTTCAAAATGGGCCGGAAAACGCGCATTAACTATCTTTGTCCAGCTCCGAATCGTGTATTTTACCGGTCGGACTGGATTTTCATATGTGCTGTCGCATCCGTGGCGTTTTTTGCCGGGAAGGAATCATGTTCAGAGCGTGTTTGGCCTTTGCATTCGTTTTATCCCTCGCCACCTTCGGTTTTTCGCAAACCAACTCGGAGGATGCCTCCCAGGTGCCGGGAATGGCCCAGCCCTTGCCCTCCAACCCCAAAGCGGTCCGGGATTCCACGGCGGCCGCGGATTCCCTCAAGGCCAACAAGGCTAAGCGCAAATCCAAGGCCAAAGCGAAAGCCGCCGCCTCCGATTCGGCCAAAGCGGCCCGGAAGGCCCTCCAGGAACCGGCCAAGGCTCCGGCAACGACCCCCGCAGCCGATAGCGCAAAGGCCGCGGTTCCGGCCGCACCCGTGGCGGATACGGCCAAGAAGGCCTCCGCGGCAACGCCCGTGGAAACCGTCGACTCGTCCAATGCCCCTACCTCGGTGAAGATCGAGGAAAAGCCGGCCGAAATCAAACGCGCTCCCCAGGACGTCCGCCTTTTCAACGATCCGCAAATGATCGCCAAGGAATATGGTTTCGGAATCCTGGGCTCGGTGGTGGCGGGAGCGTTGGGCTTCTATATCGGAAGCGGTATCGAGACGGCCATCGAAGGCGAGTCCAATGCGCATAAAGGCACCCTCAAGTTCACGGGAATCCGTTATGACAATTACCAGGGCGCCTTTTGGGGAGGCGCCACCGGCATGGTCATCGGTTCCGCCCTGACCACCTATTTCATCGGCCAGACCGATGAAGAGGACGGCGGACTCTTCCTGACCCTGGCCGGCACGGCCGCCGCGGGCGCGGGCGCATTTTACATCGCCCACCTGGCCGGCGCCAACGACGATATCGACTGGAAGCCCTTCATCCCCTTGCTCGCCATCCCATCCCTGGGCGGTACCCTGGGGTTCAATGTTTCCCGCTGGCTCCACGATAAGAAGCGCGAGGAAGTCGTCGGTCACGAAGCTTCCGTATGGTTGCACCCGCCCGGGCTCGCCTGGGGCAGGACGGAAGGCGGGGACCGCCTGGAAGTCCGCGCGCTCAATCTGACTTTCTAGGCGCGCGCCGGAGAAGACTTCCGGACATCCGCGGCTTTTGAATCGGCAAATCCGATCCTTTTGATCGGCCCATTGCCAAAACCGGAGGAGGATGCCGAGGCATGTCTTTCCGATTCCCCGCAAGGTTTGCCGGCGCCGCTCTGCTTGTGGCGTCCACGCTGGCGATTACCGGCTGCAATAAACTCAAGCTCGGATACGAATACGCCGATTGGCTGGTCATCTATTCGGTCGAAGACAATTTCGATCTGGACAAGGTCCAGCGCGGACATCTCAAGGACGATGTAAACGCGTATTTCCACTGGCATCGGACTCAGATGCTTCCCGCTTATGCGGACTTCCTCACCTACGTGGCGGACAGCGTCCGCAACGGCCTTCGGCCCGCGGAAATCGATACCGGGTACGCCCGCTACCGGGCCTTGTACCTGCGCACCATGGAACCGGTCACGGAAAAGTCCCTGAACCTGCTTTCGGCCTTGACGCCCGAGCAGGTGGACGGCTGGCTGGAAAAGCAGCGCAAGAAAAACCAGAAATTGCGAAAGGACTTCAGCGGCAGCGTCGAGGAGCGGCTCGATCACCGGTATCACAAAATCGTAGACGAGATGGAAGATTGGACGGGCAGGCTTACAAAGGATCAGAAGAACAAGATCAAGGTCTTGAACGGCACCTTGCCTTGGAACGGAGACCTATGGTTGGATATGCGGGAAAAGGTCCAGGACCACCTGGCTGAGCTCCTGAAGAAGAAAGCCCCGCAGGCGGAGCTGCAGGGCTATCTGAATACCTATTACCTGAATACGGATTCCTTGCGAAGCGATGTGTTCCGCGCCAGGAACAAGGAGTTCGAAACCCGGCTCCGGACCCTGATCTACATGATCCACAACATCCTGACCCCGGAACAGAAGCGCCACTTCATCCAGCAAGTGGAGAAGCTGGCGCGGGACTTCCGCGCCTTGAGCAAACAGGAATAGGCTAGGCGTTACTCCGAAGGGGGAGGGGGCAGCTCTTCCAATCCAGGGGGTTCCGGAACGCTGGGAGAGGATTCCGAAGAACCCGACGACTCCGAGGAGGAAGACGAAGAGCTGTATTCGGAGGTTTCCCGCGGGGCCTTTGCGGCCGCGGACTTCCGCTTTTTCGCCGCGCCGCGGGCGGCGGCTTTGGCGATGGCGTTGGTGGCCGAAGCCGCGGGCTTGGCCTTGGCGACGGCTGCCGGAGCCTTCTTGCCGGCCTTCCCTTTGGCGGTCTCTTCGGGTTTGGCCGCTTCCGGTTTGGCAGTGGCCACCTTGGTCTGAAGGGACTCCGCGGCCGCTTTGGACGAGGCCAGTTGATCGGTCAATTTCTTGACTTCCGCTTCCAACGCCGTGACATGGGTTTTGGTCTTTTCCTGGAATTCGGTGAAGGAGGCCGTCGCCTCCGTCAGGGCCTTTTTGTCCACGAAGTTCTTGGCGGCTTTGTTGACTTCATTGCCGGCCAACCGGCCGCTCAACCAAGTGGCCACGGCAACGGCCACCACCAAGCCCAATGCGAATGTCAGAAACCCGATGCCGCCCTTGGATGGGGGCTGCGTCAGGCCATAGATGGGAGTATTGCCGTTCATGGCGGGTTCCGGCTGGGGCGGGATTCCACCGCGGCCGGACGGGTTATAGACCGGTTCCGCCATGGGGATATGCTGGACCTGCACGGGAGGGGCCTTGGGGGTGGGCGGTTGGGGTTCCGGGATCTGCATGCTCCGTTCGGACATGCCGCCCGAGAAGCGGGAGTCCATTCCGGAGCGATCGCCCGGGTTGCGGCCCTCGCCCAGAATGGGAATGGACGTGGTGGGCATGTGCTGGGAGGAGAGGTGCGGCGCCGGTACCTGCATCGGTTGCACCATTTGGGGCGATGCCTGGGGCCCGGTGGGAAACCAGCATTCGATGCCCTGGCTGTTGGTTTTCTTGGTGATCAGGCCTTGGCTCTGCAAAGAGCCCAGGGAATCGCTGATATCCGAGATGCTGATATTGAGGCGCGTCATCATTTCCGTGATGGTGGGCGCCCTATCGGCGTTCTGGTTCAGGAACTTCAAAATGCGTTGATCGTGCTTGGCCATTAATCCTCCAACATAAGTATCCCTGCAAATGCAGGGTGTCCGTAAAACAGGGGCTTCACAATATAGCTACGGGACGGTTACCCGGGTAGTTGAGCAAGTCCTTTGCAGGGCGACCCGTAGAATTTTATTTAAATGCTAAAGGTTCCCGGGGAGATTGGGAACCTTGCAGCTGATTGGCCGATAATCGGGACTTTCAGCACCGTTTTCGTTGTTGGAGCGTCGAATTCACGCCGCTTCAAGTCCCGAAGGCAGGCTTAAACCGCCGCCCGGGCCAGCCTGGAGGGCTTTCCATGATTAAAGTGATGAACCGAAAGACCTTCGAGGGGATGCGGGACGGCGTCAGGAACGGCGCCGATATGGCCATGAAACAGGCCCGGCGGGTGGAATTGCGGACCCCGTGGGTCTATCGTAAGCCGATGGGAACTTCCCTGGGCTCCAAACCCTGGATGCTGGGGATCCTGCTTTTTTCCTCCATAGCCGCCGTCATCGG
>JAQBPN010000031.1 GCA_028287505.1 Fibrobacterota bacterium | reverse complement strand
TCTCCGCCAGGCGCTCCGCCTCCACCAGGCCCTTGCTCAGCGCCTTGTTCGCCAGCACTTCCACGTCGATACCGTTGCCGTCATCGGAAACGGTGATCTCCCATCCCTGTTCCCCGGATTTGAGGATCAGTTGGATGCGGCCGGTTCCGGGTTTCCCATGCAGGAGGCGCGTGGCCTCCATCTCTATGCCGTGATCGGCCGCGTTGCGCAGCAGATGGACCAGCGGTTCGTCCAAAGCCGCGAACAGGGACGGAGAGACTTCCAGGCCGTCCGGCACCGCCCGGAACTCGAGCCGCTTGCCCAAACGCTCGCCCACCCGCTGGAGCATGGTGCGGTACTTGTCGGCCAGCTTGTCCAGGGGCACGTGGTCGATGGATCTGCAGGCGCGCAACAGCCTGGCCAAGGGTTCGGAAGGATCCCGGCCGGCGCCGTCCAGGGATTTGCTCAGGGACCGCAACTCCCGGATGCGCTGTTCGGGGATGGCCACGGCGGCCTCCGCGCCCGCTCCGGTGAGGCTTTTCACCAGGGCGCGGATTTCCACCAGGACCTTTTCCATGCTCTCCACGAATCCCGCCATTACGGCCCATTCGTCGGACATGGGGGGATGGTTCGGTTTGCGCAATTCCTCCAGGGTTTCCTCCGCTTCGCGCGCGAGGCGGGACAGGGATTCGAAACCGTAGGTGGCGGCGGTGCCTTTGAGCGTGTGCAAGTCCCGGGACATGGCCGCGGTCAACTCGCCCAGGACAGCGTCCGTGGCCGAGGGGGCGCGGTGGATGCCGCCCCCGATGGCGCGCAAGCGCGTTTCCACGTCCGCCAGGAAATCCGGGATGAAGGCGGAATACCTGACGATGCCGAGGATGGCCTTCACCTCGTTGTCGTGGCGATCCTTTTCCTCCTTGATCATCCGCTCCACGCGCCGCGCGTCCGTCACGTCCTGTACCAGCACCATCAGCTTGTTCAGCTTCTTCTGGCGATCGAACATCTTCTGGTATCCCACCAGGATGATGCGCTCCCCGGCGCCGCCGTCGGACAGGCGCAGTTCCCGGATGGGACAAAGGCGCACCAGCTTTTCCCAGCGCAAGGCGCCGTGGCGTTGCCGCACCATTTCCAGCCAGTCCATCCAATCCGCCGCCTTGTCGGGTTCCAGGCGGAACAGGCCAGCCAGATCGCTTCGGGACACGTCTTCGACATCCAGGATCATGTTGGTGGATAGGGCGTAGTCGGGATTGATCTTCCCGTCCAGGTTTATCGTGAAGAGGCCCTGCTCGATGTTGTCCAAGATGTCCTTGATCTCCTGGATCTTCTCGGCGACCATGTCCTGCAGGCGTTCAGTGTATTCCTTCACCGTGCGCCGCATGAAATCGAAATCGGCGGCGAGCAATCCGATCTCATCGTCGCTGACGATGGACACGGGGCGCGCATAGTCCCCGCCCGCGATGGCGTTCGCCACCGCCTGGAGCTCCTTGATGGGGCGCGTGATGCGCATGGCTTGGCGGCGCGCGGCCAGGAAGGCGGAAAAGGCCGCTACGCCTCCCAGGAACACCAGCGCCAGGATGGTGCGCATCAGGGCCTGCCGGGAAGACCGCGAGGCCGCGTCCAGGGCCGCGTTCATGCGGGCGGTGGTGAGCCCGTAGCGGACCACGCCCAGAACCTTGTCCTCGCTCCTGACGGGCGCGAAGAACTCGATGACATCCGTCCCTCCCATGTTGAAGCGGCGATGCCCGGCGCCCGTGGCCTTCGCGGCCCACAAGCTGGCGGAATCCTCCAAGGCGACCGGCACATCGATGTTCCCATTCGGGTTGGCCGAATCTGCGTAGACCCAGGGCCTCCGGGCATCATCCATATATATGCCATAGATGACGTCCTCGTCGTCCTGGACCGTGGAAGCCACCAGGCCCGCCACCGCCAGGAAGGCGTTGTCGGCCACCATGCCCTGCAGGGCCTGGCTGTTGTTGGAGACCAGGATGCTGCCCTTGGCAATCAGTCCGTTGCGGATGGATTGGAAGGCGTCTTCCTTCTGGCGCGAGGCCAGGGACGCGTTGATCCAGATGACCGCGGCCAGGAATCCCGCCAGGGAAGTGACCAGCACCACCACGGAACTGGCGATCAGTTTTTTCTGGATGCTTCCGGCCGGGCCCCGGGGGGCGGCCGCGGCTTCCGCCGTCATCGGCGCGGGTTCAGTCGTCATCGGATCACCTTGTCCACCTCTACAAGCCCGGCCTCCTTGACGTGCACGGACTTGCGGGCCTGTTCCAGGTTCAGGATTTTCAGGACCGCCAGGGGCTGTTCCACCTTGCCTGTCCCGTCAAGCTCCCATTCCTCTTCCTTGAGGCGCAATATCATGCCCGCGGCCTGGACTCCCAGGCCGTAATGGTCCGGCAGGATGGCGAAGGTGCCGAAACGGGACCGGGCGGTAACGAAATTCTCGACGCCCACCAGCACGGGTTTCCGGAACCGTTCCAGGGCGGGCAGCCAGCCGCCGCTGATGATCTCCGGAGTCAGGAAGAAATTGTCGTTGAGGATCCACAAGGCATCCACCTGTTCCTGGTCGCGCAGGCGTCGGACGCCTTGGCGCACGGCCCGCGCCACGTCCTTGCGGTCTTCCGGGACCGAGAAGGGGATCAGTTCGATGTTCTCGTACTTGCACCACTTGGCGCTTTCGCGGACGAAGTCCTCCATCGACGGCCGCACGATCACGCCCACCCTGCGCACCGGTTCGCTGACCAGGGATCGCAGGTTGACCAGGATGGTCACCCCCGGCACCTCGTAAAAGATGCCGGTCGCGCGCTGCAGCCCGGAGATGGCCTTGTCCACGCGGATGGCCATCAGGGAAATGCTGGGCGGATAAGGCACGCTGTCGCGCCATTGCTTCTGCACTTCCGCGTAAAGCTTGATGGCATCGTTGTCCATCAGCACCAGGGCCTTGGGCCTGGACTTGGCGATGGCGACGGACAGCACGCCCGCATCCATGCCGGAACCCAGCACGCGATCCTCGCATTGGAATTCCGGGCCGAGTTCATGTTCCAGGGAACGGGTCGTCTCCTGGAAATTCACGCCTTCGGCGCGCAGGATGAGAATGCGATCCGCGGCCCGGGCCGAAACCCCCGCGACAAGCAACAATGCCGGGAGCAGCCGCTTCATTTCCATGCGTCCACTCCCAGCATGGCCAAAGTACCCGCATCCAGGGACTTCAAGGCCGGAAGGACCTGTTTCTCCGCATCCGAAGCGCCATCCTTGACGCCCGCCGCCACCAGGCCCACCTTGGCCTTTTCCAGCTTCACTTCCACCAGGTTCGCCTGGGATTTCTTCCGGAACTCCTTCATGTTCGCCTCGGACACCAGCACCGCGGAAACGGATTGGAAGATGAGAAGCGGAAGCAAATCCTCCACCTTGGTCACCCGGTTTATATGCGGCGCCCCCGAGACCAGGCCGGCCACGAAGCCGTCCATTTCCCGGCGATCCAGCATGCCCACCACTCCGATGGAAGAGGTGGAAACCTTGGCCACGTCAAAGGGCTTGTCGATGGAAAGGAGGACGAAATCCTCCGTGGCCGATCCCTTGCGAAGGCCTTGCAGTTTGGGCAGGTAGGCCGGGAACTGCTTGAGGACGTCGGCTTGGGCCACGATGGCCGTGGGATGCTCACGCTCCACCAGCGCCTGCAAATCCGTGAGCCGTCCGAATACCGTGATTTCCAGGCCCGGGCATTTCTTGGCCAATGCATCCTGGATGGCCAACGGACGCGCCAGCGATGGATAGAAAACGAAGACCTTGGCGCCCGCGGCGGCGCTTCCCAGAAAGGCGAGGCTGAGGATTACTCCGAAGAGGCGGCTCACTTCAGGCCGCTCCCGGATTCGAGGCTACTGCATATGACATCCGCAGCGATTATAGCACCCCGAGAGCGGCGTATTCATGACAAAACGGAAGGCTGGAAACGGAGCTTCGGCAGGAAATTAGCCCTACCCTCGGCCGGCCATCTTTGGGATAATGAGCAATCCGGAGAAATCAGAATAAATTCGCCAATTGACATTTTTTATATTGACCAGGGATGAGAAAGAAAAACATCGCCTTGCTGGGCGCCACCGGCTCCATTGGATTGGCCTCCCTCAAGGTTTTCCGCCAGCACCCGGACAAGTTCCGCCTGGTGGGAGTGGCGGCCGGGCGCCAGTGGGAAAAACTCCTCCCCATCATCAACGAGTTCAAAGTCGAAAAGGTGTGCATTTGGGACGCATCCGCGGCCGCAGAGCTCCGCAAGCACACCCAGGCCCGGGTTCTCGAAGGCATGGAAGGCCTCCTGGAAATGGTCTCCCTCCCGGAAGTGGATTATGTCCTGAACGGCCTGGTGGGCGCCATCGGCTGCCGCCCCACCCTGGAAGCCATCTCCCATGGCAAGCATGTGGGCCTGGCCAATAAGGAAACCATGGTGATGGCGGGCGAACTCATCAACGCCGCCCTGCGCCGCAATCCCTCCAGCCGGCTCATCCCCATCGACTCCGAACATTCCGCCATCTTCCAATGCCTGGCCGGTCGCCCCGCTTCCGAAGTCGAACACATCGAATTGACCGCCTCGGGCGGACCCTTCCGGGAACGCCCCAAGGCCGCATTCGGCGCCATCCGCAAGGCCGATGCCCTCAAGCATCCCACCTGGGTGATGGGGGAAAAGATCACCATCGACTCCGCCACCCTGATGAACAAGGGCCTGGAAGTGATCGAGGCCCATTACCTCTTCGGCGTGGACTTCGCGAACATCAAGGTCGTCATCCACCCCACTTCCATCGTCCACTCCTTCGTGCAGTTCCGCGACGGCTCCCTGATGGCGCAACTCGGATGCCCGGATATGCAATTGCCCATCCAGTACGCCCTCTCCTATCCCGAGCGCTGGCCCCTCAACGTGGATCGCCTGGACATGGCGAAAATCGCCAAGCTGGAATTCTTCCCGCCCGATATCGATAAGTTTCCCTGTCTGGGCCTGGCCTATCGCGCCGGAAACCTGGGCGGCACCGCGCCGGCCATCCTCAACGCGGCCAATGAAGCCGTGGTCGCGCGCTTCCTGGAAGACCGCGCCCCCCGGGAAGCGGGAGCCATCGGTTTCACGGACATCCCGCGCATCCTGGCCTCGGTGCTGGACGCGGCGGAAATCCGCCAGCATCCCACCCTGGATCACGTTATCGAAGCGGACGCATGGGCGCGCAAAGCCGCCCTCCGCATCATGGACACACAAGCAAGCGACGGGACGGACGTCCCCGCCGCGCCCGCCAGGCAATCGACGGCCAAAGCGGCGGAACGGTAGGGGCCCGCCCCTTCCGGAAAGGATTTTTTCCATGCATCTCACAGGTTACTGGTCCCTTATCTATCAGGTCCCCGTGGGCCTCATCGGCCTGAGCATGATGGTGTTCATCCATGAGCTCGGCCATTTCGCCGTGGCCAAGTGGGTGGGCGTCAAGGTGCATACCTTTTCCATCGGCTTCGGCAAGAAATTGATCAAGTTCAAGCGCGGCGATACGGAATACGCCCTCTCGGCCATTCCCTTCGGCGGCTACGTGGCCATGGCCGGCGAGAATCCCGACGACGGCGGCTACGGCAACTCGGACGAGTTCCGCAACAAATCCATCCCCGCCCGCCTGGGGATAGCCGTGGCCGGCCCCGCCGCCAACCTCATTTTCGCATTCATGATCCTTTTCGGCCTTTATCTCTCCGGCGTCCAGGAGGCCAAAGACTCCATGGTCGTGGGCGAAGTGGAAGAAGGCTCCGCGGGCGCCATCGCCGGCATCCGCCCCGGCGACGAAGTGCTCAAGCTGAACGGCAAGACCCAGGCCGGCTGGGAACAGTTCATGCAGGACGTGGCCATGGAAGGCGGACACCCGGTCCCCCTCACCATCCGCCGCGCCGGCAAAGACACCACCCTGAGCCTGCAATCGGAAATCAATCCCAAGTTCGGCATCGCCTTTTCCGGCATCACCGGCGAAGCCGAAGTGGTGGTGGCCAAGGTCATCCCCGGCAAGCCCGCCGAAAAAGCCGGCCTCAAGGAAGGGGACAAGATCCTCTCGGTGGACAGCATCCGCATCCCCTCCGCCACCGCCCTCATCGAAATGGTGAACGGCTCCAAAGGCGCGCCCATCACCATCGCCCTGGTCCGCGACAACGTGAAACAGGAAATCCAGGTCACCCCCATCATGGACGACGGCACCAAGCGTTTCATCGTCGGCATCTATCCCGGCCTCAACGTCCCCACCGTCCTCGTCAAACGCAACGCCGGCGAAGCCTTCAAGAAAAGCCTCGAAAAGAACTACGAGTCCGGCACCATGGTCCTGCGCACCCTCACCGGCATCGCCACCGGCAAGATCAAACTCAAAGCCCTCTCCGGCCCCATCGGCATCGTCCAGATGATCGCCGGCAGCCTCCGCCAAAGCCTGCAGAAGTTCCTCGAGTTCATGGCCCTCCTCAACACCAACCTGGCCGTCCTCAACATCCTCCCCCTGGCCATCACCGACGGCGGCGTAGTCATGTTCCTGCTCCTGGAAGCCATCCGCAGGAAGCCCCTAAGCCTCAATACCCAGGGGATCATCAACAGAGTAGGATTCAGCTTCTTCCTCCTCCTCTTCCTCTTCGTCACCTTCCAAGACATCATCCGCATCCCCTGGTTCTTGAATTGATCCGTTCTTAATGACCATGGCTGGAGAACCGTCAACCAATCGACGGCATCCTACTCCTCTCCTATACCGCAGTACTTCAACGATCCCGCGAACAGCCCGGGGGGCTGTGAGCCACCCACGTGACCGCTACAACTGAAGCGCGCTGCCGCAGGCAGCCGCCGCGCCTTTAGAGACCCACGAATTCAAAACCCCATCGAACCCACGACACACAAGTTCAGCCCCAAAAAAGGAACCGCAATGGAAAAGGAAAATCCCGAAAAGGATCCCCAAGCCGAAACCAGGCTCGAAAAAGTCATGAAAGAAAAATTCGGCACCTCCGATTTCAGCGGCCTCATGAACTCCATCGTCGAACAAATGATGGACACCATGAAGGACTCCGGCGAAAGCCAGCCAGAAGAAAAAAAGCCCTAAACCCATCCCGCAAACCGCTCCTCCAGCGAACCTTCGACTCCCTCTCCCCGAGACCCCACCGCCCCGACGGGAAGTCCGTGGGGTGGGGGCATCCCTGACTGGCATGGGAGCGGAGCCCTTTGGCAGGACTGACGCGGGGGCAAGAACGAGCGCCTGCGAGACCCCGCTTGCGAGCGGCGTCCATCGCGAGTGATTGCGGCAGAATCACTGTCTGGACCCAAGGAGGTCCGGTTGACTCAATGCAAGGGATTAGCCATTGGGCGTAGCGACCCCGCCAGTCAGGGATGCCCCCACCCCACCTCTAAACCCGCCATCGCGAGAGAGGGCCCGTGACACACCACTTTGGCCTTCAGGGAGGCATTTGACCCACAGAATTGCCGCGAATCCACTGTAGCCGTAGGGCCCGTACCCCCCGCCGCGCGCCCGGACCGGGGGACACACAGAGCGCCACCCCAAAAGGAGGGATTACTATTTTCAAACCCATGAAAGTATTGATCATTGGAAACGGTGGCAGAGAGCATGCAATCGGCCGCAAGTTAGCCGCGTCCCCGAAGAAACCGACCCTGATCTTCGCTCCCGGCAACCCCGGGATGGAAGAACTGGGTTCCTGCTTTTCGGTGGCACCGGACGATTTCCGCGGCTTGTTGACCTTGGTGCAGGTACAGAAGGTGGACCTTACCATCGTAGGACCGGAGCAACCCCTGGTGGGCGGATTGGTTGATTTGTTCGAGGCCAACGGCCTGCGGATTTTTGGACCGGACCGCGCGGCTGCCGCCTTGGAAGGCAGCAAGGCATTCGCCAAGGATTTCATGGGCCGGCACGGAATTCCCACCGCCGGGTACCAGACCTTCAGGGCCTTGGAACCGGCGCGGGCGCACCTGCGCGAAATGGGCGCCCCCATCGTGATCAAGGCCAGCGGCTTGGCGGGCGGCAAAGGCGCGGTGGTGTGCATGACCATGCAGGAAGCCGAAAGCGCCCTGCAATCCATGTTGGGTCCCAAAGCCGTCTTCGGCCTGGCGGGATCGGAAGTGGTGATGGAAGAGTTCATGGAAGGCGAAGAAGCCTCCGTCTTCGCCCTCACGGACGGGGAATCCTTCGTGTTGTTGCCCACGGCCCAGGATCACAAGCGCATCGGCGATGGGGATACGGGTCCCAATACCGGCGGCATGGGGGCCTATGCGCCCGCCCCGCTGATGACCCAGGAGTTGCTGGAAGAGGCCTCGCGTACCATCATCACCCCCACCCTGGACGGGATGCGCCGGGAAGGGACGCCCTACAAGGGAATCCTCTACGTGGGCTTGATGATCACGTCCAAGGGCCCAAAGGTGGTCGAGTACAACTGCCGCTTCGGGGATCCGGAAACCCAGGTGGTCCTGCCCATTTTGCAGGAAGATCTCCTGGAGTTGATCCTGGCTTCCCTGGAAGGCCGGCTTGATAGGTTGAAAGTCTCGCCTCCAAAAGAATGGGCCGCGGTAGTGGTAATGGCTTCCAAAGGGTATCCCGGTCCCTATGAAACAGGCATCCCCATCTCGGGACTGGAACAGGTGCAAAGCCTTTCCAACTCCCATGCCATCCATGCCGGCACCAAGCGGATGCAGGGCAAATTGGCGACCGCGGGAGGACGCGTGCTGGGAATGGTGGGACAAGGCCCCACCCTGCAGGACGCCATCGAGGCCGCCTATGAAGGCGCCGCCAAGGTGGGCTTTCCGGGTGCCCAATTCCGCAACGATATCGGCAAAAAAGGGCTTGCCAGATTGGTACCTTAGACGGAATGATTTTTCAGCGCGCCCGGGTCTTACCCGGCAGGGTCCGCAAATTTCTGGTCTTGACGGTCGCCCTGTCCGGCATGGCCAATGCCCAAAGCGATACCCTGGCGAAACCGGCGGCCAAGGCGAAAAGCGCGGTCTCCCATGCAGCCTCCCCGGCGAAACCCAAAACCCATGTCACCCCGGAGCCGATTAAAAAAAGCCCTGCTCCCACCGCTACGGTCCCGGCCAAAACCGAGGCCGTGCAACCGTCCGCCGTGAAACAGCCGGTCCCGCCCAAGACGGATACCGTGCCGCCGCCTCTCCGCAATCTGGGCCAGAAAGCCTTGAAAGTCCCGGAAAAACTCGTCTTCGACATTATTTGGGGAGGTTGGAGCTTCCGGTGGGTCAGGGCGGGGCGGTCCACCCTCGAACTGCTTCCCACGGACCGGCCGGAGGTATGGAAGATCCGATCCTTGGCCTGGTGCACGGGCTTTTTCCAGAGCTTCTATCCAGTCCAGGACACGGTCTCCTCCTTGATTGACTCCCGGGGCGTCTACCCATTACAATTCGACAAGCATCTCAATGAAGGCTCCTATCATGCCGATATCTCCGCCCGGTACGATCAGGTGGCCCATACCCTCAAAACCCAGGACACCACTTTTTCCATCGAACCCTTTACTCATGATGTGCTGTCCGCGTTCTATTTCATCCGCACCCAGAAAATCGAGGTGGGAGACACCCTCGATTTGGCCGCGGTTTCGGGGAAAAAGAAGTACAACTTGAAAGTCCTATGCCATGGGCGGGAAACCATCACCGTGCCCGCCGGGACATTCGAAACCCTGGTGGTGGAGCCGGTCCTCAAGGACGACGGCCTCTTCAAAGCCAAAGGAAAATTGACGATTTGGGTGACCGACGATGCGGCGCATACGCCGGTGAAAATGCAGAGCAAGATACCCGTGGGATCCATCAAAGCCGAGTTGGTCTCCAAGTCCTGATGCCCGACCTCCCGGGGCATCGACGGTTCCCGGCCGAATTCGGTCCTTATTAATTGAAAAACTGATTATATTCTGGAAACTTATTGCTTCGATTCTTCCAACCAAGGAGACCCATGTGATGACCGAACACCTGGACGATACGCAAGACGACAAATACCCCAACTCCAGCACCGTACCCTCGGAGAACATCGAAGAAGACGATGAATTCAAGGGCGGACCGGCTGAACCCGCGGCGACCGCGGATGCAGCCGACAAGGATGAGGATGATCTGTGGGACTTGGATGATGATATCGCCACTCCCGGAACCTCCGGGGATTCCATTCCGGAGACCACGGCCGCTTCCGCGACCAAGAAGGTAGCGACGAAGAAATCGGCTCCCAAAGCCAAGGCCAAAGCCAAGCCTGCCGCGAAACCGGCGGCGACCAAGAAGGCCGCTCCCAAGGCCAAAGCCGTAGTCACGAAGAAGAAGGCCGCGCCCGCCAAGAAGCCCGCCTCCAAGAAGGCAGCGGCCAAAAAGCCCGTAGCCACCAAGAAGAAAGCCGCGCCCGCCAAGGCGAAAGGCAAGTCGAAGAAAGCCGCCTCCAAGGCCAAGCCCGCGAAGCTCGCTTCCAAGGCGAAGCCCGCAAAGAAGGCTCCCAAGGCGAAGGCGAAAGCCAAGCCGGCGGCGAAAAAAGGCAAAGGCAAGAAGAAGTAACTTTCAGGTTACCTCACATCGCACCAGTCGCGCCCCTTCGGTCCATGACCGGAGGGGCCGTTTTTTTAGGGGTTACTTGAAGAGGCGGAACCGCAGGGACTTTTCCCCCGGGCCGAGGTTTACCACCGTGTCCACCGTGGGGAAGCTGCGATGGGTGATTTGCAGCTTGTGCCGGCCGGGAGTGAGCTCCTTGTCCTTGACCGGAGTGGTTCCCATGAAGCGGCCGTCCACGATCACTTCCGCGAAAGGCGGCGCCGAGGTGATGGTCAGGAGGGTTTTATTGCTTACGGGCTTCTCGACGGGGGGTTCGTCCTCCAGAGGCTTATCCGGATTGGGATTCGGATTGGGTTTGACCACTGCCGTGCCGCCGTCATATTCATGGCTGGGCCTGATGGGCTTGACCGGCTTTTCCTGAACCGGGTAGGCGACCGGAGCCGCATCGACGATGACTTCGGCGGAACCCTGTTTCGATCCATCCTGTTGGGAAATGGCCCGGATGGTGGTCTGACCGGGCTTTTGCCCCCAGATCTCCCCATCCTGGACGGAGGCGATGGTGGGATCCGCGCTTTCCCACCGGACATTGGTGGGCGCTTCCGGCGGTTGGATTTCCACGATGAACTTGCGCTTCTGTCCCGCCTGCAACTCCATGGAACCCGGTTGCAGTACTACGGACGCGACATCGGAATTGTGCGCGGGCGGCTTGGCTTCCGTGCCGGCGATCGCCTTTCCAGCGGCGCCGTGGGAATCGCTCCCATGGCCCAGGACCAGGAACAAAGCCGTGGCCAGCAAGGCCACCCCGACGATGCCGGCGCCGATCCACATGAAGGTGTTCTTTTTCCCGGAGCCCGGGCGGCTGCCGTTGAAATCATAGTCGTCCCCGCCGGGACCGGCCTGCCAGGTGCCCGGTCGGATGCCGGTTCCGGGACGCACTCCCGAGCCGGGACGGATGCCGGTGCCGGGACGCAAGCCCGTTCCAGGCCGGATGCCGGTGCCGGGCTTGGCCCGCTCCACCTTCATGCCCGGTTTCAGGGGAGCCTTGCGCAAGGATTCGTCCGGACCCGGGGCCGGGGTCAGGTCCACCACCGTCTGGTTGCCCATTTTCCCGGTTTTTTCCAGAAAATCCTTGGTCGCCTCGGTCAGGTCCAGCAACCCCTTCTGATTGAGATAGCTGCGCAGTTGCAGGGACAGCCAGCGCGCGCCCTTGCCCCGGTTCTCGGGCGCCTTTTGCAACAGGGTATCCACCAGATTTTCCAGGAAGGGATCCGCGTCGGGAATGATGGAACTCAATGGATCGTGGGGCAGATCGCAGATATGCCGCATGATTGTGGGGATATTCGCTCCCGAGAACGGCTTCCGGCCCGCCATGCAGTAATAGAACACGGCCCCCAGGGAGAACATGTCGGTGAGATGGGAGGGCTTTTTGCCCTCCACCTGTTCCGGCGACATGAAGTTCGGAGAACCCAGGATGCTCCCCGTCTGGGTCATGTTCTGTTCGCTGATATGGGCGATGCCGAAATCCGCGATCTTGAGGACGCCCTCCGATTTGAACATCATGTTCTCGGGTTTGATATCCCGATGCACGACGCCGAACTTTTCCGCCGTAATCAACCCGTCCGAAGCCTGGCAGATGATGGCGGCGCACACTTCCGGCGGCATGGGCTGGCCGCCCAGCAGGTTCAGGACGAACTGCAGATTGGGCCCGTCGATATATTCCATCACCAGATACTGGGCGTCATCTTCCAGACCGTAGTCGAAGATTTCCACGATATTGGGATTGCGGAGGCTGGCCGCGGTCTTGGCTTCCACCGTAAAGCGATCCAGGAGACTGGCATTGGAGGAAAGATGGGAATGGATGACCTTGATCGCCACCATCCGGTTGAGGGACGGGTCTTCCGCCAGGTAAACGGTGGCCATGGCGCCCTGTCCCAACTTGGTCAGGGCGTTGTAACGGCCGAATTTAAGGTGGGCTGCGCCCTTCCCCGGTTTTGACATTTCGAGTGCCGTTCAAGGTAACAAGGTCCCGAGTCGGGGACAATGAAAATGGAAACGGCCCTTTCCGTTCCAAATTTAAAAAAGAACCCGGCTTTTCAGGGCCGCTTCCTCCGGGAAGAACAGGCTTTTTTTAACTTTTAGACCTGTATATCGCCTTTCCACCCATGGGAGAACCGCCATGATTTCCAATTCCCCCCGCGCCATCCTCGAAAAGCTGAATAAGTACACGAAGAGCCTGCTCGAAGGGGCGGTCGGTTCGGCAGTCACCCGCTCTCATTACGAAATCACCTACAGCCATCTCCTCTCCCAGGCCATGGAAGAAGGAAAAGGCGATCTCTCCTATATCCTCGCGTATTTCAAGATCAACGAAGGCCTGTTCAAGACCGCCTTGCAACAGGAACTGAAGGAACTGCGGATGGGTAACACCGGCCGCCCGGTCTTCTCCCCCACCTTCATGAACGTGTTGGAAGCCGGTTGGGCGGAATCCTCCCTGAACCTGGGGACGTCCACCGTGCGGACCGCCGGCATCGTGTTGGCGCTCAAGAAGATGTCCGGTTCCATTTCGCGCGGACTCTCCGATCAACTCGCCATGATCAACACCGAATCCCTGCTGGCCAAGTTCGCCGAGATCACGGCCCATTCCAAGGAAACCGAAGAAGCTCCCGAAGGTGCGCGCGGCGAGGACGGCGCTCCCGCGGAAGGTTCCAACCTCCAGCGCTTTACCGTGAACTTCACCGAACAGGCCCGCAAGGGCAAGGTCGATCCCATCTTCGGCCGCGACAACGAAATCCGCATGGTCATCGACATCCTTTCCCGCCGCCGCAAGAACAACCCCATCATGGTGGGCGAAGCGGGCGTGGGCAAGACCGCCGTGATCGAAGGCCTGGCCCTGCGCATCGCGCAAGGGCAGGTGCCGGACATCCTCAAGAACGTGGAAATCCGCGGGCTGGACATGGGCCTGATGGCCGCCGGCGCGGGCGTGCGCGGCGAGTTCGAGAACCGCCTCAAAGGCGTCATCAAGGAAGTGAAGTCTTCCGCCACCCCCGTCATCCTCTTCATCGACGAGACCCACACCATCATCGGCGCGGGCGGCGAAGCCGGCCAGAACGACGCGGCCAACCTGCTGAAACCGGAAATGGCCCGCGGCGAACTGAAGATCATGGGCGCTACCACCCTCACCGAGTTCCGCAAGTATTTCGAAAAGGATCCGGCCATGGCCCGCCGCTTCCAGATGGTGAAGGTGGAAGAGCCGGATCCGGAAACCGCCGCCATCATGTTGCGCGGCCTGCGCGTCAACTACGAGAAGTTCCACGGCGTGAAGATCACCTATGAAGGCATCAAAGCCGCCTGCGAACTCTCCCACAAATACATCGCCGGCCGCCAGCTGCCGGACAAGGCCGTGGATCTGCTCGACACCGCCGCCGCGCGCGTGAAGATGGGCCTCACCGCCAAGCCCCCGGTGCTGGTCAACCTGGATCAGGCCATCGAGAACCTCAAGATCGAAATCGCCGCCCTGGAAAAGGACGAATCCGCCGGAGTGTTGGCGGACAAGGAAATCCTGGGCAAGTGCCGCGAGAGCCTGGAATCGGTCACGGCCGAAGCCGCGGAAGTGGAAACCAAGTGGAAGGCCGAACTGGAAGCGGTGAAGGAAATCATCGCCATCCAGGACAAGCTGGTCGGAGGCAAAGCCGCCGCCGATGCCGCCAAAGGCGACAAGGCCGCCAAATCTGAAAAAGCTCCCGCCAAGGATGCGAAGGATGCGCCCGTGGCCCTTTCCGCCGACGAGGAAGCGGCCCTGCGCAAGGACATGGACGCCAAGTGGAAGGCCCTCGAAGCCATCCAGGGCGAAAGCCCCATGGTGCACGCCCACGTCTCCCGCGAAGTGATCGCCCAGATCATCGGCGAATGGACCGGCATCCCCACGGGCAGCATGCTCAAGAACGAAGCCCAGGCCCTGATCGACCTGGAGAAAACCATCAATGAGAAGGTGGTGGGCCAGGAAGCGGGCGTCCGTGAAATCGCCTCCACCCTGCGTAGCGCCAAGCTCGGCCTCGGCAATCCCGAAGCCCCCATGGGCGTCTTCCTAGTCACCGGCCCCTCGGGCGTGGGCAAGACGGAAGTCGCGCGCACCATCTCGGACGTCCTGTTCGGCGGCGAGAAGTTCGTGGTCACGATCAACATGTCGGAATACCAGGACAGCATGTCCATCACCCAGCTGAAGGGCGCTAGCGCCGGATACGTAGGCTACGGGGACGGCGGCGTGCTCACGGAAGGCGTGCGCAAGCGCCCCTATACGGTCGTCATCCTGGACGAAGTGGAGAAGGCCCACAAGGACGTGCTCAACATGTTCTACCAGGTGTTCGACAAGGGCATGCTGCGGGACGGCGAAGGCCGCGACATCAACTTCCGCAATACCGTCATCATCATGACCAGCAATCTGGGCCTGGATACCATCACGCGTATGGCCAATGACGGCAACGCCTATACCCTGGACGATATCCGCGATGGCATCCTCCAGGAACTGACCGACCATTTCGCCCCGGCCCTGCTGGCGCGTTGCAAGGTGGTCCCCTTCCTGCCCCTGGATTCGGAAGTGCTCAAGCGCATCGTCTTCCTCAAGCTGATGAAGCTGGGAAAGCGCCTGATGGAAAAGCACCGCCTGGCCTTCGCCGTGGCGCCGGAAGTGGTCCGGGACATCGTGCTCCTGTGCACCACCTCCCAGAGCGGGGCGCGCAACATCGACACCATCATCGATCAGAAGCTGATGCCGGAGATTTCCAAGCACATCCTGATCCACATGGCGGAAGACAAGGTCTTCACCCACCTCTTCCTGGCCTCGGACGAAAAAACCGGATTCTCCTGCAGCTTCTCCGTGGGGGATTTCAAAATGCCCGAAGCGGCAGAGGATTCCGGGGAAGCGGAAACCGGGGCTCTAGACGAGGAAACCCCGGTCAAGGGACGCAGCAAAGCCACTACGGCCGAAGAAGCCGCATAACGGAGGGGGGACCGCCCCCCGGCCTGTGACCCCAATCACATCTCCCGCCCCCGGATTTGGCTCTATTGATAGGGAATACGGGCTTTTCAGGGTACCTAGTGTTCCTCACCACTGTCTAATGCCTGAGGGAAACCATGGCTTCAGCTGACACATCGATTTTTTCCTTACAGGTGGGCGCATTCCCCCTGGACACCTTCCGGGTCATCGAATTCATCGGCCGGGAAGCGCTTTCCGAATGCTACAGCTTCACCATCCGGGCCGTGGCCTTCGACCTGGACATGAAGTTCGACGAGGGCATCGGCGTCGCCGCCGCGCTCTACGTGGGCGGCGCGGATTTCGACGTCAAGCATTTCGGCATGATCACCAGCTTCACCCAGGTGCCGGACAGCGACGGCACCGTCATGCTCAACTCCACCTACGAGTTCGTGTTGGAACCGCGCATCAAAATATCGTCCTACATGGTCCAGAGCCGCATCTTCCAGAACAAGGACGTGCTGGAAATCGTCGAGGCGGTGCTGGGCGATTATTTCATCAAGGATACGGACTTCAAGATCGACGCCGAGTTCGAGGCCAAAGGGCAAAAATACGCCAAGCGCGAGTTCACGGTGCAGTACAACGAATCCGATCTGGATTTCGTCCAACGGCTGCTGGAGGAGGAAGGGATCTTCTACTTCTTCAACCATGAAGGCGATCGGGAGGTGATGATCATCTCCAACAAGAAGGACGCCATCAAGCCGCTGCCCAACTTCCCCAAGCTTCCCTTCCGTCCGGAATCCGGCATGCATATGGAAGCGGGCGAATACGTGGACAGCATGATGAAGAGCATGAAGTTCGTCACCGGCCGGGCCACCATGAAGGACTACAACTACCGCACTCCCGACACCAAGGTGATGGGCTTCTACGAAATGGAAGGTCCGGGGGAATACTACCACTTCGGCGATCACGTCAAGACCAACGATGAGGCCAAGCGCCTGGCGCAAATCCGCACCGAGATGTTCGCCTGCGAAAAGGAAATCTACCACGGCACCAGCGTGGCCCGGGACGCGAGCCCGGGATATCGTTTCACCCTGGAACTGGCGGGCGCGGAAGGATTCAACGGCGACTACCTGATCACGCGCGTCACCCACAAAGGCGCCCTGGGCAGCGGCCAGGACGACGGGACCGTGGACGCAATCACCCGTCCCATCCCCCATTACACCAACAGCTTCGAGGCCATTCCCGCCCTGGTGCAATTCCGGCCCGCCCTGGCGACGCCCAAACCCAAGGCCCCGGGCATCCTGACCGCCAAGGTGGACGGGCAGAAGGGATCCTACGCCTACCTGGACGAGGAAGGCCGCTATCGCATGAAGCTGTTCTTCGACCGCAGCGAGGACAAGGACGGCAAAGCCAGCAAGGCCATCCGCCTGGCCCAACCCTATGCAGGCGCCGGCTACGGCATGCATTTCCCCCTGCACACGGACACGGAAATCGTGGTCGGGTTCGTGGACGGGGATTTGGACCGGCCCATCGGCTTGGGCGCGGTGCCCAATCCCGGCAAAGGCACGCCGGTGAAGGCGGGCAACAAATCCCAGAACATGATCAAGTCCCACTCGGGACATTCCGTAACCCTGGACGATAAGGAAGGCAAGACCGGGATCCATATCGTCACCTCGGGCGGGCATTCCATCTCCCAGGACGACTCGGCTGCGACCAAGGGGATCTCCATGGGCACGTCGGGCGGGAACAGCCTGGCCCTGGATGACGCCGGCAAGAAGGCGAGCCTGTCCACCAAAGGCGGGCACTCCCTCACCCTGACCGACACGGACACGGCCATCAATATCGTCTCGACGGGCAAGCTCCATGTCAATCTGGACGACGCCGGCAAAGCCATCACCATCGCGGACAGCGGCGGAAAAAACCACGTGGTTGTCAATGCCGCCGGCAACGAAGTGAACATCGCGGCCGACGCCAAGGTGGTGATCACGGGCAAGAGCTCCATCAGCCTGACGTCCGGGGACAGTTCCATCACCCTGGGCAGCGACGGCACCATCACGATTTCCGGGAAGAAGGTGAACATCACCGGCAGCGACGCGGTCACCGTGGACGGCAAGAGCATCAGCCTCACCGGATCCGACAAGGTGGCCCTCAACTCCTCCAAGGAGGCGGGCATGACCGTGGCCAGCAGCACGGTGGCCTGCAAGCCGGACGGGGTTTCCACTTCCGGGGCCAAGGTGAGCGCCTCGGCGGTGGGGATCCATGAAATCGGCGGAGCCTTGATCAAGATAGGCTGAGGTCCGGGTGAAGAAGCTTTTCGACGCAGTAACGGAGAGGATACGGGGGTTCGTCGCCCAGCGGGACGCCGTCGCCCTGGCGGTGCGTTCCCCGTCCCACGAAAGCGCCTACATCCTCAAGATCATCCAGGGCGAGGACGAAACCGACACGGCCAATCTGTATTGGAGCTATGCGGAACCGTTCCAGGGCGCCCGCGCTTACGTGGACCTGATCGTGGACGGGTTCCGGCAGAAGCTCGAAGCCGTGCAAAAACTCCAGGAGCAGGACGGCATGGAGCCCTGGCCCGGCCTGCCGCCGGAAGCGGCCGATCCGAAAGGCATTCCCTTCCAACGCCTGCGCGCCCTGATGATCTTCTCGCGCATCCTTCTTCCCAAGCTGGAAGGCCATGCCGTGGTGTGGACCTTTTTCCCCATGGACATCCAGGCCCCGCTGGAATACACGGCCCTGTTCGAAAACCTTTTGAAGCATGAAATGCCGTATCCCTGGTGCCATCACCTGCGGATATTGGTCCGCGATGAACCGGTCATCCATCTGCTCAAAGGTTTGCCCGCCAAGGTGGGCCGCGTTCAGGAATACCATCCGGACCTCAGCGTGGCGGCCATGGAAAAGAGCATGGAAGAGGAAGCCGCCGATGAAAAGGCGCCCCTGCCGGAACGCCTTCAGAATACCCTCATACTGGCGAACATGGATTATTCCCATCGCCGCTATCCGGACGCGCTCAAGAAATACAACGTGCTCCTGAAATATTACGCGACGGTGGGGAACCGTACCTTTACGGCCATGGTGCTGAATGGCATGGGCGAAACCTACAACCGCATGGAAAACCCGAAGGAAGCCAAGGCCCATTTCGAGGCCGCCTTGACTCCGGCCATCGAAGGCGATGCCAAACCCGTGTTGCTCAACATCACGCTCAACCTGGGCAACCTGATGGCCAAGCACAAGGTGTGGGCCGAGGCGGAAATCTATTATGATAGCGCGGCCACCTTGGCCAAGGCGATGCTGATTCCCCAGACGTGCATCCAGTCTTTGGACAACAAAGGATTATGCCAGTACCAACAGCAGCGCCCCAAGGAAGCTTTGGAATCCTGGGACGCGGCCTTGGTGCTCGCCAAAGGCATGGGTGAAAAGGACCTGCAGAAAGAGGTCCTGAAGCACAAGCAGATGTTGTTCAAGGAGACGGGCCATCAGGAACGGGAAAAAGCCGTGGCCAGGGAATTGCAGGCGATAGGATGAAAAGGATCGGCGGAATATGAGCTTCCTGGATTCCCTGGATACCGCGGTCGGGGACGCCACCGGCGTGCGGGGCAGCATCGCCCTTACCACCATGAAGGGCCCTCTGGACGCGGTCGCCAATCCCATCACGGAAGCCTTCGCATCCCCGCCTCCGGGCTCGCCGCCGGCCCCCTTCAATCCCGCCCGCACCGTCCAGAAAGTCGCGGGCGCGGCCATGGCCGCCATCAACGCGCCCCTGGAAATGATGAATACGGGCTTCGCGGTGGCCACCAACAAGATTGCCGCCATTTTCCCCGCACTCCCCGCGGCCACTCTAGGCTCTTTGTATCTGGCCCCGCCCCATGGACACTTGCATCCGCCCAGCTTTACGCCTCCCGCCACTCCGGCGCCGATACCGCTGCCCAGCCTGGGCCCCGTCATGCTGGGCACCAGCATCAAGGTCCTGATCGCAGGCATGCCCGCCGCGCGCGCGGGCGATATCGGCATGGCCATCACCTGCGTGGGCATCTGCCCCGCCTTCGAAATCTTCATGGGGTCCTCCAAGGTCTTCATAGGCGGCATGCGCGCCGCGCGGATGACGGACATGGCCAAGGCCTGCACGCCCTCTATAGCCGGAGCCGTGCGCGGCATCGCCGCGGGCATGGCGGCCGCGGGCCAGGTGATCGCCCTCTCGGGCGTGGTCGCCGATTCCATCGATGCCGGAGGCCCGGATGCGGCCGTTGCCGCCGCTTCAGGCGTTGCCGCCGCCATGGGCGCGGCCCAGATGGCCGTCGACGCAGCCACCATGGCCATCACCGCGGCCATGGGCGTGGACATGGCGGTCCCGCCTTCCTTCGGCATGGTGACGGTGGGAATGCCCAATGTGATGATCGGCGGTTTTCCGATGATCAACTTCCCCAACCCCGCGCATCTCCTGTTCGACAAGATCAAGGCCATGCGCGCCAAAAAGAAAGCCGCGGCCGCCGAAGCCGCCAACGCGGGCTGCGCGAGCTGCCCGGCCTGATGGAATAACCATGCGCTGCGACTCCAATCCGACATCCGATCCGCGCCTGGTAGGCGATCCGATCAATGTCATCACCGGGGCGAGCACCGATCGGGCCCTGGACTTCCATCTGGACGGACCGCTCCCCCTGGACTGGTACCGCTACTACGACAGCGGCAAAAACCGCACGCGCCGGACCATGGGCATGGGCCACGCCCACGAATTCGACCGCTGGCTCCTGTTCGATGTGGACGGCATGCGCTACCTGGCCGCCGACGGGACCGAGACCGGCTTTCCCTTTCTGGAAGCGGATGGCGAAAAACACGTCGCCAACGGCCTGACCCTGGAGCGGATCGAAAAGAACCTATACCATGTCAAAGAGAACCGGAAGCCCGTCGGGGAATTCCGCTTCAACTTCTTCGACAAGCCCGTGCCCGTCACCCGGGTTTTCCTGGGCAAGCACCAGATCGAATTCAAGTACGGCAAGGACTCCCGCCTGGAATCCGTCATCGACAGCCGGAAACGCTGGATCGAAATCCGCCATGACGAGGCCGCGCGCACCCGCCTCATGTTCCTGCACGAGGCCCAAGGCAAGGCCCCGCGCCCGCTGATGGGATACAAGTTCGACGCCGTGGGCAACCTGCTCGAAGGCGTCGATCCCTATCGCAACGCATTCTCATACAAGTACGATGCCGAAAACCGCATGATCGCCAAGACCGATCGGCGCGGCTATACCTTCCTTTTCGAATACGATGCCGCCGGACGCTGCGTCCGCTCCCGGGGTCAGGACGGCGTCGAAGACGTGAGCCTCCGCTATGCCCCCAGGGAAGGTATCACGGAAGTGACCCGCGGGAACGGCGGGAAGTGGACCTATTTCTTCGACGAGAGCAAGGTTCTCTACCAGATCATCGACCCCTACGGCGGCGTGAAGGTTTTCAAGAACGATGAAGACGGCAAGGTCGTGGAAGAGGCGGACCCCAACGGCAACGTGACCAAGGTGGTCTACGACGAGGCCGGGAACCCCGTGGGCAAGGTCACGCCCTTCGGCAGATTCGCCTCCCAGGGCACGGAGACGCCCAACCCGCTGGAACACCGGGTCCCCGCCAATCCCGTGCAATACGAGCTGGGCGATTTGCTGCAAAGCGAATCCATCCTCGCCCCCACCTGGAAAAGCGAAGTCCTGGAAGTCATCCCGCCCATCCTCCAACGGCATTTCAAAATCATCCAAAGGCCCATCCCGGAAACCGGCGAAGAACCCGCGGATGCGGAAGCCAAAGCCTTGCGGTCCATCCTGCCTCCCAAACCGGTCAAGGACATTTTCGGACAGTTGACCAAGGAAACCGCCGCCGGCGCTTCCGCCAAAGCCTGGGCCTACGACAAGAACGGCAACGTCGCGGCCTATCGCGATCGGGATCGGGCCGTTTTCAAGTACGAGTACGTTTCCTGGAACCATCTCGCCAAGGAAATCGATCCCTTGGGCCGCGAGACCAAGTACGCTTACAACGACGGCGAAAAGCTGACCGAAATGATCGGACCCGGCGGCGCCCGCAGCCTGTACGAATATGATCTCAAGGACCGGCTGGTAAAGGTCAAACGCCACGGCGCGGTCAAGGACGAATACCTTTACGACTCCGCGGACAACCTGGTCGAGAAACGCGCCGGCGACGGCACCGTTCTCCTCAAGATGGAAATCGGCAAGGGCAACCAAATCAAGTCCCGCCGCTTGGCCTCGGGCGACAATCACTCGTTCAAGTACGACGAGCACGGCCGCTACGTGGAGGCCGCCACCCTCACGTCCAAGACCACCTTCGCGTACGATGAAACCGGCAACCGCACGGAAGTCCTCCGTGACGGCCTGGGCGTGCGCCATGCCTATAAGAACGACGCCCTGTCCGAAACCACCATCCTGGACAAGTTCATCTTCAAGTACGCCCAAAAAGGCGCGGATACCTTGGCCATCCGCCTACCCGGCGGCAAAGACATCCAGATCAAACTGCTCGGGAACGGCCTGGTGCTGAAGCAGTTCCCCAACAGCAGCCGCGAATGGACCCAGTTCGACCGGGACGGCCGCGCCCTGTCCAAGGTGGCCTCGGGCCCTGAGCGCTACGGCCAGGAATGGGTCCGCCGCTACGCCTATACGGATGAAGGCGATCTGCTTGAGGAAATGGACACCCATTTCGGAGTCACCGGTTTCGCCTACGATGCCGCCCATCGCCTGACCCAGGAAACCCATCCCGACGGTCGGGAATCCGCCTACGTGCATGATGCCGGGAACAATCTCATCCAGCAACCCGGCCTGTTCGGAGTCTCCCTCCTGGAAGGCAACCGCCTGGGCACCGCCAACGGCGATACCTTCGAATACGACATCCGCAACCACATGTCCATGCGCAAAGGCGTTTCCGGCGAAACCGAATACGGCTATGACTCCCGCGGCTTCCTGAACAAGGTGATCCGCAACGGCCAAGCCATCTGGTCGGCGGAATATGATCCCCTGGGCCGCCGCATCAGTAAAACCCACCTGGGCAAATCCTGGAAGTTTTTCTGGGACAGCGACCGCCTGATGGCGGAAATCGATCCCAAGGGCAAGCTGCGCCTCTACGTCTATCCGGACACCTTCGCCCTCACGCCCACGGCCTTCCTGGATTACGACAGCGTGGACGCCGATCCCGTCAAGGGCCGCATGTATTTCATCTTCACCAACCATTTGGGTGCGCCCACCTTGGTGGAGGATGAAAAGGGCGATCCAGTGTGGACGGCGCGCATCGAGGCCTATGGCAACGCCATCGTGGCCATAGGGCAGAATTTCCACATGCCTTTGCGTTTTCCCGGCCATTATTATGACGCGGAAACGGGGCTGAATTACAATCGGTTCCGGTATTACAGCCCGGAGTTGGGGCGGTACCTGCAGTCGGATCCGGAGGGGATTTCGGGTGGGTTGAATCTGTATGCGTATGCGGAGGGGAATCCGTTGCGGTGGGTGGATGTGCGGGGGTTGAAGTGCCCGAATCACCCTGACCATACTGATCCTGATTGTCAAGATTGTAAGGACAATGAGTCGCCTCCGAAAACGCCGTATCAAAATAATAACCCCAAGGCAACAGCCGATGAAACTCGCGTTGGCGGGCTGATGCACGAAAAGGCCCAAAACGGAGAAATACCCGGCATTAAATCATTTGAAGGGGCTGCTGAAATTCCCAAACAGAGAAGCGGTGACTATCGGGTTACCACTGATGATGGAACAGTTCTTCCGGCTGATCTTTATCAGCCGCAATCCGGGAATCCCGACAGTATCGCTCTTAATACGATTGAAAAAAGCGGGCAAGCAAAAGCAGTGGTGATTGAACTGGGACAAGGAAAAAGCGGTTCGATAAGTGATGCTCAAGCGAATCAAATGGCCCAGGATATTATAGGTACCCCAGGCCACAGCGTTGATAGAGTTATTGTCGTAAAAGATGGAAACATAATTAGTGATCAATCCCGCTAATACTGGCGGTATGAGGTAAAACCATGCCAAAACTAAATTGCATATGCGGAGAAAGCATAAATTTAAGCGAAGTTCCGAACAAAAATGGATTCAAATTGCTCCATGAAGAAATAATAGAGGACTTTTTGGACTCGATCTCAGACTCATCAATTGGAACAAGTACGAAAGAAGAGTTGAAGAAAAAAGTGTATAGGATTTTTTTCCTGGGAACACCAGGAATCATGCAAGTGTACGAATGTCCAACATGCGGGCGGCTTGCAATATTTGGAAAGGCATCCGGAGACAAGCCCGATTTCTGGTATAAGCAGGAAATTAGAGCCAACAATGAAATCCCGACCTTAGTCGCCTTGACCAAGGCCCAAAAAGCGAACCAACGTCCGAAGGATTGACAGAGATGCGCTTAGTTGAAAACAATTATTGATGTTAGCCACTATTGAAGTACTGATTTAAAATATGGAAAAGATCGACGAAACCGGATTCAAAGAACTGCTGCAAGGCCATGGAATTAGGACGGAAGTCAAGAGTCAGGAAAACAGCGTCATAGCCAAAATTTTCCCGTAGGAGGAGTTTTCTTGGCCCTTGAATATGATTTGTTCCTCGACGCAAAGCTTGGTGCAGTTTTTATTGATACCGAAATCGAGCGGCTATCAACAAGCGAGAGAGCGTTTGAAGCTCCATTCCCATTGACCGCATCATTATTCGAAATCACAACCTACATGAGAGAGAATATTTTTGAAAATTTCCGATTCGTGCCGATTACCGCTTGCACGATCACAATGGACAAGTTCGCCGAACCAAAATTCGCATACACCGCACTTATCCGGTTTTCACTTGCTGTTATTCAGGACGAGAAGATCTCAAATGCCGCTCTTCTGTTTGGCGGAGAGATTCCGATTTTCCACTATGACAAAAAAGTCATGTGTTTAAATGAGTCGAGGGGCTACTGGGATAAAAACAAAACCGACTTATTAAGCATTCCTTATCAATTCAGGAAGATTCCCGTTCTATGAAATCTTATGCAAGCCCAATCGCCTTGGCATTGAAAACAAGGTTCGTAGACACAGTGCCAGAAGAAACCAGAGAAGGCAAGAAATGACCCTCCTCGAAGACCTTTCCGCTTTTCTAGAGCCTGACTATAACGAAAACTATTGGTCAGATGATGCCGTGCTCATCGCAAACGATATGGTCACCAAACTTCAACCCGAAGATTGGGAGAAACTTGCCGCTTCATGGGAGAGCCGGAAACCCGGTTGGCAGCGCAGGCTTGCTGATGCCTTGGATACAGCCCCCATTGAACGCGGAATGCCGATCATCACACGTATGCTTCTTTCCTCGGATGATTCGGTCGCCATAGCAGCGGTGGGAACCCTGAGTGCTTACATTGCGCAAGGTTACCCCGAGCCGATTTCCCAACTCGCCATCGAACGAATCAAATCCCTTTCGAAACTCAGTCGGATTTATGAACTGTCTTTTTCAAGCCTCATAAAAAGATTCGATCGAAACCCTGAACTGCCGGAATCGCGATAACCCATCGTATAAGAACTACTCACCAAATAAATCCAATTCAAAGTCCTCCGCCACTGACTCCCCGCGAACTACCTTTCCTCGAAAAAGGAGCCACACATGCCCCGACCCTTCGTCCTCATGCAAATCACCCTCGCCGCCGTGGCCGCCCCTGCCGCCCTCATCCTCTGGTTCGCATTCGTCCGCCAAGTCCCCGAACAAACCGGCTCCGGCACCATCCAGGCCAAGACGTTCCTGGACGCCCATACCATCACCCGCTATCCCTCCAACGCCATCCGCCAAAGCTGGACACCCAACCAAATCCGCATCAACGAAGCCTATGTGTTCGACTTGAACCTGGACGGAGTCGGCCAGGCCATGTTCGCTTTGGATACGATTGGCAGCAAGGCTTACGAGGTCGGGCAGAAAGTGGCTGTACGCTATGAAGTGCGCGGGTTGGGGCCGCTTTGGAAGAAGATTCGGGTCAAAGGCATGGAGCCCGGCTGAACCGGACGCGAGGCTGATTCAATTCAGATGAAATCGATCAGGGAGGGAAAGGTCTTCCGCAAACGGGCGGCCGCCCGGGCATCCTCCCGCATCATCCTGAAATCCGCGAAGTCGAACCCCGGTCCCACCGAACACCCCACCAGGGTATAGTCCCCGGTGGTCTCGGCCGCCTGCCAATCACGCCTCGGGATTACCTTAACCTGCACGGATCCCTTGGCCGTGGGTCCCAGAACTACGGTTTCCTGCGACTTGAAGTCCGCGCCGACACGGAGCAACTTGAGCGGCGCCCCCTCGTAGAAATGCCACACCTCGTCCGAAAGCACGCGATGGAACACGCTTTTCTCCCCGCGCCGGAGGAGGAAATAGATGGTGGTGAGTGCGGAACGGCGGCCTTTGCCGGTTTGCACGGTTTCAACCGATCGGTGGACCTCCCTGAAATGGCCGCCTTCGGGATGGAGTTGAAGGCCAAGACTCTTGATCAGGGCCCTGGCCTTGCCGGTTCCGTCGGCCTCGGTCGGAAGACGGCCCGGCTTGGATTTGGTCTTCCCCGCCATCTTCAATAGAATCCGTAGGGGTCCGCGACCTTGGCATAGGTCTTCCAGCCGGAATTATCGATGAAAAGATCCTCGCCTTCGAAACCCGCGGCGGTCGGATTGCGGATGCGGAAAACCTGGGTGGGCCGTTCGGGAATCGCGGTCATGGGATAGGCTTGGAAATCGGCCTTGGTCATGTGGCATTTATCGATCGATTCGCCATAGGAAAGTTCGGTCACGGTCAGGCTGGTATCCGTGGCCGAGTAGGTTCCCGCCTGACGGGTGAGCTGGCAGAGATTGGCGTGATCGAGTCCGACGTATCCGTATTCCACGAATTCCCAATGGTGGTCCGGCAACACCTCGAAATATTGATCATACTGGTAGGAATCATCCGCATCGTGTTGGATGAAGTATGTCCCCAGGGTCAATTGGATGCCTCCCGCGCCGGCCGGGCCGGTAGAGGTGCCGCTATCGCAAGCAACCAGGGCTAAGAGAAACGGGAAGACGGAAAAAGCCAAGGCAAAGCGGAGACTGGGGGTCATATGTCCCTTCCTGAGTAATGTGTTTGAAGCGCGTCCCGAAAAATAGCAAAGCCTCAGGACGGAAAGCGGGTAGGGTCCCCAAAAAGGGTCTTGAAAGGGTTTGGCTGCCTCCCGGGGGCTGAGTCCGGGAGGGGAGTATCCGGGGTATGTGAGCGGGGTCACCGACAGGGCGGCGCGGGAAACATACTATTATTGAAAGTGTTCTCCGGCGGCCGTTTTCGGCGTTCCGGGGCCGAGAAACCCAAGTCCGAAGGGGAATCATGCCCTCCTCAACCAGCCTCAAATTCAGCCTGAAAATCGGATCCCTGGCGCCGGACAAATTCCGGGTACTGGAGTTCACCCTGAATGAAGCCATTTCGGAATGTTTCCACCTGCACATCCAGGCCAGTTCCGAGGACGGCAACGTGGCTTACGCGGACATGATCGGCATGGATGCGACCCTGCGGGTGGAAGGCCAGGATTTCCCCGTCACCCATCACGGCGTGGTCACGGAGTTCAACCAGTATCCGGACGCCAGCGAGAACTTCGGGCATGAAAGCTATCTGTACGAAATCATCATCGAGCCGCATCTCAAACTCCTGTCCTTCACCACCCAGAACCGCATCTTCCAGAAGAAGAATCTGAAGGCCATCGTGGAAGAAGTCCTCAAGGCCAATTCCATCGTGCATGACATCGAGATCAAGGGCGCTTTGCGCCAGCGCGATTATACGGTCCAGTACAACGAGTCGGATCTCGATTTCCTCAACCGCATGCTCGAGGACGAGGGCGTGTTCTATTACTTCGACCATTCGGGGGACAAGGACAAACTGATGCTGGCGGATTCCGTCGACGGGGTCAAACCGCTTGCGCAACACCCGGTGGTGGACCTGTTGGATGAGGCGGGGCTTTCCCATCTGGCCAAGGAGGGGGATTCCCCCGATCATGTCTCCCGCATCCGCCGCACCCAGCGCATGGTGACCGGCAAGGTGACCATCAAGGACTACAACGACCGGACTCCCGGGGTCAACGTCATCGGCAAGGCGTCCAAGCCGGGCCAGGGCGAGAGCTACCATTACGGTCCCCAGGCGCTCAATACCTCGGAAGCGGAACGCATCGCCACCGTGCGCGCGGAAATGCACGCTACCGGCAAGGTGCATCTGGAAGGCGAAGGCATCTGCCGCTCCTTCCGCACCGGCATGCGCTTCGAACTGAAGGACCCGCACGGCAAGAGCCATTTCGAGGGCAAATACACCCTGCTGCGCGTGGTCCACCACGGAGATCAGCGGGAAGGTTTCGAAGGCGATAAGGACAAACTCATCTATTCCAACACGTTCCAGTGCATGCCCGCGGACATGGTCTACCGTCCCGCCTTGCGCACGCCCAAGCCCCGCATCCATGGCGTCCTGTCCGCCAAGGTGGACGGCGTGGACGGCCAGTACGCCTACCTGGACGACGACGGCCGCTACCACGCCAAGCTGCCCTTCGATCTGACCGACAGCAAGGACGGCCAGGCCAGCCTGCCCATCCGCATGAACCAGCCCTACGGCGGACCCAATTACGGCATGCATTTCCCGGTGCACAACGGCAACGAGATCATCCTGGGGTTCGAGGACGGGGATCCGGATCGCCCCATCGTACTGGGCACCGTGCCCAATCCCGCCCACGGCTCGCCCGTCAACAAGCGCAACCCGTCCGAGAGCATCATCCGCACCGCTTCCGGCCACCAGATCCGCCTGGACGACAAGGACGACAAGACCGTCATCGAAATCATCACCAAGGGCAAGCACGTCATCACCCTCAACGATGACGCCGACCACCAGGAAATCCACGTCAAGACCACGAACGGGAACGAACTCGTCTTCGACGACAAGAACAAGAACATCCACCTGTGCACGCCGGAAGGAGCGCACACCCTGAAGATGGACTACGACAAGAAAGTCTTCTCCGTGGAAACCAAGTACGGCCACAAGCTCACCATGGACGACGAAGCCAAGGCCCTGGCCATGCAGACCAAGGACGGGCATATCCTGCAGCTGAACGACGACAAGAAGCTGATCTCCCTGCAGGACGGCAAGGGCAAGCATATCATCCAGATCGACGCCGACGGGGGCAAGGTCACCATCGTCACCGAAGGGGACATGGAGTTCAAGGCCAAGGGCGCGCTCAACATCGAAGCCAAGGAAATCAACCTGGAAGCCAAGCAAGGCGCCATCAACCTCAAGGCCAAGCAGGACCTGGTGCTGGACGGCATGAACGTCAGCGCCAAGGCCAAGCAGAAGGTGACGCTGGAAGCCACCATGGACGCCAGCATCAAGGGCCTCAACGTGAAGGTGGAAGGCAAGGTCAACGTCGAGTCCAAGGCCGGCGTGCAGAACAAGGTGACGGGCACGATGACGAACGTGGAATCCACGGCCATCAACACGCTCAAGGGCGCCATGGTGATGATCAACTAGGACCGCGTCGCGGACCGGATAAAAACCATGCCCGAAATCGAACTCACCGAAAAGACCCTATTCAGCGCGCCGTTCTCCCTGACCACGGGGCAATCGTTCCTGTTCAAGCTGGAGCGGTTCAAGGCGTTCTGCCTGGAAGTGGGCGATTTCCATTTCAACCACGACAGCGCCGTGTTCCTGCCGGAGTTCAAACCGGAGGAGCAGAAGGATCAGAAAGCCGGCGAGGTCCGCTTCCGGGGTCTGGCGGCGCTGCGCGCCTGCTATATCCAGGCCGAGACCCATGCGGACGAATCCCTGCTCATCGCCGGGCATACGGATACCAGCGGCGCGGCCGACTATAACGTCAAGCTGTCGCAACAGCGCGCGGACTCCGTCCTGCATATCCTGGTGGGCAACCGCGCGGAGTGGGTGCGGATCTCGGATCACAAACACAAGGTCGAGGATTACAAGCTGATCCTGAAGTGGACCGCCAAGGTGCAGGGATGGGCCAGCGATCCGGGCGCGGTGAACAATACCGACGATGCGGCCACCAAGGCCGCCCTGCGCGAGTTCCAGAAATCCTACAACCTGGACTTCGGCAAGTCGATCGCCGTGGACGGCGCCATCGGCCCGGAGACCTGGGGCGCGATTTTCGACGTGTACATGGAGGCGCTGGGAAACCTGCTGGATACCGATCGCAACGGACTGGCCCCGCATCGGGACGCCCTGCGTTTCATCACCACGGGTCCTACTTCGGTCGGCTGCGGGGAGAACTTCCCCATCGAGGCCGCCGACAAGGACAATTTCCGCAGCAAGACCAATCGCCGGGTGGAACTTCTCTTTTTCCTGCCGGAGCAGTCTCCCGTATTGGATTGCCATAAAGGGGCCGGGGCCTGCATTCCGTCGGAGTGCCCGGTCTACAAGAAAAAAGAATTCAAATTCGAACCCGTCCCCATCGTGCCCAAACCCGGCGAGGATGTCAGCCCCGAAATTTCCGCCCGGTCCGCGCCCGCCTCGGCACCTGCGGGTTCGCCGCCGTCTTCAGCGCCCGGAACCCCGCCGGCCGGCACTCCGTCCAGCGGATCGGGTTCGGCGCCGGCCCCAGCGCCTGCTCCCGCTTCGGGTTCGCCCACGCCGGCTTCGACCACGCCCGCCCCGGCTCCCGGCGTCACGCCGCCGTCTCCGCCGCCGCCGGTCACGCCCAACCCCACCCTGACCGCGACCACGCGGACCATCCTGGTCAAGAAGCCCTATACCAAAACCGCGCGCAAGCAATTCACCCTCAAGACCAGCGCGCCTTTCGACGGCACGGGGTTGCTGACGATCTCCAAGCCGGGCATAGCCTTTTTCACCGTGGCCACCGCCGGCGTCGCGCTGACCTTCAACGGCACGGACAACAAGTTCACGGGCGCGCAACTCACCGCGGGCGTGAATCTGTTCGCCGAGGGCACCGCACCCAGCACGGCCGTGGACGACATCGATCTGACCCTGACCCTGAGCGGCGGCTCCTTCAAGGTGGGCCCGCCCGCCGTGGTGAAGCTCACGGCGGTGGAGGTCTTTCTGGATCTCTGCCAGAGCCGCAACAGCGCCTCGACCGATCCCACCACCTTGGGCCTGCCCGGCTTCTCGCCCAACAAGGTGGACGACGGCCGCTTCCTCCACATCCAGGATCCCGGCGGCTTCCAGGGCCGGGCCATGATCATCGTGCAAAAGGCCAGGCCCGCGGCCTTCGCCGGCAAACTGGTGCTGAAAAGGAACGACGCCAAGCTGAAGGTCTTCCCCAATGAACGCCCCACCGCGGGCGAGACCGCCGTGGCGGATCCGGACGAAATCGACAATGCCAGCATCCCCTCCGGCGGCCTGAAACTGTTCGTGGAAGGCGCCACGGTCAGCGGCGCCTTGCGCGATACGGGATTCACCCTGGGCGTCAAGGACGTGGATCCGGAAGGCGACAAGGTTTCCCTGACAGTGATCCGCCTGAAGAATTTCAAGGCCGATGTGCCGTCCACTCCCGCGCAGACGAGCCGCTCGGGGAATTCGCCAGTCAACCGTCACAAATTGGACAAAGCCACCGGAGCCGCGCCCGTCGCGGCGGATTTCGACGTGGACTTCACGGCCAACCCGCCCATCGTGTTGATAGAGAACTCCCTGCTGGCGGCCGATCCGTTGAAGCTGTCCGTGGAAGTGGAACCGGCCGGCGTTCCCGTCCTCTGGAGCGTGCAGCGGGATACCCGTCCGGCGCCCAATGGGGACGACGCCACCACTATCGCCCTGTCTCCCAAGCCTTTGCCTACCCTGAAAGCGACTTCAGCGGGCGCGCTCTCGGCCACTGTGGTGGCGGATGCGGTGGGGTCCTTCCACCTCCGGCCCTTCGTGGACTGCAACGGGAACGGGACTTTCGAGGATGGGATCGGATTCGAGCCGTTCATCATCATGAATCTGGTGCTGATCCGCATCAAGGGCGCCAGCAACCGGAGCCTGGCGCGATCGAGCCAGATCCGCGTCACTCCGGCCGTCCCCACTTCGGCCACCGGCTGTGGCGTCAGCACGGGCGCTTTCGTCAATGGGACCACTTCCGCGGTGCATAATGATGCCTCCGTGACCGTCACCGGCGGCGGCGGGGACGGCAAAAGAGGACTGGACAGTCTTTTCGGAGGCTGGGTCAACAATGAATTGGCGGTCGCCACCTCGCCGACGGCGCCATTGGGCGAAGACGTGGTTTCGGAATACACGGATACGACGGTTGCGCCGCCCGTCGTCCACCGCCGCATCAGCGTCTGGGTCTCGGCCGCCGCCGGCTCCACCTTCGCGCCGGGAGGCGCCGCGCCTGCATTGGTTTCCGGACCCGTGCTCGACACCACCAACTTCGCGAATCCGGGCACGGGCGGCAACCTGTGCGTGGGCACGGAAGGCCGGGTGGGCCCTCCCCTACCGATCACCAAGACCGCGCTCGCGGTGGGCCAAACCTGGCAGATTGAGATGTGGGACAGCCCGGGGGACAATTGCCCTTCCGCCCATGGGTTCCTGCCCGGTACCCTGACCGCGTATCGTTTCAATCTGGATTTCCGGAGCGACCTGTGCTTCTGGACCAACATCGCGAAAACCGCCGCGCCCACGGCCGATGATCCGGCCAGTCGCTTGTACTCCAGGGTCATGACCAATACCTGGCAAATCAGGCTGGGCTTCACTTTCAATCCGGCCACGGGGGCCTCCACTCCTGCTCCCGCGGGCGCGGTGACCATGGCGAAGGACGCAGGAACCGGTCTGGCCCAGCCCGTGCAGGGCTCGGGACTGGAAACGCGCTTCCCGATTTCCCTGAACATGCTGGCCACGGATGCACGCTCATGAAAAAAAATCCTAACATGCTGGCCCGTCATGGGGCGGAAGGAATCATATGGGAACGCGCCGTCCCTGGCAGTTTCTGCTTTTTATCTTTTTGGGCGCGTGCGCGGCGGGCGGCCCCGTCAAACCCGCGCAGCCTCGAAACCCCTCTGCGGAAAGGGCGGCAGCCATGGAAATCGTGAAGGACTCCCCGTCCGATATCCTCAGGGCCGCGGGCATCCTCTGGATCCAGGTGCAGCAGGCGGATTTCGGCGCCGCGCAACCGACTCCGACGAGTTCCGCGTTGAACGTCCGCAAGGCTACGCTCAAGCTCCTCCTTAAAGGAATCTTCAAGGGCAAGTTCACGGAACCGGAAGGGACGACGGTCACGGCGCAAGTGGACCAATACGTAAGCACGCTTTCCCGCCAGTTCGCAAAACCCGGGGTGTGGTCCAATCTGGAACTCGCGGTCGGCAAAGAATTCATCGTGTTTTCCAAAGTGCAGGGCGCGTCCGTCCTCGCCGCGCTGGCGGATTCCGGGTGCGACAAGATCTTGCCTGCGGAGGACGCTCTGGCGGATGTCCGTCTGGCCGCGACCATCGAAAAGGGATCCAATAACCTCGAACAAACCCTGCGGATGGCTTCGGCGGAAGCGCCCAAGCTGAGCGACCAATTCGCCAATTATCTGTGGCAACGCGCTTCGGAAAACTGCCTCAAGAACCCGGCGGCGTACGAGCGCATGATGCAATTCCTGGAGTCGCCGGGACTGACCTATGGAATGCAGTATACCTTGCTCGGAAAGATCTCCTCTTCGGTGGAAGGAAATCCCGGTCTTCCCGCCGGATATGCCAACCGCCTGGGCCTGGCCCTGTTCCGAATGCTGTCGCACCCGGGCGAAGGCGAGACCAAGGAAAATCTCATCGACATTTTCCTTCCCAACCTGCTGGGGCTGGCGGGCTCCGCGACGCCGAAATCCGCTTCCGACATCTTCAAAGGCCATGCCGCGGAAAAGACCAAAGCGGAAGACTTCCTCGCCGCCTACAAAGGCCCCAAAGACGCTAAACCCCTTCTGGAATGGATCCGCAAACCTTGAGCACCGAATGGCTGTCCCAATTCATGCCCGGAACCTCGCCCTCCGGCACTCCCATCATGTCCGTGCTGGGGAAGCGCACCTACCGTTTCGACAACGGCAAGACCGCCTGGGTGGATGAAGAGGAGCAGATCCCCTTCCTGGAAGCGGACGAGTTCATGGGCGGAGGCAATGCGGCCACGGACGCCCTGCGGCTGGAATCCGATCTGGTGGCCTACAAGCCCATGACCGACGTGATCTTCGTCGGCAAGGCGTGCGTGCCCGGCGGAGGGCAGATGCCCCAGCTCGACTTCGGCATCGAGGTGGGCGCGGCGCGCAAGATCGGCCGCGCCATCGGCAACCGCAAGGTGTTCGTGACCGGCACCGGCATCGCCTTCTCCCAGCCCGAGCCTTTTTCGGAAATGCTTTTGGACTACCGGCGCGCCTACGGGGGCAAGGATGAGAAATCCGATCCCGGCGTGATGTACACCTATCCCAAGAACCAGGTGGGCAAGGGCTTCATCGTGAAGAACACGACGGCGGCCCTGCAGGATCTGGCGCTGCCCAACTTCGAGGATCCGACCAAGCTGATCACGCCTCAGAATCTGGTGTTGGGCAAGTTCGAAAACTGGAAGCAGTATCCCGATCCGATGGGATTGGGCTGCATGAACAAAAACTCCTATCCGCGCTACACCCTGGCGGGATTGCCGCCGGAACATTGGGCCGATGCGGAGGCCGATCGCCAACGCGCGCTCCAGAAGAACCCGGAAGTGGGGACCAAGCCTTCCCAGCAGCCCCAGCAGGTGCCGCCCATGATGAACCTGGAGTTCTTCAACGGCGCTTCGCCGGGAATGAAATTCCCCTACCTGATTGGCAACGAGCCCATCCGGATGGCCAATCTCGATCCCAAACTGGGCCGCTTCACCTTCAACCTTCCCGGGGAACGCCCCAAGTGCTGGTTGGACGTGGGCAACGGTCCCACGGAAATGGAGATGGTCTTGCATACCGTCGTCATCTACAAGCCCACCAACCAGCTGAGCCTGGTCTGGCGGGGATGCGCCGGTTACGGGGGCCTGGCCGACATGGCCAAGTTCACCAAATTGGAACACGGAATCAAGGCGTAAGCTTCCTCGGGAGGACGATATGGGCAAACCGGCGGCAAGAATGGGAGACACGACCGCGCATGGCGGAACCATCACCCTGGGCAATCCCATGGTGCTGATCGGCAAGATGCCTTCGGCCGCCATGGGCGATATGCATGTCTGCCCCATGTTGACGGGCCCCGTGCCCCATGTGGGCGGCCCCATCACGCTCGGGAGCACGGGCGTCCTGATCGGCAAGAAACCGGGATCGCGCATCTCGGACGTTTCCGTATGCGTGGGCCCGCCGTCCATGCCGATCCTGGGCTGCATGACCGTGCTCATCGGCGAAGCGGGCAGCGGCTCCCAGGCGGGCAGCGCCGCATCCGCCGTGGCCGCGGCCGCGTCCAGGAGTTCCCCGCCCGTAGGCATCTCCCCTTTCCCCTTGGGGGAACCGCCCGCCACCACGGAGAACCACTACCTGGAATGCGAAGTGGTGGACAGCGCGGGCAGGCCGCTGGGCGGCGTCAAGTACAAGCTCACCGATCCGGACAATGGGGAAATCGTCGGCGTCACGTCCACGGAAGGGCGCATCTACCACAGCGGTTACGCCAAGGCCGGTTCCTTCAAGGTGGAAGTCCAGGGCCTTTCGGACGCGCAATGGGACAAGACGGCCGGCAAGATGGGCGACGCGGTGAAGATGAGCGCCAAGGCCGATGGACTGGCGGACGGACTGGACGCGTCCCTGGCGGTGTTCGAGGAGACCGGCCACAACGAGTATCTGATGGTCAAGCTCCTGCCCGTCAAGGTCAAGGGCGGCAAGCTGGAAGGCGACTATAAGCTCGGCGACAAGGACAGCGGGGAAATCGCCCCGGCGACCGGAGCCAAGGTGCAGGGCTACTTTTTCATGGCCTATGCGGAAGGGCTGGTGGGCGTGAGCAAGACGCTCAAGATCAGCGACACCCTGGAGCTGAAACTGGTCGATGAAAACGGCGAAGCCGTCAAAGGCATGGAATACGAATTGACCTTCGCGGACGACACCGTCAAAAAGGGATCCCTGGACGCCTCGGGCAAGGCCCAATTGTCGGACCTGCCGAGCGGCCCCGTGAAGATAAAGTGGAAAAAGAAGAAAAGTTGAGGCCCGGATGAGTCGCAGGAAAAGGCGGGTACGTCATGGCTGATGAATCTTCGATCGAGTCTTTCGGCCGTAAGCTGAAGCAGGCGTTCCCGTACGGCGCCATCCTCTATCCTTCCATCGGCAATCCGGAACTGGCCTGCGGAAACGGCTCCGTGCATCTCCTGATCGCGGTGAATGAAAAGCTGGACGACGACATCAAGGCTTACGTCCTCGCCAGCCATCTGCAATTCATGTCCCTGGAAAAGACCTTGCGCTTCAAGAAGGGAAAGCTCACCGGCGAGGAATTCCATTTTCCCGTCACTGTGATGGAGCCGGAGATCGTGAAAAGCGTCGTCCTCCTGGATGAAGGCTGGGCCAGCGGGGAGCATCCCATCGTGGACATCCACGAAAAAGGCTTCCAGGCGATTTTCAATCCCGCCATCACCAAGTATTTCGCCACCGGCGTCCTGGGCGGGTACAAATCCCCTTTTCTTCCGGAACTGAAAAAGCACGGGTTCGATGCGCTGTTGAAGTTCGTCTACCATCTGGAACTGGACGGCCCGAAATTGAAAGGCTGGATCAAGAAAAACCTGGGCGAGGACATGGCGGAACATTGCTTCGTCAATTGGTCCACGCTTGGCGAAGCCGCCGATGCGCCCGCCCGGGACATCGAGGAATTCCTGGTCACCTCCGCGCTGCGGGACGCCACCCTGGAAGGCGAGCACAAATTCGTGGGCAAGCGGTTCCAGAAGGATTCGGACGCGTTCACGCATTCCCAGGATGCCGCGCGCAAGGGTCCGGACGGCCCGCTCAACTCCTTCGACATCCTGAACTGGAATTTCCGCGCGGACACGCCCGTGGCCACCCTGCACCCGCTCTTCTTCTATGAGGACGAGCCCTGCCTCACCGTCGGATACATCAGCGATCTGCATATCGTCTCGCGCCTGGAAGTGATGAAACATTCGGACTTCGCCGTGATCCCCGGGCATTCCGAGACCCTCTCCAGCCAGATGTGTACCACCGGCCAGGCGGTCAAGAACCTGCTCAACAGCGCGGGAAAGAAGATCGGCGGGGCCACTCCCGAGGACAGCGACGTGGGCATGCTGGTGGTGGGCGGCGACTTGATCGACTTCTCCATGAGCTGCTACCCCGGGGCCGACGCCTTCAAGGGAGCCATGTCGGCCGACATGGTGCGCGGCATGGTCAACGCGGACTCGTCCAACGTGGGCCAGAAATACGACTACGGGGTGGACTTCATCGCCTTCTACGATTTCATCGTGGAGTTCTACCGGACGGCCCGCAAGCCCGTGGTCATCCTGGCCGGCAACCACGACGCCTATGACAAGCCCTTCGGGATTTCGCCCCGCGTCCTGGTGGACGCCAAAATGGGCAATCCCGGCATCCCGGCGGACGTGAACCTGACGGTGATGGAAGCCTGCCTGATGTACGGCGACAATTACGGGAAGATTTTCGACAAATCCAACTTCAAGCCCGAGGTCATGAACTTCTTCTACCTGCTGTTCACGCCGGTCTATTCCTTCACCTCCAAGATGGCGGGCATGCAGTTGATTTCCCTGGGCTGGGGCGACGAGGAAAGGCTGCTGTTCAACGGTCCCGAAGTGGGCCATCTGCCCAATGCCGAAGGATCCCTGACGGTGCAGGAAGGCACGATGGTGCAGAAGGGCGCGGACTACGCCAAGAAGGGGTATGGCAACGGTCCGCTCAAATGCCTGCTGGTCTCCCACTATACCTGGGTCAATTACAACGAGCCCATCCTGCAGAACGGCGCACAGCAGAATTTCCCCGTGGGCGACAGCGACAACATCTCCTATTTCAACATGGGGGCCTGCGAAAAGCGCCGGCAAGCCGTCTACCGGATGATGCTGCCCGGCAAGGACCAGAAAATCCACTATGCCATTTCCGGCCATTCCCACCGCGCCGGCCTCTACTCCCTGGAGAAGATGGACGGCGGCAACGTGAGCGTTACGGGCCACTCCATGGACGATTTCCCCGCGCTCAAGGACAAGCTCCACCCGCCTTACATCATCGTCTCAGATTCCGCGGGGCCCATCCCCCGGGAGAACATCAACGGGGATTTCAACGGCCACGGAAGCCATAAGCCGTCCTTCGCCAAGCTGGCGTTCAACGCGAACGGCGAGCTGGCAAGCGTGATGCGCATCCCCACCAACCAGCGTTTTTCCCAGCCCCGCCTGGCGGTCGCTTTGGACTACGTGGAACTCCTCGATCAGCCCTGGAACGCCACCGTATTCTGGATCAAGGGCATCGCCACCACGGAAGGGATGGATTCGGATTATCTCGATCAGATGCGGCGGAAGCGCCTGACCGACTTCCCCTTGAAGCTGGAGTTCGAACAGGAACTGCTCAAAGGCGTGCCGAAGTGGCTGGGGATCAGCAAGGGGTCCCTGTTCTTCAAATCCCCGGATTCCAGCCGCCCGGGATTCATCGAATGCCCGATCGAATTCAGACATGACCTGAAAAAATGGATCATCCGCGACAAGGATTCCGTCCTGGTCTGGCTGAAAAAGGACACGGAAGGCAAGGGGTTCCTGTCGCTCCACCTGGGACCGCTTCCGGGCCAACCCATGGGGACCGTCAACCGCTACGACTATTCCAAACCGTGGATCGTGGTGGTGGACATGAAAATCGTCACCGCGGGCACGGGTCTGCTGGGCGCTTTCGCCGATGACTTCAAGATCCAATTGAAACGGAATTGGGAGTTCGTCAAATACCCCACCACCAAAGCCTACCAACAACTGATCCCCCGCCCCCCGGGAGGCCCCACGGCTTCGCTGGACGGGGGCAATTCGGACCAAGGGGCGCAGGGCTCCGGCGGTTCCAGCGGAAGCGATTCGAACGGAGGCTCCGGAAACGGCGGCTCGCAGACCGCGACGAAGGAAAAGACGCCGGCCAACGGCGGCATCGAGATCCTCGGCGTCAAAATCCCCAGCACCGTATCCTTCGGATGAAAGTCCGCGGTCGCAGTATGAGTCCTTGTTCCATTCCTTCTTCTTCCGGGGTGCCCCATGCAGAATGAATTCACCGGCGACCTGGGCAGCCTGCTCAGGGACGTGGCCGGATTCAACGGCAAATACGGAAAGGCATCCTTGAACCTGCAAGGCCTGACCTGGCCCGCTTTCGAGGTGAAGGGCCTGGACCTGCAGGGCGCCCTGTTCGCCATGGTGACCTTCCAGAGACAGCGGATTGCCGGCTCCCGGTTCAGGAATTGCCGGTTCGAAGGCGCCGGCTTCAACGGAACCATCTTCAAGGAATCCGAATTCATCGAGTGCAGTTTCGACCATTGCACCCTGACCGCGGCGCGGTTCGAGGATTGCCGATTCCAGGGAGGGGGATTTTCCGGCTGCAACTTCCGCTTCGACGAAGAAGAACCGGGTTGGACCGTTTTCGCAAACACGACCTTCGACGGCGCCCTGTTCGCGAATACCCGCATGGACAAAGCCGGCTTCGAAAAGGCCGTCATCAGGAACGGACGCTTCGAGGACATCGAATATGTCGATGTCTCCTTCTCCGACTGCACCTTGCATGAGCCCCGGTTTACGGGCGGGAAGTTCGATCATTTGTACATGGGGAATTGCCTGCTGGAAAAACCTTCCTTCGACGGCCCGGATTTGCAGGACATCCAATACGAGGCGTCCACGATTGTGGGCGTAGCGGTGAAGCCCGGCGCCAATCTCAAAGCGTTCGAGACTCCCAGCGTGCTATTCAAGGATTCGACCTTCGATTTGTCGGGATTGAGCGGAAGCTTCGGGCTTTGGGGCGCGCAGGATTGCCTGATCCAGAACATGGACAGCAAGGGCGAGTTCGGCCTGGGCGGCGCCTACTCCAACGTGACGGTGAAAAACATCCAGGCCCGCATCATCCAATTGAACAACGGAGGCCGGTACGATGGGTGCCGCTTCGAGGGTTTGCATGCCCGGGACGGTTACCTGGACAAAGCCAGTTTCAAGGGCTGTCTCTTCAAGGACTTTTCCGCGCAGGAATTCCTGCGCATGGACGACTCGGATTTCCAGGAAGTGGTCTGGGAGAACGCCCGGCTGGGGCCCAAGGTCGAATTCTCCGCGGCGGGCACCATCTACGCCGCCAACCGGCCTTTCTGACGCATGCGCCCGCTCCTGTTCCTCCTAGTGCCCCGACAGCCCAATTGTGAGCCGCTTTCGCCGGGTCTTGGGGCCCAGGGCTGCGTTGCCCCTCCTTGGAATAGGCCCACTATTCCTGCGTCGGGGCGCCTTGCCCTGAACCCCAATCCCTCGCCGCCTTCGTTTCACAATTGGGCTGTCTGGGCACTAATCCGCCTCTTGGGGCTCCGGCTGGCGCGAGAGCGCGCCGGGATCCGGAGTCCCGTTCATGGACGGCGCATCCGGCTCTTCCATATCCACTTGGGCATCCGCGCCGAAATTCACCGCCACCTGGGGTTGGGATTGGTCCGCATGGAAGGAAACCTGGGCGGTATAACCCTGGCCGCCGCGGGCATCCAGCCAACCCCATAGCCATCTGTCGCCCGAGAGCGTGGCCGGGAACTGTCCGGTCTTGAAGGGACGTTTCCCGTATTCGTGCTGGCATTTGTCGTTGGCCAGGTCCACGGCGATTTTCTCCGCGGCGGCGGGGGAGGCCACGGTGCGCGTGCCGGCGCATCCGGCCAGAAAGGCGGCGGCCATTACCGTGATTGCCGCGAATACCGGGAGGGCCGCGGGGAAATGGAGGAACTTTAGGTTGCGCATCGGAAAGGCCTCATCCGGTTTGGTAGGCGGGGAGAAGATTAGCTAAATTCCCCGGCCGTGAAAGACACCGGCCTCATGAAATTGTACAAATCGTTCGGGTTCGAATCCGCGCATTTCCTTCCCAATGTTCCGCCCGGGCACAAGTGCGGCCGTATCCATGGTCACAGTTTCACCTGCGAAATAGAAGTCACCGGCCCCGTGGATCCGGTGACCGGCTGGGTGATGGATTTCGCGGATATCAAGAAGGCATTCCGCCCCCTCGAGGAGATGCTGGACCACCGGTTCCTGAACGAAGATGTTCCCGGGCTTGTGAATCCCACTTCGGAAGTCATCTGCATATGGATTTGGGAACGCTTGAAGCCGAGCCTTCCGCTGCTCAGCGCGGTGATTCTCCATGAAACCTGCACCGCCCGTTCGGAATACCGGGGCTGACTTCCCGGGAACCGGGATGTCTCCGCGGGACCGGAGCCTGTCAGCGGTTGTAGACGTCCGTGGTGGCGGCTGAACCCTTCCGGTTCAGTTCGTCGATAAGCGGGTCATGTTCACTTAGGAAATTCCCCTTCAAATCCCAGTAGGTCTTGACCCAGCGGGAAGGCAACCCGGCGGTTTCTTCGCCGCTCCGCAGGTGTTCCACTTCGATGACCTGGATCAGCTTCGCCCGGATATCGTTCTGCATGGTTGGTCCTTTCGGTTTTTCCGGGAAATCTAGCTAACCCGGGGGCCGCATCCCAGATCCGGCCCGGCCTCTACGCCGTACGGGCGTTGAAACCGCTTCCCAAAAAGACCTTTTGCGCTTACTGTCCCGCGGCCGCAGCAGTGGATTCGAACGGAACGACTATTCGCGGAAGAACTCCCGCAGGGTGCGGATCATCATGCCGTGATCTTCGGAGCCGCACATTTCCCGCGCGGAATGCATGGAGAGCATGGGATTGCCCACGTCCACGGTAGGGATGCCCAGGGCCGCGGCCACGTGGGGCCCGATGGTGGTGCCGCAGGCGAGATCCGTGCGGTTGACGAAGTCCTGGAACGGGACGGCCGCCTTGGCGCATAGACCGCGGAACAGCGCCGAAGTCTCCGCATTGGTGGCGTAGCGCATGCTGGCGTTGGCCTTGATGACGGGGCCGTGGTTGATGAGGGGATAGTGGTATGGCTCATGCTTCTCGGGATAATTGGGATGGATGGCATGGGCCATGTCGGCGGAGACGATGTGCGAGCGGGCCATGGCGGCCATGATCTCCTCGCGGGTGCGGCCCAAGGCCAACAGGCAGCGTTCCAGCACGGCCTGGATCAGGTTGGAGTTCGCGCCCTGGGCGGATGTGCTGCCCACTTCTTCGTTGTCGAACAGGGCCGCCACCTGGATGGTGCCGGCGGCTCCCGAAGCGGAGCCGGGCCCGGCGCCTTCCGCGCAGAATGCTTCCAGGGCGGCGTGGGACATGGCCAGGTTGTCCAGGCGGCCGGAAAAGATGAATTCATCGTCGAACCCGCCGTAACCGGCCGGGGACGTATCGTACAGGTGAAGCTCGAAGGTGAGGGATCCGAAAGGCGCGCCCAGGGTTTCCTCCAGCCAGCCTTCCAGGGTGCGGCCGCCGGCCAAAGCGCCCAGCGGCCCCTGGCCGCCCGGTCCCTGGCCGCCCGGTCCCTGGCCGCCGGAACCGACCAGGCCCAGGACCGGCTGCAGGTGGCGCTGGGCATTGAGGATCAGGCCGGATTCGTTGACCCCGCGGTCCAGGTGGATGGCGAGCTGGGGAATGCGGAAGGGTTTGCCCTCGTTGCGCACCAGGGAGGATCGGATAGCGCCTCCATCCATGCGGGTGACGCGTCCGGCCACGCCCAGATCCCGATCCAGCCATGAGTTGTACAGGACCCCGCCGTATACCTCCACGCCCCATTGGCGATAGTTGGCGGAGGGTTCCGGGGAACGGGGCTTCAGCTTAAGGCAGGGGCTGTCGGTATGCGCCGCCGCGATGCGGAATTTGGGACGGGAGACGTCCGCGGGCAGGCGGAAGGCCACCAGGCTGCTGCCGTTGCGGGTGACGAACGCGGTCTGGCCGGGTTTGAGGCTCCAGGCATCCTTCTCATCGAGTTGCACGGCGCCCAGGGCCGACAAACGATCGGCGGCGGTTTGCACCGCGTGGAAGGGCGTGGGACTGGCGTTGAGAAAAGCGATCAGCGCATCGGCATGGGCGTTTCTGGACAAGCATGGCCTCCGGTTCTAGGCCATAAGTATACATTCCTATGCGTATCCATTCCTATTCCGGCGCCCCGTAGCCGTCGCCCTCCGCCGGGCTGGGTCCGCGTTCGGGAATGGGCTCCTGATAGGTCCGGCCCTCCCACCGATCAAAGGCGTGGGGAATGGACGGCCATCCGCCGAGGTGATGATGGTGGGGGTCCGTTCCCTCCGGCTCCATGGAAGTCCAACCGCTTTCATCCACGAACAGATCAATTTGCTCCATCAATTCCAAATAACCGTTTGCCATCTGTCCCTCCCCCGTGTAGGCGCCGCGGAGGTCTCCGCGAAGCGTCGGTCCTTTGTATGAAAATAGGTTTGTGGACAGGGCGGGGAAAATGCGGGCAAACCCGTCAAACGGGCCGGATGGGCCGCCGAAAACGGTTTGCGGAGCCCCGGTTATCGAGGCTGGAGCGAAATCGGCTTGTCGAGGATGGTCTTGAGGATGAAGGCGCGCCGGATGGATTCCGCGTCCCCGAGGCTTTCCCGCGTCAGATCGGAAAGCGATCGGGCCATGGGTTCCGCCGTTACGGGCGTGTTACCGGGGGCCTCCCGCGGGACGGATTCGTTCCGGTAGCGGTCGGTGGGCCCATCCGCATCAGTCTTGACCGCCCCTTTTTCCGCTACGCGCTTGGACAAGGTGGTGGCTTGGGACGTGGGGCGGGCTGTATCGGCCTTGGTTTTTTGCCCGACCGGTTGCGCCGGCTGGGGGCGGGCGGCCGGTGCGGAAGCCGGTTTCCGTTGCGGGGCGGAGGGGATTTCCAGTCCCAGTTCCCGGGCCAATTGTGAGAGAAGGTCCTTGCCCAGGTCCGCGGCTTTGCCTTGGCCCGCGGCCGGGGCATTCCCGGTCCGGTCCGGTTGCGGTGGCTGGCCCGCGGCCGGGCGCGCATCCCTGGACTCTCCGCTCATATGATGTTCATCCCAATCCTCCTGGTCCCGGGCCTCGTCGTAGGAGTTCCGGCCGTCCGGGATGGCTTGCGGCTTGCGCGGGGTGACGGCGGCTCCCGCAGGTCCGCCCTGGGCCGGACCGCGGGAAGCGGCGGGATTCCGGGAAGCCTCTTCGGCCTGCTTCGCGGCCTTCCGCTTGGACATGACCTTATACACCACTTGCACGGCGATGAGGAGGAGGATGATTTCCAGTTTCATAGAGGGTTACGCCTAGGTTTTCGGCTTGTTCTGTTCCCCGACTCCGCCGATCTTTTCGCGCATGGCCGTATCGGCATTGACGTTCTTCATATGGTAGAAGTCCATCACGCCCAGGTTGCCGGAGCGGAAGGCTTCCGCCATGGCGATGGGGATCTGGGCCTCCGCTTCCACCACCTTGGCGCGCATCTCGGCCACGCGGGCAATCATCTCCTGCTCGTGGGCGATGGCCATGGCCCGCCGTTCTTCGGCCTTCGCCTGGGCGATTTTCTTGTCCGCTTCCGCGCGATCGGTTTCCAAACCCGCGCCGATGTTCTTGCCCACGTCCACGTCGGCGATGTCGATGGAAAGGATGTCGTAGGCCGTGCCGGAATCGAGACCCTTGCTCAACACGGTCTTCGAGATCTGATCCGGGCTTTCCAGCACCGACTTGTGGTTCTTGGCCGAACCGATCGTGGCCACGATACCTTCGCCCACGCGCGCCAGGATGGTCTCTTCGCCAGCGCCGCCCACCAGCTTGTCCAGGTTGGTGCGCACCGTAACGCGCGCCACGGCCCGGAGCTGGATGCCGTCCATGGCCACTCCCGCGACCACGGGGGTTTCGATAACCTTCGGGTTCACCGACATCTGCACGGCCTCAAGCACGTTGCGTCCGGCCAGGGAGATGGCCGCGGCCCGCTTGAAGTTGAGGGGGATGTTGGCCTTGTCCGCCGCGATCAGGGCCTGGACCACGCGCAGCACGTTGCCGCCCGCCATGTAATGGGCTTCCAATTCCTCCGTGGACAGAGGCAGGCCCGCCTTTATCCCCATGATCTTGGCTTCCACGATCACCTTGGCGGGCACTTTGCGGAAGCGCATGCCCAGCAGGGATACCAGGGATACGTCGGCCTTGGACATGAGCGCCTGGAACCATAGTCCGAAGAAGTTGAGCAGGATGAATCCCACCACGATGATGACCAGAACGGCCGCTGCCAGAAGTATTACTTTGATATCCATGGATGAACTCCTATTGATTCTTTGAATCCGCGATTTTTTCGACGTGGAAGCGGCTGCCGCTTACCGATACGACTTTGACCCGCCCGCCTTTTTCCACCCAGTCCCCGCCCGTCTGGGCCTCGAAAGTGTCGTCCCCGATGCGGATGCGGCCGGTGGGGCGCAGGGTGGCGTCAACCAGGGCGGTAACACCCACGTGACGCTGGAGATCTTTGTCCAGGGCGTCCTGTCCCGAACCCGTGCCCAGGTCCGTGCCGTGGGAAATGGCCGAGCGGCCCAGGTAGGCGAAGGCGAACTTGATGAAGAGGGGGACCGTGATGAGATCGGCGATGCCGAACCAAATGGCCGCGGAGTGCGGAAGCTGGTTGAGGATCACGTACCAGGAATAGCCGGCGATGCCGATGCACACCACCAACAGGATGCCGAAGGAAGGGACGATCACCTCGGCCAAGGCGACGCCGAAGGCCATGAGCTGCAGGGCGATGGGCCAGAGGAGTTTCATGCGGCGCCTTCCTTGGGGCGTACCACCACGTTGTTGCCGTCGATGCGGGCCACTTCCACCGGCTTGTCGGCCTCGATGAATTCGCCGCGCGATATCACTTCGATGGTGTTCCCGGCGAACACGGCCTTGCCGGATGGGCGCAAAGGCGTTTTGGTCCTGCCGATCAGCCCCACGGAAATGCGGGTGGTTTCCGGAGCCACCGAACGCGCGTCGGCCAGGGTGGTATCGGAGATGACCTTGGCCCCCGCGGGCAGATGGGGCAGCACGAAGCGGATGGCCAAGAGAGGAATCAACAGGGCCGCCACCATGGAGCCCACGGTGCTGAAGAGGTTGTCGATCAGGCTCTTGCGTTCCCAGGGCATGTCCGGATCCGGCAAGGTGAAGGATTGCATGGAGAGGGTGAGCGCCACCAGGATCAACAACAGGCCGATGGCGCCCGGGATCAGGGTTCCGGGGAAGAGATACATCTCCGCCGCCACGCAGGCGAACCCCGCCAGCAGGAGCAGAAGCTCGGTGTGATCGGCCAGGCCCACGGCGTACTTGCTCCCGAAAACGATCGCCAGGCAGAGGACGCCGATGACGCCGAAAATACTCAGGCCCGGGGTCTTGAACTCCAGGTACAAGGCGCCGAACCCGATCATCATAAGGATGGGAGCGAACTTGCCGATCACGCGCACCAGATTTTCCGACCAGGTGGTGTCCACCTCGCCGCTTTGGACCCAGCCTTTGGCGTCCAGGAACTCCTTCAGGCCCGCATAGGATCCTTGCGAGAACCCGAAGGCGGATGCCTCCCGGTCGGTCATGGTGAGCAACTGACCTTCGGGCACGACGATTTTATGGCTCTTGAACCGGGCCTGGCCCTTTTCCCCCAAGGCGTCCCATTGCTTGACGGTGAAATATTCTTCGGCGCTCGCCGTTTCGGCGACCACAACCCCGATATCCGCGGTCACCATGGCTTGGGCCATCAGGCTGGGATATCCGTTCTTCTCCGCCAGGGTGCGGAACTTGGCGCGCAATGGGGATTGGATCTTCTCGCCCAGCATCACGATGCCGTCCTTTCCCTGGGTGATGGGGGCGCAATCGCCGATGGTGGTCCCGTTCCCCATGGCGATGCGGTTGCAGGAAAGGGCGATCAGGGCGCCGGCGGAAATGGCTTTCTGTTCCACGAAGGCGTAGGTGCTGCACTGGGAGACGCCCATCAGCAGGTCCACGATATCGAAGGCGGACTGGAGTTCGCCTCCGTAGGTGTTCACCTTGAAGACGATGACGTCGGGTTTCTGGATTAAGGCTTCGGCCACGGCCCGTTTCAGGAATGCATGCAGCCCGAAGTCCACTTCCTCCTCGATGGGGATGACGATGGCTTTTTTCCGGACCGGCTTGTCGGCCGATGCCTGCGATTTGGAGGGAGAAGGATTTGTCGCCACGTCTCCGCCCAAGGCGAGCGTTGCGGCCGCGGCGAAAGTAACCAGAAGAGAAGCGAGCCGCATGGACGGCAAAGGTAGGATTTTTGAAGGGTCGGTCAAAACTTGCAGGTTAAAACTTTGACCATCATCACTGGTTTCCGATCGGTTATCCGATTTGGCGCCGGAATCGGGCGCTTGGCGGCAAAGCGCAACCGGATTGGAACTGGCATATTCTTCGCTTTTCCATCTTTCATGGCCCGCACTCTCGGGCCATACTTTTGCCCGCACCGGGTCCATCTACGGGGTTTTGTCCGCCCCGGACTCGGCCGACCCAAAAGGTCCGGGGCAGGAATGCGGGGCTCTCTCCGGGCACCCGCATTCCTCTTTTCCTCCAACCCCTTCATTCCTGAACGCCTACTTTCCCATACCGTTCCGGCGCTTCCTCTTGGTTGGGTCAGGCCCTATTCCGCGCTCCGGATTGGAAAGAGCCGAAAATTTATGTTTGTACACTACTTAAAACTCCACAAATATGCTTAAAATAGGGAAAAATCCATGGCATTTGGCTTATAAAAGTATTATAATACACTACATATCCAGGACATGAATCTGAAGACCCAATCCTCTTTCCTACCTTTCTCCGCCGACTGCCAGCCATGGATGCTCCACTGAAATCCATCTTCGACTATACGGACTACCGGCGGTATCTCCGCGAGTATTACGCGTGGGCGAAAACCAACAAGCGCGGTTTTTCCCATCGCGCCTTCATGGCCAAAACGGGCATGTCCGGACCGAATTATTTCAAGCGGGTGATGGAGGGGGTGCACAACCTCACGGAAAACAGCATTCCGAAATTCGCGTCCGCCCTGGATCTGACGGATTCCGAGGCGAATTATTTCAAGTACCTGGTCTACTTCAACCAGGCGGGCACGCTGGAGGACAAGGATCGCTTCTTCGGCATCCTCATGGATCTCAAGACGCCCCACGCGCATTACGTTCTGGAGAAGGCCCAGTACGATTACTACAAGGATTGGTACAACATCGCCATCCGCGAAATGCTGTCGTTCTTCCCCTATAAGGACAATGCCCAGGACATGGGCAAACGCCTGGCCCCGCCGGTTCCGCCCAAGAAGGTGAAGAAATCCATCGAACTGCTGGAAGGCCTGGGATTGATCGAAAAGGCCGAGGACGGAACCTACCGCGCCGCGTCCAAGTTCATCCTGACCGATCCGGACGTGCAATCCCTGTTCATCCCCAAGTTCCATCAGGCGATGACGCGCATGGCGGAAGAGGCCATCACGCGCTTTCCCAAGGACGAAAGGTATTTCAGTTCCTCCACGGTCAGCCTTTCCGATCGGACCTACAAGGAAATCATCGAGCTCATCCGCGTCACCCGCAAGGAAGTCTTGCGCAAAGTGGGGGAGGATCAGGAGCCCGAGCGGGTCTATCATCTGAATATGCAACTGTTTCCGCTCACCGCCGGAGCCGCGCGGAAAAAGAGGAAATCATGAGATTCCCCCGAAAGACCAGCCTCATCTCCGCTTGCGCAGTCTCGCTGGCTTCCGCGTTGCTGTGGGGATGTATTCTGGGAGGCACCGGAACCGATACCGAAAACGGGGTTGCGGATAACAACAAGGTGGATATCACCGGCATATCGGCGCGCGTGGTGGACGGGGAAGGCACGCCGCTCGCCGGCATTTCCCTGAATCTTTACATCCCCGCGTTCCGCCCGGATTCCGGCGCCGCGCCCGCCTCCTTGCTCATCGAGGCCGCCAAGGCCATGGTGAGCGATTCCAAAGGTTATGTCACCATCCAATTGAAGGCCGCCGGCAAGTACGTGGTGGAAGGCGTATCCGCCGGGAAGACCGTGTTCTTCGACACTTTGGCCGTGCCGGATGTGAAGAACTCCACGCTGTTCACCTTCCGCACCCGCGCCGTCAGGGATTTCAAGGGCAAGGTGCGATTGATATCCGGCATGCGCATCGATTCGGGATCGATTTTCATCCGCGGCACCGGGCGCTTCGCAAAGGTGGACTCGGCGGGCAATTACGATTTGGGTTCCCTGCCCCAGGACATCGGCCGGATGGCCGTTGGGATGCGCTTCGCCTCCAGCCCGACCTCCGTACGGGAAGTGACGGAAACGCAACCCGTTGCCATCAACATGCCGGTCACGTACACCTGCAAGGAGGTTTCCAAGGACTCGGCCGCCCGCATCTCAACGCCCAAGGCCCAATTCGCCGTCTCAACCGATACCGCCATGCCCGTGCCGGCCAAGCTGGATACGTCCAAGGTGAACCTGGCCCTGAAATCCTGCGACACCCTGTCCCAAGGCAGCGTGATCAACGTGGTGACCCCGACCGGAACCCCGGGCAAGATCGACAACGTGGGAGTGCCTCTCCTGGTGGTGAAGGACGCAATGCCCGTCACCAGCGTCTACGGAACGCACATCGAGTCCGCTCTGGTGGTTCCCTATGCGGAATGCATTCCCATGGCGGGACAGGAGAAGACATCCTTCGACGTGCAATTGCAGCCGACCGCTTCCACCAGCGACATCCTGATCCAGGACGTCGCCGACAGGTGCCTGGCCAGGTAGCGGAAGTCCGCGTCCGGCCCGGCGAACCGGACCCCTACATCACTACGGTCTGGTTGTCCGCTTCGTTCTTGGTGGACTTGGAGTAGTTGTTCTCCTGGCGCGCGTGGTTGACCGCGTTCTTCTGCATGTAAATCTTGAAGACGCTCTCCGCGTCCATCCCGGCGGTCAGGGCCAGGGACATCCAGAAGTGCAGCTGGTCGATGATTTCCACGCGGATGTTCTGCATGTCCAGGTGATCCTTGGACCACCATTTCCACAACAGTTCTTCCTTCAGCTCCCGGGACTCATCGTCCAGGGCCTGCAGGTATTTGCCCAGCCATTCGTTCACCTTGGTGTTGGGCCCTAGTTCAGCCTGGTTCGCCTCGGCGACGAGGGCCGCCATGGTCAGCGTCTTGCCTTCCCGATCGCGGATATCCTTCTTGGCGAAGATGCGATCGTTGAGTTCGGACTGCATGGCGAAGAGTTGGTCGAGTTTGTCTGACATGGTGGGGCTTCCGATGAGGTGGAGAAAAGCTAGCGGAAAGATAGCAGAATTTGCCGCCGCGGAGCCATGGGAGACGTTTCGTCGGGCGTCGGGCGACGGGCGTCGGGCGTTAAGAAAAACCGGGAGATTCCTGAATTTTTCTTCGGTTTCGGTTTTTTCTTAACGCCCGACGCCCGACGCCAAAGGGCGTTAGCGTCGGAACCAGGAGGGCGGCCTGGTCGCCCGACGAGATCTATACGACGGAGCGCCCCGTCTCAAGTCCCGCGGCTCTTTTTCAAATGGAATCTTTACCGACTCGAGAGAACCCTAGCCGGGTATTTCGGCCCCAGGATTTGTTTCTGCCGGGGGATGTAGCGATCCTCCAGGGCCTTTTGGATGTCCTCGAAGCGGGTTTTCTGGCCGCTGCCGGGAAGGCAGAGATCCTGGAAGGCATCGAGATAATTCCTCCCCATTTCCGGGAACTCCTCCACCAGGGGGGCCAGCGTGAACCGGTTTTCCACCAACTGCTGGGAGGCCGTCTGGAACACTTCCGAAGTCCACCCGCCGCCGAACATCAGGCCCAGTTCGCCCAGCAGATCCTGGCGCACGGGAATCATGCCGAAGGCGGAGCTTTCCTCGATCTGGTTTTGCGTATTGGACAGATAGTGGGCCAGCTGGAAAGACAGTTCCCGGTTGCGGGCCTGGCGCGGGATGCCCCACCAGTAACCGCGCGTCCCCACGCTGCGGCGCCCTTCGCGTTGGGCCATGTTCCGATCGTCGAGCAACAGGGAGCCTCCCTTGGGCATCAGGGCCACGCCCATGTCCTCCGGGTTGGCCAGCAGGCCCGGCATCTCCGGGGTGCCGTTGCCATGGATGAGGAACGCCTCCATCTGGGTGCCTTCCGAAAGGAACAGTTCGCCGCTGCGGAAGCCGTCGCGGATTTCCTCCTCGCTCCATTGCGATTTGACGAGGTTGGGATTCAGGATGCCTTCGCGGATCAATACGGATTGCCATTGGAACATGTCGACCACGGCGTCGTCGTTCATGCGCAACAGGCCTTCCTGGGTGGCGCCCGTCTGGTAGCATTTGTCCATCAGGGATTGCGGCGTGGCCGGCGATCCCAACGGCCCCAGGGCGATGCGGCCGCGCCGTTGGCCCTGCACTTCCTTGTTCGACCAGTAGTATCCCACCACGAAGAGATCGAAATAATCCCATTGGGCCGGATCCTTTTCGAGGACATAGTTGCGGGGCAATCCCCTGCCGTTGTACCGGACCAGGGCGCGATTGATTTCATCCTTGCGCAGATCCCAGTATTGGACCGCTTCCGCCACCTGGGACTTGAGATAGATCAGGACCGGAGTTTCCAGATACCGCGGCAGGAAGAAGGTCTGGCCGCGTACGGATCCCAGATCCATGAGGAAATATTCCTTGCGGAGTTCGGCGAGGTCCTTGGGCGGGAGGATTTCATCCAGCGGAGCGATGAGATTGCGGCCCACCAGGCTGCGCGTCATGGAGAGCGGAGGGTCGACAAGATCGATGGTGTCTCCGGAGGCGAGCAATTCCGGCAGTTTGGCGGGGTCCTGATAGGTCTTCAGTTCGACGATGCACTTATGTTTTTTTTCGAAGGGCCTGAGGATATGGGTGCGGTAGAGCGATTCCTGATCGGGCCGCAAATTCAT
>JAQBPN010000019.1 GCA_028287505.1 Fibrobacterota bacterium | reverse complement strand
GTCCAGGCGGCGAAGCGCCGGGCGGCGGGGCGCCGGGCGGCGGGACGACGGGCGGCGGGACGACGGGCCGGGAATACGTCCTGGAAGCCGACCTGGTATTCGATGCCACGGGAACCTACGGCCTGGCCAATGCCTTGGGGTCCGGCGGCTTGCCCGCCCCTGGGGAACGGGCCCTGGATCCGCTCATCCTGAGACGACTGGGCGATGTGCACGCCTTTCTGGAAACCTTCCGGGCCGGACGCGTTCTGCTCATCGGCCACGGGCATTCCGCCGCCCACGCCCTGCTGGCCCTCCGCGACCGCTGCTCCCGTAACCCCGAAGTTTCCGTAACCTGGAGCTTTCGATCGCGGAACATCCGCCCTTTCCGGGAAACCGCCTCCGATCCCCTGCCCGGCCGGGATGCCGTGGTCAGCGCCGCCAACGCATTGGCCGCCGCGCCCCCGGGGTTCCTGGATATCCGGCGCGCCGCTTCAGTCGCTTCCCTGGAAAAGGCCGGGCCCCGCATCCGCGTCCGCTTCGCTTCCGGATCCGCCGTGGAGGCGGATGCCATCGTCTCCCTGACCGGATACCGTCCGGATCTTTCCTTCCTTTCCGAATTGGCCCTGGACCTGTCCCCGGCCACCCAGGGCACCCGCCGCCTGCATGCGGTCTTCAGCGGCGCGACGGATTGCCTGGCCGTGCCCATGCCCGCGGCCGCCGATCTGGATTCCGGGGAGGCGGGCTTCTACCTGTTGGGCGCCAAAAGCTACGGCCGCTCCGGAGCCTTTCTGCTGCGGGATGGTATACTGCATATGGAGATGATCCTAAAACATGCCGTTGGATGAAGCCTCGCGCCTTTCCGGAACCACCAACATTGTATTTCCCGACGTACCCATGCTGGGCCTGGACACGGTCTGGTTCCAGGTGGCCGGTTCGGTCTGCAACCTGGCCTGCACCCATTGTTTCATTTCCTGCTCGCCGGACAACCATACCCATGCCATGATGGACGCGGCCGCCGTGGAGATCTACCTCCGGGAATCGGAAAGCCTGGGCGTGCGCGAGTTCTATTTCACGGGGGGCGAACCCTTTCTCAATCCGGAGATGATTCCCATCCTGCGCGCGGCCTTGCGCCGCGGGCCGGCCACGGTCCTCACCAACGGCACCTTGATCACCGCGCGGCGCGCCGCGGACCTGAAGGCGCTTTCCGAAGACTCCGCCTACAGCCTGGACATCCGGCTTTCCCTGGACGGTTTCGATGCCGCGGCCAACGACGCCATCCGCGGCCCGGGCACGTTCGTCCGCATCCTGGAGGCCATCGGACATCTGGCCGCGGCGGGTTTGAACCCCGTCATCACCGTCACCGAGGCCTGCGAAGAAGCCGTCGGATCCGCGGGACGCGCCCGTCTGCTCGGGCGGTTGCGCGATTTGGGACTCGATCGTCCGCGCCTGAAAGTGATGCCCCTGTTGCTGCTGGGAGCGGAGGCGGGGCGGACCCGCGCCTACGGCAAGGAGGAAACCCTGGCCGGAACGGAGCTGACCGAGGCCGATGCCGCTTCCCTGCAATGCGCTTCCGGACGCATGGTCACGGCCGAGGGCGTGTACGTCTGCCCCATCCTCATCGATTTCCCGGAAGCCCGCATGGGAAGCACCCTGGCGGAGACCCTGCGCCCGTTTCCCCTGCGCCATCGCGCCTGCCATACCTGCCATGTCCAGGGCCTCAACTGCCGGACCTAGGCGGGGAAACTCCCATGTTACCCCAGGACCCATCGCCCTCGCCCCTCCCCGCTTCCGCCTTTCCGCGGGAACTGTTCGCCGGAGCCTATCGCCGGGTGGCTTTTTTCGGGGGCATCTATTCAAACTATCTCGCCCTGGACCGCGCATTGGACCTGGCGCGTTCCCTGAAGGTGGATGCGGTGTTCGCCTTGGGGGATTTCGGCGCCTTCGGGCCCCATCCGGACCGGGCCGTGGAAATCCTGCGCGGGAACGGGATCGTTTCCATCCAGGGCAATTACGAAGAGGCCCTCTCCGACGCCGCCGAGGATTGCCGGTGCGGTTACGTGGACCCGCGCGACAACCACTATGCGCGCCTTTCCTTCGACTACACCGCAGCGAAAACCGCCGCGCCCCACAAGGCCTGGATGGGCACGCTCCCGCGTCACCTGCGCATGACCCTGGGGGACCGGCGCGTCCTCTGTTGCCATGGGTCGCCGCGCCGCATCAACGAATTCCTTTGGGCCAGCGCCACTTCGGACGCGTTCCTGCGGAAGCTGCTGGACGACTATCAAACCGATCTGCTCATCTGCACGCATACCGGCCTGCATTGGTCGCGCTTCCTGGAACCGGCTTCCGGAGGAAGCGCCGGTGACGGTCGCCCTGCCGGCAACGGGCTCTTGGCCCGCCACGGGCGCCCCGCCCGCGGCATCATCAACGTGGGCGCGCTGGGACGCCCGGCCAACAACGGCAGGACGGACGTGTGGTTCGCCATAGTGGAAGCCGGGGACGACGGGACCCGGATCGAATTCGTGCCCGTGGCCTATGATCATGCGCGCCTGGCCGCGGAGATGGAACGCGAGGGGCTGCCCCCGGAGTTCCGGGAGACCATCCTGACGGGGTGGTGGACCACGTGCCTGGAGATCCTGCCCGCCAAGGAGCGGGCGTCGGGGCGGTATTAGGCTCCTCGCTCAAGAGTTTGCTGCGCAAACTCCACGCTCGTCGCTTTTTATAGTCTTTCGGCTATTCGTTCTTCTAGGCCAGGACCGAATCGATGGAGAGATTCGGATAAAGGTTTTTCAGCTTGACCAAGGTCGTCAACTCGGGGTTCGCCGTCTTCCCCGATTCCAATTTCTGATATTGGGATATGTGTTTCATCCCCAATTTGTCGGCAACCTGCCTTTGGGTGAGACTGCGCTCCAACCGGCTTTGCCGCACGACCATGGCCATGGCGATCTTGGGATCCACTGGAACCGCGACGATGTTTCTCCCTTTGAGAGTCGGATCGGGCATGGGGAAGACATGTTTGGAGCTTTCGGGTTCTTCCAGGTAGGCTGATACCGCGTCTGTCATCATCAGCTCAAGGTGTCTTCGGTCATCACCCTGGGTGATGCAGCCGTCCAATTCCAAACATTCAGCCCAAAATCCTTTTTCTTCCTTGTGGATCTTGAAATGGTATTTCATTCCAAACCTCTCAATATTCTCGGCATCCTCCTTGCATTATACCACCTTAAAGTGGTATTGTAAATCGCGAATTCCCATGGAATTGCGAAGGAGGTGTTTTAGCTCCGGAATGCGGGCAAATCCGTGACCCTAACCACGGCATCCACGTTCCTGGCGGGGCGGGTTTGAATTAAGGCTCGCGCGTCACCGTGAACTGGGGCGGATTCTTAAGGGTCTGCAGCACCACGCAATAACGCTCCGTCAGCTTCAGCAAAGTCTGCACTTGTTCATCCGATGCATCCGTGTCCAGGTGGAACGCCAGGCGGATCTCGCGGAAGCCCACGGGAGCCTCCTTGGAGACGCCCAAGGTGCCGCGGAAATCGAGCAGTCCCTCGGCGGTTACGGTGGCGTCCCGGAGGGAGACCCCGATGGCGGTGGAGACGGCGCGCAGGGTCACGCCCGCGCAGGCCGCGAGCGCTTCCAGGAGCATGTCCCCGGAACAAGCCTGGGCCCCGGTACCGCCGGTGGCCGGATGGAGGCCCGCTTCCACCAGGGCTTTGCCGGTTTCCAGGCGGCAGGCGATGCCTTCGGAGATGCGGGATTGGGCTTTGAGAGTGACCAAGGCCCTTTCCGGTTCCTGTTTGTACCGCTCTTTTAAGGGGGCCTGCATGGCCTTCAGCGTGTCCGTGTCCATATCCGTTCCTTCCAGGCTGGTGCTTAGGCTCCCAAAATACTCGAATAGGGAATCCGGCGCCCGATCCGATTCCGGTATTTGGGAACCCCGACCCGTTTCCAAGTGATAATATTAAACAGTGCCGCAACCTGGAGGCGACCGGGTGGTGGGAGGCGCGTGAAAACAGCATCGGTATCGTATTTCCGGACTGGGTTGATCCTGGGGATCCTTATGGCGGGCTTTTGCGCCCGCGCGGAAGCGGACGACTATTCGCAATGGGGCAAATCCGCGCTCATCTACCTTAAGACCAGTCCCGACGGGGCCAACGTAACCGGCACGGTACGGGACTTCCCGGTGTTGGTCCGCCTGAAGACGGCCGATTTCACCTTCTCGCAGGCCAGGGGCAAGGGCCAGGATATCCGCTTCTCGGCTTCCAACGGAAAACATCTCGCCTACCAGATAGACCGGTGGGATTCCACCAAGGCATTGGCCGAGGTGTGGGTGAAGCTGGACAGCGTGCAGGGGAACTCCGAGACCCAGAGCCTGACCATGCATTGGGGAAACCCCGCGGCCGGGGACAGCTCCGATGGGAACGCGGTGTTCGACAGCGCCGACGGGTTCGTGGGCGTGTGGCATCTGGGAGGATCATCGGGAACGGCCTTGCGGAAGAATTCGGTCCTGGGCGGCGTGGACGCGGACCCTTTGTATTTCGACGGCGGCGAAACCGTGCCCGGCATCATCGGCGTGGCCGACAGTCTGGACGGCGACGCGCCCTACGGGGACAACCTCCAGTTCGGGGACGGGTACGCGGAACTTTCCTCCGGCTTCACTTTTTCCATCTGGTGCAATCCGGCCTCCACGGCGAACTCCTCCCGGCTGTTGGATATGGGCAATGGCCCCAGCCTGGACGAAATGGTCCTGCGGCGATCGGGGACCTCCCAAAGCATCGTCTATGACAATTACCAGGGCAACGCGCTGGGAAGATCCACCAAGGTGGACAACTGTTTTCCCGCCAAGCAATGGCAGCAATTCACGGTGACGGTCGCGGGGGGCAAAATGAACCTTTACCGCAACGGGTCCTTGATCGCCTCCGACGACAATCCCGGCAACGCCATCACCCCGGTGCGGCGCGCCTACAATTACATGGGAAGGAATGATTGGGGCGCGGGCGCCTATTTCGAAGGCCTGTTGGACGAACCCCAGCTCTCCAAGGTGGCCCGCAGCGCCGACTGGATCAAACTCGCCTACGCCAACCAGGGCCCCACCCAGAATCTGGTTTTCTTCACCCCGCCGGTGCCGCCCGTCACCTGCGTGCCGAGTTTCTCGATGTCGAAGGATACGGCGCTTTCGGAAGGCAGCACCCTGGTCCTGAGCGGTTCAGCCGATTGCGCCACCGGCTACAACTGGTCCGCCGTCGCCGGACCCGTGCCGCGCATCCTGGATCCGGAATCCAAGGCCCTGCAGGTCTTCCTCCCCCGTATCGCCCATGATACCTCCCTCACCTACCGGTTCAGCGCCAGCTATCCGGATTCCGATCACTACCAGGACGTGACCGTCACCATCCGCGCCGACATTCCCGATCCGGTTTTCACCCTGCCCGCGACGATGGACTGGAACGGCGTGGACTCGCTCATGATCAAACCGGATATCTCCAACCTTGCGGCCGTGAAGGCCAGCAAGCAGCCGGATCTGCATTTCTCCTGGGTGCTCGGGGACCTGGCCGCGGACACGGCCTGGCGCGACGACGGCCTGATGCTGAAGTCGGCGTCCGGGGAAGGCGACATGACCGTGAACCTCTGTCTGGACAACAACGGCCCGGCCACCTGCAAGAGCATGATCGTCTCCGTGAAAATCCCCACCGGCCTGAAGCCTCGCGCCAAAGCGGGCGACGCTCCCGCTCCCCGCGCGGGATTCGATGCCGCGGGCCGCGCGTTGCCTCCCGGCAATCCGGCGCGGAGCAAACGCTCCGGTTACGCCCACAGATTCTCCACATCCCCTTCCGCCCCCAGTCGATAGTCCGGTTTCTTGGGACACGGGGTCATTCCCGCCCCGTGGCCGGGCGTGAATCCGTGTGATCTCCGATAACGGACCGAGTATCATTCTCACCAGCATGGCAAGAGTATATCAAATCGGCATGGCGGCCGTTCTGGCCGTGGGGTCCGTATCCGCGGACGACTATTCCCAATGGGGCCATGCGCTCAACCTGTATACCAACACTTCGCCCGACGGCGCTTACGTGACGACCGTGGTGAACCGGTTTCCCCTGCTGGTGCGGCTGAACGCCGGCAACTTTTCCTTTTCCGAGGCGCAGGGCAAAGGACAGGACATCCGCTTCGCCGATCCCGCCGGCAAGCATCTTCCCTACCAGATTGAACGTTGGGACTCCACCGCGGCAGCGGCGGAAGTCTGGGTGTTGATGGATTCCATCCGCGCCAACACCATCGACCAATCCCTGCGCATGCTGTGGGGCAAGGCCGACGCCGCGGACAGCTCAAACGGGGCGGCCGTGTTCGACAGCGCCGACGGCTTCGTAGGCGTGTGGCATCTCGGGAGCGCGGACACCCTGGCGCGCGCCAACTCGGTGCCGGGCGGATTGCCGGCGGCGCCCGTGAATTACGACGGGGACGAATCGCGCCCGGGCGTCATCGGCATGGCGGACAGCCTGGACGGGGCCGGGACCGGGGACTATCTGAATCTGGGCCAGGGATACGCGGACTTCAACCGCGGCTTCACCTACTCGGTATGGGCCAATCCCACCGACAAAGCCTACTGGAGCCGCCTGCTGGACATGGGCAACGGGGCCGGGGTGGACAATATCGTGTTGCAGCGCTACCTGACCACTTCCGATCTGCTGCTGGATACCTACAACGGGACCGCAGGAGGCAAGCGCGTCGCCGCTCGATCGGCGTTCGCCTCGGAGGAGTGGCAATACTTCGCGGTGACGGTGGGGGACAAGGTGGCCAGCATCTATCGCAACGGGGTTCTGGTGGCTTCGGAAAAACAGGCCGACACTCTCATCCCCGTGAAGCGCTTGCTCAATTACATCGGCAAATCCAATTGGCCCGGCAACGCCTACTTCAAGGGCAAGATCGACGAAGCGCGCTTGAGCAAAAGGGCCCGGAGCGCGGACTGGATCAAACTCAGCTATGCCAGTCAGAATCCGTCCCAGACCCTGCTTGCATTCCTGCCGCCGGCAAGCGGGTGCACCGCCCGGTTCGACGCGCCCAAGGATACCGCCCTGGCGGAAGGATCGCTGATCGACCTGGGCGGGACCGCGGATTGCGCGGGCGGGTATTACTGGGAGGTGATCTCGGGTCCGGGCCCCAGGATCCTGGACCCGGAAGTGAAATCCCTGAGGGTGGCCCTCCCACGCGTCACCCGCGAATCCGTCATCAAATACCGTTTCAACGCCCGTTACGCGGACGCTACCGTCTCCAAGGACATCGATGTGACGGTGCTGGAGGCCGTTCCGGAACCGACCTTCACCCTGCCCGCGGGCCTTACCTGGAACGGAAAGGATTCCCTGCTGTTCAAGGCCAAGGTCGGCAACCTGGCCGCCATCAGGGCGAGCAAAGATTCCGTGCTGAACTGGTCCTGGACCCTTGCGGACATGGAGGCGGACACGGCCTGGCGCGAGGACGGACTGCTCTTGAAGTCCGCTGCGGGAGAGGGCCCGCTCAAAATCGGCCTATGCCTGGACAACGACGGCCCCGCGATATGCAAGACCGCAAAAATCACCGTGGGTCCCGCCCTTTCCATCGCGCCCATCGATGCGGCCCGGAACGCGACGGAGCGCACCGGGTTCGACGCCCGGGGCAGGCGCCTGCAAGGGAAGTCCCTGCGCCGCGTCCTGTCCGTGTTCGGTTTTTTCCGGTAAGGGGATTCAGGTCCCGACGTGGGTTTCCCAGGGGTCGGACTTTTTGATCTCCTCGGCGGGGAGGGGTTTCACGGCCGGGTTCACATAGTAATAGCCGTAGCGCGCATAGTAGTTGTCGTCCGCCGGGGATTTGCGGATGCCGTTGACCACGGCGAGCAGCGGGAACTGGCGATCCTTGAAAGGTTCCAGGGCGCGCGCGGCCTCCCGCGCGGACACCTGTCCGGAGCGCAGGACATATAGGACCCCCCGCGCCATGCGCGCGAAGTTCAGGGGATCGGCGGTGACGATGACGGGCGGCCCGTCCACGATCACCACTTCGTACGCCGACTTCATCATCTGCAGGTAATATTCCATGGGCGCCCGGTACGCCGCTTCGGTGGCGGACTCGTCGTAGACGCCCATGGGCATGACAGCCAGGTTGGCCTGCACGGTGGGAAGCAGCATGGAATGGGCGCGCCTGCCGAAATCCGGATCCACTCCGCTGCGCAGCAGGTCGATGAGGCCGCGTTGCGGGCCGTAGCCGAAGAGGCGCTCCTGGCGGCCATGGCGGAAATCCGCATCCACCAGCAGCGTGCGGCGGCCCCGGCGCGCGAAGCCAACGGCCAGGTTGGCGGCCACCAGGGATTTGCCTTCGTTGGGCTGGGTGCTGGAGACGAGGATGCACATGCCCTCCCGGCCCTGTTCCGTATCGAAATGGTGCTCCAGTTCCACCCGCAGCGCGCGATAGGCTTCCACGTCCGCGGAGCCGGAAAGGCGGCCGTGGTGCAAGAGGCGATCGTCCACGGTCAGGCCGCCTTTGGACAAAGCGGAAGGCAAGCGCCGGGGCCCGTCTTCCATATGGAAAAGCGAGCCCGCCACCTTGACCTTCAATTTGCGTTCCGCATCGTCCTTGTTCCAGATGCGCGGGAAGAGGATCTGCGAAAGCAGCGCCCAGATGAATCCCGGGAAAAGGGCCAGCACGGCGGCGGCGGCGGAAAAGACCAGGCGCGTTCCCAGGTTGGGCGCTTCGTAAAGGGGCGGCCGGGCCGCGTCCATGACGTTGACCTGGAACATGTTGGGTCCGGCGCTCAGCTTGGCGCGGTCGTATTCACCCTGCAGGCCTTCCAGGGCCTTGCTGGCATTGTCCCGATCATCGGTCAGGCGCTTGGCCTCGATGGTGACGGACATGTCTCCCGCGCCTCCCGGCAGGTTGCGCATGATTTCCGAAGCGGTCTGGGACAGGCGCGTCTGGTAGAGGGCGCGCGTCTCGTCGGCCAGGCGCGCCACGGGTGCGAAGAGGTCGGCGATTTCCCCGTCCACCGCTTTGACGTACGGGTGGGCGGGGCTGTAGGTGGCGGTCATGGTCACTTTTTTCTGCTCCAGTTCCGTGATCCGGCCGCGCAGGGCTTCCGCCCGTTGGACCCCCTGACCGCTCAGCAGGGCCAGCACTTCGCTCATCCACAGGGATTTGTCCTGGTCCGCGTCGCTGGCGTTGGGCTTGCCCGCCAGGCTTTGCGTGAGGCGATCGAGGTTGGACTCGATCTGGGATTTCTGGGTCTGCGCGGTGGCCAGGGCGTAGGGATTGCCTTCCTTCACGGCCAGGCGCGATTGGTTCTTGTTGTAGAATTCGGCGAGGCGATCCTGGGCCTTGTTCAGGTTGTCGCGGGCGGAGGCGATGCTCTCCTTCATCTGTTTGAGCATGTCCGCATCCTGATTCTCATTGTCGCCCGTGTACACCTGGATGAAATTCGCGGTCAGGTGGTTCAGCACGTCGGCCACCAGGAACGGATCGCGGTCCTGCAACTCTATGGAATAATTGACCGCCACCTGTCCCTTGTCCAGCGGCTGGACCTTAAGGCGCTCGGCGAAATCCTTCAGGGCCTCGTCGGGCGTCTGGAAGATCATGTCCACCTGGAATCCATTGGAAATCTCGAGCAGGGGGGCCCGGAACGCGATGCGGCCTCCCGGAATGGGAACGCTGTTGTCGGCGCCCGCCTTGCCGTCCCAAAACACATGATAGGTGCGCGATTGCCAGGGCCGGTAGAGGACGCGCACGCGGCGGTCCCCCGGGAAATCGAAGCGATAACGCCCCGGCATGGTCTGATCACTATAGGAGACGCTTTGGATCACGTGTTTCCGGTACACGTCCTTCGACGACACGTTCATGCGCAGGGCCATTTCATCCAGCGTCTTGGCCAGAACCTTCTGGCTCAGGAACAGGCGCACCACCGATTCCGCTTCGCCCATGGATACGTCGCGCACCACGTTGTTCTGGGTTCCTCCGGTCACGCGCGGAAAACGCAGGTAGGCCACGCTGGAATAGGTCTTGGGGATGTCGTAGAAGGCGAGGAATACGGCGGCGGGCACGGCGATGAGCGCCCAGATGGTGATCAGCTTCCACTTCTTCAGCCACAAAACGTGCAGGAAGGTGGACGGGGAGGAAAGACTGCTCTTGGGATTGAGATACTCCTCGAGATCGAGGCCACGCTCCCTTTTCTTCGGCTCCTTCGGATCCATTTTTTTTCACTCCACGATGTTCAATAATGAATGAAAATTTTTGCATGCACCCGGGACAGGTTTTAATTTAGGGTATGCACAAACGCCCGGAGGCTCAGTGAAACGGACCATTAAGACCGATTACCCGCGGATTTCCGCGAAGCTTTTCGCGTTCTGCCTCGCCTTGAGTCTCTTTCCCGGACTCACCGGTTTCGCGGCCCACGCGGCAAAGGAACGGGAAGTTCCGCGCGAAGACTTCCTGGCCGGCGACGCCATCCGCATCGTGATCCCGGCGGACACGGGGTCCGTCCTCAAGGGTATATATCCCATCGATGGAACGGGAATGGCCGACCTTCCCATCACGGGGCGCGTGGTGATAGCTGGAAAGAACCGGCAGAACATCGAGCAGTATCTCGCGGGCATCTGGGCCCCCTACCTCAAGGACACGCACGTGCAGGCCATTCCCGTCATCCGCGTGGCCATCATGGGCAACGTCAAGACGCCGGGGTATTATTACCCTTCGCCCGATGCGGTGATCTATGATGCCATCAATCTGGCCGGCGGTCCCCTGCTCCCCTTCAAACTGGAAAAGACTTCCCACCTGCGCGCTGGCAAGAACATAAATGACGAGCTTGCCCGCAATATCAGCCAGGGGATGACCTTGCGGGAAGCGGGCATCGTATCCGGAGATGAAATCCTGATTCCGGTGCCCGAGCGCATCACCATGAAGGAAGCCATTCCCCTGGTGGGCACCGCTCTGGCCATCGTGCTCAACGCCATGACCATCTATTTCCTGACGGCGGACAGAAGCCGGAATTGATCGGCGGGCTATCGACGGGGCGGTCCGGCCCCGTTGTCCGTCGTGCCCGGCGCTGTGATGCCGACTTGGTATCAGGCCAGCTTGGCGAAAGCGGCTTTCACCCGTTCGCGCAGGACCCCGAAGGAGAATTCGTTCTCGGCGATGGCGCGGCTGTACACGCCGAACCGTTCGCGTTTGACGGGGTCGGCGAGCAGGTCCAGGATGGCGGACGCCCATTCCTCCGCGCCCGCTCCGTAGGGGAGCAGGATCCCGTTCTTGCCCTCGCGCACGGCCTCGCGCACGCCGCCCACGTCCGTGGCCACGATGGGAAGCCCCGTCGCGCACGCTTCGGTCAGGACCATGCCCATATGCTCTTTGCGGGTGGGAAAGACGAAGATGTCCGCGCTGCGGTATGCGTCCACGATTTCGGCGGGATTGCCATGGCCAAGCCCGTGGAGATGCTCCACCCCCGCTGGCCATGCGCGGCCTTTGATGGCGGGATCGTTGGAAACGATGCGCAGCCGGGCGCGCGGGAAGAGGAATCGGGTGAAGACTTCCAGGAGGAACTCGCCGCCCTTGCGGGCGAAATCGTTTCCCACCCAGAGCAGGATGGGCGGTTCCCCGCGCACGCGCGACCAATCCGGGCTCCACAGTTGCGTATCGATGCCGCTGGGGGCCACGATGATGCGCTCCGGCTCCACGCCGAAATCCGTCACCAGGGAACGCGCGCACCAATGGGTGCGGGGCAGGAAGGCGCGGGCGCGGCCGATCACGGATTTGTAGTTCGGGGTGACCAACAGGGATTTGAGGCCGCACAGGAGCTTCGCGCCGGGTCCGGGAGAGGTATCGCGGATGAGACGGTAGGAGAGCACGTTGGTGGAATCGTGGGCCAGGATGGCGGGCGCCAGGGGATCCACTTCCTGCAGGGCGGGTATCAGTTCGAAGCTTTGCACGAAAACCTTGTCAGAGGCGGGAGGAGGATCGCGGCGCAGTTTCCAGCGCAGGATGGACGGTCCCACGAACAGTCCCGACAGGCGGTTCCAGGACGGGATTTTCTGGCGATAGCGGCCGTAATCCTCCTCTTCCAGGAACACGAAATGCGGCTGGATGTGCGTCATGGTCTCCACCACGCGCATGAGGTGGGAACTGAAGGTCTTGCCCCCGAGCACCCGGGAAAGCAGGAACAGCACGGACTCAGACCGTATCATACGCGCCTTTCGCCTCCGCCAGCACGGAAGGCTGCTTGGCGGGAATCTGCCGCAACACGCGGCCGTAGAAATCCAGCAGTCGCCGGAAATAATGGTTCGCGTTGAATTCGCCGATCGAGCGCATGCGCCCGGCCATCCCCAGGCTCTTGCGGAGATTGACGTCCCCCATCAGCCGGTCCAGCTTGGCGGCCAGGTCGGCCGCGTCCCCGGGTTGGAACAACAGTCCGTCCACGCCGTCTTCGATCACGGTGGGGATGCCTTCGATGTTGGCGCCCACCCTGGGCTTGGCGCAGGCCATCGCCTCCAGCAGCACGCGCCCCATGGCTTCCGTGCGCGAGGGCAGGACGAAGATCCCGCAGCGGCCCATGTGCAGCGGCATCTCGTTGGAGTAGACGGGGGGATGGTGGAAAATGTCCGGATGCCCGCCGATGGCGGCGTCCAGTTCGCGCCCATCCGGGAACCAGCCCAGGATCTTCAGCTTCCAGCCGGGATGGCGCGGGGCCACGTGCTTGAATGCCTCGATGAGGAGATCGACTCCCTTGAGACGGAAGGGGAAGCCCACGAACAGGATCACTTTCTCCTCGCCCAGGTCCTGGAAGGGCTCCAGATCCACGTAGTCGAAGAAATGTTCCACCACGGGAGTGCGGATGCGCTGGCGGTAATGTTGCAGTTGCGAAGGGAACAGGGTTTTGATCCCGTCCGCGCGGGACAGGGTGTATCCCACCAGGCGCGGATAGAGTTTCTTTTTGAGGTCCAGCATGAAGCGCGGGCCGCCATCCAGATAGTTGGCGTAGGATTCGTAAACGCCGTTGACCTCGGGGGCGAAGCGGGCTCCCGCCAGGCGGGCCACCAGCAGGCCGATGAGCCCGGATCGCAGCGGATCATAGGTGACGACCAGATCGTAGCTCTCGCCGCCGAAGCGCGCGCGCAGGGCCAGGAAGCATCCGTACAACAGGAACTTCAGATTCATCCAGGGCTTCCACAGGGAGCCTCTCCGGTAACGCAGGGCCGTCAGGGTGAAATTGCCCAGGCGATGTTCGCCCGCTTCCGGCATGGTGGTGACGATGCGTCCCTGGTAACGTTCGGAAAGCCGTTCCATACGCTTGCGCAGCGAATCCTTGATCTCCCAGAGCGGGCCTGGCAGGATGAAGAGTATCCGGTTTCGTACCATGGTCGCGTATCGTTTCCCTGGGTGGAGTGGCGGCGGCCGATCTCCGCTCAACGTTTGGAAGGCGCCCACATGGTGATGCGCTCGCCGCGCAGGTATCTGAACCAGGCGGCCAGGATGGCCGTGTTGACCTGGGCGAAGAAGAACGGCACCTTGACCAGGGGATTGTCCTGGGTCTCGGAGAAGGCCAGCCCAATCAGGGCCAGGCCGTAAAAGGAGGCCTGCAACACGGCGGCCACATAGGCGGCCCGGCTTCCGTCCGCCATTCCCGCCAGCGTAACGGGCACCAGCAGGATCATGAAGACCGGCGCCAGCCAGCGCATGAGCTTGTGGCTGAGCAACTGGAAGGAGAAGAATCCGAAGCGGCGGAAGTTCAGCAGTTCCAGGTTGGCGAAGAAGGCGGTGATGCCGCGCACCAGGGTGCGCACCTTGCGGTGGAATTCGCTCTGCCCGCTTTTGATGTCCCGGTAATAGCCGATGACCTTGTCATCCGAAACCGCCCGGTAGCCCAGGCGGACGCAATTCAGCACGGTGTTGAAATCGGAAGGGAGATCCTCGGCCCACATCATGCATACGGACCGGCGGGCCGCGAAGAAGGATCCGGAAAGTCCCACCAGGCCGCGCACGTCCGATTCCAGGCGGCGCAGGAGCATCTCGTAGCGGACATAGAGCCCTTCGCCGGAGGGATTCCCGTCCTCGCCGATGATCTTGTCGGTCGAGCTCAACGCCCCCACGGCCGGGTCGCGGAAGTTGCGCGCCAACAGGCGGAGCGCATCCGGATCGAGCAAGGTGGCCACGTCCGAAAAGACCAGGATTTCCCCGCTGCTTCCCAGGATGCCGTGCTTCTGCGCGTGCTCTTTCCCTTTGCGATCGGCGACGCGCACCAGGCGCACGCCGGGGTAAGAAGAGACGATGGCCTCGGTCCCGTCCGTGGACGCGTCGGAACAGATGATGATCTCCAGGCAATCCGGATCATAATCGATAGCCAGGCTGTTCTCGATCTTGGCGCGGATGCGATCCTCTTCGTTATGGGCGGTGATGAGGAGGGATATCCTGGGTTCATACCCGATGCCGTCCCGGACCGATGAGCGCCTGCGGCGGGCGGCCGGGGACGTCCTGAGCGCCACCAGCAGCACCAGGGGGTAGATGAAATAGGAGTATGCCGATAGGAAGGCCAGCGCGCCGATCCAGAATACCGTAATGGTCATGTCTTCCTCTTCCCTTGAATTCCTCAAGGCTCCCGCCCAAGCGGGCATGAGCGGACTCCTACTAAAGTAAATTCCGCCGCCCGGGGGTGGGCCGATTCCTTCGCGTGGGGGGCGCTTGTGTCGAATTGCCTAAAAACGTTGTTTCCCTTTCGGACGCATTCAGCATGCGACATACCCAACTTGATCCCGGCGGTTTCCGATGTCCGACTCCCATGCAGTTCCTCCGGTGCGACTGGCCCATGCCATCCATAGCGGGGGATTCTACGGCGCGGAAAAAGTCATCTGCGATCTGGCGCGCGAACAGCTCGCCTGCGCCGGCTATGCGCCCAGCCTGTTGGCGATACTCGATCCCGGCCAGCCCGGAAACGAGGTGGCCGACCGGATGACGTCCCTGGGGCTTCCCGTGGCGCGCGTCCACGCCCCGCCCGGCCTCACCTGGAAAGGCCTGCGCGCCTACTCGCGCGCCCTGATCGAAGGCGGCGTCGGCATCGTCCACTCGCATGGTTACAAAGCCACCGCGTTCCACCTCTGTTCGCGCTGGTCCGGCATGCACCGCGTACCGCTCATCGTCACCGCCCACGGGTACGCGAAAAGTTCCGGAAGCCTCAAGGCCGCCTTCTATCGCTGGCTGGACATCTTCTTCCTGGGAGCCGCCGATACCGTGGTGGCCGTGTCGGGGGAAATGGAAAACTACCTGCGCGCCCGCAATCCCGTCTGCCGGGTGCGCACCATCCCCAACGGCATCAATTCCGAAATCAAAGTGGCGCAATCCCACCCGCTCCGGCGCGCCCTGGGTTTTCAGGACCGGCGCATGCCGCCCGTGATCGGGAGCGCCGGGCGCCTGGTGCCCATGAAAAACCACGCCATGCTCATCCGCGCCTACGCCAAGGTGCGCAAGACCGTTCCCTGCCGCCTGGTCATCATCGGCGAGGGCCCTTTGCGATCCTCCCTGGAACGACTCTGGCGGGACCTGATTCCGGACGAACCCATCGGCCTGTTCCCGTTCCAGAGCCAGGTGCTCGATTGGATCGCGGACATGGACGTCTTCGCCCTCCCGTCCAACGACGGGGAAGGCCTGCCCATGGCCCTGCTGGAAGCGGGCCTGCTGGAGCGGGCCGTCCTGTGTTCGGATTCCGGAGGCATGCCGGAGGTGGTCCGCGATTGGGTCACCGGCCGGTTGATCCATATGGGGGACGAGCGCGGCCTCGTCCGCGCTTTGGAGGACCTGTTGCTCAGTCCGGAAAACCGGGCTGCATACGGGCGGGCGTTGCGTCGGGAAGTCCTGGCCGATCACGACATCCGCGCCACCCACGGCCGTTACCTGGAGGCTTATGCGCAAGTCCTCGCAGGATGCTGAAACCCGTATCGCCGCCTCGCCCGGCGCCGACACGCGGGAAACGCCGCACACCGGCCCCGAGGCGCGCGCCGCGGAAAATCCTCGCGGCCGCCCCTTGAGAATCCTCCAGGTCAGCCACGACCTGCATGCCGGGGGACTGCAGCGGGTGGTGATCGATCTGGCCCAGGGCCTGCGGCGCCTGGGGCACGACGCGCATATCTGTTCCCTGCGGGGAACGGGCCCCCTGGAGGCGGAAATCCGCGGCCGCGGCATCCCCCTGTGGGCCATGCCCTGGCCGGAACGGGGCGCCGACCGGTGGATGTTCCTGAAGGTATTACGCCTGTTACGGAAACACCGGTATGACGTGATCCACACCCACAACACCCAGGCATTCCTGGACGGGGGCATGGCCGCCCTGCTGGCGCGGGCCCCTGTCCGCATCCATACCGATCACGCGCGCCCGTTTCCCGACAAACTGCGCTACATGGCCATGGAATGGGCCATATCCCACGCCTACCAGAAGGTAGTGGGCGTTTCCGCGCATACGGCCGAAAACCTGCGCCGCCACGAAGGCATCGCGGCCGGACGCCTTGCCGTGATCCGCAACGGGATCGACGGGACCTGGTACCGCGCCGAAAGGGATCGCCTGGACGCGGCCGCGCTGCGCCGCGAAGCCGGATTGGAACGGTTCCGGCGCGTGTTGGGCCTGGGCGTGCGCCTGGAGGAGCAGAAAGGCATCCGTTACCTGCTGGAAGCCATGCCCGCCATCCTTCGCGCCCATCCGGATACCGGCCTGGCGATCGCGGGCACGGGAAGCCTGGAAAAGGATCTCAAGGAAAGATCACGGGCCCTGGGCGTAGCGGACCAGGTGCGTTTCCTGGGCGCGTATCCCCAGCTCACCGCCTTTTATCCCCTGATCGATTGCTTCGTCCTGCCGTCCCTGTGGGAAGGCCTTCCCTTGTGCCTGCTGGAAGCCATGTGCCTGGGACTTCCCATCGTCGCCACCCGCGTGGGCGGCGTGGGCGATTTGCTGGAAGACGGTCGCACGGCGCGCTTGGCGCCTCCCATGGACGCGGGCGCGCTGGCCGGGGCCGTGATCGCGTGCCTGGACAATCCCGGCGCCGCGGAGGCCATGGGGCGCGAGGCCCGGAGCGTTTTCGATGCCCGTTATGACGGCGCCTTCATGGTGGACGGTTACCTGGAACTGTACCGGGACGGCTTGCGCGCCCGGAAGCGGGGAGCCGCATGAGCACTTCCCGCATGGGCTTCTGGGCCCTGGTGGCTTACCTCCTGATCGACTTCGGCCAGGTCCACCGCATGATTCCCGGGTTCGCCCATCTGATGCCCGGGGCCATCACCACCGCCATCCTGCTGGTCCTGGTGGCGCTGGAAGCGCCCCGCGCCCTGAACGCGCCGGGCGGCACCTGGATCAGACCGGTGTTGATCTGGCGCGTGCTTTTCCTGGGCGCCATCGCCACCGGTCTGATCCTGGCCGTGACCCAGGGGCGCGCCCTCATGGTCCTGAAAACCGAATTGCCCCGCTTCCTCACCGCCTTCCTGGGCGCCTGCATTTTCATCCGCCGCACGGAGGATCTGCGCGTTCTGCAGAACATGTTCATCGGCGTGGCATTCCTCCTCTCCGGCTGGGTCGTCACCCATCACGGCCACGGACCCGGACTCTACATCGACGAGAACGATGCCGCCCTGGTGCTGGTGATGCTGCTGCCCTTTTCCTGCCTCAAGGTTTTCGCCGACGGAGGCGGGGGCGTGCGCAAGGCCGCCGTTCCCCTGGGCGTGTTCTTCTTCACCCTGTGCGCCATCGGCCTCACCCTGTCGCGAGGCGGCATGGTGGGCACCATTCCGGCCCTGGGCTTCTGCTGGCTCAAGAGCCGCAACAAAGCGGTGAGTCTCGTCCTGGGCGGCATGGCCCTGGTGGCGGCGGTATTCTTCGCGCCGTCCAATTTCACCAAAGAGTTCGAATCCATCAGCGATACCCATGAAAACACCGCGGAGGCGCGCCGCTACTACTGGGATCTCTCCGTGCAGATGTTCGAGAAAAAACCCGTCTTCGGCGTGGGCGCCATGTGCTGGGGCAATGCCTTGTATTCCGGATTGCTTCCCAGCCCGGACCGGCGCGCGCATATGACTCCCCATTCCATCTATTTCCAGCTCTTGAGCGAACTGGGCCTGGTGGGAGTATTCTGCTGGATGGGCTTTCTGACGGCCTCCTTCCGCGAGTTGCGGGATCTGCGCGGCAGCCGCCTGGAGCGGGGAGCCGCATTGGTCCTGGGGCCTGATCCGGATCCCGATGCGCTGCGCCGCATGGCCGGGAACATCCGTTTCATCCGCCACTTCTCCGCCTGTCTGGCCATCGGCATCGCGGGATACCTGGTGAGCGGCGGGTTTTTGTCGGTGCTGTTCTATCCCGGCATGGCCCTGTTCGCCGCGCTGGCGCAGGCATCCGGCCGGGTCTGGCGCACGGAGCTCCTGATCACGGCGGTGCAATCGCAAGCGGCCGCGAATGATGCGGACGATCCCGCCGAAGCCGGACCGTCCCGGGCCCTTCCCGCTTATGGGTATGGGTGGGCGAACCCATGATCCTCGAGGGAAAACGCCAGCAAGTGGAACTCAGCCCCCTCGCCTCCCCCAGCGTGTTCGTGGGCGCGGGCTGGCTGGCCGCCTGCAAACTGGGCTCCCAGGCCTTCTCCTGGATCGGCACCTTCTACGTGGCCTCCCACCTGCTGCCCAGCGACTACGGTCTGTCCAACCTTTCCACCGCCTTCACGGAATTCGCCGTCATCCTGACCAATCTCGGCATCGGCACCACGCTGGTGCAAAGGCAGGAAGTGGACAAGGACAAGGCCGATGCCCTGTTCACGGCCACGGTAGGTTTGGGTCTGCTGCTGGCCCTGACCGCTTTCGCCCTGTCCTATTTCGGCGCCTGGTATTTCAAGAATCCCAATCTGGTGGCCCTGACCCAGTTCACGGCGCTCATCTATATTCTCAGCTCGCTCACCATCGTGCCCTACAACTTCCTGAACCGGGACATGCGTTTCAAAGAGCGAGGCCTGTTGGACATGTACAGCGTGATCGCGTCCATCTCCCTGCAGATGGCCCTGGCGTTCATGGGGTTCGGAGTGTGGACGCTGCTGTGGGGATCCGCCGTCAGGTTCTTCGTGCGCCTGGCCCTGGCATTCCTGTATTCCGGCTACCGGCCGCGCCTGCTTTTCAGCTGGCTTCTGCTGAAGGACGATATCGGATTCTCCGCCCAGCTCACCCTGAATTGGTTCCTGTTCATCCTCAAGGAACGCAGCATTCCCATCATCATCGGGCGCGCCTTTTCGGTCTCGCAGCTTGGCCTGCTGGGATTCGCCGGCAGCCTTTCCGGCATCCCCAATCTCAAGATCGTGCAACTGCTCCGGGAAGTGCTGCTGCCGCTGCTCGCCAAGCGCAGCCACAATCCGGCGGCGCAACTGAGCGGCCTGGGCACGGCCCTGAAGGTGATGGTGGTGCTGGTCCTGCCCCTTTACCTGTGCGGCTGGTACTACGGCGAAGCCACCCTGGCCTGCATCCTGCCGGAGAAATGGGCGCCCATGTTCCCGCTCTTCGAAGTGCTGTGCCTGGTGCAGATGTGGAACGTGCTGGCCAGCATCGTCTCCATCTACAACACCGCGCAGGGGAAGCCCTCGCGCTCCACCTGGTTCGAACTGGCCATGGCCATCATCGTCCCTTCGGCCACCTTCGCCTTCCGCAGCATGAACCTTTTCAATCTGGCCCATCTCTGGTCGGCCCTGGGCGCGTCGGTATTCGTGGCCTGGTTCGCCTGGCAGTTCCGATCGGAACGGATTTTCCTGCGCCGCTTCCTGGGACAACTGCTTTCCATGGTGCTGATCTGCGCGGCCCTGTTCTGCGTGGACAAGATGGTGGCGCCCTTCGCCACCGCGGCGATGGGGCGGACACCGGCGGCCTGGGCCACCGTGATATCGCGCATCGCCCTGTTCCTGTCGGGATATGGATTGTATCTGCGCCTGGCCCATTGGGATTTCCTGCGCGGCCTGCGGAAGAAATGACCGGGCATCCGGCCCTGGGTCCTGAGCCCTAGGCCCCCTGGCCCTATTCTATTCCTTCCAGTCTTCCTTGAAGGACCAGCGCAGTCCCAGGGATGGGACATAACCATGGTCGTAGAAGAGAAAGCCCTGCTCCAATGCGATTTCCGCTTGCTTGAATTCCAGCACCACGCCCACATGATGGGTGACGCCGGATAGGCCGAAGAATCCATCGACGCGCCCCAGGGTGGAATCGCCGGCGTTCTTGAAGGAGTAGGACACGGCGCCCCGGGTCAATCCCAAGTCATAGTAAAGCGACAACATGGGAAAGACCTTCACCAAACCCAGGGCGGAAGCGCCGGCCTCCACGGTGCGGGATTTCAAGGTCGCGCTTTTGACGTTGCCGGCCGTATCCGCATGGCCGTATTCCATGATATTGCTGGTCATGCCACCAGCCAGGCGCGCGCCGGCGGAGAGAAACAGATACCGGTTGGCGTAGAGGCGCTTCTTCAATCCCATATCCGCCAGCAAGGCGCCGCTGGGAATCATGCTGGTGCTGAATCCAGCATTCCATTCGAATCCGTGGGCCAGACCATGGGAGAAATAGGCGCCGAAAACCGGCATATCCGTCCGGCCCGCGGGCGTGGGATCGTCGATGGAATCCCGCAGGGTCCGGATGGACGCATCGTCCCGTCCGCCCAGGAGCAAAGTGGCGCGTTCGATGGCGCCGGTGGTGGAAAGTTCCCCGGAGATTTCCGATTCCCCGTGTTTCAGGATGCGCGCGTCCCGCAAGGACGCGGTTTTCAGGGGAGAGCAGGCGCACAACAACAGGGCTGACCAGAGGTACGCCGGATGGGACATGCTTCTTTTCAAACCCGCTCCCCGGCGTTTCATGGACCTCGTGACGTTTGGAAAATAGGATTCCGCTCCGGAACCGTCATAAGCGCGCCCCGCTTGCATTGGACGTCCGGGCGGGTTATTTTGACCCAGGCAAAACAGGGTTGCCGCGCGTAGGCGCGGGAGAAAGGAGACGGGATGAATATCGCGATACTCGGAACCGGAATAGTGGGAACCACCATCGGCGGCAGACTGATCCAATTGGGACACAAGGTCAGAATGGGCTCGCGCACGGCCGGCAACGAGAAGGCGGTCGCGTGGGTCAAGACCGCCGGCGCCAACGCGTCCCAGGGGACTTTCGCGGACGCCGCCGCTTTCGGCGAACTGCTGTTCAACTGCACTTCCGGGGCGGGATGCCTGGAAGCCCTCAAGCAGGCGGGCGCCGCCAACCTCAAAGCCAAGATTCTGATCGATGTCTCCAACTCGCTGGATTTTTCCAAAGGCATGCCGCCCACTCTCAGCGTCTGCAACACGGACTCCCTGGGCGAGCAGATCCAAAAAGCCTTTCCGGACGCCAAGGTGGTGAAATCCCTCAACACCACCAACGCCCTGCTGATGGTGAATCCGGCCCAGCTCGCCGGCGGCGATCACAGCATGTTCGTGTCCGGCAACGATGCGGAAGCCAAGGCCAAGGTGACGGATCTGCTGAAGAACGGGTTCGGCTGGAAGGATGTGGTGGATCTGGGCGATATCTCCGCCGCGCGCGGCCAGGAAATGATCCTGCCCATATGGCTGCGCCTGTACGGCGCGCTCAAGACCCCGAACTTCAATTTCAAGATCGTGCGCTGAACCGGTTCGCGGCCCGGCAGATCCGCGTAAGCGACGGGCGAGGAGCCCGCAGCCTAATGAACGCGACGAGCGCGGAGTTTGCCCGCTGTACACTCCGGATCCGTGCCGAACTAATCCATAAAAGCGACGAGCGCGGAGTTTGCCCGCTGCGCACTCCGGATCCGTGCCGAACTAATCCATAAAAGCGACGAGCGTGGAGTTTGCAAGGCAAACTCCTAAGCGAGGAGCCTATCTCTGGTATTTCCATAGGCGGACTTTGCCTTCCGCCATCCACTCGACGGCGGTCGCCAACCGGCTGTCCCGGGTGGCATCCGTCTTCGCCTCCGTGATCCACTCCACGTATTCCCGCTTCTGGCTGGGGCTGAAGCCCTGGTAGGTGGCCAGCGCGGCCTTGTTTTTCTTGAGCGCCGCCAGGAAATACGCCGGCGCTTCCACCGGAGGCTTGGGTTTGGCGTTCTTGCCCCGGGTCGGCGATTTCACGCCCTGGTCGTTCAGCGTCATGGCGGTCTTGATATACCCCAGCATGGTCTTGTCGTTCGGCAGATCCTTCACCGAGGTCAGCTTGCCGAACTGGCCCATGCCCGGTTCGGCCTTGGCTTCGCTCTTTCCATTCTTGGACGCCCTGGGCTCCGTTCCCGCCTTCACGCCCTTTCCGGCCGGCACGATGAGCGAGCCTTTCCAGAATCCGAACACGGCGTGGGCCTTGAAGGGAGCCATACCGCACAGGATTTCCCCGCCGTACAGGAAATGCGGCATACCCCATTTCAGGGTCTCCTCGGCTTCCGGGCAACCCTGATGGACCAGCTTGCGTATGTGGGTGAGGATCGGTTTGGCGAAGTCCGCGGACTTGGCGATGATGGCGTCGATGCGGGGATCCTTTTTGCCCATGGCTGCTCCTCGGCTATTTCAGCTCGTTCTTCTTGATCTTGAAATGCAGCCCGCTCTCCATATACAGCACGTCGTCCTTGATGGGGAGGTAACCGGCGGGGAAATGGGGCTTGAAGGAGTCCGACAGGAACCAGACCGTATCATGGGCGTAACGGTAGTTCCCTTGCGCCTTCAGGTTTTCCCGCACCACCACGTAGCCGTATTCGGCATGGCCGTCCTTGTACAGGCGGATGAATTCATTGCCGACGGGAGCCGAGCGCTCGGCCACGAACACGGGGCTTTGCCGGCATCCCGCCAGGCAAGCCGCGCCGCACAGGCCCAACAACAGGATGGCGATACAACGATTTTTCAGGTTTTGCATGGGCGCCTTCCGTGTCCGGAAAAAATAGTTAAGGAAGGCGTAAGCGGAGGGGGAGGCGCTCCCGCAATTGCGGGAGCGCCGGAAGGTTTACGGGAGGGTGAACGTGAATGCGCGCTTGAGGGCCAGGTACATGGAAGAAGACTGGGCCGACGGCCCCCGCCGGGTGAACGGCTCGTACCGGCCCGGAATGGCCAGGTTGCGGCCCAGCACGGAACGGATGCGCATGGAAACCCATTTCCCCAGGACGCCCAGGCAGGTCAGGCGGTCCCCGGGCCGCAAGGGCGCCCGGACGATGGAGTTCCAGTATTCAATGGCGCGCCTAACGGTGGGATGCCGGCCGCCCTTGCTGTTGGCGTGGAACCACATGATCCGGTCCTTGGCGGAAGGGAACTGCCGGGTGGAAGTGCCGGGGTGGTCGCGGCGCAGGAACAGGAACTCGGGGATTTCGTGGAACGGCCCGTGCAGGGCGAGTTCGGCCAGGAGATTGCGATCGGACCCCACGTAATCGCCCAGGGGGCCCAGACGCCGCAGCAGGCGCGTGCGGACGACCCCGAAAATGGAGTAGCAGGCGTGGTCGACGCAGATGAGATCGTGGAAACGCTGGCCCATCATGGGGGAATCCGTGCGCAGGCGCGTTCCATAGTCGCACACCGCGTCTCCGTTGCCGTCTATGATCCGCGTGCGCGGATAGCAGAGGACCACCTCCGGGCGCTCCTGCATCACCGTCACGCAATGCTCCAGGAGTTGGGGGGCGCACACGTCGTCGTGGGCGGTCCAGCGGAACAAGGGTCCGATGGCCAGGGTGAAAACCTGGTTGAAATTCCAGGTGGGGCCGCGGTTGATGTTTTCCCGGTAGTAGCGGATGCGGGAATCCCGGGCCGCGAATTCGCGGCAGATGGATTCGGTGGCGTCGGTGGATCCGTTGTCCGAGATGATCAATTCCCAGTGGCGATAGGTCTGGCCCAGAATCGAGTCGAGGGCTTCCCGGATATAGTTCGCGCCGTTGTATACGGGCAGCCCAAGGCTGACCAAAGGAGCGCGGGAAGGATCCGACTTCGCGCGGCTTGTAAAAGCGGGTTCCGAAGGCATAATGCACTCCTTGGAGTTCGCGGGTTGAACTCCCACTCAAGAAACAAACTTTCCCGTACGGGCAAGTCAATGCCTTGAAGCCCTTATAGGAGTAAGACTACGGTCAATTCTCGCATATAACCTCCGTCGCGATTGCTCCCGATGCTTTCCGGTGGTATTTTCAATGCATGCCGCTTCCCAACGTCTTCCGTATTTCCGTCCCCTCCCTCGCCGTCGCGGCCGTTCTGTGCCTGCAGGCGCGCGTTTCCGCGCAGGTTCAGTTCCTGTCCGATCTGGAAGACGCCGACCCGGCCTGTTTTTCCAGCCGGCCCGATGCCGGGTGCAACGGATGGCTGGGCATCCACGATGCGGCCATTTCCATGAGCCGGGGTGAAAAGTCCCACACGGGCAAGCAGGCCCTGAAAATCGTTTTCGCCAAGAACGAGGTTTATGGCGGCACTTGGCGCAAGGCGGATTCCCGCCATATCTTCACGCGCTTCTACGATTATTACGACGACGGATTCGATTTCGCCGCGGGCATGAAAATCCACCGCATGTCCGCGTTCAATGAGGGCAAACAGATCAACGATTTCGACATCATCCTGCAGACCAAGGCGGACGATCCCTCGTCCAACTATTGCGGCCTTACCGACGCCAAATACCTGGCCCTCTCCTACAACGGCGGGCCCGTGGATTGGGGCAGCGTGGAGGCGCGCTGGACCCCGGAGCGGAAGCGCTGGTATTGCATCGAAACCGAGATCAAACTCAACACTCCGGGCCTCTCCGATGGAGCCGTCCGCATCTGGGTGGACGGCCGCGTGGTGGCCGAAAAAACCGGGATGAATCTGACCGGCTCGGTCGCTTCCTCCATCAACCGGGTGATGTTCGGAGGATGGTATTCCAATTCCGCCGCGGGCAAGAATCCCTGCCCCGATCCCGTTTCCGCTTCGCGCAGGTACGTGGACGACCCCGCCGTTTCCGGTTCCTATATCGGCGGCATTCCCACCGTGACCGCGGGGCCGACGCCCAATTCCCGCACGTTTTCCTACGTGCTTCCCAACCCGGGGAATTTCCTGGTGGAATACGGCCGGGACGCGAGCTACGGTACCGTAACTCCCGCAATACCCTCCGCCAACGGCGTCCACTCCATGGTCGTCACGGGGCTGGACACCAATCGCGTCTACCATTACCGCGTCAAGAGCCTTTGGAACACCGGCTACGCCTTCGTCTCCCCGGATTTCACCTTCTCCACCGGAGCGGCCGATTCCCTCATCGCTCCCTCCCCCCGAAAGCCCAGGAATCCGCCCCGGAACCTCCAGGCCCATCAATACAATCCAATTCCCGATTGAGTCTGGACCCTGATTGAGTCCGCTCCGGTTCCCGGCGGGATGAAAATGCTTACATCGCCGAAAGGATGGCTTCCAGGTCCTTGAGCCGCGCGTCCCACTCGGCGCTCCTGCGGGCGTGGAGTTCGCGGATGCCCTGGCCGAATCCGGGCAGATCCGAGATGAGGCGGCGCATCTGGTTTTCCAGATCGGGAGCGGAGCCGTCCGTGTAGACGCAGCCGGCGTCGAAATACCCGCGCAGGGCGGACGAATCCCCCAGGATCAGGGGTTTGCCCATGGCCGCGCCTTCGTAGCCGCCGCACACCAGGGTCGCCGCCCGGTGGGTCACCGCCATCACCGCGTCGCATCCCGCCATCAGGGCGAAATAATCCCGGTCGCTGAGGAAGCCCGTGGGCACGAAATTTCCGGGGGCCTCCCGCACCATGCGGGCGAAGGCGGGCTTCATTTTTCCCGTGATGCGCACGATGACTTTTCCTTGCAGACGGCGGCAGGCTTCCATGGTCTGGGCGATGGGCTCATCGAACGCCCAGGAGGAAACGAACAGAATTTCCCGGGGCGCCCCCTCCGGGCGGGGCTCGGGAAACCCGGGCATCCCATCCGCCGCATCCGAGGATACCCCCAGATCCGGAAACGGGTCCGGCAACACGAAGCCGCGGCCGCCGGCTTTTTCGACATGGACGCGCAGCTCCTGGTTGGTCACCAGGGTCAGGTCCGCATGGCGCAAGGTGAACGCGCTCAGCAGGTCCGATAGGCGCCGCTTGAGACCCGCATTCCCTCCGGCCAGAAAACCGAAATTGCTGTGCCGGTCCACCACCAGGGAATAGCCGAAAGGCTTCTTGAGCACGCAGGCCAGGGCCGCCAGGATCATGGAGGGATTCTGCGCAACCACGATTCGGCCGCGCTGTTTCCGCAGCTCCCGGATCGTCTTGACGATGGAAAGCGGATATCGTTTCCAGCCGCGATGCTCGTCCAGGCACAGAAACAGACGGGCGCCCAGGCGTCCGGAAAGGTTCAGGGAGCGGCGTTGCTTTTCCCACGCGATCCAGACGCGGTCTTCGCGCATTTCTTGGCCTTGACGCAACTCTTGGTGCAGGTCATGGGGCGCGCCGGAGCGCATGGCCGAATGGGCCGCCAAGGGCGCAGGCGCTTCCACATCGCTATCCGAGGGCAGGGAGGCCGAGCTCACAAACGGAATCTCCGGCCCAGCGCATTGTAGAAGCCCCAGATGCGGCGATGCCGTCCCAGGTCCACCAGGGAAGAGATGTCGCGATCCACGCTGCCTATCCAGATTCCCCCGGCATAGCGGCGGTAGTCCTGGAAGAAGATTTGCCGCGGGTACAGCTCCAACGGTTTCCGCAAGAAGTCGCGGTTTGCATCGTGCAGCACCACCACGCCTCCCGGGGCGAGCAGGTACCGGGCCTGGCGCAAGCAGGCGTCGCGCGCGCGGCCGTCCACGAGAATGAAATCGTAGTCCCCGAACCGGGCCGGATATTCCACGTACTCGCGGAAATCCCCGTAGCTTCCGTCGCCGTCGCCGGGCGCCCAGGAGTTCTTTTCCGGAGGGACCGCGCTCACCCGCACATTGGGAGGCGCGTCCTGACGGATGCGTTCGGCCCAGTCGACGTCATGCTCTACGGCGAGCCATTCGCCTCCCGGGGGCAGCAACCGTGAAAAATGGGAGGTGCCGTAGCCGGCGCCCCATTCAAGCGCGCGCTGGGGCTTCAGGGCCCTCAGCAAGTCTTCCATGATGCCTATCTCGCGGTATTTCATCCAGGGTTTGCGCACTTCCTTGCGGAGGATCCGTTCCATCAGCTTGTCGCGGTATTCGCGCACCGCCTGATCCAGGAACGCGTGCAAGGGTTTTCCGGCGGTACGTCCAGGCCGAGCGTCAAGAAGAACCGAATTGGAAACTGCCATAGCGATATCGAACCTCCTCCAACCCGTTGTGCTCGGGAATCCCGGCGATGGATCATTGCCATCCACGGGAACGGCGATGCCGCGGGGATTCCCAGGGTATATGGTTAAAGATCAAATCCGGTCCAGGGGCGGGCAAGAAGAATAATCCGTATCCCTTTGCGGACGATCGCCCCGCAGGGCCCGATTTCAAGGCCCTGGCGGGACTTTCTGTCAGGCGCCCTGTCGGAAAACATGACGGGAATTTTACTGGCGGATGCCGACCGGGTGCGTTACAATGGATATGTCACCGTCCCTGACCGGACTTGGCGTCCAATGGATAGGGCCGCTCCCGCTGCCCTCACGGACGCCCTGCCTTCCGGCTCCCGATACTGTCGCGGTGGAAACCGCCGCCTTTGCGGCCCGGAAAGGGTATTGCCATGTTTTTTCCCCGCTCGACGCCCCTTACCGCATGCTTGACCCTTTTGACCCTCTTGGCCGGCATGACCACATCGATCCAGGCCAAGGGCATCAGCATCCGCTTTCTGGCATGCCCGCCGGAAGACTCCATCGTCCGATACCAGGTTTACCGTTCCGATTCGACCGGTGGCGTCGCGCTCAGGCTGGGGGAAGTGGCGGCCTTGGCCGGCAGGGACACCCTGGATTTCCAGGACCTGCTGGCGGAAAAGGGCAGGCCCTACTATTACACCATCAAAGGGCTCAACGCCGACGGCGTCTCCAGTGATCCTTCGGAAGAAACCGAAGTGGGATTCCCCATCCTCTCGCTGCCGGATACCTTGCTTCCGGATAAGCTTACCGGGCAGACCCGGGCCGTGTTGCCGCTCTCGGTCGATCCCTTGCGGGGCTCCGCCCCCTTGGCGCTGGCGTTGATGGACTCTTCCCGTTTCTCCGTGTCATTCGATTCCGCCGCGCGCACCGCCTCCTTCCGCTCCCGCTCGGGCCGGGCCGACACGGGGTGGGTGGTTCTGCGCGCGCAATACTTCGGGAAGTTCGAGGACAAGGTCCCCCTTCTGATCATCGTCGCGGCGACGGGTACCGTTTCCCTGCCCGCGCTTTCCGCCTCTTCCGCGGCGGCGTTCCTGCCGGTATTCCCCGCCAGCTATTCTCCGCTCTCGCAGGGGCCATTGTCCCTGGACCGGCTGCCCGGCCCCGGCCGCCTGGAAATCCTCACCCTGCGGGGAACCCGCTCCGTTGCGATGGCCGTGTCCGGTCCCCGGGCCCGCGTATGGTGGAACGGAACCGATGACTCGGGACGGATGCTCCGGCCCGCACGCTACCTTTGGGTGATGCGCGGGCTTTCCGGATCAGTAGTGCGATCGGGATCGCTTCTCATCCTTCCTTGAACCACTCTACTTGACGCGAAGATCCCACTACCGGGATTTTCCGTCAGATTCACCGACATTTGCTTTCCCCATCGCAAAGCGTTGTTTCAGTGCATGACCTGTTTCACGCTTCCGCCCAGCGGCAATGCCGTCCCGGTTTCATTTCTGTTGGAAGCCGGGGACGAGGATTTCGCCGCGGCCTTTTCGGCCCACAGCGGCTATCCCGCCGATCGCATCCTGTTCACCGCCTCGGGAGCCTCCGCCCTGTACGTGGCGTTGCGCGGCCTCGCGGCCTTGCGGCCGAACCTGCGCGCCGTGGCCGTACCCGCCTGGTGCTGCCCCTCGGTGCCTCAATGCGTGATCCAAGCCGGATTGGAACCGGTCCTGGTGGATCTCGATCCCGCCACGCTCGGATACGATGCCGCATCCTTGTCGGAAGCCAGTGGACAAGGCCTGCTGGCGGTGATACTGGTGCATTTCTTCGGCTTGCCGCAACCCATGCCCGCGGGGGATTGGAAAGACACCTCCTTCCTGCGCGATTGTGCCCAGGACTTCGACCACCGCCGGGATCCGGAAGACGCATCGCCCTGTTTCTACAGCTTCGGCCGCGGCAAGGCCCTGAACGCCGGACATGGAGGCGCGCTTTGCCTACCCGGACCGGGCCCCCTGCTGGAAGCGTGCCGATCGGCGCTGGAAAGCCTGCCCAGAAGCCGCGAACGCACCTTGCCCAAAGCTTTGGCCATCAATCTGTTGTCGCAACCGCGCCTGTTCTGGGCCTTGTCCCGCATGCCTTTCCTGGGCCTGGGAACCACGGTATGGAAGGCTCCCATCGCCATGGAGAGCATGGCGGCCGGATTCCACCCGCTCGGCGCCGCATGCCTGGAAGCATACCTGCAAAGGCGGGACTTCTACCGGAAGTTGATCGGAAAATACCGGGCCCTGATCCAGGCTTGCGACGGGGATTCGATCCGCTGTCCCACCGCGCCCCAGGCGGGCCTGCCGACGCGCTTCGCCCTGCTGGCGCGCGATCCCGATTTGTGCGACGCTTTGTACAAAGGCGCGAATGCCCGCTTCGGAGGGGTAACCCGCATGTATCCGGAAATCCTGCCCGGACTGCCCGGCGCTCCCGCCGGATTCGGCGCCGGCCGGGAATTCCCCGGAGCGAGCCGCGTCGCGAAGGAAATCCTCACCCTGCCGGTGACCGCGGAGCTGATGGGCAGGGAAGATGCTTTCCTGGAATGCCTGGCGGAAATCCTGGAGAAGCATGGGGCCTTGCGAAAGCGCTCCGCTCCCAAGCAGGCGCCGGCGCGGGATTGGACCCCGATCCGCCCCTTCATCCGCCGGCCAAGTCTTTTTCCCACCTGATTCGGAATGGCGGCGCGGCGAATCCGCGCCCGGTTATTCGGACCCTTTTTCTTCCATCTTCGCTTCCATCTGGACGGTGATGCCGTTCTTCTTCATCATGTCGTAGAGGGTGGGCCGCGTCAGGCCCGTGACCTTGGCGGCCAGGCTGATGTTCCCCTTGGCCTGCTTCAAGGCGTTCAGGATGAAATGGCGATCGAACATCTGGCGCGCTTCCCGGTAGGAGAGCACGGTGAAGGAAGTCTCCGAGAGTTGCAGATCCTCGGTCTCGATGATCTGGCCCGCGCAGGTGATGGAGGCGCGGTTCAGTTTGTTCTCCAGCTCGCGCACGTTGCCGGGCCAGCTGTAGTTCTGCAGCATCTGTTCCGCGCGCTTGCTGAGCTTGAGGCGGGGCTGGCTGAACTTCACCCGGTTGGCTTCGATGATGGCCGCGGCGATCAGCGGAATGTCGTCCTTGCGGTCGCGCAGGGGAGGCAGGTTGATCTCGAACTCGCTCAGGCGGTAGTAGAGATCCGTGCGCATGGCGGTATTGTCTTTTTCCGCCAGGTTGGTCTTGTTGGTGGCCGCGATGATGCGCACGTTGAGGGAGCGGAAGGTGGTTTCGCCCACGCGCTGGAGCTTCTGGTCCTGGAGGAAGCGCAGCAGCTTGACCTGCAAGGCCATGGGCATGTCCCCGATTTCGTCCAGGAACAGGGTCCCCCGGTGGGCGGATTCGATCAGGCCCATCTTGTCCGTGTTGGCCCCCGTGAAGGCGCCCCTCACGTACCCGAACAGTTCCGACTCCATCAGGCTGGCCGGGATGGATCCGCAGTTGATGGGCACGAAGATCTCGTTGCGCCGCATGCTGTGGTAATGGATCGCGCGCGCGCACAACTCCTTGCCGGTGCCGCTCTCTCCGGTCAGGAGCACGTTCACGTCGGTCTTGGCCAGCTTGCGGATATGCTCGAAGATTTTCCGCATCGCCTCGCTCTGGCCGATCATCAGGTTGTCGGCTTCGCTCGGGAGGCCCCCCGCCGCTTTCTCCACCGGGGGTTTCTCGAAGGACATCATGCGGCAGGCGCGCGCCAGGATCACCTTCAACTCCTCGATGTCCACCGGCTTCTGCAGGAAGTCGAAGGCTCCGCGCTCCACCGCCCGCCGTCCCAGATCGGCGCTCATGTTGGAGGTGATGACGATGATTTTGGCCAAACGGTCTTCGCTCAGCACGGCGTCGATGATTTCCAGGCCGCGTTCGGGCTTGTTTTCCAGGCCCATGTCCAGGCAGATGACTCCGGGCCGCTGCCGGCGCAGGGACTCCAGGCACCCTTCCAGGGTCTCCGCTTCCAGGACTTCATAGTCGGAGTTGAGGGCCCATTTCATCTGTTCCCTCAAGCCCACGTTGTCTTCCACCAAAAGCAGTTTGACCATGAAGCCTTATCCTTGCTGAAACCGGTAAAACGGAGAGTTCGTAAAGATAATCACAGCGACTTTGAAGCGGCTTCCGGGGGCCCGGCCGGGAGCAAAATGCAGAACTCGGTGCCTTTCCCCAATTCCGAATGGCAGAGGATCCTGCCGCCCATCTTCTCCACCAGGGTCTTGCATTGATAGAGGCCTATGCCCACGCCTTTTTCCTTGGTGGTGGCGAAGGGCTGGAACAGGCGGTGCTGCACGAACTCCCGATCCATGCCCGCCCCGCTGTCCTCCACCATGAGATAGGCGCGATAGCCGGCGAAAAAGCGCTCGCCGCCGCCGAACAGTTCCCGCAGGCGCGCGGGGGTAAGCTTCCCGAGCGGTCCGTAGGACAGGGACAGGCGGCCGCCGCCGCGCATCGCCTCCAGGGAGTTGTTCACCAGGTTCCGCACCACGAAGAACAGGGCCTGGCGGTCCATGGGCACCGGCTCGTGATCCTCGCCCTTGAGTTCGAAGACGATCCCGGCCAGGGAGGCCAGACCGGAATTGGAAACCACTTCGTCGAGCAAGGGCCGCAGGGGGTGGGGCGACAATTCCAGGATTTCGCTCTTGGGCGCCACCGAGAGGCGGTCGATGAGGCTTTGCAGGTTCACGGCGCAGCTCTTCACGGAACTCAGCATGCTGGTCTGGAAGGAAGGGTTCCCCAGATTCTTCTCCGCGTTCTTGAGGAGCAGGCTCAGGGTGGCGATCTGGTTCTTGATATCGTGGATGATGAACGAGGCCACGTGGTGGAAGGATTCGAACTGCTTCTGTTCGATCCTTTCCTTGAGCACCCGGTTCTTGAAGATCACGTCCCCGATGGAGTTGGTGAACACGGCTATGAGGGCCAGGTCCTCCGGATCGAAGGGTTCGGCGCGCCCGCCCTGCAAGGCCAGGATGCCGGCCAGCCGCTCGCCGATGAAGATGGGAAAGACCCCGTCGAAACGCAGCAAGGCCACCAGGGGCTCCTCGCGCACGGTTTGTCGGCGGTCCCGGCCTTCGTCGTCATCGGCCATGAGATCGACCGGGCTCCCGTCGCGGGCGAACGTGCGCGCCAGCGGACTGTCGCCGCTGACGATCAGTCCCCGGCGGGTGGACTCCTCCTTGTTCTCATGCTGGTAGAAATTGCCGTCCTGCCAATTGAGGATGAAGAAACAAGCGTCGTCCACGGTGACGGAATACTTCATGTTCTCCACAAGTTCGGTCAGCGCCCCGTCCACGTCCGCGCCGGAGGTGGCCGTCTTGTGCAGGCGGAAGAACTGTTCCTGGTAATCGTACTTGCGGGAATAGAATTGCTGGTTGATGAACCGGCTGATGCGGCGCCGCATGGTGCCCGAGCCCAGCACCAGCACGGCCAGGAGGCACAGGGTGAATCCCACCAGGAAATTCTCGAAGTAGGTGAAATCCATCTGCAGCCAGCGGAACACGAAAATGGTCAGGGCCACGCCCAGGAATGCCGCGCCGGTGAGAAAAACGGTGGCGGAAGTATAGAGGGTGTCGCGCGGAATGGAGATCCGCTCCGAGCCCAGGCGATAGCGCAGGAAGCCCGCCAGGATCACGGGATACAGCACTCCATACACCACCGAAGAGGCCTCCGCGAAATGATCGGGCAGGGTGCCGTACAGCAGCACGCGCGCCAGGTATACGATATGGAAGATGGCCAGGCTCCCCAACCCGATGAAGCACAGGCGCGCGATGCGCCGCTGGTAATCCTTGGCGAAGCGATAGGTGCTTTCCAGCAGGTAGAGGATGTAGATGGCCATCAACACCCGCGCCGCCGGGATCATAAGGGCCGCCCCTTTGAACAGAACGGTGAATCCGCCGGGGGATTCCGCCGGCGCGAGGTATCCGGGCATCCAAAGGATGATCTCGCCGAGCACCGTGGCGGCGGCCGCCAGCGAGAATAGGGATATGCGCCAATTGCCCCAGACCCATCCGTGCTCGGCGAACGCCTCCTCGCCGCGCAGGAAATGCCGCGACAGCTCCAAGGTCAGGAGGGAAATCAGCAGGCCCAAGGCCAACAGGATGCGCTCGTACCGGAACCATTCCGCCGCGGAACCGGCGAACACGGTGATGTAGGCGATCCAGAGGTGGGCGACGAACAGCCCGCTCAAGGTGAGCAGGACCAGCCTGAGGGTTTTCCGATAGGATTTGAAAAGAACCAGGAACCCGAGCACCAAGTCGCAAACGGTACCAACCAGGAGGAAACCCAGTATCAGCATCGTTGGCTAGCCGGATTCCTTTTCCGGGGTAGGCTGGACCTGGTAGTAGTAGGAATACTTTTTGTAACGGTTTTCCTCGAAAGGCGAGGTTTTCGCGCCGTTGAGGACGGCGGCGATCTTGGTGTTCCGCTCCCGCAGGATTTCAATGGCGTCGCGCGCCTCGGAGGCTATCGTCATGCCGGAGCGGCAGACGAAAATGATGCCGTCGGCCATTTCCGCCAGCGACAGGGGCTCGGGAGTGATCATGACCGGCGGCGTGTCGATGATGACGACGTCGAACTGGTCCCGGGCCATGCGGAGAAAGTCCTTGAACCGATCGGAGCTGATCAGTTCGCTGGCATTCGAGTTCGCCGACTTGCGCGGCGCGATCACCAGATTGCGCTGCAGGGTGGGCTGGAAGACCAGGGAAACCGATTCCAGGAACTGTTCCGCGCTGATGTCGGCATGGTCCAGGATGGTATCGATGCCGGTGGAAACGTTCAGATTGAAAATCTTCGCCGTCCTGCCCAGGCGGAAATCCGCATCCACCAGCAGGGTGCGCTTGCCCTTGCGGGCGAAGGTGATCGCGAGATTCGCCGCGCAGGTGGACTTTCCCTCGTGCGGGCGGCAGGAGGTCACCATCAGGCAGAACCGGCCCGGAGACGCGGCATTCCGGAAGGAGTTTTCGATTTCCTCGCGCACCAACCGGAAGGTCTCGAGATCTTCCAGCTGGGACCATTCCCCATGGACCAACAGCATCGGATCCACGCCGGAGGTCTTGGCGTCCCCGGGTTTGCCTTTGGGCCGCTTCATGCGCCTCATGGCCACGATGCCCAGGGTCTTCAGGTTCAACAGGCGGCGCACGTCGTCCTTGGTCCAGATGCGGATGAAGATGAGGGACCAGGCCAATACCCCGCCGGGCACCACCAGAAGCAACAGCAGCACGGCCAAGGCGGCGATCAACAGGCGCGTCTTGTGGGAGGGCGGATCATAGAGCGCCGGCCGCGCCGGATCCACCACGGAAACCTTGAAGAACTCGGAGCCGGTCACCAGCTTGGCGCGGTTGTAACTCTCCAGCAGCCGGTCGTAGATGTTCTGGCTGTTCTTGTTGACGTTGTTGAGCCGCTCCAGTTCCAATTGGACCTTGACGGGCGGGCGGGAGTTGCCCTTGGGGGCGCTGCCGGCCATGCGCAAACGCAAATCCGCCAGGTCCTGATCCATGTGGCGGATGAGCGACTCCTCCGTCTCCTCGATCTGCTTGTAGATGGATTCCTTTTCGGTTTCCACTTCCTTGATCCTGGGGTGGTCCGGTCCCAGGGTCCGTTGGTATCCCATCTGGCGGGTATTCATCTCCTGGAGACTGGAGCGCAGGATGTTGGCCTTGGCTTCGCCCGCTTCGGACATGGTGGCCAGGAGTTCCGTGGCCCAGAAAAAGTTCTTTTCCGGAGCGGCGTCCGCCTCCTTGGCCGCGAAGGCCTGCTGCACCCTTTTCTTCCGCTGCTGGAGAATCTCGATCTGCTGGCGCGCCTCCAGGTAGGCGAGATTGTCGCCTTGGGTCTGCCCCGGCTGGATGGAGAGTTCGGGGTGATCGGCGTAATAGTGGGAAAGTTCGTCCTGGCTTTTTTCCAGCTTCTCCTTCGCCAGGTCCAGATCCTTTTCCATCTGGACCAGGATGCCCACGTCCTGCACTTCCGTCGTGCCGTAATAGACGTCCAGGAACTGCTTCTGCAAGGTGTTCAGGATCTCCGCCACCATCCAGGGGTCCCGATCCTTCAGGCGGATTTCGAAATTTCCGCCTCCCAGGGGCCGGGCGGTCATGCTTTTCCGCAGGTCCCGGAACGCTTCATCGAACTCGCTGAATTTCAAATCCACCCGGTTTCCCCTGACCCCGGACAGGAACTCCTGGGTCAACTCCATTTCCAGCCCGGGCATGGACAGCTTGCCCTCGCTTTGGACCGGGCCGCTGTAGATTTTGTATTCCGAACTCCCGCTGGGAGGTTTATAGCTGATGGTGGCCTTCAGGCCCTTTTCCAGGTTTATCGAATAGGTGCCCAACCCCAGGCCTTCGCTATATTCGAGTTTCCTGAAAATGTCCTTTTGGAACGCTTCCGGAGTGGTGATGCGCAACCGCATTCCGAGCTTGCGGATGGTGCCGTCGAGCACCTGGAAGCTGTTCAGGATGCTGATGATGCTCTGCCCCTGGGTGATGGCCACGTCCCGCATCACGTTGGTTTGGGCCCCGATCACCTCCGGAAAGCGCATGACCGTGGTGGCATAGTATGATTTGGGGAGATCGAAAATGGAAAGAGTCACGCCCACCGGGATGGCGATCACGAGCCATGCGATTATGGCGACCCATTTCCTGAGCCAAAGGATATGGAATAGGCTGGCAAGAGAGGGTATTTTACGTGGGGTGGAGGATAACTCCTCCATTTCCCCCACGTGGTATTCATCGGAGGAGGAAGTGCTGGGGCTCATTTACAATAGGGAAAGATAAATATTAATTTTGAAGGCCTGAATTTCCGCTCATTTCCCGGTGGGCTCTTCGGATAAACATACCATTTAACCCACTGTGGCGCCCATGAAAAAACTCCTGTTCTCATTGATCGTACCCTTGCTTGCCGTCGCCGCCTACGTGGTGTGGCAAAACCTTCCCGCAAAACGCCATGCCAAACACATGATCAAGGCGCGCCTCTACGCCCAAGAGAACAATCTCACCGCCGCGCGGCTGGAATATGAGAAGGCCTACGACGCGCAGGGCGGCTACACTCCCTATGCGGATTTGGAAGTCCTGGACCTGACCAACCGCGTCAATCTCCAGGACAAAAATACCCAGGAAGCCCTGCGCAACACCAAGATGTTCGTGAAAGAGCACCCCGCCAACAAAGAAGGCAAAATCATCCTCGCCCAACTCGCCTTCCAGGCAGGCGAAACGGAAACCGCTTTCGAAGCCATCAATTCGGCTTTGGAAACGGATCCCTGGTATTTTCCCGCGCGCATTCTCCTGGCCAACGTAAGAGCCAAACAGGGAAGGCTCGATTTGGCCGAGGAGCAACTGCGCTACCTGTACGGAAAGTACCCGGATTCGGTCCGGGCCCTGCTTCCCCTCTCGGAAGTACTGGTCCAGCAGGGCCGGGTCGTGGAAAGCAGGAATTTCCTGGGCCGGATCCTCTCCAAGAATCCCAAGAATTCCCGGGCCCGCCTGTTGATGATCGACAGCTACCTGAAGGACCGCAACATCGATTCCGCCCAATCGGCGCTGGATGCCTGGAAAGACGCGGACCCGGATCAACTCCAGGCCCTGCAGATCCGCAAAGCCAGGCTGTACTCGCTGGCCAACCGCCTGCCGGAAGCGAAGCAGGCGCTTTCGGCATACAGGGAAGCCACCGCGGACAACCTGCAGGCCCTTTCCGAGCTGGCCATCGTCCACGTGAAAGGCGGCTTCTACGATTCCGCCATCGAAGTCTACAAGTCGATGGGCGAAGCGTCCCCGGCCGCGCGCATGAGCTCGGCGAACATGATCTATTACCTGCACATGAAAAATCTGAACCCGGCCCGCGCCCTGGAGGCGTTGAAGACCATGCAGATCACGGACAAGCGTCCCACGCTCATGCCCCCGCTGATCGCGGCCTACCTGGCCATCGGTCAGGACAACAAGGCCACGGACTTCATCAATGAACAGCCGGACAGTTTGCGGAAATCCCTCAATGAATTCATGGCCCAGATGCTTCCCGACAAGGAGTTCATCGGGCAATGGGCCCTGTTCAACTATTACAGCGTCAACCACCAGGATTTCTGGGCTTTCCAGGCCGCCCAGGACCTCCACAAACGCTGGCCCCGCAGCGAGCTGGCCGCCACCCTGTATGTCGCCGAACTCAGCGGCGTGGGAAATGCCGCCGAAGCGGCCAAGGTCCTGGCCGCTTTGGAAAAGCCGACCCTGACGCACAAGGTGGCCCTGCTGCAACTGCTCACCAGATCCGGCCAGAGCGACAAGGCCATGGCCCTGGCGGAAAAGCTTTCCAGGGAATACCCCAAACTGCAAGGCATCAACACCACGCTTGCGGAGTACTGGGTGAAGAAGGACAAAACCAAAGCCTCGCAGTATTACCTTCGGGAGCTGGCGCTCAACCCCGGGAACACGGTGGCTTTGAACAATCTGGCGTGGGAATACGGCATCGGCCAGGCGAACCTGGAAAAGGCGGCGCCCTATCTGGACAAGCTGAAAGCGGCCAGGAACCAGGACCCGCGCATCATGGATACCATCGGATGGATCCTGGCCATGAATGGAAAGGCCGAGGAAGGGGAAAAGCAGATCCGGAGCGCCTTGGATATGGTGCCCGACTATCCCGCCTTCCAATACCACATGGCTTACATATTGATCAAGGGCGGCAAGAACGAGGAAGGCCGGAAATACCTGGAATCCGCCCTGGCCAGCAAGGCGCCGTTCGAAGAACGCAAGGACGCGGAAAAACTGCTTGCGCAAAAGTGATCTCGTAAAACCCCGGCTGCTGCAGCCCATCGCCTGGATCGCGTTCTCCGTCCTGTTGATCGCGAACTATTTCCCCACCCTGAAATGGATGGTCGAGCGTTGGGATGAACCGGAGTCCTATATGGCCCACGGCTGGCTCATCGTCCCCATCTCCCTGTTTCTCCTTTGGCTGGATCGGGAAAAGATCCGGCGGGTACCGCGGTCCGGATCCGTTCTGGGTTTTTTTGTCCTGGCCGTCGCGATTCTGATCCATCTGGTGGCGGGCATGGCGGATGTCTCGTCCATTTCCGGAATGACCCTGGTTCTGGCCCTGCTTGGGATCGTCCTGCTGCAATTCGGCATGCCCATGGCCAAGGTGGTCTGGTTTCCCATAGTCTTTCTGCTGTTCATGGTCCCCCCTCCCGAATTCGTCATCAGCAAGATGAATTTCTCCCTGAAGCTCATCGCCGCCGATTTCGCCACCGGGCTGTTGAACCTGATAGGACTGCCGGCCATCCGCCAAGGCTCCAGCATGGTTTTCCAGAACGAAAAATTGGCAGTCGGGGACGTCTGCTCCGGATTGCGCAGTCTGCTCGCCCTGCTTTCGCTCAGCGTCCTTTACGCATGGCTGGTCCGGGAAAAGGGCAGATTCCACGTCTCGGCGATCCTGTTGATGGCCATCCCCGCGGCCGTGATCGGAAACGGCATCCGCATTTTCCTGGTTTCCTGTCTGGTCATGGGCCTGGGGTCGGCCACGGTGTTCCGCCCACTAGTAGGGTCCTGGGATCTGCATCTGTTCACCGGGTCCGTCATTTTCATCGCCGCGTTCACGTGCCTTTACCTGGCCGGCGTGCTCATGGACCGGGTTCAGGCGGCCAGGGCCTCGCGGGGATCCCGATGACCCGCAACGCCCGGTGGGTTTGGACGCTGGCGGCCTTGCTCCTGCTGGGCATTTCGGCCGGGCTGTCCAATCTGGTGCTGTTCCGGCAATCGCTCCAGGGGGTGACGCAACTGACCCGCAATATTCCCAACACCATCGGTTCCTGGCAGCTGGTGGAAGAGCGGCAGGCGTCCGCCGGGGAAATCAAGGGACTGGAAACCAGCGACATCATCGAACGGACCTACTCCAACGGCCAGAACTACATGGAATTGATCGTCGCTTACATCGCCCATAGCAGCCGCAAATCGGCGCATGCCCAGGAAGCCTGCCTCCGCGGGGCGGGGGCCCTGGTGGGAAGCATCGGAGATACGGAATTGGACGGCAAACGTGTAGCAGCCAAACTGATATCCATCGACATCCGGGACCACAGGCAGTGGGTCTGCTATTGGTACAAGATCGGCAACACCTATACGGCCAAATACCTGCAATCCAGCCTTTTGATGTTTTTGGGGGGACTGGTTGGCGAAAAACATCAGGGAGCCTCCCTGGTCCGGCTTCTTACTCCCGAGGGAAGGGGAGAAACCCAGCAGCAAATTCAGGTCAGAATCGAGGATTTCACGCATTTTCTGCTTCCCGAACTTGAGAAAAACCTGCCCTAATTCCTTGGAAAATGGCGGTTTAGCTGTAAAAAAATACCCCGTCTGCCGGATTCCTTTACATTACCCCTGAATCGACACTTACTTTTCCATCGAAAAGGCCCTTTTCCACTGGCATGGGCTTCGCTTAAGGTACAGTCGACGACACTTCGAAAGGCTTGCACTAATGAATATTTTGAAACTCAGCGCCATCGGCACCTTGGCCCTCGCAGCCAGCTCCTTCGCCACCGTTATCAACAACGGTCCGGAAACCAGCTTGCAGAACGTGCTCAACAGCATCACCGTAGGCGGAACCAGCAGCGTAAACGTGAACACGGACCAGGTCAACCCTGACCTGTACTGGAAGCTCACGGCCACGGGCGGCTCCATCTCCCGCATGATCATCGAGCTGGCCGGCAATGCCGGAAACAACACCTTCGGCATTTACGATGCCTATGACCCCTCAAAGAAAGTGACCTTGTTCGACGGCAGCGCGACCGCCGGTGCGGGCGTGGCCATTTCCATCTCCGATCTCGGCGTGGTTGAAAAGAATTTCAGCAACACCGGAGTCGTTTTCAGCGGCAACACCTTCGGCTACTTCCTTTCCGGAGCCGGCGGCACTTTCTACTCCGACTTCGCCCTCAACTCCGGCGCTGCAGATCACATGGTCGCTTTCCAGGGTGAGAACGACGTGGTCAAGCTGCCCGGCGCCGGCACCGGCACCTGGAACCCCAACGAATACGTTCTGGCCTGGGAAGACGTGGTCGGCGGCGACAACGACTTCAACGATATGGTCGTGATGGTGGAATCGGTACAGCCCGTTCCCGAACCCACCACCATGGGACTGATGGGCTTGGGCCTGGTCGGCCTGGTCTTCGCTGCCCGTCGCAAGAAGGCCTGATTAATTAAGAACCGAAATATTCGGATAAGAAGCGGAGGGGAAACCCTCCGCTTTTTTTATTGGCTTTTTTTGGGGAAGACGGAGGCCAGCAACTGATCGTAGGTCGAAGCCAGATCGGAGCGCAAGCGGCCCTGCAATCCCGCGATATGCTTCCTGATGTTCTCCCGCCGCGATAAGGCGGCATCGATTGCGGCCAGAGCCGCTTCCGGCCCGGCGGCGCGGAGGTCCAGGGAGAATTCCTGAAGCTGCATGTCCTGCATCAGGACCCGGACCTTCCTGGTATCCGCCAAGGTGATCACGGGAGCGCCCGCGACAAAGGCGAGGATGGCGGCATGCAGCCGCGAGGCGATGACCACTTCCGCGGGACCGGCCGCTCTCAGATAGTCTTCCACGCTTACGATCGGTTCCAGGAGGCATTTCCCGGCCGCGGCGGCGGTCATTTTCTTTTTGATGCGTTCCACGATGGGAACGTCCATGCGCGTCTGGGAGCAGGCGAACCGCAAGTCCAAACCCTTTTCCAACAGGTGTTCCGAGACCTTGGCGAGCGTGTGCAGATAATTCTCGTACACCCCGTCCTCGGCCCCCGGCCACGCGTCACGCGCGATGGGACTGACGATGGCATAGGGCGGGCGGGATCCGGAGCCTGGAAGGGGAGCGGGCGGCTTCAGGCCGAACGCCGGGTCCGGGCAAACCATGCTGGGCGCCTTGAGCCCCAAACCCAGAAGCCGATCCAGGGATCCCTTGTCCCGGAACGCCCGGAACTGGGCGAAATGCAGGGCGCGGATGGAAAACCAGGCTCCCAGACGGGTGTGCAATTCGTCCACGCCCACTCCGAGAACGGCGACGGGGACTCTTTGCCGCCGGGCGCTGGCGCTCCAGGCCAGCATGCGGAAGGGGTGGCCCCAAGCGCCGCCCCAAAAATCGTCTATCTGGCCGCTGCCGGAAATGATCAGCAAATCCAAGGACGCCGTGGTGCGATGGATGCGCCGCAGGCTGTCCAGGCGCCTGGGAAGCCAAGGGGAAAATCCGCTTCCGCCGTTTCCTTCATCGCCTGATGCCATCCCGGTCTCCGGACCATCGGCTCCTACCGGATCGATCCGGGGCTGTTCACCGGACAATGCGATTGCGGAAATGCCGTGTGTCCGGGCCACGTCGGCCGGATTGGTCGAGATGCCCAGGAACCGGACGGGGCCCAACCGCTCCTTCAGGGTATCCATCACCGCCACCTGGACCGACGTATCTCCCAGGTTCGCGCTGGCGTAAGGGCCCAAGAGGCCGATGCGCGGGGGGCGGTTCATGGCCGCATCGAAGTCGAAGACGGCGTAGAGGCCCACAGGAAGCGGACTTCGCCCCACAGCTTTTCCCGGTCCCACGCGGCGTATTTGACGGCGATGCCCAGGGCGCGGAGCTTTTCTGAGTAGGAGATGGGGGCCCGGAGTATGCTGGTGAAGTTGTCCCAGTGGAAGCGGACGCGGAGGAAACCGGCCTGCTTTTTGGCCTGCGGATTGTAGATGAGGGTGACCTCGGCCGGACTGCGCATGGCCATGACGGTATCGGGCGAGAACCGGCGATACAGCATGACGCCCGGGAGCAGGGTCAGGCGGCCGTACAGGGCCAGTTCGGACATCAACGGGATGTCCCCGCCCGGATAGAGGCGATCGAGTCCCGTGCGCCGCAGGACGGAGGTGCGGATGACCCCTTGCTGGGCGTTGTTGAGTCCCACACCGTTGAGGAGTTTCTTGAACCGGTCGCTGGGGCGGGGGTCGTTGATATCCAGATCGCCCGGATATGCGCCCAGGGAGTTGCCGTCGTTGTCGATCAGCTCCGTATGGCCATAGCACAGGGTGATATCGGGTTCACGCTGCATGGCCTCCACGCAAAGGGCCAGCGAATCCGGGGAGCAATAATCGTTGCCGGAGGCCCACTTGAAGAACTCGCCCCGCGCCGGATGCAGGACCGCATTCCAATTGCGGGGGGCTCCGATATTCCGTTCCTGCCGGATATAGCGGACGCGCTTGTCTCGTTGCGCGTACTCGGCGCAGATGGCCCCGGTGCCGTCCGTCGAGGCATTGTCGGAAACGATCAGTTCGAAGTCCCGGAGGGTTTGGCCCAGCAGCGAATCGAGGGCCTGGCGGAGGTGCCTTTCGCTGTTGTAAATGGGCATCCCGATGGATACCAGCGGATTCCCGCCAGAACTCACAGGCTTACCGGAGTCAACTGGACGGAAGGATGGGATTTGAGGCCCCGCAGGCATGCGTAGAATTCTTTCGAAATGGCATCGAATACGGGATCCGAAACCGGCAAATCGCGGGATTCCAGTTTGCGGACGCGGCCCATTTCCATCACCGTGCCCACCAGGCAGATGGAATCGGCGACGGCCAGTTCGGTGCGGTCGATGGGACGGCGTTCGAAGGGGATGCCCAGGGATTTGCACAGGCCCTCGATGATGTCCACGGTGATGCTTTCCAGGCATCCTTCGCTGGCGGGAGGCGTAATCACTTTGCCTTTGCGCGCCATGAGCACGCAGGATGCGCTGGCCTCGGAGACCCGTCCGGCCGCGTTCAACATGATCATGTCGGAAAATCCCTGGCGCCTTCCCTCGATGCGGGCCAACCTGCCGATTTGATAGTTGGCGGCGGACTTGATGCGGGCCGGCAAGGAGGTGTCCGATGCGCGCTGCCAGGTGCTGATCCCCAGATCCACGGGATCCGGCATCTTCTTGTCCTGGTGGTAGGAGGTGATGACCAGGTCCGTGACCGTGGCCTCGCCCCATTGGCCTTCCATCGAAAACAGGGTGGTACGCATCCACAGGTCGCGGTTCTTGTCGATCAATTTCCGGATCAAGGTGGTGCAGGCGGCGGCATATTCCTCATAGCCCATGGTGAAGGGGAGGTATTGCAGCATGGCCGAACGCTGAAGCCTTTCATAATGCTCCCGGAGCGCGAGCAGGCCGAAGGAGCCGCCGTCATGCCGCCAATAACCTTTCAGCCCCTCGAAAACGCTGATGCCGCGGATGAGCGCTTCGGCCGCCACGTGGATCTTGGCATCGTCCCAAGGTGTGATGCGGCCGCCCATGAAAACGAACGGTGGTTTTTGCAGCTGAGCCATCGGAGTCCCTCGGAGTCGTTGTTTGCTTTCGGAACGGAAAAAGGGCCTGCCCGGAAACGATCGGACTGACCAAAAGTATACGCACTTACATTTTTGGCGTCCAGGCTATGTTTTGCCCCACGCCAGCCTGCTCGTGATTTGACTTAGGAATTGCCTCCGGTGTTCACCATCGATCAGGAAAAAAGCGGACGCGGAGAGATGCATGACGGAGACCAAGGTGAAGGAAAGGAAGATTTTCCCCCAACCCCATCCCGGAATATAAGGCATCAGGGCTTTGGAGGCAAGGAAAACCGGGACGGCCACCATCAGGTTGGGGAGGATCCCCGCGCGGAAATAGCGCAGCAGATTGGATCCCACTTGCGCGGCCGTGAGAGCGGGGATGATGATGCCTTCGCAAACCGCCATCGGGACCAGCGAGGCCACGGCCACTCCCAGGATGCCCCAGCGGGGAACCAGCAGCAAGGCCAGGATGATGGTGGAAATCGTCTCGACGACGGTGAAAGCCGCGAAGAGCTTGTTTTTGCGCCGGCCGAAAAGGATTTGCTGGGCCACCGCCGAGGACAGGGCCGCCACGTTGGCCAACGTCAGCAGGATGAGCACGGTGCCGCTCGAACCATAGGGGCGCGGGTCCAGGTATTTCGCGCCCATCCACTGGGCCAGAAAGTCGGGACCCACCACCACCAGGTTGAGGCCGATGAGGCAGACCAGCGCGAAGAGATAGCGCGTGCCGGTCAGGAGCAGCTCCCGCATGGCCGCCAGGTCGGAATGGACATCCATGGGAATCACTATCTGCAGCAGGGGAATGGAGACCGCGCTGACGAGCCCTCCCATGTACGGCATCAGTTCCGAACCGATGGAGAAAAAAGTGACGGCCTCCGCCGCCACCTTGTGCCCGATCAGGAAGGTCCCGAAAACGGCGCATCCCTGGCCGAAGAGGTTGATGAGGAAGTTGAAGATGCCGTAATGGAACAGCTCGACGAAGGCCCGGCGTTGGAAAGCGAAGGGGCGGAAGCGGATTCCGGGCACGATCTTGCGGGCGGCGTACGCCAGCGCCAGGTTCTCCAGCAGCTGGGTGGAAGACACCACGATGGCGAACCCCATCAGGCCATGGTGCGTTTTCAGGACCAGGACCACCAAGGCCGCGTTGAGGAGTTTCACCGACAGGGAAATCCCGCTGATGATGTCGAACCGTTGCGCTCCCGCCAGCACGGCCGAGAAAACCGACAGGGGCAGCCTCAACGCCATGACCGAACCCATCAGCACCAGGGAAACGCGGACGCCGGACACGGCGTCGGCCTGGACGTGGAAGAAGCGCGAGAAGAACAGGGAGGCGACGAAGACGGAGAGGAGCGCGAGCATGCCCAGGACCGAAAGCGTGGAGAGGGCGGAATTGGTCTTGGCCTCCAGCTGGGAGGCGTCCTCATCGCTCAGATGGCGGGCGACATAATGGCCCACCGCCGATTGGATGCCCAGATCCAGGTAGCCGAAATAGGTGGTGAAGGTCACTACCAGGGACCACAGCCCGTAACGTCCGTCGCCGAGCTGTTTCACGATTACGGGCGAAAGGAAAAACCCGATTCCGATGGCGACGAGGAAAGCGCCCCAGTTGAAGATGATATTCTTGAGGTAAAGACCTTTATTGAACATGGCCGGCCAGGAGAAGGAGCGCCATCAGTGCGGAGAAGGGATCAAAGCACCGACTTCCTGCCGTGGAAGGCTTCCGCGTAGCGGGAAGGGGAATTCGCTTCCATGCCCCTGAGCCGCATCAGGGAATAGAAGGTGTCTTCCTCGAACCATTGCCTGCCCTTCTGGGTGGGATAGCCTTCCAGGATGGCCTTGACCTTGCGCGCGGCCTGTTCCCCGCTCACGGGGACGAACAGGTTGGGAATGCCCATGTCGCCGTCGTACTTGGGGATTTCGTATTCCAGGATGAGCTGGTCGCGCCAGGTGTTCCAGGTCAGATCGGAAACCAGCCTGTGGTCCTGGTGGAGGTCCTGGCGGTAATGGGTGAGGATCAGGTCCGGGGAGACGTCTTTCTTCAACGCTTCGAAGGCATCCTTCACCAAAGCCCCGCTGTAGGGCAGATAGCCGTCCCGGAATTCCAGGATGCGGATCTCCTTGCGGGCCGCGCCCTTCAGGAATTGCTCCGCCGCGGCCTGGGCCTCCGCCTTGCGCTTGGGATTGGAACTGAAGACCACCCAGTGGAATTCCGCGGTGGGATGCTCTTCGATAAGCCGGAGCACCGTGCCCCCGCAGCCGATCTCGATGTCGTCGCAATGGGCGCCCAGACACAGGATGCGGAGCGGGGAACCGTCCGGTTTGGAAAGGCCGAGTCGCAGCATCGTGGCTAGGCCTTGACTGCCGGGGTTTTCCAGACTTCCCAAGGGGCGTTGCCCTTGGTGAAGAGATCTTCCAGGTGTTGGCGCTCCTTGAAGGTGTCCATGGCCGCGAAGAATCCGTCGTACCGGTAGGAAACCAGCTCGCCCTTCTCGATCAGGCGGCCGAACGGCGCATGCACCAGTTCATCGCCCGGGCGGATGTAGTCGAAGATGTCCTTGCGGAGGATGAAGAATCCGCCGTTGATGACCAGGCCCGTCTGGGTCATGTCATGGATGCCCTTGACCCTTCCGTCCTTGTCGATGTCCACGGAGTGGAAGGTCTGGGCGGGCGTGACGCTGAGCAGGCAGGCCACCTTTTTCCGCTCCATGGCGAAGTCGACCAGGCTCGGCAGGTGCATGCTGCAGAGGTTGTCGGCGTAGTTGGCCATGAAATATTCTTCGCCTTGGAGATGCTCGCGCACGGCCATCAGGCGTTGGGCGATGTTGGAACTGACGCCCGTTTCGCAGAAGGTGATCTTCCAATCATGGATGTCGGTATTGAGCATCTTGGTGGAACCGTCCCCGCTCAGGACGAAATCGTTGGAGAGCCATTCGTTGTAGTTGATGAAATAGTTCTTGATCAGATCGGCGCGGTAGCCCAGGCAGAGGATGAACTCCTTGTAGCCGAAATGCGCGTAGTACTTCATCAGATGCCAGATGATGGGACGATATCCGATCGGGACCATGGGCTTGGGGGTGTTTTCGGAAAACTCGCGCAATCGCATTCCCAGTCCGCCGCAGAACAATACAACTTTCATTTCCCGTTCTCCCGGTTATGTTTTTCCAAACCATCGGCCGAAGCCATGAGGCCGCACGCGCGCAAGGCTTCCGTGGCCCTGAATATGTTGCCGAAAGGCAGGCCGGACCGCTCCGCCACGTCCAGCAGGGAGTGTTTCCCGTCGCCCAGGTTGAGCGCCCACAGCATGGACATCTCGTTCCAGTCCCCGTCCGTCCTATCGGCCATGGCGCGGTAGAGGCCCCGGCGGCCCAATTGCGGTTCGCCCTTGGGGTTAAGATTGACGAAGACGCCGTCGTGTTCCAGCACCTCCAGGATGGCCAGGCAGGTGGCCAGGGAATCCTCGAGGTTTTCCGGCTTGATGAAAGCCAGGTTGTCGCCGGAAGTGTGGTACTCGGGGAAACGGCCGTGGGGCGTGCGCATCAGGCACCCCACCGGAAGGTCGAATCCGGGAGAGCAGAACTGGCGTTCATCGTATCCGTAGGGGATGAAGTCCTCGACGCGTCCGCCCTTGCCCGCGTGCTTGAGCACGTGCGCGGCGGCGCGGTCCACGGCGGCATCGCCCTTGCGGCTGCGCTTGAAGGTCATGGGCCCGGAATCGCCCAGCAGGCTGAGCACCAGCCCATGCCGGACGCGGCCCAGATCGTTTTCGTTGCGGGCCAGCCAGGTGATGGCGCCTATGGTGACCGGCAGGAACAGCATTCGGTAGGTATAGAGATGCGGGACCTTGGAGAGGTAACGGGCCAGGTGCTGGGCCACGGCGATGCCGGACAGGTTGTCGTTGGCCAGGGACGGATGGCAGACGTGGCAGCTGATGAGGATTTCCTCCCGGCTCGTTCCGGGCAACGTAATCTCTCCGTAGGTGAGGTTGCCGTCCGTCAAAGCGGAATCGATGCGGACCTCGTACTCGTCGTCCTTGAGCGCCAGCAATTGCTTGTGGGTGAGGCAGAATCCCCAGTCGTCCTTGTAGAAGGAGTTCCGGTAGGGGATGAAATCGGGCTTGTCCGGCAGCGAGTGCAGGCGGGGCCGCAACTCCTCGAGGCGCATCTTGGCGTGGACGGGAACGCTATAACCCACCACATGCAGGTTGTGGGCCTGGAAATCCACCACGCGGTTCCCGCGCGAGTCCTTGATATAGGCATCGCGGATGTTCCACTCCCGGGGCACGGTCCAATCGAGGACCTGGGTGCCGGTGGGGACTTCGCTCAATGTGAGCGGCAGGGTTTCTTTGAGGATGCCGAGCGTCTGCCGCACGCCGTTTCCGGTGATGCTCCGGCACAGCGGGTAAAGCCTGGAAGCCAGGGCGTGCATGGCTGCGCCCGGATCGTTTTCGCCCAGGGCGGTCTTCAGTCCTTTGAGATCCATGCGGCGCCCATCCTGAAAGTCAAAGTCCTATGCCCTCGTAGCGTTTCACCGATTTCTTGTCCAGCATGCGTCTTCCGTCCACCAGCACGGGCTGCGGCGACAGGGCGGAGATCAAGGCCGGCACCTTCTCGAATTCCTTCCAGCGGGTGACCAGGACGACGGCTTCGCATCCTTCCAGGGCCTTCTCCAGGGAAGGGGCGATGCGGAGCCCGGCGCCGAAAATCGCTTTGCCCTCCTCGGCGGCGGCCGGATCGAATGCCGTGACCACGGCGCCCTCTTTTTGCAGCCTGCGGATGATGGGGATGGCGGGGGATTCGCGCATGTCGTTGGTATCGGGACGGAAGGAAAGCCCCAGCACGGCGATGCGCCTGTCCTTCAGGGAAGGGAAATGTTTGCCCAAAAGCCGGAAGATCTGATCGGGCTGGCGGCCGTTGACGCTGAGCGAGGCCTGGAGCATGTCCATGGGCACGCCGATGGATTTGCCATGGGCGATCAGGGCGCTCACGTCCTTGGGCAGGCAGCTGCCGCCGAAACCGCAGCCGGCCATGATGAAGGAGTTGATGGGAGGGAACTTCAGGCCGCCGGTCCCGTCCGGCAGGCTCAGATAGCGGCTGAGATGCAGGCCGCGCATCACCTCCACGGTATCGATATTCCCCAGGGCCGCGCCCAGATTGGCGAGCTCGTTGGAGAAGGAGATCAGGTTCGCGAGCAGGGCGTTGGAGGAATACTTGATCATTTCCGCCGAGCTGTTGTTGGTCCGCAGCTTCGGTACCTTCGGAAAGGCCGCGTACAGGGCCTCCAGGGCGTCGCAGGTCCGATCGTCGATGCCGCCGCAGACGATCCGGTCCGGTTCCATGAAGTCGCTGACGGCCTCGCCTTCGGTGAGGAACTCGGGATTCATGCCCACTCCGAAGTCCTTCCCGGCGCGCTTGCCGGAAGCCTCTTCCAGGATGGGAAGCACCACCGCGTCCGTGGTCCCGGGCACCACCGTGCTCTTCACCACCACCACGTGATAGGACGGCTTGGCCTTGATGGCCTCCCCGATGGTCTGGGCGCAGGCGCGGATGAAACGGAGATCGATGCGCTCGCCGTCGAAGGGCGTGCCCACCGCGATCATGGTCATGTCGGACGCCAGAATCGCCGCCTTGGCGTCGACGGTGGCGCGGAGCCGCTTGCCGATGTTGCGGGTCAGCAAGGCGTCCAGGCCGTTCTCGAAGATGGGCGACTCGCCGCGGTTGATGCGATCGACCTTGCCCGCGTCCAAATCGATGCAGGAGACTTCGTGTCCCTTTTCCGCCAGGCAGGCTCCCGTGACCAGCCCCACGTAGCCGGTCCCCATGATGGAAATCTTCATCAGGCCTCCGTGGCCTCGCGGTTGCCGGAATACCAGACCATGGAACGCCGCAGGCCTTCGTCCACCAGGATGGTGGGATTGTAGCCCAGCTCCTGGCGGGCCTTGGTGATGATGGGCTGGCGCCGTTCCGGATTGTCCACCAGGTAGTCCGCGTCCACCTTGCGGACCACTTTGCCTTTGTAGCCGAACAGGTCGCGGCCGATGGCGGCCACCGTATCGGCCAATTGCGCTACGGAAATCTCCGGCTTCTCGATCCCGATGTTGTAGGCTTCCCCGGGGCGGCCTTTGACCAGGACCTTGTAATATCCCGCCACGGCGTCGGCCACGTAGCAGAACGTGCGCTTGGGGCTGCCGTCCGAGCGCATGACGATGTCCCGGCCGGCGAATACGTCGCGGGCGAAGTCCGGCAGCACGCGGGTGTCCGTGATCTTGAGGCCGGGCCCGTAATTGTTGAAAGGCCGGGCCACCTTGATGGGCAGGCCGTGCTGCTGCATGAAGTTGACGCACAGGGTTTCGCCATAGCGCTTCGACTCATCGTAGCACGCGCGGGGGCCGGTGCAGGAGACATTGCCGCGGTAGGTTTCCGGCGTGGGGATGAAATCCGGGGTGGGGTCCCCGTAGATTTCGCTGCTGGAGTAGAACAGAAACCCATCGAAGGCCTTGCCCGCCTTGACCCGTCCCTTGGCGTATTCCAGCAGGGAGCGGAGACCGCCCACGTTCGCGTCCATGGTCTCGATGGGATATTTGCGGTAGTAGACCGGAGAGGCGATCGATCCCGCGTGGATGATGTATTGGAAGTCCGGCATATCCGCGGGAAGCGGTTGCGAGATATCCTGGGTCACCAGGGTCAGGTTGGGATTGCCCTTCAATCCGGACAACCACTGCGGCACCCCGCGGATGTAATTGTCGTACACGGTGACGCGGATGGGCTTGGCGGCGCCTTCGGTTTCGTTCCAGAACAGGACCGACTGGATCAGGTAATAGCCCAGGAAGCCCGCGCCCCCCACAATGAGCAGGCGTTTGCCCCCCATGCTCCCGAATTCTTCGCGCAGATTCTGGCAAAGATAGGACAGGTCCTTGTCTACGATATCGCGTGCGGTCTCGGTCACGGTTCTCTCCTGATTGCGAGCCGGTTGGCTCAAGTCGCCTTGATCTTTTCCTGGGTGCCCAGGGTCTTTTCCTTGTACCCCGGCGCCAAGTGCTTAATGATAAGCTCATCGGGCATCGGCGTCATGTCCAATCCGCGCATGTAGTCGACCATGGCGGTGCCCGAGCACTGGGAGTCGATGTTGTGCGCGCCCCGGCCCGATCGGACGTCCTCGATGTTCACGCTGCGGAAATCGATGCTGAACCGCGTGGTTCCGGTGGCGTTCGGGACGGTGGAATGCAACTGGGCTCCCGAGAAAAGGATGATGCCGCCCACCGGGCAGACAATCCGCAATTGCGGTTCCATTTCCACTTCTTCTTCCGGCTTCGGCTGTTCGCGCGTGTCGGACTTGATATGCGCGGCCGCGTTCTGGCGCGGCCCTTCGTTCCAATCCTGGTAGTTGTAGTTCCGGGAACTGTTGCGCACGGGCTTGTCCCAGTACCTGGGGTGGAAAGCCATGGAATTCCCGGATTCGAATTCATAGACGGGCATCCACCAGTTGACCTGGGCGAAGGGCGCCGAGTACCAGGTGTCCCGGTGCGGATGGAATGCGTAGGCGATCCCGAATCGCAGATAGTCATGGGGCGCGGCGGAGCGCAGGCGCGGGGTATCCAGGTAGGTGTTCGCGAGATCATGGCCGGTTTCCGCGGCGATGACGCGGAGCAGGCGCTTGGATTCCGGATGATGGATGAATTTCGGTTTGACTACCGCGAGGATCTCCGCGTATTTTTCCACCGGCAGGGTCTCATGGGCTTTCTGCGGATCCAATCCGCCGAACCCCTGGACCAGCAACTCCCTGGCGAAGGCGCACAGCTGCAGGGATCCCGGCGTAGGGGAGAGAACCATGATCTGGCCCTTGTAGATCTGTTTTCGGCGTTGCTCCTCTGTAAGCCCGGGATCGATTTGGATCGTGTTCATGGGGAAAACCTCTCCTTTTCCTGGCGTGCGGGACGCATCCCGGCGCATACCGTTCCGAAAATACCCGCGCCGCTCCGGATGCCCGTGTCCATTGCCCGATAGGTCCTAATTATAGTTCCAAACCGGATGGCAATTACAGGCGAATTACAAGGGCAAACGGCTATGGCTATTCCGAAATATTGCCTTTCCCGGGCCGAAAAGAAATCAAAAAGCGCATCCCTTTGAAAATCCCCTTCTTTTAAGGAAATATCCGGGCTTCCGGGATGGGGACAATCCATTTTCCGCCCCATTCGCGGATATAGGCTGTTTGTTCCATGATCTCGGTAACCAGATTCCACGGTCCGATGAAAAGATAATCGGGCTTGGTCTCCCGGATGCGATCGGGGGGGTAGATGGGGATATGGGTCCCCGGGAGGAATTTGCCCTGCTTGTAGGGATTGCGATCGACGGTGTAGTCGATGAAATCCGAGCGGATGCCGCAGTAGTTGAGCAAGGTGTTCGTCTTGCCGGCCGCGCCATAACCCGCGATGGACTTGCCTTGCCGCTTGGCCTGGATGAGGAGATCCAACAGCTTGTACTTGGTTTCCTTGACCCGCGCCTCGAAGGCCTGGTAATGGGCCAGAGTGTTCATGCCCGCCTTCTCCTCGACGGCGAGCATGGCGGCCACCCGAGGCTCCACGGGGCCGGACTCGTCCGAGTGCCTGGCGAATATGCGCAGGGAACCGCCGTGGGTGGGGACCTCCTCGACGTCGAAAAGGGTAAGACTGTAATGGGCGAACAGCTTTTTGACGAAGGTGAGGGATAAGTAGGAGAAATGCTCCTGGTAAATAGTGTCGAATTGGTTCCCTTCCATCATCCGCATCAGATGCTGGAAATCGATGGTGATGACGCCGCCTTTTTTCAGCAGGATCTTGAGACCGCCGACGAAATCATGGAGATCGGGAACGTGGGGAAGCACGTTGTTGCCCAACAGCAGGTCCGCCTGCACGCCTTGGGCGACCAGGTCCTTGGCGGTCTGGACTCCGAAAAAGCGGACCAGCGAAGGGACGCCTTTCTGTTCCGCGGCCTTGGCCACGTTGGCGGCGGGCTCGATGCCCAGCACCGGTATGCCCTTGCGGACGAAGTATTGCAGCAGATAGCCGTCATTGCTGGCCACCTCGATCACCTTGCTCTTGGGGCCGAGCCCGAACCTGGTAGTGACCGCATCCGCGTATTTCTCCGCCAGGCGGAGCAGCGTGTCCACGAACGACGAGAAGTAGGCGTATTCGGTGAAGATTTTGTCCGGAGTCACGTATTCATGCAGCTGCACCAGCAGGCATTTTTCGCAGATGAAGGTTTTGAGGGGGAAGAACTCCTCTCCCTGATTCAGCTCCGCCGCCTCCAGGTGGGTCTGGCATAGCGGCGACATCCCCAGGTCCACCAGGGTCGTTTCCAGGGGGGTCTTGCAAAAACGGCAGAGGCCCTTGATCGCTTCGGTTGTTCCGGCCATGTTTCCAGCTCCTTCGCACTATCGCACTCGATCTTGTGGCTTAAAAATATATTATCCGTAGCGACTCGCATCCGGGTCTTTCTCAGGCTCTTGAGATAAACCCGCGGCACCGGTTGGTAACGTAGGGATGGAAAAAAGGCCGATCGATCGGGACCTGGCGGCCCCTCGGGCGCCGGGCGGCCTACTGGCTGAAAAGCGAGGTCCGCATCTCGGCTCCTATGTCCCGCCGCCACCAGGAGGACCACCGGGCCATCTGCAGGTAACATTTCAGCTTTTCCGGCAGCGGCATGCGCACCCGGGAAATGGCCCGCAGGTATTCCACCAGCATCCGCGAACGTTTCATGGGCGGCACCCCTTTGTTGGCGGGGTCGTACCAGACGGACAGGGACTTCGGGTCCGGATTCGCCTGCGCCGAAGCTGCGGCGTGCAGCCTGCGGTGGAACAGGTATTCGGGATGCTCCACGAAGCGCCCCAGCATGGCCATTTCCGCGAGCAGCACCATGTCCGCGGCCATGTAGCTGCCCATCAGGCGCGTTCCGGCCAGGACCCTTGAGCGCATGAGGCCGAAAACGGCATGGCAGAATCCGAGGTGGGTCAGGAGGTCCTGGAAGCGGACCGACGGCAGGGGGCGATCGAGGTTGAAGCGGTCCTGGTATTTCGCTATCTCCCGGCCGCCCGCGTCCATGAGGATGGTTTTGCTGTAGGCCAGGACCACATCGGGGCGGCTTTCCAGGACTTCCACGCAGCGGGCGAGATAGGTAGCGTCGTACACATCGTCATGGGCCGCCCATTTGAAATAGTCGCCCCGGCACCTGGCGAACACTTCGCGGAAATTGCGCCCGGCCCCGACGTTCTCCCGATGGCGGTGGTACCGGACGCGCTTGTCCCGGGACGCGAAGGCGCGGCAGATGTCCTCCGTGCCATCCCCCGACGCGTTGTCGCAGATGACGAGTTCGAAATCGGAATAGGTTTGCGACAGCAGCGATTCCATCGCCTTGTGAAGGTGATTCCCGCCGTCGTGGACCGGCATGCCGATGGAAACCTTGCGTTGTCGCGGCATGGATCCGAAAATAAATTCGTATCGGACCGGCAATCCAAAAAGATTTTTCGGGAAACGGGCCGCCCTGGCCCGCTATTTTCCGGCGCCGGCCCTGAATCTGGCCGCGGCCAGGGTCCGGAAATCCCTGGCCTTGGAGAGGAGTAAGGCCATGCCCGCGATTTCATCCTTGCGGAAGAATCCCGTCGCATAAAGCAAGGCGGGGTACATGGCCAACAACCCCGTCTTGATGGCGATGGCGGCCACGGGATGCAGGGCGGGAAGCAGGCGGGCGGCCAGGTACACCGGCAGAATGGCCAAGGCAAGCTTGGCGATCCGGCCGAACTCGAAGGGAATGGGATAGAGCCGCTGCGAGACCGTGAAGGTCACCACCGAAATGAACAGGAAGGAAATGGAGGTGGCCAGGGTCGCCCCCATTCCATGGTACGCCCTGATGAGGAAATAGTTGAGGATGATATTGACCACGGCGCCGCCCGCCCAGATCCAGGTCGCGTAGAACGTCTTCTTCATCAGGAAGATTCCGTAGTTGAAATGGTAATAGCATCCGGCGAAGATATATCCCACCGCCAGGATGGGGATGAAGCGCGCGGCGGAGCGGAAGGATGGGCCCGCCACGATTTGCAGGATTTCCCCCGCCATCATGGACAGACCCAAGGCGAAAATGAAGATGACCAGGCAGTAGTAGGTGAATACCCGCGCGATGAATTCCTTGGCGTCCGGTTTTTTGGCGATCTCGAAACGCTTCGGCCCCCAGGTGGTGATGAACGGGTTGGTGACCAGCACGGAGATGAGCATGCTGATCTTGTAGGCCAGCGCGTAGATGCCCACCTCGGAGAGGGGGGCGTAGTGGTTCAGGAAATAGCGATCCGAGAAGGTGAGGATGAACGGGCCGAAACCCGCCAGGAAAAGCGGAAGTCCGAACTTCATGAGCTTGCCGAGCTCGGCCGTCGAGAAACCGATGCCGAATCCGACCAGGGTTTTCGAATAGATGTAGATCCCCGCCAGCGACGAAGTGATCAGCCCGCTGTAGAGGATCCCGTAGACGCCCATCTTGAAATGGACCACGAAGAGGATGTTGAGAGAGAGCCCCAGCAGCAGGCGCAACGTGGAGAAGACCGCATACACCAGGGATTGCTGCCGCACCTGGAGCAGCACCAGGCATTCTTCGATGAGCGCCTGGAAGAACAGGGTGGCGAAAATGATCCGGAAGTAGACCGGATTGCCGGCGGCCCCGAACAGGGAGCGGGCGAACAACCCGCCGGCGGGGATGAGGGCCAGGCATACCGCCATGGCCACGGCGCCCACGAACAGCAGCGACGTGGAGGCCATCAGCTTGCGCTGCCCTTCCTCCGCGTACTCGTAATAGAACCGGGTGATGGCGCTGCTCAGGCTGAGCCCGATGAACATGGCGGCGATGTAGCCGGTCAGATCAAGCAGCTCGATGGTGCCGTAGTCCGACGGGGAAAGAAAACGCGTATAGACCGGGATCATCAGGAAACCGATCACGCGGCTGAGAATGTTGAACACCCCGTAGATGGAGGAGTGCTTCAGCATTTGGATGAAATTACCGGACATATATTCGACTGGAGGATTCCGGGAGTTCGGAGAGGGGGAAATCTAGCTCTCTGCGCGCGTTCCGGCCAGAACGGATGCGCCGTCAAGGACTGGAGGGCGCGCTTCGGGCTTTCGTTTTTCCGGAAAAGGCCTCATGCGTCGAAATAGTTTACAATACGGCGCGGAGTTACGCTTGCATTCCGCTTGCGATGGCGGAGAAAGCGGGCGAGAGCCGGGCATAGAGCCGGGTGTATTCCCCCAGGCATCGCTCCATGCTGAATCTTTCCCGATAGACCTTGGACGCTTCGGCCCCGAGGGACTTCCGCAGATCCGGATCTTTCGCCAGCCGGATCAGGGCCCCGGCCATGCCTTCCGTATCTCCGGGCTCCACGAGCAATCCGGACTTCCCGTGGGAAACGATGCCGGGATTCCCGCCGCGGTTGCTGGCGAGGATGGATTTCCCGAAGCTGCAGGCCTCGAGCAGGGAGATGGAGTGCCCCTCGTTCAGGGACGGCAGGGCGAAAATATCCGAGATGGCGAGGATGTGGCCCACATCCTTGCGCGTGCCCAGAAGCCGCACGGAAGCCTCGATCCCCAAGGCGCCGACCTTGGCGGCCACCTCCTCCCGGAGGGGCCCGTCACCGACCATCAGCAGGACCAGCCCGCTCTCGGCGGCCCGCGCCTGCGCGAACGCTTCCAGGAAGCGCAGATGGTTCTTCACCGGGTGCAGGCGTCCGATGCAGGCGACCACCAGATTGCCGGGACCCACGGAGAGCTCGCCGCGGAGCCGGGCCGCTTGATCGGCTTCGGGCCTGCGGGGCGGCGTAACACCATTGAAAATGGTGGTCATCTTTCCCGCCGGGGCGAACTCCTTGCGGATGAGCCTGTCCCGGATCGAGTCCGAAACGCATACGATGCTGTTCGTCCGGAGGTAGGTGAACCGGTTCTGGATCTTGATGATGAGGCGTATGCCGTCGCGATCGCCGCTGTGGATGGTGGCCACCAGCGGGATGGGCCGGCCGGCCACCGCGAGGGCGCCGTACATGGCGGGGTTCTCGCCGTGGCAATGGACCAGGGCGAATCCCTCGTCGGCCACCAGTTTCCGCAGGGATGCGACGAGCGACCAATCCAGCGCGCCCTTGCGGGAGAAGCGCCACCAGGGCAGTTGCAGTTCGCGGAGCTCCCCTTCGAAGGCGTTTCCCGGATCGAAGGTGGCCAGACCCGCATGCATCCCGGCTCCCTGCTGGGCGCCGGCAAGGCTCATCGTGAAGGTCTCTTTGCCGCCCATGGCAAGGGTGTCCAAAAGGTGGAGGACTTTCATGCCCAGCAAGTATAGATCATGCGCAATCTACTGTGCAGGGCCCTAAATTTCTATAATACACCCTACCATGCGGTTGCTGCTGGTTCTCTTATGCGTCGCAGTGGGAACCGTCGCAGCGGCATTGGAGCCGGTGTTCGCAGCCTGCCTTTTCCTCTGGCACGACATCTTCCAGCCCCTCACCTTCGCCTACCGTTACGGCGAGTATCCCCTCGCCCTGTATGCCCAAGGTGTTCTGCTGGTCGCGTTCGGCTATCATGCGTACCGCGGAAGAATCCACCTCCGGGCGAACCACTTCGTAATCCTCACTCTCGTCTTCCTTGCGTGGATTCTCGTATGCACCTTTCTCTCGCCCTACCCTTCCGCCTGGTCCGGGTTCGTCATGATCCTCAAATATCTCATTCCCATGATGATCATCTCGCAGTTCGTGAAGTCCAAGTTCGACGCCGAGATGCTCATGCTCACCCTGATGTTCTCCGTGGGAATCTGGGCCGCCGCCGCCGGCGTCCTGGGCCCTCTCCACGGGAGCTATCCCTACCTCGAAATCGAGGGCGGGCAGATGACGGACAACAACGAAGTCGCCGCCGCCACCGTCGGATACCTTCCTTTCTGCATCTACTTCATCTTCAACTATCGTTGGCGCTTCAAGGTTTGGGGGCGTCTGGGGTTCGCGGCCTTCCTGGTGATCTCCCTGTCCTCCATCGCGTTCTCCCAGTCCCGCGGAGCCGCCGTGGCCCTGGGGGTCCTCGGGATCCTCTATCTCATGCTCATGTCGCGGCGGAAAATCCGCGACTTCACGGTGATGGCCGTCGTCGTCTCCCTGGCCCTCTTCTTCGCGCCCAAGTCCTTCTACGAGCGCATGGAAACCGTCCAAATCGGCGCGCAACAGACCGAGGAGTCGGCGCAAAACCGCATGCTCCTCATGCATGCCGCCTGGTCGGGCAGCCTGGATCACCCCATCTTCGGCATGGGCCCCTATTGCTGGCTGGACGGATACTACGAGTACACCAACGACCGGCACAATCCCCATAACGTGTGGATGAAGAGCAGCGTCGAGACCGGTTTCGTGGGGCTGGCGCTTTTCCTCGCCGTCATCGGCACGGTCTGCTTCAATCTCAAGCGGCTCAGCTCGGCCGCGCTCGCCGTGGGGGACAAACGGGCCTCCAGCATCGCCCTCTCCCTGATGGCGTCCATCGTGGGCGTTTGCGCGGCCTTGACCTTCCTCAGCCAACCGTATTGGGAATTCCTCTGGGCCATTATGGCGGTGGGCGCCGGTTTCTACGCCAACTACATGGCGGCTTATCCCAAGCTCCGGTCGCTGGTGCAGGAGAAGGCGCGCGCGCGCAAAACCGCGGGCTGAGCCCGCTTCCGAAGAAGCTTCGGAAGTCCGCTTCCGAAATCCGTTATTTCGACGCGATGAAATTTCCCAGGATCCGGTTCAGCGGATAGCCGGAGGCCAGCCTCCTCTGCCAAGAGCGCGGAAACAGTCCCATCAGGGCCTCGACGGCCAATATGGGTCCCACCGGTATCCGCAGCAATATCCCCTTGGACCAGAAGAAAGTCCGGAACCGGGTGAAGCCCGCCTCCTTGAAGACCCGCACCAGCTCCGCGGTGGAATACTCCTTGAGGTGGAATCCGCCCGGCACATCTTCGAAATACTTGGAGATGTCATGGGGCCCGGAGAAGCTGCTGGGCGTGATGCAGATGTAATATCCGCCCTGGGCCAGGGCGGCATGGACGTTCCGGAGCTGCTCCAAAGCATCCTCCGGATGGATGTGCTCGAGGAGCTGGTGGCTGAAAGCCACGTCGAGGGAGGCCGGATCCAAGGGCACGCTGCACCCATCGGAAAGGATGAGTTTGAAATTGGCGGGCACCGCCTCGTTCCGGCTGATCTGCTCGGAGACGTCCAGAGCGAAGACCTGTTTGGCCTTGCGCGCCACATGCAGGGACAGCTGGCAATCCCCGGCGCCCACTTCCAGGAAGCGGGTATCCGCGTCCACGAAGCGCGCGAGCAGTTCCGCGAGCCCGTGGATGAGGCCCTGCCGCATCTCCTGCTCCGCGTTTTCCTTGCGGGTGAGCTGGGGATGATGGGGCACGCTTTTGAAAAGCTCGTCGTAGACGGAACCGTAAAGGGACTTCCGTTCCTCCCGGGTCGCGCCTTTCAGGCGGGTGGCGAGCCGCCTCTCCACCTCATACTGCTCTCTCAATTGTTCCGGGCTGCGGCCCGCGCTCCCGTCCATGGCTACCGGCACTGGCAATTCCTTTCCGTGATCCCCGTCCCCATCATGAAAATCGCTTATCCCTGCGGGACTTGGATCAAAATCTGCGAAAAAAGTTTCGAGTTCTCCGGTTTGATGGCGAAATACACCGGCCCGGTAACCTTTTTCAAAACGGCCGAATAGATCATGCCGTTGTACCCTTGCCATCCGGGCGGAGTGACGATCCCCCCGGGGGCGGGCGTTGCGGCGTTCCAGCCGATCTCGTGGATGTTCCGGGCGGAGTACCGTACTTCGTGTTTCACGGCGTTCTCATCCTTATTGCGCGACCAGGTGAGGATGAACCGGTTCTCCGCGGGCACGCAGGTGCCGGCGATGGAATAGACCTGTTCATCGTTCTCCGGATAGGGCTCGCGGAAGAATTCGAAGTTGTCGAATTCGTATTTGATGGAGGCCGCGCCGGCGCCGGTATGCGTTTCATTGATATAGAAACGCGTCAGGGCGTCAAGGTAACCGTAACCAGGCTCATCCGTGGGGTGCGGCTGGTTCTTCTCCTCGAAGCCGCCCTCCCTCCCCCGGAAGTGATGGGGATGGGTATTGATGATGACGCGGGTCCAGGTGTTGGTGTTGGGCAGATTGAAAATGTGGTACCAATGCCCGCCTCCCGCCTCGTCGCTGTGGGTATCGGCGTTGTCCACCCGTTTCATATAGGTCCCGAACTCGAGGCTGCCGGTGCCGTTGGTGGCCATGACCGCCCCGTTGACGGGATTCTTAATCCAGAAACCCAGGCGGTTGTAGGTGTTGAACTTCCATCCGGAGGGATTGGCCGCGTACTCGCGGGCGAAGCCGCGGCTGCCGTCGGCATTGTGGGCGTTGAACTCGGCGTACAACGTGCCTTTGGTCACCTCGAATTGGACGCAGGCGCCGCCGGCGATGCCGTCGCCTTTGACCAGGCTTACCTTGGCCCGGCCTCCCTCCCCTTCGTATTGGCCGACATATGGATTTCCGGCTTTGTTCTTGGGAAGGGTTGCGCCCTCGAAGTCCGCCAACATCTGGCGCTCCTGCGCGGACACGGCGCTCCAAGCCAGCAGGAGATGGAACGGGACTAGGAGAAGTGGGACCAATCGCATTTTGACCTTGCGAATATCGCGTGGCCGGAATCGGGGCGTGTCCCGCTTCCGGAGATCCGGAACCGGGAAAATTAGCAATTATGCGCGGAGTGGGGGCCGATCAGCCGGCCGGCATCAATGCAGGGAAGGAATCATTCCGGTCCAGAGATCCCGGCCCTGGGTGTTTTCAATCCTGTAGACCAGGTTCGCGCCCGCGGCTTTCGCGGTTCCGCTCATGGCGTCGTGCGACAGGTATTCCGATAACCGTCCCAGAAAGACCTTCCGTCCCGAGGCGTCCAGAACCGTCAAGCCGGCGCCCGGTTCCGCGGCCGACCATTGGTTCAGGGTGATATGCCGGGTGGCGGGGGCATCGAAGCGGATGGCGGCCGTTCCGGAGACGTTGAGGGCGACCTGGGAAAAGAGTTCGGAGTTCTGGGGCTTGATGGCGATGTAGATGGTTCCGGTCGGCTTCAGTCCGGTGACCGTATAGACCATTCCATTGTAACCCTGCCATCCCGGCGGCGTGATGATGCCGTTGGGGGCGGGCGTGGCGGCGGCCCAACCGATCTCGTGGATGTTCTTGGTGGAGTACCGGATTTCCTGCTTCACGGTGTTCTCATCCTTGTCCCGCGACCAGGTCATGACGATCTTGTCCTCCGCGGCCACATAGGTCGCGGCGATGGAGTAGATCTGCTCGTCGTTTTCCGGATAGGGCTCCTGGAAGAATTCGAAGTTGTCGAATTCGTATTTGATGGAAGCGGCGGTGGCGCCGGTATGCGTTTCATTGATGTAGAAGCGCGTCAGCGCGTCGAAGTAATTGTAGTTGGGCTCATCGGTGGGATGCGGCTGGTTGCCTTCCTCGGTTCCGCCGTTGTTTCCCCGGAAGTGATGGGGATGCGTATTGATGATGATGCGCGTCCAGGTGTTGGTGTTGGGCAGGTTGAAGATGTGGTACCAATGGCCGCCTCCGGCCTCATCGCTGTGATCGTCGGCGTTCTGCACCTGTTTCGTATATGTGCCGAACTCCATGCTTCCCGTACCGTCCTTGGCCATGACGGCGCCGTTGACGGGATTCTTCATCCAGAAACTCAGGCGATTGTAGGTGTTGAATTTCCAGGCTGAGGGGGTGGGGACGTATTCCCGTGCGAAACCCCGGGTGCCGTCGGCATTGTGCGCGTTGAACTCCGCATACAAGGTGCCCTTGGTCACTTCGAAGTCGACGCGCTTGTCGAAAAACAGATCCTGCACCGTGGGGAGATTGAGATTGATCTTGGCTTCGCCGCCTTCACCCGTGTACTGGTCCGGATAGAACTCGCCGGCATGGTTCTTCGGGATGGCTGTACCTTCAAAGTCGAGGAATTTCATGGCTTCGGCCGCGGCGGCTGCTCCAACGGTCAAAGCCAAGGCGAGGGAAGCGATGCAGAGGCGATGATGATGGTTTTTGTTTAACATTTTGACTCCCGGCAAGGACACCCGGTTATTGTATAGCGGAAGAAACGCGAATTCAACCTAAAACTTCTCCAGCCTCAAGAATATAAGGGGCTTACGGGAAAGCTCAAATTCCTTTTTTCCATCAATCATATAGCATTTGCATCATTTGGGAAACAAGAGTTCAGCCATGCTTCGACTGTGTTTTTCTCCGTCAAAATCGCGCATGAAATCCTGGAGTTTGCGGAATTGCCAGGAATTCTTGAGGATTTCCTCGAGGTATTGCAACACCGGCGCAAACTCTACTTCGTCGGTACACAGCATTCCCAATTCGTACTTTTCGACCAACTGGCCGGTTTCGGATCCGGCATCGGCGAAACAGAGCAGGGGTTTTTCCGCCAGGGCATATTCAAACACCTTGGCCGGAATCTGCAGGGCCGTCCCGCTTTGCAAAAGCAGCAAGACATCCGCACCCATCTGTTCCTGCCGGGCTTCCCAGGCGGGCAATTGTCCCGCCAGTTCCAGCATGTGCGCGCAACCGCGCGAAGCGAAAGCGGCGCGGATGACTTCCGTGTCCTCGACCCAGCCGACGAACCGGAAACGGATCCCCCGCTCGCCCTTCCACGAACGGGCCGCTTCCGCAAGGACGTCCGCCAAGCGCGCGGGCATGCGGTGCCGATACAAGGTTCCGATATGGCTTACCGTGAAGGGGCCCGTCTTCTTGACGCTCGCGGCGCGCAGAGCGTTCATCTGCGCCACCGTGGCGGCATCGATCCCGTTATAGACCGCCGTGATTTTTCCGCTATGCCTGGGAAAGGCCTGGGCGTAGCATTCCGCCATCGATTGGGTATTGGTCAGAATGCCCCGCGCATGCTCCAGCACCCAGGCTTCCAGGCGCAGGGACAGACGGTTGCGCGGGCCCTTATGATAGGGATTGAAATTCCAGGGGTCGCGATAATCCACGTAGACGGGAACGCCGGTCAGCCTTCCCGCCAGGGTCGCGAGCACCAAAGGCGTCCAGGGAGGCGCCGTGGCGAAAATGCAATCCGGCCTGCGCCATAATATCCGCAAGAGCAGGATGGGGAGCACGGTGAACACCCACCCCCAATAGCGATCGGGTACGGATAGGGAGGGGAGGATGGCGTCCACCAACCGGACCAGCAACGAGGGCCGCCGCTTGATAGGTCCCGCCGCGGCATCCGCCCGGGACGTCCCTTGCGCCGCCCCTTGTGCCGCTTCTTGGGCGGCACGACGTGGCGCCAGCAAATCCGCGCGCAGGTTCAAGGCCCATTGGATGGGGTGCAGGGAAGGAATCCGCAGCACCTCGATCCGCGCATCAATCAATCCATTCAACCGGGTATCCGGCTTCTCCTGGATGGGAGCCCATGCCGGATGGCCGGCATACACCGTGACATCCACGCCGTTCCGGCTGAGATGGTTGCACAACCGGAGCGGACGCTGGTATCCGATGGAAGTCATGGGTGGAAAGAAATAGGCGAGGACTACGGCCCGGCCTTTTCGCTTCGCTTCCGGGAGTGCCATCCGCAGGATCTTCGCGGTCAACCGGGCGACGTGGTATCCTTGGCGGTGGACGCCAAGGTTTCGGAAGGGGCGGAGGGCGCGTCGACGGCGGTGGCCACGGTAGCTGCGCTGACCGCCGGCTTGGCCGCGACTTCGATGACCCGCTCCACTTGCGCCAGGAGGGCCTTATCCTTGGCGGCCACGGCGGCCTGGATGCGCCGGTGGAGTTCGACGCTGCGGAAGCAATAGCGGTACTTGCCGAAGAAATAGGCCAACCCCTGCAAATGCCGCCAGGCGGATTTCGAAAACGGTTTCTTGCGGCTGATTTCCTGGGCCAGGTGGATGACTTTGACCTCGCTGCAGAACATCACCGGGTAACCGCCCAGCCAGCTCCTGAGGCAATAGTCCACGTCTTCCGGAGCGTAGAAAATGCGTTCGTCCAGCAATCCGATGGCGTCCATCAGCCCGCGGTTGAACAGCCAGAAGGCGCTGATGGTGTAATCGACCTGGATCAGGTTCTTCGCATGGAATTGCTGGAGGCCTTCGAACTGCTCCATTTTCCGGAGGAAGAAAAGGCGCTTCAGCTTGTTCTGGATGCTGGGGAAGGTGTCGAAGGATTTCTGGTGATTGCCCGAGGGATACCGCAACATGGGGGAGATGATTCCGGCGCGCGGCTCCCGGTCCAGCACCTTGATCATGTTCTTCATCGTATTCGCTTCGCAGAACACGATGTCCGAATCCAGGATGCAGATGTATTTTCCGCGCGCCATGCGCAAACCTATGTTGCGCGAAAAAGTGGTGCCGGTATTCTGTCCCAGGGGAATCACCACCAGGGGATGGCCTTCCCGTTGGAAGGACCTCAGTTTCTCGAGCGACCCGTCCTTGGATCCGTTGTCGATGAGGATGGCTTCATAGGTAAGACCCGAGCCGGACAGATCCGTTTGCAACGAGTTAAGACAGCCGTCCAGGAAGTGGGCGGAGTTCCAGGATAAGATCACGAAGCTTATATCGGGAGGCATGTCTTTATTGAAACCGGGTTGGCCCGTCCATAGGGGGCGGGGAGCCCGCATAATATACCTCCAATCGAATCCGGCAGCAATCCTTTCTTGGGCGCGCGGGAATGTCCGATTTTCGGGGAAAAGGTCTTTCATTGAGTATATTGCGCTATTGTGAGGATTCTCGCCTTTAGTCATCTTTTCCCGAACAATGTCCACGATACCCAGGGCCTGTTCGTTCTGGAACGGGTCCGCCACATGGGGCACCACGCGGACGTGAAGGTCGTTTCCCCCATCCCCTGGTTCCCATTGCAAAGACTATTCCCGCGCTACGCGCGTAACCGCGATGTGAAGAGACGGCAATCCCACGGAAATCTCGCGGTCCTCCATCCCCGATTCCCCATTCTTCCGGGTTTGCATGTTCTGACCGCGGTCAGCCAGGCAATCGCCTTGCTCCTGGACGCGGAAACCCGCGGCCTGGTCCGGGACGCGGAGGTTCTCGACGTGCACTGGACCTTTCCCGACGGATTCGCCGCCGCCATCCTGGGCTTTTGCTTCGGAAAACCGTTCGTCATCACCCTGCGCGGGCACGAGGCTTTCTACGAGGGACAGGGCCGGCTGCGGGAGGCTCTCATACGCCTGTGCCTGCGCCGGGCCGCCGGCGTGATAGCCGTCAGCGAAGAGCTGCGCCAAAAGGCGATTGTCCAGGCCGGCATCGCCCCGGACCGGATCAAAACGGTTCCCAACGGCATCGACGCAAAGCGCTTCCACCCTTTGGATCGGGCGGCTTCACGCAACGCGCTCAAGCTCAAGGCCGAAGGGAAGCTTCTCCTCAGCGTGGGCAGGCTGAGTCCGGGAAAGGGTTTCCACCTGTTGGTGGACGCGCTCCCTTCCGTTTTGCGGGAATTTCCGGACACGGTGCTCCTTATAGTGGGCGAGCCGGATCCGGAGGGCGGCCAGGCCTACCTCGAAAAGATCCGCCTTTCCATAGAGCGCCACGGCCTTTCGGGTCACGTGCGGTTCCTGGGAAAGATCGCCCCCGCGGACCTGGTCCCGTGGTATTCCGCGTGCGATTGTTTCTGTCTGGCGTCGGCCTCGGAGGGATGCCCCAACGTGGTATTGGAAGCCCTCGCATGCGGCCGGCCCGTGGTGGCCACTGCGGTGGGAGGCATCCGGGACATGCTGGAGGACGCGCGCCTGGGAATCATGGCGGATCCGGCGGGATCGGATTTTCCCGCCCGGATCTCCCAGGCTCTGTCGATAACATGGGATTCTGAATATATCTTTGGGAAAATGAAGGGGCAGGATTGGGATTGGTGCGGCCGGAACGCACTGTCCGCGCTCCTGGGATTCATGTCCCCGGCCTCCGCCGGAACCGGAAAGACCGCGTGAAGATTATCTATCACCATCGGACCTTGGGCGACGGCGCCGAGGGAATCCACGTCAAGGAAATGATCGCCGCATTCCGTGATCTGGGTCACGATGTTTCCGTCCTTTCCCCGGTGGGCGAAAAGACCGGGCAGGCGAGCCAGACCCGCACCTGGGCCGAGCGCATCAAGAAACTCCTGCCGCGCGCCTTTTTCGAGTTCCTGGAAATCGGGTACAATGCCGCCGCCTTCCTGGCCCTGCTGCGCCTGGTCCGCAAGCTGAAGCCCGATTTCATCTACGACCGTTACATTACTTTCAACGCTTCGGCCGTGCTGCTGGGAAAGCTGGCGGGCGTGCCCGTGGTGCTGGAGGTGAATTCCCCCCTGGCCCTGGAGCGCTCGCAACAGCCGGATGAACGGTTGATATTCCGCCGCATCGCCCACGCCCTGGAAAAGTGGATCTGCGCCAACGCGTACCGCACTTTGGTGGTGTCCACGCCGCTCAAGGAATACCTCGTCTCCATCGGCGTCCCCGCTTCCAAGGTCCATGTGGTGCCCAACGGAGTCAACCTCGCGCGCTTCGCCGCCTCCGTCGCGCCGGATTCCGGCCTGCGGGAAAAACTGGGCATCGCCCCCGGCGCCGGAGTGGTGGGTTTCGTCGGCATCATGCGGCCCTGGCACGGGATCGATCTTTTGATGGAGGCTTTCGTCGCCTTGGAGGGCAGATACCCGCAACCCTTGCACCTGCTGCTCGTGGGCGACAGCCCCATCCTCCAGGAACTGGAAGCCTTGATCGAAAAACTGGGCCTGCGGGGCAGGGTAACCATCACGGGACGGGTGCGCCACGATGACATCCCGCGCTACATCGCCCTTTTCGACGCGGCCGTGAGTCCCAAGGCCACCTTCTACGCCTCTCCCATGAAAATCGTGGAATACATGGCCATGGGCAAAGCCGTGGTGGCCCCCGGCACCGCCAACATCCGCGACCTCATCACGGACGGCGTGGACGGATGCCTGTTCGATTCCGATTCCCGGGAATCCCTGGCGCAAGCGCTGGAGGGCTTGTTCCGCAGCCCCGGACGGATCGCCGACATCGGCGCGGCGGCCAAGAAAACCACCCTGGAAAAGCTCAATTGGAACCGTAACGCGCTTACGGTCCTCGATTGGGTGGGATAGCGGCGCCCCGCGCGGGCCGAGGAACCTTATGTGCGGAATAGCCGGCATTTTCAATTTCAGGACGCGCAAACCCGCCGAAGAATCCCTGCTGACATCCATGCGGGACACCATGGTGCATCGCGGTCCCGATGACGGCGGCCTCTTCGCGGAAGCGGAACTGGGACTGGTCCATCGCAGGCTGAGCATTCTCGACCTGTCTCCCCGGGGCCATCAGCCCATGTCCAGCCATGACGGCAGATACGTTACGGTTTTCAACGGGGAGATCTACAACTACCTGGAACTCAAGGCGGCCCATTTCCCCGGGGACCGGGATTTCGCGTCCCACTCGGACACGGAAGTGCTGCTGGCCATGTACGGAAAACTCGGCGCCGGTTGCCTGGGCCATTTCAACGGCATGTTCGCCTTCGCCGTCTGGGACAAGAAGGACAAGACCCTTTTCCTGGCCCGGGACCGCTTGGGAAAGAAGCCCCTGTATTACACCCTGACCGCCGACGGCATCGCGTTCGCGTCGGAACTGAAAGCCTTGCTGGAGATTCCCGGGATCGACCGCTCCATTTCCGAGGATCACCTGCAGGCCTACATGGCCTTCGGCTATATCCCCGGCGAAGACACCCTGATGAAGCACATCCGCAAGCTTGCGCCCGGACACTTCCTGCGCGTGGACGCGGGGGGCAAGGTGGAAACGGGTTCCTATTGGTCCTTGCAGTTCCGGCCCGAACGGGATCGGGGCATGGCCGCCTATCTTCCCGAGTTCAACAACCTGCTGGAAGACGCCATCAAGCTGCGGCTGCGCAGCGATGTGCCCCTGGGCATCTTCCTGAGCGGAGGGCTGGACTCCAGTACCGTGGTCTCCATGCTCAGCGGCAACGGCGCGCGCCTCAAGACCTTTTCCGTGGCCTTCGACCTGGGCAAGGAATACGACGAGACCGCCTACGCCCGCATCGTGGCCCGCCACTTCGGCACCGAACACCACGAGATCATGCTCTCCCAGCAGGAGTTCCAGGACTCCATTCCCCACTACATCCGGCACATGGAAGAACCGATCACCCAGGCTTCCGCCATCCCGCTGTACCATATCGCCAAGCTGGCCCGCAAGCATGTCACCGTGGTGCTTTCCGGCGAAGGGGCGGACGAAATGCTGGGCGGTTACGACATCTACAATTACATGCGCGTCATAGACCGGTACCGCAAGATCCCGCGCTTCGTCCGCAAGGGCCTCTCCCGCCTGCTCTTCAAGCCCTTGGGCATACGCAAGCTCGACAAATACGACGCCCTGGCGGACCTGCCTCTGGAGCGGGGCTACTTCGGGGTGGATTTCCGCGGCCGCGAGTGGATGGACCGGGCCTTCTCGGAACCTTTCCGCGCCCGCATGGACCCCGCCTGGCTGGACGCGTTCGCGTCGCGCTTCCATGACCCCGCCATCCGGGACGTGCTGAACAAGATGCTGTACTTCGATACCAAGACCTGGCTGGTGGACAACCTGCTGACCAAGGCCGACAAGATGAGCATGGCCCCGTCCCTGGAACTGCGCTGCCCGTTCCTGGATTTCCGCCTGGTGGAATTCTGCGCCGCGCTGCCCGTCAAATACAAGATCCACGGCTTCAGCAAAAAGTTCATCCTGAAAAAAACCATGGCGGGGCGCCTGCCCCCGGAGATCCTGGCGAGGAAGAAAGTGGGCTTCCCCACGCCCTTGAAAACCATGTTCCAAGGGACCATGGCGGGCTACGCTTCCGACGTGCTGGAATCCGCCGCCTTCCGGCAGCGGGGCATCTTCGATGGAAAACTGGTCTCCACCATGCTCGCCGATCATCGCAACGGCAAGGCGGACTACCACCGGGAGTTATGGCAGATGCTGGTGCTGGAAGAGTGGTACCGCACGTTCGCGGCTTGATGGTGGCTTGATGCAGCGTGAAGGTGGCATGAGCGCCGCCCGCTGCCTGCTCTACCTGATCAAGCCCCGGTCTTGGGGTTGCCGCCGCCCGAGGAGGCCAATGCGGCCGTCCGCGCCGATTTCCCCGTCAGCTTGCGCATGATTTCCAGGAAGCCGGAAAGCTCGGCCTCGAATTCGATCTGGGCGATGGCTTCGCTGTCCAGAAAACGGCGCAGCCCCATGGGGGGCGTGTCCGGATAGTTGAAACCCGGTTCGCAGGTGGTGGCGCTGCGGACTCCCAGGGCGGCCAGCATGGGCCACTGGGGCCGCGACCAGATCCCGCTTGGGTAACAGAAATGATCCAGCCCCTTGGCGCCCAATGCCGTCAGGACCCGGCGGTTGTCCTGGATCTCCCTATCCAATCCCGCCTTGTCATCGGGCAGGCGATGCCGATGGGTGTGCAACTGGATATCCACGCCCTTTCCCAGCAGTTCCGCCACTTCTCCGGCGTCCATGAGCGTCAAGGTCCCGGCTTTTTCCAAATCGGCCGCGTCGACGCCTAAGTGGCTCCCCAGCACGCGCAGGATTTCCACGCGGCGCTCTTCGCTGCATTCCTTTTCGCAGTAGGCGATGATGTCCCAAGGCCCGGCCGATGCCTTGCCCAAGGCGGCCGCCTCCGCCGGCAATCCCGCTTTTTCCAAATCGGCCTGCGCCTTGCCGGACTTCCAGAACATGTATTGCACGGCCAGGCGGAAAACCGGATGGTTGCGCTCCACATAATAAGTGGTCACGTAAACCGTGCCGGGAAAGGAGAATTCCCCGAGGATGCCCAACGCCAGGGCGCGGACGTTGCGGAAGCCGTCATCCACGGTGATGACCACCGGGTTGACCGGCAGGTTACCCTGGCGGAGTCCCTCCAGGGCCCGGCCCAGGTCCAGCACCGGATAGCCGGCGTCCCTGAGATAGGCCAGCCTGGCCCGGAAGGTGGACGGCTTCATGAAAAGCTGGGGGCGGAACTCATGCTCGTCGCGGGAGGAGAAGCCATGGTAGCAGAGGATCCGCAAGGATCGGCGGGTCAGGAGACGCGCGATCCGGAACAGTCCGGCGCTTCTGCAAACGCCGAGGAAAACGCCTTTCAGCGGACTCATGATCCGGGCAACTCCCGCGGGCCGGTCACCGGAGCTCCCACAGCCCGCGATACCCTTCTATCAGTTCCCGATCGGGAAGCACGGAGGCGGATTTTTCGCCCATGAAAAAGTATCCCAGGGCGGAATCGAATGCGCCGGGTTTGGTGATCAGGTAACCGTCCAGGTACTTCAGCCAGAACGCCGTGAAGTGGGCGAAGAGATGGGCCAGGCTGCGCGCCCTTTTCCCGGCGAAGAAGGTCATCAGGAAATATTTCCAGGACCACGCCAGGACCATGCCGGGGCCGTTGACCGGGCCGCTGGCGGTCTCCGTGAAGCCGCGGAACAGGCGCCTGTGCCCCAGATGGGAGTAGCGGTTGAAATCGTACCTGCCGCCGTGCACCTGGGCCATGAAGGGGGTCTCGCTGTAGACCATCCCCCCGGTTTTGAGGATCCGGTGGATTTCCCGGACGCCGCGCTCGGGGTCGACCATGTATTCGATCACGGCCTGGATGATGACTCCGTCGAAAGCGTTGTCCGCGAAGGGAATGTCGTGGGCGTCGCTGATGAGGCCGGTCCGGGGCCCGAAATAGATGTCCGATTCCACGAAGCGGAAGGCGGGATCGCGCAGATAGCGTCCCAGCCCCTCTCCGACGGTGCTTCCGCCGATGATGAGGATCATGGGGACGCCGCCCTTGGCGCGCAACGCCTCGAAGAACCGGCGGTAATTCCTTTCGGCCATCCAGTTCTTGCTGATGGACGGGACGATCCGGCTTTCCCATTTCCGCCAGAAGCGGGGCTTGGAGGGACCGGGGCCGCCATCGTCCTGGGCCAGGATGCCGGCGGGGCTGAAAAGGCTGGCCTTTTCGTTGATCAATATGGGGATGCCCCTGGCCACCGGGAAGCTGGCGCCGCAAGCGCTTGCCGTGCAGACGGCCGATTCCGATCCCAACCGCAGAGGTTCCTTGCAGACCGGACAACGCAACAGCCCGCGCAAAGCCGCCGGATCGGATTCCCGGCCCCAGTCCAGATGATCAGCCATGCCTGTTCTCCTTGAAGGCCCTGTCCTTCATGCCGACAATTTTCCGCGCAACGCGGGCCCCAGCAGATTGGCCATCGGCAAGGGAAGCCGCGACCAGGCGAGCGCCGCCATCTTCAGCTTTCCGGAAGCCAGATGTTCCACCTGTTCCTTGCGGACGCCGTCCGCGCCGAACTGGTACCAGCACAAGGGAAACTCCCCGGCTTCCCACTGCTGCTTGAACCGGTAGGTTCCCTCGCCTTTGGAACTCCTGCCGAAATCGACGCGTTCGCACTGCCGCTCGAAGGCGAACGCGATGCTCTCCCAATACATGGCATTGTTGGAGGAATGGATGCGGTGCTCCTTCAACGTGGAAGCCCAGGGTATGTACAGGGTCCGCTTCCAAAGCACCCGGACCAGGCCGCCGATGCATTGTCCCCCGCGGTGCGCGGTGCCGATCTGCGCGCCGGGAAAATGCTTGAGCAGGCTGGCGAAGAGCGTCCGCGAATGCACGGGAGATCCCAGGTCCCGCATATTGACGGTGAAGACGGAGTAGAAATCGTCCAGTCTCTCCTCCCGGCCCCAGAGAACGGAGACTTCGGATTTTTCCGCCTTGCGTACCTGGTTGCGGACCTTGGCGTCCAATCCCTTCCAGTAGGCCTCCCGATCCTTGCCGCCCAGCTCCAGGACCATGGACACCTTTTCGTTCGCGGCGGAGGGAAGGGATTCCAGCGGCTGGCGGGAACGGATTTCCAAGGGCATCCCTTTGCGCCCGGCCTCCCGCAGCAACCGATCCACCAGGCGCCGTTCGCTGTCCGCGTCGGCGGCCAGGGGCGCGCCATAGTCCAGGAAAGGCAGGGAAACGATTTGCCCGCGCGACAGGATCCCCTTCAGGAAAAAGGCCGGAGCCACCCCGCGGATTTCCCGGGAGCCCGGCGCCAGATCGACGAGGTAGAAGGACCGTAACCCGTAGGTTTCCCTGATGACCTCGCGCCAGGCGAGATCGTGGCAATAATCCGCCCGCGGGGAGGACTCCACGAATGCGCGATAGGCGGCATCCATATCGGGGCCCATTTCTTCCGTCATGGAAACTTCCGGCACCCTCGATTACCCCGCGCCAAGCCCGTCAATCGCCGTGGAAGCGCCCATGTCAGCGCGCTTTCCCGAGGAAGGATTCCAGGATGGAGACGATCCTCTCGCTGGCCTTGCCGTCCCAGCCTTCCGGCATGCCGCCCTTTTTCCAGCTCCCGGCGAGAATGCGATCCACCGCCAGGAGGATTTTTTCCGGGGATGAGCCCACCACTTCGTTCGTGCCTATGGTGACCGTAACCGGGCGCTCCGTATTCTCCCGGATGGTGAGGCAGGGGATTCCCAGGGCCGTGGTCTCTTCCTGCAGCCCGCCGGAGTCCGTCATGACGAAGCGCGAATGGGCGTTGAGCTTCAACGTACGATGATAATCCAGGGGCTCGCAAAAACGGACCCGGGTCATTTTCTTGATCTTATCCGAGAATCCGAATTTCCCGATCATGGACATGGTCCGGGGATGGGCGGGAAAAACGATTTTGATCTTCTCCTGGATTTTCGCGAAGACGTCTAGCAGCGGTCCCAGCACCTCCGGGTCGTCCACGTTGGAAGGGCGGTGCATGGTCACCAGGCAGTACTTGCCGCTCTCCACCTCCATCTCTTCCAGAACGGGGATCTTTTCCGCCGCTTCCCGGTTTTGCAGCAGCGAGTCGATCATGACGTTCCCCACGAAGTGCACCCGGTCCTTATCCGCTCCGAAGCGGAGCAGATTCTCGTTTCCCTCCGGTTCGGTGGTGAAGAAAAGATCGCTGATGGAATCGGTGACGATGCGGTTGATCTCTTCCGGCATGCGCATGTCCCCGGAGCGGAGGCCCGCTTCCACGTGGGCCACCGGGATCCAGAGCTTCTTGGCCACGATGGCGCAGGCCAGCGTGGAATTGACGTCCCCCACCACCACCACCATCAGGGGCTTTTCCCGGAGGCAGACTTTCTCGAACTCGACCATGATTTTGGCGGTCTGCTCCGCATGGCTGCCGGAACCCACTCCCAAATCGACGTCCGGCCGCGGAATGCGCAACACATCGAAGAAGGACTGGGACATCTTTTCGTCGTAGTGCTGGCCGGTGTGGACGAGGTAAGGCGTTATCCGTCCCGACTTCCCGATGGCGGCGAGTACGGGAGCGATTTTCATGAAGTTGGGGCGGGCCCCGCAGACCAGTGCGACCTTGAACATGTGCTTCCTCGCTGACGACGCAAAACCGAAAGGGACGCTCTTCAGCTAGCGGCGGTCCAGTACCGTATAAGTGATGTAGGCGGTGAGAACGGTCCCGACCACGGTGGCGATTTGCGCCGTGGCGGTGAGGCCTTCCTTGAACCAGTACCATCCGCCGGTATTGTCCCTGGGGATGGGAATGAGAAAGATGTCCCCGGAACGGATTCCCGCCGCCGCCAAGGTCCGCCCGCTGGAATATTCATTCAACAGGGAAACATCCAGATCCTTTTCGCCCCGCATCACCTTGACCTTGTCCAGATTGCGATCGCCGCCTATCCCGCCCGCCCGGTAAACCGCCTCCCACACGGTGGTATTGGGACTGATATAAAATTGTCCTTGGTGGGTCCAAAACCCCAGCAAGGTGAGCCGGATGGCGGGTACGGCCCGGACATGCGTGTCCTTGAGGTAATTGGACAGCTTGCCCACCAGGTATTCCTCCACCTGATCGCGGGTTTTGCCCGCCACCTGCAAACGGCCCAGCACGGGCAGGTCGACGAACCCGGCGGAGTCCACCGCGTAGCCGCCGTTCAGGAATGCCCCGGTATCCAAGGGAACCGTGATGGACATGGCCTCGCCCGCGACAAAGCGGTCATCATGGGGGGCGGTGGGAAGCTCATCGGCCCGGGCCGATGATAATCCCGATATCGCAAGCAGAGCGGAGATGGCGAGCGCTTTTCCGATCCGGAAACGGCCGCTTCTGGAAGGAAGCCAAGTATCGTTCAGATCAAACATGCAGCTACCTTCATCGGGTATGTCCCGTGGATGGCTTCAAAAGCTAGGAAATTGGGGGGGAGCCTACAACCTTCCCGTATCCAAAACGCACCGGATACGCGGTTCCGTAACCGGATGGGGGGTGCCGGGAGGGGATGCGAACCTCAGGGTCCGCGTTCAGGCCTTGCGGCGGGTGAAGGCGAAGATTCCCAGCAGGCCGCCGGCAAAAAGCAGGGCCGTGGTGGGTTCGGGAACCGCGGGAGTCTGATCGCCGATGGGCGCTTCGCCCGGGTTGTTGCCGCGGCCGCGACGATCCCCATCGCGATCCCCATTGGTAAGGAGCGGTTCGTCCCGCAAGCAGGACAATCCTTCGCCCTTGCCCGTTTGGCCGAAACCCCAACCTACGAGCGACTCCAGGGAACCGTAGCTTCCGTGATACCCGGGGAGAGGCGCATCCTTCCCGTCCCGCCAATCGCGGAAGCCCTGGTAGAAATGGTTCGCGGATCGCTGGGCCTTCCCGTCCCCGAGAAGCGGATTGACCTTCCAATCGAAGGGGGATTCCCGTTCCGGTCCGTTTTTGAGATCGGAGAGGACGGACATGAACCGGATGGGATCGGCATGGCTGCCGGCAGCGAAGAGAAGCCCCGCCAGAGCGGCTGATCTGACGGCGGTGGGGAGCATTCGAGTGTTCATGGGCTTAAGCCTTTTGGGCGGGAGCAATGGCTCCCTGGTTGGGATCAAAATGGGTTTTTCCGCCGTCGACGACAAAGGAAAAGGGATTTATTAGTGGGAATAAATGTATCGTCCGTAACGGCCGTCGCCGAGAAGCGTCAGATCTTCGAAAAGAGGATATGGATCCAATTCGGCTGGGGAGGAAACAGCAGGGATTGGACTCTCATGACCATGTGTCCGATGAAGCTCGCCAAACGCTGGGCCGGGTTCCGGAATTCCGGAGGCGCCAGCTTTGATCCGCAATGGATGCACCCTTCTTCCTGATTATAGGTCCCGAAGGGGTTGCCGGCGAAATCCATGAGGAATGCGGAGAAGGCATTCGTCCTTTCCCGGTTCCATCCCACGTAGTCTATGCTTTGGACCCGCATTCCCGGGAACAGCGAACGGAGTTTTTTCTCATCGAAGGAGTTCACGTGGCCCCAGGGGGGATTCTTGCCGTCGCAGTCCGGGCAGGTGGTCCGCGCGTAGCGGGTGTCCTGGTTGAACGGCACGCCGATAAGGACATGGCCCCGGGAAACGCGGCTTATTTCCGCGCACGCTTTGGGGAGCAGCGCCGGAGGGATATGTTCGAGCACTTCCGAGCACAGGACCAGGTCGAAATTGCCGTCCTCGGAAGCGATGGAAACGACGTCGCCCTGGACGCAAGCGACGTTGGGATGATTGATCTCCGGCTTTTCCAGATCCAAGGCGGTCACCGAGGCGTAGCGCTCGGTGAGGCGGAGGGAAAGGTATCCGTCCCTGGCGCCGATGTCGAGCGCCGATCCTCCCTTGCCGGGCAGGAGGTGGAACAGATTCCGGATGCGTTCCTGCTCTCTCGCCGATTCCCGGTACTCGGACAGATCCGGCCTGGGGCCGTCCCCAAGGGATGGCTGTACTTCCATGTCCGTCATCAATCCTGGTTCCATGTCCGATTCGTTCCGTTATTCAAGGTCCAAGCCATAGGGCCAGGAATTACTCACTAAACAAAGTTTAAACCAGCCATGATCAAGTCCTTATTTGGGGCTTTCCGTCGGATTCCTTTATTCCGGGGTTTTTCCAGGGGGTAAAATTCCGGTTGCTCCCCCTGAAACAGAATTTATACGCGATTCAGCCAAAGCTCACGCCAATAGGCATTGATGGCGCGAGGGCATCCGAGCCGGTCGGAGGTGCATTCCCCTTGGCAGGTTACACCTTGCAGTTGGATGCAGGGATTCTTCATCACCAGCATTTTTCCGGACTTTTCATCGATCAGGCGGTCGACCCGGAGTTCGACGGTATATCTGTTGCCGCAGAATTTCACCATTTCCTGGTCGAACCACATGCCCCGATTGCGTCCGCTCACGTTCAGGGTCGCCCGGATTTCCTCGGACGATTTGACCTCGACGGTTTCTCCGGCCCGGAGATTGAGGACGCCCTTGGGCGTGGGTTGGTCCAGGGGGATCACGCCGGTGGCATGCGGATACGGCCTGCCGCCGCGCAGTTTCTGGAAGGCATCGTATCCGTTAAGCGCAAACCGGTCCCCGATTCCGATCCGGTTCAGAACCCGGAGCAGGACCCGGAAGGACCCGAAGCAGAGCATCTTGATGATGCTCCAGGTTTTGTGGTTCCCGGTCAGGACATCCTTGATGTATTGACGGAGGTCCCACCATCTCAGAGGCCTGGTCATTTCGGGAAGCGCCGTAGTCTGGCAGACCCAGGTGGGATCCGGATCCGAGGGATCTTCCCCGGACGCAACCGTCGCCGAGCGGACCGCGGCTTCCGTGCAAAGGGACGCGTCCGGGTGGGCTATCGGCTTGCGCGGGCCGGCGGCCCTTTGCAGCCAGGCTTCCTTCCAGAAAATCAGGCATCGCGCCTGGCAGCCGGCATGCCCGGAACCGTCGCAACGGACTCCCTCCAGGTGCACGGAATCCGTGACGCTGCGGCTGCCGGTCTTATCGACGGTGTCGCAGGTCTTATGCGCCACCTTGTGTACCCGATAGAGATTCCCGCAATAGGCAAACATCTCGGGTTGGAAAGGCATGCCGTCCAGGCGGGAGCGGGCATCGAGCGTGGCCAGGATTTCTTCCTTGGATCGGACCACGATCCATTCGCCCGCTTTGAGACCCAGGCGCAACTTGGAGATATCGCTTGTGTTCATCGGGGTAACCGGCTTTCCAGGGATTGTTGGAGGGGGACGGCGAGCGTGGAGGACGGCCGACTCTTGAAATAATATTCCCCCGGTCCGGCCCGCAAGCCCAACGATATTCCATTTGCACCCGCGGATTCCAAAATGGTTTTTATCGAATGAAATGGGGCTTTCGGGCGGAGGAACCATGCGTATTTCAATCGTCGGTTCGGGCTATGTCGGGTTGGTGACAGGGGCCTGTCTGGCCGAGAAGGGCCACAAAGTGGTCTGCGTCGATTTGGACGCGCGCAAGGTGAGAAGCATCAACGCGGGCGTGCCGCCCATCCATGAACGCGGCCTGGGGCCGCTGCTGCGGCGCAATGCCGGCAACCGCCTCAGAGCCGTGGCCGACCTCATGGCGGCCGTGCAGGAAACCGATCTCACCCTGGTGGCCGTAGGCACGCCGTTCGACGGCCGCGCCATCGATCTCACCCAGATCCGCGAGGCCTCGGCGGCCATCGGCCGGGCCTTGCGGGAGAAGAACACCTGGCACATGGTGGTGATCAAGAGCACCGTGGTCCCAGGCACCACGGAAAACGAAGTGCTCCCGATCCTGGAAAAGGAATCCGGCAAGCTCGCCGGAGAAGGCTTCGGCGTGGGCATGAATCCGGAGTTCCTCACCGAGGGCGAAGCGGTGGACGACTTCATGCGGCCCGATCGCCTGGTGCTGGGCGCCATCGATCGCCGGAGCCTCAAGGCCCTGGAAGAGATGTACGACGTATTCCCGGGGGTGGAGCGCATCGCCGTGAACTGCCGCACGGCCGAGATGATCAAATACACCTCCAATGCCCTGTTGGCCACCATGATCTCCTTCTCGAACGAGATCGCCAACCTGTGCGCCACCCTGGGCGGGGTGGATGCGATGGACGTGATCAAAGGCGTGCAGAGCGGCAAATACCTGAGCGCGGAAACGGCATCGGGAAAGGCCGATCCCGCTCCCATCGCGGATTTCCTGGTGCCGGGTTGCGGGTTCGGCGGAAGCTGTCTGATGAAGGACATCAGCGCGCTCATCTCCCATGGCAAAACCGCGGGCGCGTCCATGCGCGTGCTGGAATCGGTGCGGGACACCAACCTCGGCCAACCGGCCCGCATCACCAGGTTGCTGGAAAAACACATCCCGGACCTGCGGGGAGTGCCCGTCACCGTCCTGGGACTGGCGTTCCGCCCCGGGACTTCGGACATGCGGGAATCCCCCGCCATTCCCATCATCCGGGATCTCCTGGCCCGGGGCGCCCGCGTGTCCGCCTTCGACCCGGCCCTGGTGCCGGCCGCCTCCCTCTCCCCGGCGGTGGCCAACGCCGCCCTGGTGGTGACGGGCCGTACGCAGACGAACACCGCGAAACCGGCCGCCTGGGAAGATCAAAACCCCGCCTATTCCGGGGAACCGGACGCCCAGACCCGGGACGACTCGGAAGCCGATCGCGCCCAAGCCCTGTTCGAAGGCAAGGTAAAGCTTTGCCGCACCCTGGAGGAGGCGGTTGCCGGCGCCCGCGGCATCGTTCTGGTCACGCGCTGGCATGAGTTCCGGCGCCTCCCCACCCTGCTCGACGCAGGTAACGCGCAGGATGCCCCCGTGTTCATCGACGGCCGGCGCATGCTGGAGAAGGAACACTTCAGGATCTACGAGGGGATTGGGTTGTAAAGACCGCGAACGCTTCGAATCAGATGAATCGGATGGGTTCCGCGGACGCGGCCTTGCCCCCTGCCGCGCCCACGGAACCGGAGAACCGGCTCGGCCGGTCCCACAGACCGGCCTCACAGTTCCACCCCCCCTTAGAGATCCGTCAAGGTAAAGGTATGCATCGCCTTGGCCAGTTCCACCGTCACGAAGAAGATGCCCTTGTCCCTGCCTTTGGGCAAAGGATGGGACATGGGCCCGTCGCCGCGCAGAATCCGGATCTCCCGGCCGGTGAAATCGTAGATGCGGATGATGTGCGGTCCCGGTTCCCGCACGTCGATGGACTGGGCCGATACGCGGATGCGCGGCGCGGCGGCGCGGTTGCGGACCCCGGCGCCCGTGGTCGCGACCCCGGGGTGGCAGGAACCGGTGTATTCGATCCTGCCGATATGCATTCCCGGCCCGTTGCTGTGCCATCCATCGCCATAGTCGACCACGTAGAGGGCCCCGTCGGCGCCTTGCTCCAGGTCCAGGGGCCGGGTGAGTTCCTGCGACGTGGTCACCATGGCCGAATCGATGACGAAGGATCCCGTCTCGTCCAGTTGCAGCACGCGCACGCTTTTGGTCTTCCGCTCGGCCAGGAACCAGGCCTTGTCGAAATGCGGCGGGAACTTCACGCCGGAAGGCGACGCGGGATCATAGTGGTAGAGCGGCCCGACCACGGGATGGTTGCCCACCAGGAACCCGTTGTTGAGGAAGGCGCTATAGGCATAGAGGGGGGTGTCGGCCGGGGGTAATTCCTTGGGCCCTTCGTTCCACTTCGAGCTGTTCACCGGAGCCTTGGGATCCAGGCCCATATCGGTCCAGGGTTTGAGGCCGGTCAGGAGCGGCTCTTGCTTTCCCGCCCAATAGGGATAGCCGCCGTATACGGGATGGGTGATGAGGTTGTTTTCCTCGATGCGCGTCACGCCCATGCGGTTGGGCCCGAACTCGCCCCAGGAAACCCAGCCGCGCACGGGATCGACCGTGATGGAATAGGGGTTGCGCACGCCCTTGACGTAGATCTCCGGCTTCACCTTGGCGGTATCCGCATAGTCGGAGGCGAGGGCTTCCTTCCCCTGTTGCTTGAACCAGGCGGACCAATACTCGCCGAAATTGTCCTTGGGAATGGAGTAGCCCATGGGGGAGTCGTCCGGATGGATGCGCAGGATGGCCCCGCGCAGGCTGCGCAGGTTGGACGAGGTATACTCGGCGCTGAAATCCCGGTACGTCTCGTTCACCGAGGGCGACAGCTCGGTGTTGGCGCCGATGGGGATGAGAAGGTTGCCGTCCGGATCGAAGGCCATGCCCGCGCCCCCCAGTACGATGGCCTGCTTATGGGTATGCTCCCGCACATAGGGGATCTCCAGCAGCACCTTCTCCGAGGAGAGCGGGATGGAATCGCCCTGCACCTCGAAGCGGGAAATGCGGTACACCTCCTTGCTCCAGGGCTCGTAGCGCAGATAGAGGCGGTGGTTCACCTTGAAATCCGGATCGAGGGCGATGCCTTCCAACCCCGTTTCGGCATCGGGCCCCGTGCTGTCCACCTTGTCCTTGGAATCGGTCCAGGTGTCCAGCCCGATCAGGGTGGTGACGGTGGCGCCCCCGGCGCTCCAGCGCTTCACCTTGCCGTGGCGTTCGATGAAGTACACGTCCACCTTGCCGTCGTCGCGCAGGGCGGTGGCCAGCTTGAGCGGCTCGTTGAGACTGGTATCCTGGTCCCGGGTGACGAGCGTGCTATAGCGGAATTCGCCGTCCTTGACGTCCGGGCAATCGGCCGCGGTAAATTTGGCTTCCACCTTGGGTATCAGGAACAAAAGACCTAGGGCGAACAATTTCGATTTCGACATGGCGATTCCCCTGGTTCCCCGGGAAGGTTTCCGCGGGATCCACACAGATATGTTGCGGCAGCCCCTCCGAGCGGGATCCGCCGGTTTACTTTACCGGAGCGCTATACATGGAAGAAAATAAGGTTTGCGGGCGGGGGTGGTGAAAGAAAATTCGCCGGAAACGGGAGGCCGGATCCTGGCCGATCAGCCCGTCATCTTGGCGTAACGGTCCGCGATCTCTTCGCCGATGGCCAGGGAGGCCGTGGCCGCGGGCGAAGGCGCGTTGAGGACGTGCAGGCTGCGCGTCCCTTCCGCGAATGCGAAATCGTCCACCAGGGAACCGTCGCGCCGCAACGCCTGCGCGCGCACGCCCGAGCCCGCCGGGGTCAGCATGGAACCCTGCACGTCGGGGAGCAGTCTTTGCAAGGCTTTTACGAAAGCGGCTTTGGAGAAGGAGCGGTGGAACTCCCCCAGGCCCATGCGCCAATGTTTCCCGGCCAGTTTGCGGAAACCGGGATTCGCCAGCACCTCCGCCATGTCCTTGAGATTCACGTCCGTCTTCTTGTATCCCTCGCGCTTGAATGCGAGCACCGCGTTGGGCCCGCATTCCACTCCGCCCCCGATCATGCGCGTGAAATGCACCCCCAGGAAGGGAAAGGCCGGATCGGGCACCGGATAGATGAGGTTCCTGACCAGCGAGCGGCCGGTGGCGTCCAAATCGTAATACTCGCCCCGGAACGGGACGATGGCCAGGCCCGGATCGACTCCGTCCAGCCACGCCACGCGATCGCTCATCAATCCGCCGCAATTGATGAAGAAGGCGGCGCCGTATTCCGCGTCCCCGGCCGTGACGATCTTCTCGCCGGGCAGGGTGCGCAGGGATTCCACCCGGCGGCTCAGGAGGATTTCGCCTCCCAGGTCCCGGACCTTCTCCGCCAGTTTTTCGGAAACCTTCACATAGTCCACGATTCCGGTCTCGGGCACGTGCAGGGCCTTGAGTCCCGCGGCATGGGGCTCAAAGCGCGCCATGCCCCCGCGCTCCAGCAGGGTCACGCCCTGGAGGCCGTTGGCTTCCGCGCGTTGGCGAAGCGTTTCCAATTGCGGCAGCTCCGCCTCCGAAACGGCGACGACTATTTTGCCGCAAATATCGTGGGGCAATCCGTTTTCGCGGCAGAAGGCGACCATTTCCGTATAGCCGCGCCGGCACAATCTGGCCTTGAAGCTGCCGGGCTTGTAGTAGATGCCGGAATGGATGACGCCGCTGTTGTGGCCCGTCTGATGGCGCGCCACGCCGCCTTCCTTTTCGAGGACCAGTACCTTGCGTCCGGGATGGCGTTGCAACAGGCGCCAGGCCGTGGCCAAGCCTACGATGCCTCCGCCCGTGATCAGAATGTCGGTTTTCTTCATACCTGGCTGTCCTCATCCTGCCGCATGTATTCCCGGAAGGCCGGCCAACCCCGGGTCAGGGCCAGGCCTCCCGCCAAGGCGCCCAGCATTGCGCCCAGCACATCCGTAACATCGGAGTAACGTCCCGGCACGTAACCCTGGACCACTTCCAGCGCAAAGGCCATGGCTCCCGCCGCCAGAGCGGCCACCAGCGAGGGGCGGATGCGCGGATAGAAGTAGCCCAGCAGGAATCCCACCGGGAAGAAGACCATGGCGTTTTCCACGAAATCGCTCAGGGAGGCGAAGGTGGTCCGTTCGTATTGCGGCAGAAACAGCATCCAGTTGAAACCGGAGTAGCGGGAGGAAAAGTCGTACGGATAGAACGCGTTCAGCGCGGCGGCGATGAAGATGGCCAGGCCGCCTGCGGCCGTCCACATCCCCGGACGGCGGTGGAACGGGGGGAAAAAGAATGCCACGGCTCCGCCGCATACGCCGGCCAAGGCGACCAGGGCATCCTGAACCTCCGGGGATCGGGATTGGATGATGACCTGGGAGGCTTCCAACCCCACCGCCAGGATTGCCATCAGGGTCGATCCCGCCAGGACCGGACGGCGGATGCCCGATTCCCTGGCCATCCGGCACACGAACAGGGTGGTCAGCAGGTAGCGGATGAAATTGATCATATCGTCGTCGGGGCGGGTAAAGCGGATCGGATGCGTGATCAGGGGTTTGACATGGCCCCACACCACGCCCAAGTCCAGGGAGAAATCGAAGGGCTCCCAGCAACCCGCCACCACCAGGATGAGAAACACCAGGGAGGGAAAGGCCGATTCCGCGTCCAGGAACCGCCGGGCGATGGGATTCGATTTGAAATCGAGCACGGATTTTTTCAGCGCCACCCCCAAGGCCAGACCTATGGCGGTGCCCAGGGTGTTGAAGACGATATCGGACAAGGCCGGATACCGGGATGGTGAGAAAATCTGCAGGAATTCCACCGACGCGCTCAGGACCGCGCCCGCCAGCACGATGCGGATCTTGTTCGCGCTGGATCGCTTATAGATGAGCGAGAAGTAGCCCAGGAAACCGAAAGGGATGAAGAGCAGGATGTTCTGGATGATGTCGGAAACGATGAGGTTGCCCTCGACGCCCCCCAACACGCGCCAATTGATGCGATGGGTTTCGGCGATGAATCCGTGCCAGTCCAGATTGAACTTGAATGGAAAGGTGGTGCCGTAGACCACGAAGGCGGAGAAGAGCGCCCAGAGCAGGCGCGCAGTGCTTTTGCGGGGAACGGTTACATCGCCGGGGCCATGGCCGCCGTTTACGCCGAGATGCTGCCCCGCAGCATCGGTCCCAGGGAATTGGCCAGCTTCAGGGGGAGTTTCGCCCATATGTTGCGGGTCCAACCTAGCTTCCCCTGGGAAATGTGCCAAGACTGTTCAAGAAAACGTCCCTTCTCATCGAATTGATAACGATACAAAGGTAGCTCCCGGGCCTGCCACTGTTTTTTGAACCGGTAGGTCCCCTCGTCGCGGGTGCTGCGGCCGAAATCCACCCGCCGGCAACCCTGTTCGAATGCGAAGCGGATGCTCTCCCAATAGAGCGCGTTGTTGGGACAGTGGACGCGCTCCTCCTTCAAGGTCGAGGCCCAGGGAATGGCCACTTCGTTCTTCCACAGGATGCGGATCAGGCCGCCTATGCATTTTCCCTCGCGATGGGCGGTGCCTATGCGGGCTCCGGGGAAATGGCGCAACACGGCTTCGAAAAATCCGCGCGCATGGGTGGGCGATCCCAAATCGCGCATGTTCACGCAGAAGACGCCGTAGAAATCGTCCAGGCGTTCCTGCCGGCCCCAAAGGACCGTCACTCCGGATTTCTCCGCCTTGCGCACCTGGTTGCGCACCTTGGCGTCCAGGCTCTTCCAATAGGCGTCCGCGGCCGCCGCACCTTCCGGACCCCAAGCCACGCCTTCCCGGATGCCGCTCCAATCCGCGCCGGTCGCCAGGATCCCGTCCTCTTCGCTCAACGGCAGGATCATGGAGACCTTTTCATCCTTGGGCGCGGGGAGCCCGCACAATGGATTCCGGCTGCGGATCTCCAGCTTGGCCCGGCGCGAGCGCGCCTCGGCGAGCAATCTGTCCCGCAGCAAATCCTCCGTTTCCGCATCCCGCGCCAGGATGCCGCCGTAATCCAGATAGGGCAGGCATACCAGGTTCTTTCCGAAGCCGGCCGAGGCCAGGTAGCAGGCGGGCGCCATGCCGCGGACTTCGCCGGTGTCGGGATCGGTGCGGACCAGGATGAATGCTTCCTTATCGTAGGCTTCCCGGATCACGTCCGTCCATGCCGGATCGTGGCCATAATCGGCCCCGGGGGAATTCTCCAGAAACTCCCGGCAGGCCTGATGCAGGCCGGGGTTGTAGATATGAATCATCCGGAACTCCCTTGCGGGGTGAAGCTTTGCAGGCTGGCAACCTAGTGAAGATAAATTCTACCGCGGTCGGGGCAAAGAAGGATCCGTTCAGTATCCCAACAACAGGACGCCGGCCGCCGCATATACGATGCAGATGATCAGCATAGCGGGATCCTTGCGCATGTCGGCGACGGTGTTTTCGCCGTAGCCCTTTTCCATCACCAGGTAGAGGTAACGGAACAGGCCGAAAGTGGCGATGGGCAGGGTGTAGATCAGGCGCGCGCTTCCGTGCACCTGCAAGGTGCGGGGACTGGTTGTGTATAGCCCGTAGGTGATGAGGGTGGCCGCCAGGGTGATGGCCAGAAGCACGCGCAGGAATTCCGGCGAATAGCTTTTGAGCACCGCGCGCTTTTCCTCCAGGGGACGTTGGCCGTCGATCAATTCCGCGTAGCGTTTGGAGAATCCCAGGAACAGGCTCAGGTTCAGCGTGCACAACAGGAACCATTGGGAAGGCTCCACGCCTATTCCCCAGGTTCCCGCCAGAAGGCGTATGATGAATCCGGAGGCGATGCAGAAAACATCCACCAGCACGAGGCGCTTGAGGCCTCGGGAATACAGGAGATTCACGGCGGCATAGGCGATGAGACACACGGCGAGACGGGGGCCCGCGTAAAGGCTGAGGCCGAAGGCTCCCGCGGCCAGCGCGGAGGCGAAGGCGTAAGCGGCATTCTGGGAGATCTCGCCCGCGGCCAGGGGGCGGCCGCGCTTGCGGGGATGCGCCCGATCTTCTTCCACGTCCAGCGCGTCGTTGACGCAATACACGGCGCTGGCCGCCAGGCAGAAGGCGGCGAAGGCGGCGCCCGCCAACAGGAGCGTTCCCGTCTCCTTCCAATCTTCGGCGAAGAACACGCCCGCCAACACGAACGCGTTCTTGATCCAATGGGAAGGACGGGCCAGGCGAACCAGGGCCCGCGCGGTCCCGCGCGGAGACGTTCCGCTCACTCGCGCCTCCCCGCGTTCACAGCTTCAGCCTGCGGAAGACGGGGGCGGGAATGGACTTGATGATCAGCATGATCCATTTCCAGATCCAGGGCGTGTAGATCACTTCGCGCCTATCGCGGATGGCCGTGGTGATGTCCAGGGCCACCCGGTCCGGTTCGGCCATCAACCGGCTTTTCACGCCCGCGGCCATGCGCGTGCGCACGAATCCAGGCTTGACGGTCTGCACGAACACGCCGGTTCCCGCCAAACGGTGGCGCAGTCCCGCCAGATAAGCCGAAAGGCCCGCCTTGGCCGCGGCGTATGCCAAAACCTTGCCGCGGCCGCGATCGCCCGCCACCGAGGACACGCAACTGATGAAGCCGGATCCCCGCTGGCGGAAATACCCGGCGAACATGTCCAGGATGACCGCCGGTCCCGTCAGGTTCGTTTCCAGGGTCAGGCGGGTCTTTTCCGGATCGCGATCGCACTCGTCCTGGGGAAACAATATACCGGCGGCCATGAACACGCCTTTGAGCGAATGGACCGTGGTGAGCGCCCGGAACCGCGCGGCATGGCCCGGAAAATCCAGCACGTCCCATACGATGCAGGCGGGCTTGGCTCCCAGGGTCTTTTCCAGATCCAGCGCCATGGCCTCCAGGGCGGCCCCGTCCCGGCCGATCAGGATCAGGGATTCCCCCGCGGCCGCGAAACGCGCTGCCACGGCGCGCGCGATTCCGGAAGTGGCCCCGAACAGGACGATGCCCGCCTTGGCGGAGTGCGCGGGCCCGGCTCCGGTCATGCCGTCCATAGCTCCAGCCTTTCCGCCATGCGCGAATTGCTCGTGGCCGAGGGATTGTAACGCCGGACAGTTTCCATCCAGGCTTTGCTTTCCGGGTACATGGCCCGGAAGGTTTCCGCGCTGAGGCGCGCATCCTTGGTCAGATACACCCTGCCGCCGTAGGTGAGCACCAACGCGTCCAGGCGATCGAGCAGGCGCAGGGATTCCTTGCCCCGGAAGGGAATGTCCAGCGCCAGGGTGTAGCCGCGCTTGCAGAACGGCAACATCACCTGGTCGTCCCCGCAGCGCTTGAGCACGGAAAGGAATGCCCCCAGGCCGTTCCCGCTCAGGAATGCCAGGGCGGCCGCGATGCCGTCCTCGCCGCGCGGATCGGGAATCACGCATTGGTATTGGAAGAAGCCGGGTTTTCCGTAGAGCAGGTTCCAATCCCGGATCCGGTCCAGGGGATAGAAGAATCCTTCGAAGCCCTCCCGGGATTTCCCGTTGCGGGAAAAACGGTAGAAGGCCCGGTTGAAGGCGGAAAGGAAAGGCCGGTTGAGGAGCGCGCGCGGCATGGCGAACGGCACTTTGAACTTGCGGGCTTCCGCATGCATCAGGGCGGCGGATTTCTCCCCGCCCGCGGCGTCGCGCTCGGTACCGGCCAGCGGCGCGTGGTTCCCCAGCATCAGGACCCCGCGCCCCAGATGCCGCCCCCGGGCCAGGGTGTCCAGCCACGCCACCGAGTATTCGAAGCCGGCATCGTGCTTGGACAAAAGGGCGAACAGGGAATCGAGCCCGGGAGCGCGCAGGCGCAGGCAATCGACCTGGGCCGTTTCGATGGGCTTGAGGCGCAACCTGGCGCGGGTGATGAACCCGGTCAGACCGTAGCCCCCCACCGTGGCGCGGAACAATTCCGGATGCGCATCGGGCGAACAGACGAAGGTGCCGGACGGCGTGGCCACTTCCAGCTCCAGGATGAAATGCTCCAGGGATCCCGAGTGATGGTGGTTCTTGCCATGCACGTTGCTGGCGATGGCGCCCCCCAGGCTGACGAACATGGTGCCCGGGGTGACGGGAAGAAAGAACCCGCGCGGGACGGCGATGCGGAGGATGGCATGCAAAGTAACGCCCGCTTCCGCGTCCACCACCCCGGAGAAGGGGTTGAAGGACAGGAACCTATCAAGCCGGTAGGAATTGACGGCGAGATGGTTTGAGGCGGGCAGGGAAGCGTCTCCATAGCTGCGTCCCTGTCCGCGGGGCAGATAGGCCTGGCCGATCAAAGCGGGGATTTCTCCCAGGGATCCGGGTGCGGCTTGCTCCGCCATCATGCTGGGATAGCGTCCCCAACCTGAAAGCACCGCGCGCGGCCGGGTTTCCGCCGTATGCAAGCTTACGGTCACGTTACTATTCGACCTTTCGGGCACGATGGGCGGTCATGATTGAATTATAGCGCCTTTTCACGGCGCGGGCGATCCGTCCCATGTCGAATTGTCGCAAGGGACCGCTAAATGCTTATATTTTTCACTTCGTAAAAAAGCGGAGGCGTATTATGCAATGGGCACTTTTCAATCTGGACGGTTTGCTTTTCCTGCTGCGGTGGGGACACTTCATCTTCGGTATCGCCTGGATCGGCATGCTGTGGTACTTCAACTTCGTGCAAGGCCCCTTCTTCGCCAAGGCCGACGCGGCCACCAAGACCGAGGCCACCAAGGGATTGGTTCCCAAGGCCCTTTTCTACTTCCGCTACGGCGCCATGGGCACCTTCTTCACCGGCTGGATCATCATCGCGATTAAATTCGGCCAGGCGGGTCCCGCGGGTTCGGCCCTTTTCAACAGCTCCTGGGCCGCCACCATCCTGACCGGCGCCATCATGGGCTCCGTCATGTGGTTCAACGTCTGGTTCGTCATCTGGCCCCGTCAGAAGAAGGTCATCGCCTCCGCCAACGGGGAAAAGGTGGAAAACCTTCCCGCCCTGGCCCGCCGCGCCTTCCTGGCCTCGCGCACCAACACCCTGCTCTCCGTGCCCCTGTTGTTCTTCATGGGAGCCGCCAGCCATCTCACCATCCGCGTGGACGAGGGAAGGGTCGGCCTCTGGCTCCTCATCGTCCTGGTCCTCGTGGGCCTCATCGAAGCCAACGCCCTGTTGGCCGACAAGGGTCCCACCACCAAGCCTATCGAAAAGGTTTCGGGAGTGATCCACTACGGTCTGCTCCTGGCCGTGGTCTTCTACGTCCTTTCGGAAGTGATCCTGCACCATTGATCAGGTTCTTGCCTTCGCTGCGGACCTTCCTGATGGCGGCGGCCCTGTGCGCCGCCTGCCTGGAATGCTGGACCGCCTGTAACAAGAAGGACGCCAACGCGGACCCCAAAGTGCAGATGGGACGGGGGCTCTACCTGTCCAATTGCATCGCCTGCCACAACGCCAATCCCGCCTTGGACGGGTCCCTGGGCCCGGCCATCAAGGGTTCCGGCCTGGACCTGGTCAAAGCCCGCGTGCTCCACGGGGAGTATCCTCCCGGTTACACCCCCAAGCGCGCCACCAAAATCATGGTGAAACTTCCCCTCACGGAAGCCAACGTCGAGGATATCCAAGCCTACCTGGCCGCGCCCTGATTCCGGGCCTGCCGCTTTCCCGCACGCCGGTCCCGCACCGTTCCGTTAACCCGGCCTTTTAAGCAAAACCTTGGCCTCGCGTCGACCGGCGGGAAAAACCGACAATCCGGGATTTTCGCGATGATCCAATCCGGATTCCCGAATCCGGCCGCTTTCTTTCCCTTCACCCCCCAGTCTAAAATATTGCCCCTCCCATCCCCGGCCTTTATCTTAACAGATAAGTCCCTTCATTTCCCAAAGACCGGAGATTTACCATGGCTTTTACCCTGCCCCCCCTTCCCTATCCCACCAACGGCCTGGAGCCGTTCTATGACAAGGCCACCCTGGAAATCCACCATGGCAAGCATCACGCCGCCTACGTGGAAAAACTGAACAAGGCCATCGAAGGCATTCCCGCCCTGGCGGACAAGACCGTCGAAGAACTGCTGATGGATCCCGATGCTCTGCCTTCGGGCGTCCGGCAGACCATCCTCAACAATGGCGGCGGCCACGCCAACCACAGCCTGTTCTGGACCCTGATGGCCGCCGGCAAGGGCGGCGAGCCGGGAGGCAAGGTCGGTGAGGCGATCCGGAACGAGTTCGGATCCTTCGCCGAGTTCAAGAAGAAGTTCACGGCCCTGGCGCTCGATCTGTTCGGAAGCGGTTGGACTTTCCTGACGCAGGATCAGGAAGGGAAGCTGCTGATCATGAATCTGCCGAACCAGGATAGCCCCATCAGCAAACGGGAAAAGCCGCTTCTGATGGTCGATTTGTGGGAGCACGCCTACTACCTGAAGTGGAAGAACCAGCGGGCGCAATGGGTTGATACCTGGTGGAAGCTGGTGGATTGGGATCGGGTGGAGGGGTTGTTCGTGGAGGAGCCGGCGTGGTTCATTGAACACGCTACCTAGTCTGAAGAGGAGCTTTTTCCCGGATGCGGAGCGCCGGGCGCGGCCGGGGCGGGGGCCGGTTCCGGACGGCTGCGGCGGGAGAGCTTCGGTTGCTGCGAGTCTTCCGTCCGGTGGGCGGATCGGTTCTGTGCTGTCTCGGCGCGCGCGAGCCCGTTAGCCGGTTTGCCCATTGTTGTCTTTAGGAAGAAGGTCTCGCGCGCGCTCCGCCGACCTTCCTGCTCTCCCACCTCCGCCTGATTCGGACCCGGCCCCCGCCCCGGCCGCGCCCTGAGCCCCACGTACCATTCTACCGCCAGCAATCAGACCGTGGGATCCGCGACGGGTGAACACGGAGACTCTCTGCGATCGACGTCTCCGTTCGGGACAAGACTTGGTTCGACCGGTTTTTGGCGGAGGAGGTTGGGCGTTTGGGTTTGGGGAGAAGAGGTTGGTGGCGTGTGCGTTCGTGGGTCGCGTGGAGTTGTGGGAGGTGGGTCGATTGGGGTTGGACAGGTGGGTCGCGTCTGGGTGCGGGGGCGTAAGACTGCCCGCGGTGGGACTCGGGGGGTGGGAGAGGAAAGAGGAGAAGAGAAGAGAAGAGAGGAGAGCAGAGGGGAGGAGAGCAGAGGAGCCGGGGGGCTTGCTATGGGGGGTGGGAAAAGATTATTTCAACAGGGCTTTTGGAATTCGTTTTGCCATCACCGCTAAAACAAGGAGTCGTGCCATGGCAACAGCTGCTTCGACGATCAGTGCCGGTGTTGAGAGAATCACGCAGAAGTTTCTCGAAGATTTGGAGGCGGGCGGGGGGCCGCCCATGGAGGAGCTGAGTCCGACGGAGGCCCGCGATGTTTTGTCGAACCTTCAGAAGAATACCAAGGTGAACCTGGCCAAGGCCGACGTTTTGGAGAAGATCATCCAGGCGGATGGGCAGGAGATCCGGTTGACCATAGTGCGCCCGGCGGGAGATGGCCGGGAGCTTCCGGTGTTCATGTTTTTTCATGGAGGTGGATGGGTGATCGGGGATTATCCGACCCATGAGCGCATGATACGGGACCTGGTCGCGGGGTCGGGAGCGGTGGCGGTATACGTGGATTATACGCGCTCCCCGGAGGCGCCGTATGGAACGGCTCTCAACCAGGCCTATTCCGCCACCAAGTGGGTGGCCGAGCATGGCAAGGAAATCAACGTGGACGGGAGCCGGCTGGCGGTGGCGGGGAGCAGCGTCGGAGGCAATATGGCCGCGGTGACGGCACTGATGGCCAAGGAAAAGGGAGGTCCCCGGATCCGGTTCCAGTTGTTGATGTGGCCGGTGACGGACGCGAACTTCGAGACGGCGTCTTACAAGCAGTTCGCGAAAGGGCATTTCCTTACCAGGAACATGATGAAGTGGTTCTGGGACAGTTATGCCAAGGACGCCAAGCAGAGGAAGGATATCCACGCTTCGCCCCTGCAGGCCACGAGCCGGCAATTGGAAGGGCTGCCTCCGGCTTTGATCCAGGTCGCCGAGTTCGATCCGTTGCGCGATGAAGGGGAAGCATACGGGCGGAAGCTCGACGCCGCGGGCGTGGACGTGGCGGTCGCGCGGTATGACGGCATGATCCACGATTTCGGCATGCTCAATCCTTTGAGCCAGGTTCCGGGGACGCGGTCGGCCATGTTGCAGGCTTCCCAGGAGATCAGGAAGCATTTGGAGTGACTCCGTGAGATGGTCCGGTTCCGATGGGCTCCCGGCGGCGGGGTCGTAACGTCCCGGTTACAGCGGGGCTTGATCGCCCTTTTGGGCGAGCTTGCGGAGAAGGATGCGGTCAAGCATGGCGTTGCTGAGGAATCTCCGGGCGAGGCGAAATTTTTTGGCTTCGTTGCCTACGGGGATGCGGACTGGGGCCTTTGGATTTTCCAGGGTGGCGAGGATGATTCGGGCTACGGCCGGGCCGTCGGGAATGTTGGGGTCGCTGTCGCGGGTGAAGTCCAGGAAGGGTTTCAGGCGGGGGGCGTAGGGGCTTCCGTCCTTGAGAACGGGGCGGAGGCGGTTGTGGAATTCGCTGCGGACCCAACCGGGCTCCAGGATGTGGACGCGGATGCGGTGGGGATGGAGTTCGTAGCGGAGGGAGAGCGAGAATCCGGTGAGGGCGGATTTGCTGGCGCAGTATTGGGCTTTGAACGGGAATTGCAAATCGTGGACGATGGAGCCCATGTTGAGGATGACGCCGGAGCCGCGGGCGCGCATGGCCGGGATGGCCAACTGCGCCAGGCGGACCACGGAGAAGTAATTGACTTCGAAGAGAGCGCGGCTGTCGGCGAGGGGGGTGTCTTCCACGGCCCCGAGTTCGCCTTGGCCGGCGTTGTTGATGAGGATGTCGATGCCGCCGAGCATGGATTCGGCCTGGGCGTAGCCGTGTTCGACGGATGCGGGGTCGGTGAGATCCATTCCGATGAGGGCGAAGGGAAGCGGCGAACCGCGTTCGCTTTCCAGACGTTTGCGGACGGCTTCGGGATGACGCGTGGTGCCGACCACGCGGTAGCCGCGGGCGGCGAGGAGAGTGGCGGTGGCGAGACCGATGCCGGAGCTGGCGCCGGTGAGAAGCACGCGCGACAACATTTGTTTGCCGCCCTTCATGGGCGTTTCCATGGAGAAATCGTCAAAGACGATTTCTCCTCAAGCGACGCCTCGTCGCTCATTTCCAGGAGTCTTCGCGCAGGTAGGCGACCAGGTCGCAGAGGCGGCGGTCTTCCGGCAGGAACTCGCGGCCGATGCGGGCGAGGCGGACGCGGTGGATTTCGCCTTCGAACTGGGCCATGAACTCGAAGGTGTCGTCGTTTTCCCAGATGGCGCCCTGGAAACTCTTGAAGCCCGTGCATTTGGCTTCGCCCGTGCCCCGGCCTTCCCCGGAAATCTTGGCTTTGGTGCGGATGATGCGCCCGAAGAGATCGCCGGAAACGCCGGCGCTGTCGGTCACGTAGACGCGGATGCCCCAGAGCTTGCCTTGCTTGAAGGCCAGCAGGTATTCGTGGCGCACGCCCTCCTGCAGGAAGCTGTCCATCAGATTGCCGTTGGGCAGGGTGTGGAAATCCTTTTTGGGATAGGCTTGGCGCACCTGGGTCTGCGTGCTGCCCCAGGGAACGCTGTAGGTGCCGAGCAGGGCTATGCTGCCGGGGATGACGACCGGGGCCTGTTCATCCGCCGATGGGGGCAGGGGTTTATTGATGGACCTTTGCACGGCCCGGGCGGGAACGGATTGGCGGATGAGGGCTTGGTAGGCGATGTCGCGTTTTTCCGAAAGGCCCGGAAGCTGGGGATCGTATTTGAGGCTGGAATCGAAGCATTCCGTGGCCATGCCGTACAGGTTGCGGCGGAAATAGGCTTGGCCCAGGGCCATCCAGAGCGGGGCGTTGCGGGTGTTCTGCCGGGCCAGGGGATCCAGCAAAGAGATTGCGAAGACGGCTTCGGCATCGGCGGGGCGGGCGCCGGATGATGTGTCCCTGGCCGCGTTCCGGCTTTGGGGTTTCCATCCCAGGGTGGCGACGGCCTCGGCATACGCGGGGTTGCCGGGATCCCTGGCCTGCAGGGCGCGGTAGACGGAATCCGCCTTGTTCAGGAAGCCGCGCGATTCCCAGAGCCAGCCTTGCACCAGGATCATGCGATCGGTTTTCAGGCCTTTTTCCTCTCCGTATTCCAAGGCCATGCGCGCGCTGTCTTCCGCGCCGGTCTGGTAGAAAAGGGTTGCGAGCAGATCATAGGGCACGCTTTCGGTGACGGGTATGGCCATGCGTTTGCCGGGTTCGTAACTCTCCGGAGCGGATTCCATCAGGCCGATGGCGGTGCGGAAATTGAGATTGGCGGTCCGGGTATCGCCTTCCTCCAGATGCAGGCGTCCCAAGGCGATGTAGGGATAGGCGAATTGGGGCGCGGCCTTGATGGCCTTCAGGTAATGGGCTTCCGCGGAATCGAAGCGGCGGGTCTTTTCGAACCACCGGCCGGCGACATAGTGCACCCAGGGATGGCTGGTATCCTGCGCCAGGCAGGATTGCAGGGCGCTTTGCACATCCAGGCTGGTGCCGGCTTCCACTTCCGGAGTTCGTTTGCCGTCGGCAAGCGGATCCGCGGGGCCCAGCGCACCCATCTCGATAAGGGCGGAAAGGCCCTGGCCCAGACAGAACGAGGGATGCTGTTTGCGGAGCGCGGCGAGTTCGTCCAGGGCCTGGGGGCCCGCTCCGGCCAGGGCCAGCTGCAGGCTTTTGGAGAATCTTCCCCGATCGGAATCCGGCAACCCGCCCAATTCCTTTACGCCGCTGAAGTCGCGTCCCTTGAGAATGCTCTTGTGTATGTCCGTACTGAAAGGGGATTCCCGGAGTCTCACCGAGCCCGTGTTCAGGACCAGGGACAGGGAAAAGCCGGCCATCGCCCCCAATACGGAGGCCAAGACCAGGAAAGGAAGCATCGGAGTCTTCCGAGCCTGCGGCTGCATACGCCGGTCCAGCACGCGTCGTTCCTGCATGGGGTTAAGTATAGAATAAGAGGTTCACTGAAGTCGACGCTCCGTCGTCGGGCGTCGGGCGACCCGGCACGAAGCGTGCCTGGGCGTCGGGCGTAAAGAAAAAATCGGATTGGAGCGTTAATTAACCTGGTTTCGGTTTTTTCTTAACGCCCGACGCCTAGGCGGGCAGCTATTGACGGCAGGGATGCCGTACGCCCGACCTATACAGGGGATTGGATCCGTTCAGTTCTCTTGAACGAAGGGCATCAGCTTGTCTTTGGATTCCTTGGAGCGGAGGAGTTTGCGCAGGGATTTGTTCTTGATCTGACGCACGCGCTCGCGGGTCAGTTTCAGTTCCTTGCCGATTTCGTCCAGGGTGAACTCGCGGGAATAGTTGATCCCATAGTACATGCGCAGCACCTTCTCCTCGCGCTCGGACATCTGTCCCAGCACGGAATCGATGACGCGGGAGAGCTCGGCCTTCTCGTTGTCCGGCTCCTGGTTGCCTTCGTTGCCGAGCACGTCCATGAGCGTGGTCACGGGATCGCGTCCGTCGCTCTCGGCCCCGAGCGGGGCATTCAGGGACACGTCCGCGATCTTTTCCATGATCTCGGCGATTTCCTGCTCGTAGTCCACGAATTCCGGGAGCGCGATGGTCTTCTCGTAATCGCCGCCGTTTTGCACCAGGGCCTTCTTGAAACGATTGACCATGGCGAGCTTGTTGGGCGGCACGCGCACGGCGCCCACCTGCTCGAAGAGCGCCTTCTGGATGGATTGGCGGATCCACCATACCGCGTAGGAAATGAACTTCACTTCGCGGGAGGGATCGTAGCGTTTGGCGGCCTTGTAGAGACCCAGATTGCCTTCGTTGATCAGCTCCAGCAGGGAGAGTCCCTTGCCTTGATAGCGGCGGGCGATGGAAACGACGAAGCGGAGATTGCCCAGGATCAGGCGGTGCATGGATTTGGAATCGCCCCGCTTGATGCGGCCGACCAGATCCTTTTCCTCATCCGGCGTGATGATGGCATGCCGGTAGAGATCCCGGAAATAAAGCTGTTCGTTCTGATCGACCAAAAGGATGACTCCGATTCAAAAACAGTCCACTCAATCTACAATTCTAAGTCCAGTACGCTCAAGCCCTTGCCGTTTCGGGGCCGCAAACGCTTCCCCCGATAAGCAAGGGGGTGCCCCATTTTGCGGGGTGGTAACGATCCTGTCAAATGGCGGGAGCCTCCCGGGGGGTCAGGTTGCGGGTTTATCCCGTGAAACCACCGGTCCGCCGGCGGTTTCGCCCAGGGCTTCGCGCAGCGGAACCCCCGGTTCGAGCTTCTTCAAATAGTCGAAACTGTAGATGCCGGTCTTGTGGCCATCGCTCCAATGGATGGCCATGGCATAGCGGCCCACGGCCATCAGGCGCGCGGGTTTGATGTCCGCGGGGATGCGGCTTTCATCCAACATCTTCTCGCCCGTCCACTCGTTCACGCACGCGGCGCAGGGGCAGGAAGACCTGAGAAAACGGGTGTGGAATTCGGAAACGGAGCCGTCGTTCCACCGGACACCCAGGATATCCGGGTCCTTGCGGAACATGGCGATAGGGGCGATTACCTTGTTCATAGTGTTTTCAGGCGGACTTGGCCCGGGGAAGGGTGTCCCAGGTATAGTCGAAATCGGCGAGCACGCCCGACTGGGAAACGCTGAGGATGGAGAGTTCCTGGGCGATGAAGCCGGCGATGTCCCGATAAGCCTTGGCCGAAGCCGAAGCCGGATTCTTTTCCACGATGGGAACGCCCGCATCGCCGCCCACGGCCACTTCCGGTTCCAGGGGGATTTCGCCCAGGAAGGGCAGCCCCAAGGATTGGGAAATACGCCGGCCGCCGCCTTGGCGGAAGATATAGTGCTTCTTCTCGCAATTGTCGCAAATGAAATAGCTCATGTTCTCGATGATGCCGAGCACGGGCACCGATACCTTCTGGAACATCTTCAAGCCCTTTTTCGCGTCCAGCACGCTCACGTCCTGGGGCGTGGTCACGATGACGCCGCCGGAGAGGGGGGCGCTCTGGGTCAAGGTCAGCTGGACGTCCCCGGTGCCCGGGGGCATGTCGATGAGCAGGTAGTCCAGGGAGCCCCAGACCACGTTGTGGACGAAGTTCTGGATCATCTGCGAGACCATGGGGCCGCGCCAGATGACGGGTTTTTCGTCGTCGGCGAACATGGCCATGGAGACGATTTTGATTCCGTTCACCACCACGGGGTGCAGTTTCTGTTTGTCGTCCAGCACGGGAGCTTCCTTGACCTGGAACATCATGCTCATGGAAGGACCGTAGATGTCCGCGTCGAGGACCCCCACGGAGGCGCCGGTCTGGGCCAGGGCGACCGCCAGGTTGGCGGTGGCTGTGGATTTGCCCACGCCGCCCTTGCCGGAGGCGACCGCAATGATGTGTTTCACATCCTTAAGATGTTCGGTCTTTTTTCCGGAAGCCGATTTGGGGACCTGGGCGGTCATGGTTACGTCCACGGAGGTGACCCCTGGGATGGCGTTGACGGCCTCGATGGCCTGGGCTTTCAGGTCTTCCTTGACCGGGCAGGCGGGCGTGGTGAGCTGGACGTCGAATTTGACGGCGCCGGCCTCGATGCGGAGGTTTTTCACGAATTCGAGGTCCACGATATCGCGGTGCAAGTCCGGGTCCTGCACGACCCGCAATGCGTTCAAAACTTGGTCTTCGGTGATTATAGCCATGGTTGGGTGGTAAAATATAGCTTCTCTAAATTATCTTAGCGAAAGCCGTGACCTGGAACGTTTTACAAGGGTCCATACGGCATCGGTTTCGGAAAGGAAATGGGGATGAGCAAAAATCGTCAAATCGCAGTTGTAGGCCTGGGGTACGTGGGTATGCCCATCGCCGTGTTTTTCGGCAGAGTACAGAAAGTGATCGCCTTTGATGTGAACCCCCAGCGTGTGGACGAATTGAAACGCCATATCGACCGCAACCATGACGTGGCCTCCGAGGAGATCGCCAAGTCCTCCGTGGACTGGACCCTGGATGCCGCCCGCATCAAGGAAGCCGATTTCGTCATCGTCACCGTCCCCACTCCCGTGGACAACGCCAACCGTCCGGACCTGACCCCCTTGCTCAAGGCCTCCACCACCGTGGGCCGCAACCTCAAGAAGGGCGCCATCGTGGTCTACGAGTCCACCGTGTACCCGGGAACCACCGAAGACGAATGCGTGCCCGTGCTGGAACGGGAATCCGGCCTGAAATGCGGCGTGGACTTCAAGGTCGGCTACTCCCCCGAGCGCATCAATCCCGGCGACCACGAGCACACGTTCACCAAGATCACCAAGGTGGTTTCCGGCATGGACGCGGAGACCCTGGAGATAGTGGCCGAGATGTATTCGAGCGTGGTCACCGCCGGCGTCTACAAAGCGTCCTCCATCAAGGTGGCCGAAGCCGCCAAGGTGATCGAGAACACCCAGCGGGATCTCAACATCTCCCTGGTGAACGAATTGTCCCTCATCTTCCATCGCATCGGCATCGACACCAGCGACGTGCTGGCCGCGGCCGGCACCAAGTGGAATTTCCTCAAGTTCCAGCCGGGACTGGTGGGCGGCCATTGCATCGGCGTGGATCCCTATTACCTCACGCACAAAGCCGAGCAGGTGGGCTATATCCCCCAGGTGATCCTGGCCGGCCGCCGCATCAACGACAGCATGGGCCGCTTCGTGGCGCGCGAAATGACCAAGGAGATCCTCAAGCTGGGGGGCGTGAACTTCGACGGGGCCAAACCCGTGATCACGATCCTGGGCTTAACGTTCAAGGAGAACGTCTCCGACATCCGCAACACCAAGGTGGTGGACATCATGAGCGAGTTGGAGACCTTCGGGTTCGAAGTGCAGGTGACCGATCCGCAGGCCTATCCCGAGGAAGCCAAGCATGAATACGGAGTGACCCTCGTCCCCGTCGAAAAGCTGAAGCCGGCCGTGGGCGTGGTCCTGGCCGTGGCGCACGAACAGTTCAAGCGCGAAGGCTGGGATCTTCCCAAGCGCCTGCTCAAGGGCGGCAAGGGCGTGGTCACGGACATCAAGAACCTGCTCCCCAGGGAAAAGACGCCTCCGGGCATCGTACTCTGGAGGCTCTAGGCCGGGCGTCCATCGATCACGCACCCGATAGAATGAAAAGCCAAGCCATGCCCCAAGAAACCCTGCTCATCACCGGCGCCGCCGGGTTCATCGGATTCCACCTCGCCAAGGTCTGCCTGGAGCGCGGACACAAGGTGGCCGGGCTGGACAACCTGAACGACTACTACGATCCCAAGCTGAAGCAGGCGCGGCTGGATCAACTCCGCAAACTGCCGGGCTTCGTATTCGAGCAGGCCGCCCTTGAGGACGCGGCGGCCGTCAAACGCGTCTTCGACGCCCACAAGCCCACCCGCGTGGTGAACCTGGCCGCCCAGGCGGGGGTGCGCTACAGCCTGGAGAATCCCCGCGCCTACATCGACGCCAACATCGTCGGCTTCCTCAACATCCTGGAATCCTGCCGCGCCCATGCGGTGGCGCACCTGGCCTATGCCTCCAGCAGCTCCGTCTACGGAGCCAATACCCGCATGCCCTTCTCCGTCCACGACAACGTGGATCATCCCCTCAGCCTGTACGCCGCCTCCAAGAAATCCAACGAACTGATGGCGCATACCTACAGCCACCTCTTCCGCATTCCCACCACGGGGCTCCGCTTCTTCACCGTGTACGGTCCCTGGGGCCGCCCGGACATGGCCCTGTTCAAGTTCACGGCCAACATCCTGGCGGGCAAACCCATCGACGTCTTCAACGGCGGGCATCACAAGCGCGACTTCACCTACGTGGACGACATCGTGGAAGGCGTCTACAGGGTAACCTTCAAGATACCCAAGCCGGATCCCGCCTGGGATTCGGACCGCCCCGATCCCTCCACGGCCGCCGCGCCCTACCGCATCTACAACATCGGGAACAGCGCGCCGGTGGAGCTGATGCATTTCATCCGCGTGCTGGAGGCCAAGCTGGGCAAAAAGGCCCAGCTCAATCTCCTCCCCCTGCAGCCCGGCGACGTGCCGTCCACGGAAGCGGACGTGGCGGATTTGATGCGGGACGTAGGCTTCAAACCGGCCACGTCCGTGGAGACCGGCATCGGCCGCTTCGTGGACTGGTACCGCGGGTACTACGGGGTTTAGCCCCTGCCCTAAACCCCTCAAACGCCGTTTTTCCGTCTTTCGCGCTCTCCGCCCCGCCGGAACTTTGGCTTTTCTTGTTCAAATCCGCCGCCACCCCGAATAATCATATCCGCCGCATCCGCCCGCGGCGAACAAGGGGTTCCGTTGGGAAAGCTCATGTCCGCCGCGGCGGCCTTGGTAACCTGTGCGCTACTGGCGGCCTGTTCCGGGAAAGCCGACGGCGACCTCGCCACCGGCCCGGCAACCGCCCCCGCGCCCGCCCATGACACCGATTCGGAGACCAAGGCCCCGGACACGGCTTCCCTGGAGAACCTGCTCAGGAAATCCGGCGCGGACGTCGCCGCCTTCCACGGGAACGTCGCCGCTTTGGACAGGATAAGCGGTCTTATGAACCGGGCCCCGGCGCCCAGGGTCCCGGCGCGGACCGGCCCGGGATCGCTCGCCTATCCGGACGGAAGCCCGGGCGCCTGGACGGGCGCGGCGCCTGCGTTCACCGCCCATCCCGTCCGCGAGACGCGGGAGCCGGACCAGGCATTGACGGTTCTGGAAGCGGTTCCCCCGGAACTCTGGTTTGAAGGGGACACCTCCTGGTTCGACTACGGCGATACCGCGAGCGGACGCGTCCGGTGGATCCACGTCTTCCACGATTCGGAAGAGGAGCTGCACGCCCTGGTCCGGGACTCCATGGTCTACCGATGGCCCTATGATCCCGGCGCGCCCATCCTGGTTTCCTCCTGCACCCGCGTGCGCAATATCTTCGGCGGCGAATACCTGACGGACCTTGCCGACGACGACGGGGACGGAGACCTGAATGCTTCCCGGGCGGGGAAACCCTTGCGCATCCGCAAGGAATGGACGGCCATCGCCGCCGATACCCTCCGGAAAACCGTGTGGCGTCTCGAACAGGGCGGTCCCGAAGACAGCCTGGGGAACGGAGTGCCGCTCTCCTTCGCCGAGTCCACCTTCATCGGGGGCAGGATCGTAAGCTGGACGGAAACCCGTGAAGGAGACGGGGACGGATATATGTTCCGCGCCGCCGCGGGCGCGGGCGCCATCCTCAGTACGGACGCATTCGTGGCGGAAGGGGACGGTACGACCTTGCGCGTCCTGAAGACCTATGGGCCCGGGGCCGACGGCGACTTCGCCACCGCGGAAGACAACCCCGTGTTTTTCCATTCGGAGCGGACCGTCCGGCCGGATGGAAGCGAATCCTTGATCACCCGCGCGCCCAAGCGCGCCGGGACGGGCATCGACGGGTCGGATACGGTGGTGGTGCGGGAGCGGAATGCCTGGCCCCACCCGGTTCCGGGCGCGGCCGGGGCAAACGGAGAATTGTCCGCCGGACGCGACTCGACCTGGCGCGTTTCCTGGATGCTCCCGGGCGATCCGGAGAATCCGGCCGATGACCTGATTGCATGGTGGTCCGATCGGACTTGGTCCGACCGGACCTTGTCCGGCCAGGCCGGAACTCCCATCTACGCGTCCCAAGAGTTCACGGCGGCGGGGTCCGCGGTCCCTGCCGGAAAGGAACCGGTTGCGGGAGTCCTGGTGCGGGAAGAGGAGTACGCCGGGACCGCGCGGGCGGACGGCCCGGTGGCCGACCGGAAAATCAAGCGCTTCCGGCGCAGCGATGTTTTCGACCATGGGAAAAAGCTCTGGGCCTGGGATGAGCGTCGCTATTACCCGGACGGCGACTCCGCCACCGAAAGCGGCCGCCTGCTGCCGGACGGCGCCTGCGTGTACGCAGGCATACTGGATAAGGCCACGCGCGCTTCCGGGTGGTTCGATGCCGGAACCAATCTGTTCCGGGATACCGTCCGTCATCTGGAAAATCCGGCGGGCGGAACCGCCTATGCCATCCACGCGGGCGCTTACAAGGCCGGGGACGGCACCGGAGACTATGTCTCCAGACGTGTGTCGGCAAGCGGGGATTCCACGGTCACGCGCATCCTCATCGCCCGGGAAAGCGGCGACCGATACCGCATCACGGCCCTCACGGACGGGGACTCCGGCACTTATTTCACCGGCGCGGGCGGCGTTACCTGGACGGCGCGGCGCGGCGACACCACCGTCACCCTGACCTCCATCGCCCGCGAAGACGGCGCATACGGCTTGCTGGAGACCATCGCGGACGGGAAGGGGACGACCCTGGTGCAAGGCAAATTCTCATTCCGGACGGACGGATCGGGGAGCGGGACCCTGAAAGGATTCGCGATCGACGGAGCGGCCGGAAGCGCCGCGTTCGGATTCGCGGCGGACGGCGCGGTATCGATGGATGTGGCCGGGACGGATGCGGGGCCGGTGGCGTCCACTCCGTAGCCCTTGACTTGGTTGCCCCTTGGCCCTTTAGCCCTTTAGCTATTTGCTCAGGGGTAGTTTTCGGGAAAGAGCGCGCGCTCCACGCTTTCGATCAGCACATGCAGGGCCAGCATGTGGATTTCCTGGATCCGTTCGGTAGTCCCGGAGGCGACCAGGATCTGATGGGTTCCCGCGCCGTTGAGCTTTCCGCCGCTCTTGCCCAGCAGCAACAAGGTTCCCATGCCCAGTCCCTGGGCGGTTTCCACGGCTCTTATCACGTTCGCGGAATTGCCGCTGGTGCTGATGGCCAAAAGCAGGTCCCCGGGCTTGCCGTAGGCCTCCACGCCCCGGGCGAACACCTCGTCCCATCCATAGTCGTTGGCGACGCAGGTCAGATGCGCCGCTTCCGTGAGGGGAATGACGGGGAGGGCGCGGCGGTGCTTCCGGAATCGGCCCGTGAACTCTTCCGCGAAATGGATGGCATCGCACGCCGATCCGCCGTTGCCGCAGGCGAGCACTTTGTTGCCGGCGCGGAAACAGGCGGCCAGGCTCCCGGCCATGGCGGCCAGGGCGGCCAACTGGGTTCCGTCGGAACGGAATCGCTCCAACGCATCCTGGGCTTCCGCGAGGGAATGTTTCAAGGCTTCGGCTGTGGCGTCGTTCTTCATGGAGTATCGCAGACTTCCCCGATTATAGCATACATGTGAAAGATGGATGCGGCCCCGGAGCGGCGGCGAAAGCTATTATTGACCTTGGTGATCCGGCATACAAGCATAATTTCGGCCGCTCTCCTTTTGACAGGGGCGGCGGCGGTGATGGCCGCAACGGCCACAATGGCCGCGGCGCCCGCCGCGACGGCCCCTGGAGACGGCGAGGATCCGCTCTGGGCGCCCTCCGAATCCGTGCAGCCTTGGGATCGCGCGGGAAGGTTGTGGGATGCCTATTCAAGCCTGGAAAAAAAGCCCGCTGCCGATATGTCCTGGCCCAAGACCTTCGGAGACATCTGCGCCGCCGTCGGGGAAGCGCCGACGGGATCCCCGGGAAAGGGAGAACCCTTTGCGGCCGCCCTGCGCGACGAGTGCCGGGAGAAACTGCCCCCCCGTCCCTTTTCCCTGACACTGGATCTGGGAGTCTACCCCCAGGAACGACGCTACCCCTTGGGGCGGACCTTTGAAATCTTCGAGCCGGGCTGGCATTCCATCCGCGTGGATCCGGAGATCGCCCAGGCCTGGGACGAAATGCCTCCGGCCGCGAAAGTGGAGCTCCGCTACCCCGTCACGCCTCATTCCTTCGTGTATTTCCGCATGGGACTGCGGCGCGATCTCGCCGCCTGGGACCGTGATCCCGTCGGGCTCAACCTTCCGCTTTCGGCCGATGAAGTGGATTTGAATGAACCCTCCCTGGGATATTTCCATGCGGAGAACGGATACTTCGCATTTACCGTGGGACGGTTCCAAGTGCATTGGTCGCCTTCCCCGGACTTCGGCCTGGCCCTGAGCCGCGCGGTTCCCTTTCATAACGGCGCCGAATTCGCCCTGAAAATGCCCCATGCCCGCTATCGATTCCTGATATCGAGCCTGAATCCCTGGCTTTCAGGCACGCCCCAGGGGGATTCCTCCAGCGAAAACTATCCTCCCGGGTCCGAAGAGTACCTGCAAAGGCATTACGGCTCCGGGCACGGCGCCATCATTTTCCACAAGCGTATCTACGCGGAGCGGATCAAGACCCTGTTCGCGCATCGATTGGAAGGCTTTCTGGGCCCCGTGGCCGTCGGCCTCACCGAGACGCAGATCATAGGCGGCAAGGTCCCGGACTTCCGCGATGCCGGTCCCTTCGTGGTGTTCCACAACGATTTCAAGGACGGCTACACCAACAGCGCGCTCAGCCTGGACGCAGCCATAAGGCTGCCCGCGGGCTTCTCCCTGGCCGCCGAACTCTTCATGGACGACCTCGAATACGGCGATACCGAGGACGGTAACGGCAATACGGCGTCCCTTTTGGGTTACCTGGCCGCCCTGCGCCATTCCTTTTCCGCCCGCGGCTGGATTTTTTCCCAGAGCCTCCATGTTATCCGCACGGATCCGTTCCTCTACGGGTATCTGCAGCCCCTGAATACCATGGTATCGCGTCAGATACTGGCCAGCAATTACAAGCCCGGCGGGGACTCCCTGCTCGTGGACCGCTACGTGGTGGACAGGCCCCTGGGTTACCTGCGGGGCGGAGACGCATTCGATTACTGGTACCGGATGGATGCGTGGAACGGCCGGAAAACGCGGCTTTCCCTCACCGCGGCCCTGCTGGCCAAAGGCGAGGTCGATGTCTCCACTCCTTATCAGGATTACTACTCCACCGCCCACGACTCCCCTACGGGCGTGGTGGAAAGGGAAATCCGGATGCGCGTGGACGGCGAATACCGCTGGTTCCGGGACCTGTCCCTGCATGGGGGTTTCGCTTGGCAAAGCCTTTCCAATGCAGGCCATGTCCGCGGCGCCGATGCGGAGCGCTTCCAGGTTTCCACCGGGGTGGCCTGGTCCATCCCGGAGTGAATCGTCCCGGGCCGCCGGACTTTTTATACTGTTGCCGAACGCCATGGAACCGGGACCCCAAGCGACTAATGGAAACCCCTCGCGGCGGATTCCACATCCTCCCGGAAACAGGCATGCGATTCCCCTTGTCAAAACGATTGAAAAAATTATTATAATTCCGCAAATGACAATAACTTGCAGACGCCCATCAAGGCTATTCCCTTGGCTCCTTTTGCTGCCGATTCTCGGCGCGGGCCAAAGCCTGGAAGACAAGGTCTCCCAGGCCCGAAAGCAGCAAGCGCTTTCGTCCACTGAGGGAGATCAGGCGGATTCGATTCTCAGCGAAAGAAAGTCGCGCGGCATTCCTTCCACCCTGGGAAAACCCAAACGCGCGGACCAAGGCGACAGAGCCGGAATGGACTCGCTGCTTTCCAGTCCCCAGGATACGGCCGCCAACCAAGCCGCCTATGGCGATACCGTGGGCGGCCGCGGGCGGAAGAAAATTTCCAGGGGCGGAGATCTGCCCAAACGGTACGAGCAGAGGATTTTCCAGAACGTGGACCGAAGCGCATTCTCCAGCGCGGGCGGAGCGGCGGGCCGGAATTACATCCTGGGCCCCGGCGATGAGATCACCGTGTCCATGTGGGGAGACAAGGAAAAGGAATACTCCCTGCTCGTGAACAAGGACGGGAAGATTTTCCTGGAAGGCATCGGCGTGGTGCCCATGGCCGGCAACACCGTCGATCAGGCCGGGCAAATCCTCAAGCAACGCCTGGCCAAGGTGTATTCCGGCATCAGTCGCGGCACCGCCCATGTCGAGGTGGCCCTGGGCAAGGTCGGACCCATCCGCGTATTCGTCCTCGGCGAAGTGAAGGTCCCTGGAGGCTACGTGTTCACCGGGCATACCAGCGTATTGTCGGCCCTCTATTACGCCAGGGGGCCCACCGATATCGGCACCGTGCGCAATATGACCTTGACCCGATCGGGAAGCCGTTTCAACCTGGATCTCTATAAGTATCTCATGCACGGCGAAAACCTTACGCCGGACGCCTTGCAGGACGGAGACATCATCTTCGCCGGCCGGGCCGAAGCGCTGGTGGAAATCGATGGCGACGTGGGTCGCGCGGCCACCTACGAGCTCAAGAAAGGCGAAGGAGTCAAGGAACTCTTGGAGTTCGCCGGCGGGCTCAATGTCACGGCGGCCTCGCACAAGCTCACCTTGCAACGGGTCTTCGAGGACGGCAAGCTCGACATCCAGGACCTGGCGGCGCCGCAGGAATACCTCTCCGGCAAGGCCAAGATCGAACTCAGGGACGGCGACCGGATCATGGTGGAAAAGTCCACGGAGACGAGCCGGAATTTCATCACCGTGAGCGGGCCCGTGAAATATCCGGGCGCCTACGAAGCCACCGGCATCAACACCGTCCCGCAATTGGTGGCCAAGGCCGGAGGCCTGCGCGAGGACGCCTACCTGGGCCGCGTCCACGTGGTGCGTTTCAAACCGGAAGGCTCCAGCAGCCTGATGGCCTACTCTTTGGACAGCACCGACGTGGAAACCATCCGTCTGATGCCGAAGGACAACGTGATCCTCTATAGCATCAAGGACATGTACCTGCCGGACAGCGTGCAGATTTCCGGCGCCATCTTCAATCCCGCCCGCTATGAATTCCGCGAAGGCATCTCGGTCAAGGATCTGGTGATGCAGGCCGGCGGGTTCCTGCCTCATCATGAAAGCGGACGCGTCATCATCTTCCGGGGAAACACCCGCGAGCGGAAAGTGGAGCAAATCACCCTGGATATCGACGATGGGCTCGCGAAATCCGGACCCGGGTTCCTTCTCAAAGCCAATGACTTCGTCCAGGTCCCCATCGATCCGCGCTGGTACAAAAAGGAGATCGTCACCCTGGACGGCCTTTTCATGCATCCCGGCAAGTACGCCCTGCTGTTTCCGGGCGAGAAGCTCGCTTCCGTGGTGGAGCGCGCGGGCGGTTTCAAGGATGACGGATACGTACGCGGCGGCCGGTTCTTCCGCAGCAAGGACAGCGTGGGCCGCGTGGGCGTCGATCTCAAAAGAGCCGTGGAAAGCCCCCGCAGCAAAGCCAACATCTCCCTGATGGGCGGCGACAGCATTTTCGTCCCCGAACGCCTGAACACCGTGAAAGTGGTGGGCGAAGTGGGATTCGAAACCAGCGTTCTCATCCAGGAAGGGGCCGCAGTCCAGTACTATATCGAAAAAGCGGGCGGATTCACGCGCCGGAGCGAAAAGGATCGCGTGGTGGTGCAATATGCGAACGGGGAGACCAGCCGGGACGGCTACTTCAACCGTAAACCGGATGCGGGGAGCGTCATCTATGTGCCCCAGGGTCCGGAGCCCCAGCCGTTCAATTGGGCCACCAACATCAACTTCCTGTTGGGGACCTTGACCGCCGGGATCACCCTCATCATCCTGGCCAACCAGGTGAGCAAGTAGACCGCGCCGGAATCGACTCGCACTCGCCGGGCTCCCGGCACCCGGCCGATTTCCAGATGAATTCAACCGATAGGCAGGTCTTCCAGAATGAACCTACTTGAAAAATTGAGCGGAAAGACCGGAGCCAAGGCATCCATAGGTTCCTGGCTTACCATGTCCGACCAGGCGATTCCGGAGATAATGTCCCGTGCCGGCTTTGAGTGGCTGGTCGTCGACATGGAGCACAGTCCCCTTTCCATGTCCCAGGCCGTGGGCCTCATCCGGGTCATCGACCTTTGCGGATGCGTTCCCCTGGTCCGGATGTCCGCCAACGATGCCACCCAGATAAAGCGCGTGATGGACGGCGGCGCCAAGGGCGTGATAGTGCCCATGGTCAACACGGCCCAAGAGGCGAAGCAGGTGGTGGACGCCGTAAAATACCCCCCTACCGGCCGCCGCGGCGTGGGGTTGGCGCGGGCCCAGGGCTATGGAACGAGTTTCCCCCAATACCGGGATTGGCTGGAAGAAGGATCGATCGTCATCGTTCAGGTCGAGCATATCCGGGCCGTGGAAAACCTCGAGGAAATCCTCGCGGTCAAGGGCGTCGACGGATTCATCATCGGCCCCTATGATCTTTCCGCCTCCCTGGGCACTCCCGGCGATTTCGCGAATCCGCGCATGGTCGCCGCCCTGGAAAAAATCAAAGGGTTCGCCAAATCCCATACCGCGGGCGTGCACGTCGTCCAGCCCGAACCCGACGAAGTGAAGAACCGGCTTGCCGACGGATATGGATTCGTGGCCTATAGCGTGGACTTCCTGCTGCTGGGAGAAACCTGCCGTACCGGCTTCCGCCGGATTCAATCCGCCATCAATGGAGAAAAAGGATGAAGATTGTCACCATCGTACCCGCCAGAATGGCCTCGACCCGGTTTCCCGGCAAGCCTCTGGAAAAAATCGCGGGCATGACCATGATTGAGCATATCCGCCGCCGGCTCAAGATGAACAAGAATCTGGGCGAAGTGATCGTGGCCACCTGCGACAAGGAAATCATGGATGTGGTCCGCTCCAACGGCGGACAAGCGGTGATGACCTCCTCGGAGCATGTCCGCTGCAGCGACCGCATCGCGGAAGCCGCGCGCGGACTCGATGCCGACATCATCATCAACGTCCAAGGCGACGAACCCCTGGTCATGCCCGAAATGGTGGAGAAGCTGCTGCCTCCCTTCCTGACCGAAGCCGATATCGCCTGCACCAACCTGATGTCCACCATCCGCACGGACGAGGAGCTGCAAAGCCGCAACGTCGTCAAGACCGTCGTCGACCGGAAGAACCGCGCGCTCTACTATTCGCGCGAGGCCATTCCTTCCATCCGCATGGGCATGCCCGCCTATCCCAAATACAAGCAGCTGGGAATCATGGCTTTCCGCAAGGATGCGTTGGCCCGGTTCGCGGATTTGCCGCCCACTCCGCTGGAAGAAGTGGAATCCGTGGATTTGCTCCGCTTCCTGGAGCATGGCCTCGCGGTCCGCATGATCCTCGAGGACTCCTTCCAAACCATCGGGGTGGATACGCCCCAGGATTTGGAAAGAGCCACCTTGCTCATGAAAAACGACCCCTTGTTCGGGAAATACTGAGGTCCTTATGCAGAAGCTCCGGGTAGGAATCGCCGGCTACGGCGTGGTCGGGAAACGGCGGCGGATCATCATCGATTCGCACGCGGCGCTGAAAACCGTCGCGGTAAGCGACGCCTCCTTCGGAGAGGACGGAAAGCTGGAAGACGGCATTCCCTTCTTCAACGACTTCCGTAAATTGTTCGAGCTGGAGTTGGATGTCCTTTTCGTATGCCTGCCGAATTTCATCGCGGCGGAAGCGACCATATCCGGATTGCGGAAAGGGATGCATGTCTTTTGCGAGAAGCCCCCGGGCAGGGATATAAAGGATATCGAGGCGGTCATCCGGGAAGAACGGAAACACCCCGGCCTCAAGCTCAAATACGGATTCAACCATCGCTATCATCTGTCGGTAAAGGACTCCCGCGCATTGGTCAAGTCCGGCGAACTGGGCGGAATCATCAACGTCATGGGCGTCTACGGCAAAAGCCACATCATCCCTTTCGACAAAGGTTGGCGCGCGGAGCGCCGCCTGGCGGGGGGCGGCATCCTTTTGGACCAGGGCATCCACATGGTCGACCTGATGCGGCTTTTCTGCGGGGACTTCGAGGAAGTGACGAGCTTCATTTCCAACGAAGTCTGGAAACACGACGTGGAGGACAATGCCTACGCCATGATGAAGAACAGGCGGGGGCAGGTGGCGATGCTCCACTCCAGCGCGACCAAGTGGCAGCACCGTTTCAGCCTGGACCTGACCCTGGAGCGGGGCTACATCCGCTTGAGCGGCATCCTGTCCGGATCCAAGAGCTACGGTGAGGAGACCATGACCATCGGCCGAAGGCCCCAGACGGACACGGGAAACCCCCGCGAAGAACTGGTGCGCTACCTTCAGGATCCGTCCTGGAACGAGGAGATCGAAGAGTTCGCCGATTGCATTCTCGGGGACAAGCCCGTGGTGGAAGGATCGAGCCTGGACGCGCTCAAGACCATGTGGCACATCTACCGCATCTATTGCGCCGACGCCCGCTGGAAGGCCGCCTATGGCCTGGACGACTCCATATCCCCCGATATGGGTCTTTGATTCTTCCGGCCCGCCCGCGGGCGGGCCGGAACCTTCAGGCCTTCTGGCCGAAAACCCAGACGTGTGAGCTGCGCTTCATTTTCACCAGGGCCTCCTGAAGCGCCGCGATGTCCTCTTCCCGGCCCTGGCGGATAATCCCGTCCAGGAACGGCCCCAACCGGGCCGAGTCGGGCTTGGAGTTCCTGACGATATCCACATCCAGCTTTCCCGGCGTCACGAACTCCACCTTGCCGAAGCCGGCGCGTTTCGCGAGGATTTCCATTCCCCGCAGGGAGAGTATGTTGATGTGGCAGGGAGGGTAGATGTTCTTATGGTCGCCCCACAGGACCTGGACGTCGAATCCGTCGCAGCCCAGACTCGTCAGCCAGGCCATGCCGTTTCCCCGGATGACGGAAGCCATTTTCTTCAGGAAAGGGAACGGATCGTGGAGATGCTCGAGGACCTCGAAGCAGGTCACGACGTCCGTGGTCCCGTTCCATTCCTGTCCCGCATTTTCGAAGACATCTTCGACCACTTCGATGCCCTTGGCCCTGGATTCCTCCGCCAAGGACTCGCCGGGTTCGATGCCGACGGTCCGGACACCGGGCATTTCGCGTTTCAAGACATGCAGGAAAGTGCCGTAGCCGCAGCCGATGTCCATGACCGTATCCAGGGAAACGCCCAGGCCGGCCGCCCGTTCCTGGAGGAAGCGCACGCGCTCCAGGACGATGGTTTCTTTCCTTTTCTTGGCCGTGATGGGATAGAAATCGTTGGCCCAAACCTGGGATGCCTTGCCCACCGTGTAGAACCGGCTCAGGCCCGCCAGGGTCGGCCTGGGGTTGAGGTAGAGGGAACTGCAGGCGTTACAGGTAACGTAGGTGAAACCCGCTTTGGCGAAGGCGGGGGAATGCCCGGCCTCGGCGCAAGCGGGGCAGAGGACCTCTTCCAGGGAAGACTTGTCCTGGAACATGTCGGCGATGTCTTCGGCCACGGCGGCCAGATACCTGTCCCAAACGTCCGCCGGCCTGATGTCCTCCTGCTTCATGATGGATTCTTCCTTTCGAGGGCCCCGGGCCGTCAGATGAGTCCGTTGTCGGCTTTGAACCAGAGGCCCTTGTCGCGGGCCTCCCACTCGGCCTTGCCGCCCGCCGCAAGGACCAAAGCCGCACCGGCCGCCACGTCCCACAGCATGATGTTGTTTTCCATGTAGGCGTCCGCCCGTCCCGCGGCCACGTAGGCGAGCGACAATGCCGCCGACCCCAGGAGCCGGACCTTCTTGTACTCCTGCACCTGGGAGAGGAAGCGCAGCAAAGGCTCCTGCGAGAAATCCGTGTATACCGGGAATCCCGTGCACAAAATCGCCGCCGACCGCTTGTCCACGCCGCTCACGCGGATATCCCGCCCGTTGAGCCGGGCGCCTTGGCCGACAATCCCGGAAAAAATCTCCCCGCGGTTGAAATCCTCCACCACTCCCAGGATGGGCTCATTGCCCCGCCATAGGGAGATGGAAATGCAGCAAAGGGGGATGCCGCGGTTGAAGTTCAGGCTGCCATCGATGGGATCGACGATCCACTTGCAGGTTTCGCCGCCCTCCCTGTCGACCTCCCCGCGCTCTTCCGAAAGCACGGGAAACGGGGAGCGCTCCATGAGGTATTCCAGCAGCACCTTTTCGGCGAGGGCATCGCCTTTGATCTTGATGTCGTGGCCCAGGGACGTCACGGCTTCGCGGCTTTCCCCGCCCCCCATCAGGAGCCTGGAGGCCCGGGCCGATGCGGCCAAGGCCGTCGCCAGGTGCAGAGACGCCTCCCTGGAATCCATTCTCAATCCGGAACCGGGCCGATGCCGAAGCCTGCCAGGAGGTTGTCCACGGCATCCATCTCCATCTTGATGCGTCCTTCTTGCGTGTAGGAGGCCACGTGGGGCGTGAGGAGCACTTGGCGCATTCCGCTCAGCTTGCCTTTGTAAGGTTCCTGGGGAAACACATCCAGCCAGGCGCCGGCCACGGTGCCGTTTTCCAGGGCTTCGATGAGCGCGGCTTCGTCGAGGAGTCCGGCCCGGGCCGCGTTCAGGACGAAGGCGCCCTTTTTCATGGCGCGGAATTCCGCCGGTCCCAGGACGCGATCCTCTCCGCTGCAATGCAGGGTGATGACGTCCGCGGTCCGCACGGCGGCGTCGAGATCCATGACCTGGATTCCGGGCGGACCCTCCTTGAGGAAAGGATCCACCGCGATGATTTCCGCGCCCAGACCCGCGAGCATTCCGGCCACCGTCCTGCCGATCCTGCCGAAGCCGACGACGGCGATTTTCTTTCCGGCCAGCTGCAGACCTACGATCTTGGTCCATTTGCCTTCGTGCAAATCGCGATTCATGATCTGGATTTCCCGCAGCAGGCAGATGAGCGAGCCGACCACCAGCTCCGCCACCGCAAGGGTGGGGCCGTTGGGGGTGGAGAACACCTTTATCCCCAGGGACTCCGCCGCGGGGATGTCCACATTGGCGAGTCCCGACCCGACCCGGGAGATGACCTTCAGCCGGGAGGCGGCGAGGACTTCCCGGTCCAGGGGTTCGAGTCCGGCGAGAATGCCATCCACGCCGACCAGCAGCTCCTGCAGCTCGGCGCGGGTGTATTTGCGGGAATACGGATTGGGAACCACTTCGAATCCCTGCTTCGCCAGTTTGGCGATGGGAGCCGGACCCATTACCGAAGGGCCCACCAGGATTTTCGCCTTTGCCGACATCAGGTTGCGGACTTGGCGGACAGATGGCCCATCAGGTAGCAGGTCGTGAGATGATCGAGGATCATATGGACGTCTTCGACCGGGCCATACTCGCCTTTCTCCGACTTCACGTGGATCACCCGATCGCAAATCCGCTTGAGCTCCCCGCCGTCGAAGCCTACGATGCCGATGGTGGTGCCCTTCAGCGCCTTGGCGGCCTCAACGGCCTTGATGAGGTTCTTGCTGTTGCCGCTGGCGGAGATGGCCACGAGCACGTCCCCTTCCCTGAACATCTGCTCGACCTGTTTGGAGAAAACGGTTTCAAACCCGTAGTCGTTTCCCATGGCGGTGATGTAGGAGGTGTTGTCCGTGAGGCTATGGGTCCGGAACAGGCCCGCCTTGGCCTTGCGGCCGACTTCGGCCAAATCCTGGGAAAAGTGGGATGAGGTGGCCGCGCTGCCGCCGTTGCCGACGAAAAAAATGGTCTTGCCGTTGTTACGGGCTTCCGCGAAGGCCTGCACCACGCCGAAAATTTCCTGGGAGCTGAGGTTTTCGAGCAGGTCGTAGAGGCGTTTCAGGTATTTTTTGGCGTAGTCGGCAACAACGTCCTGTTTCACGGTAATATTCGACATTTTTGATTTCTCCAAATAGGTTCTAGAAACATAGGTTATCGAATACTAATTCTAGTTCTCCGAAGCAAGGAGATCCAGCCATTCCGCCGTTCTACAGGGCCCGTCCCGCTTGGGCCGCCGGAGTTATCGCCCTAACGGGCATTCATCAGTTCGGCCTCTAGAATCGTAGTATAATCCGGCAGGTCGTCGGCCCCCCGATAGGCGGCCCATCTTTCCGCGTAAACGGCGCCATCCCGCTGCATGGCCCCCAGGAATCTGGCGTAAGGCTCGTCCGCCAGGGACAGAGGATCGGTCAAACCGAAAATGTCGAGCTGTTCCCCGTACTCGAACGGAGTCTCAAGCCGGAAGATCGGCTTTTGCCATTCCAGAAGCTTGTAAATGAGGGAAGAATGACTCCCCAGCACGATGTCGATTTCCCCCCTCGCCCCGGCCAAATCCAGGACCACCCGGTGGGGCCGGCCATCGCCGAAATAGGGCCGGATCTGCTTCCGCTCATCCATATCGGGGCGGATTTTGAAATGGATCCTCAAGCGCGGGTCCGTCGCCAGCTTTTGGATGAAAGGCGCCGCCTCCCGGGGATCCCAGAGCGTTTCGGCCACCAAAAGAACGTCGATGCCCTCCCGGGGATCCCGCGGCGCGGAAAGGCCCTTGGGACCCTCCTCCGCTTGGACCACGCCGTCCAGTCCTCCCGCCACCACGGCCACCTTCGCCAGGCGCGGCGCATACCGCTCCAGGACGGACTTCCACAACGGGGCCCTTACCAGATAACGGTCCGGCGCGATCAGGGTCTCCTCGGGCAGGCCGCAGGCGACCCAGCCCGGATTGAAACGGGTGATCAGGCCGTGCTGCACCAGCACCGTGCGGATGCCTTCTTCCCGGCACGCGATGAGCAATTCGTTGTTGGATCGGAAATCGTCCATGCCCAGCAGCAGGCGCAGCCCCGACCCGCGCAGCATCGTTTTCAATCCGTCGATCCGCCGCGCGCTCGCATTGCAGTTGGCGGCGAAGCGCGGTAGAATGCGCCGGACCAGGGATTGCAGGGATCGCGGCAATCCGTCCGCCTGCAGTTCCATTCCCTTTTCCATGCGGGGGTGCGTATCCCAAAGCTCCAGGTACATGGGGATGCGGCCGCGCGCGCGCGCGTTGCGCAAGGCAAGCCGCTGATCGACCAGGTGGAAAATCTCCGCTCCGGAAACCTGCCGCGAGGCCAGCCAGGCATAGACCTTGGAAAACCTGAAATCGCAGCCATGCACGGCATCGGAGACGATATCGGGCGTGTAAATCAGGACGCGGTTCTTCCTTTTCAGGGTGGACCGGCGCCAGGCCAGGGGGAGGCCGATGCGCGCCACGGCTTCCGCCGCGGCCATGAGCGTTCCCGGAGCGCCTCCTTCACCGGCCAGGTAGGCCCCCGTCAGGGCCTTCCGCAAATCGCCGGGAAGCGGCGAAACGATTTCCAGCCGGGGCCACCCGGCGGACTCGAGCCAATCGAACAGCCCCTGGAATTGCGCGTAGGAGGTGAAATAGGGGAAGTAGAGTTCATGCAACCAGCATTGCCAAAGCGAATACGGGCCGTGTCGGAACGCCTCATGCAAGGGCTTGCCCCGGAGGGTTCCCGCGTTGAGAATCTCCATCCATTCCATGGCCTTGCCCAGGCGCGCTCCGGCCCAGGGGGAATCGAACTCCACGGCGCCGTTACGGGTAACCTTCAGGGCGCCATCGAGCGAGGCGATTTCGAAACGGTCTCCGGCCATCTTGCTAGCGGCTGCCCCTCAGAAATGCAGGGGGTAGGTTCCCGGGAAGAACAGGAACAGCAGGGCCCAAACGGCCGCCACGCCGATCCAGATCAGGAAATGCCAGATATTGTGGCGCCAGTCCCAAAGTTCGGTTTTGCGCGTGTCCCAGGATTGCATGGCGGTCACCACCACGGTGGATATCACCAGGGCCACGGTAGCGCCTATGTTACCCATCCTGGGGATGAGGAAGATGTTGATCGAGACCAGCACGACGATGCGGACCGCCACCGAAAGCATGTACCAGCGCATATCCTTGCTGAGCTCGATGATGTTGAAATTGGCGTTGCCCACGGCGTTGATGACGAGATTCGCCGAGAACAGGTAGAACACGACCGTGAGTTCCGGAGCGTTCTCCACGTGGAAAAGCTTCCGGATGATTGGGATGCCCGCGAACAGCGCCGTGGCGGCTATGATGTGGAGTCCGAACTGCGCCCAGGAAAAGTCGTTGTATTTGCTTCGGAATCTGGCTTTGTTGGTTTCCGCCAGCACCACCAGTTTGGGCAGCATCATGGATACGATTCCCGGAAGGAACCGTCTGGGCAATCCGTACATCTTGTTGGCGAGATTGAAAACCGCGGCGTCCGCCAGCAAGCCCATGTGGCCCAGGAAGATGACCGCGATGTTCTCCTTCACATAGGCGAGAATGGACGTGACCTGCTTGGGCAGGGTGTAGGGAAGGAACTGCTCCCGGTAGACGGACACGATGGCGAGCCTCAAGCCGCCCGGCTTCAGTTCCGCGAAGTATTCCTTGAACTTGAGCCAGCGCGCCGCCCGGCTGGCCATGTACAGGCTGGACACGACGATGATGCCGGTCATCATCCAGTAATAAATCCATAACCCCTTCAACTTGCCCGCGGACATCCAGGCCAGCGCCAAGAATGCGGCCAACTGGACGGCGCATTGGGCCAATTTCAAGATCTGCACTTCCAGATAGAGATGCATGGCCGACATGAGCGAACTCAGCACGCCTTGAACCAAAATCAGGATGATGATGGCCCCGGTGAAATTGACCACGAACCCGACGTTTCCGCCTTCAAGGACCATGTGGCTCCTCCAGAAAGCCCATTTGGGGATCGTCAGAGCGATTGCAGTGAGCACGGCGAAGAACAACGCGAGGAAAACCACCTGGAAGAAAAAGGTGGCGATGAATATTTCCACCCGGCGCATGGGCGCCGCCGTCGGCAGGAACCGTTGCAGACCGCGGTTGAAATTCGAATAGAAGGCCGAGGGCAATTCCCCCAAGGCGCCGAAGTAGCCGATGAGACCCATGAAAGTCGCGCCGAAATACCGGAACTTTATCGCCATGATGACGAAACCAAGCCCCTGGATCACCAATTCCAGGGCCGTGACTTTGAAGACGGGAGCGACCAGGGACCGGGCCCTCTGGTACAAGCTTTGGCTGATGGGGAGACTTTGCATGAAAAGGCCTAATCTAGTAAAACGGGCCGGTGCGGTTGGACATCCGCCCCCCTCCGCGGTTCAGGGAATAAGTGTACCCCAACTGGATGACCGGGGGGGTTTTTTTTAACTTTCGGGGTTTACCCTTCTCGGATGACCCTATGCTTGGATTGGTGAACGAATTCGGATTTCAGGCAAGACATGCCTTGAAGCTGATTTTCCGCTATCCCAAGCTGAATCTCGATGAAGTCGATTACGACGCCTATTGGGACTCGAAGCGGAAGGACCGCATGGGTCAGACCTCCCTCTTCCAAAGGCGCAGGGCGGACCTGGTCGCGGCCGATCTCGCGGAAGGCGCATCGGTGCTGGACGTGGGTTGCGGCGACGGCGCGGTCCTGCTCTACCTCATCGAAAAGAAAAAGCTGAACGCCTGCGCGGCCGACATTTCCGATCGGGCCTTGCAGTTCCTGGAAAGCAAAGGCGTCCGCACCATCCGGTTCGACATGAACCATGCCGATGCGATAGCTTCCCTGCCCGTAGTCGATCATGTGTTCCTTTTCGAAGTCCTGGAGCACATGCCCAACCCCGAGGCCTTCTTGAAACGCATCGAAGGCAAGGCCAAACGTTCCATTTTCTTCAGCATTCCCAATACCGGTTATTTCGCCTACCGGGTGCGCCTCCTATTGGGACGTACCGCCATGCAATGGAGAAGCCATCCGGGCGAGCACGTGCGCTTCTGGACCCGCAAGGACCTGGATTGGTGGTTACGCGAGCTGGGGTATCTGGATCGCAGCGTAGTCCGCGTTTACGAAGGCTTTCCCATTCTCAACCGGATATGGGGCAGCCTTTTCGGCATGGGGTTCGTGGTCAAAATAGAGGCCAAATGAGCAGTGGAAAACCCCTGCCACATTTATAAATTTCAACCCCGATGCATCCAGACCGCAACTTGACCGATTAATGACCAGGCTTCAGAATTTCCCGGATTGCAAGGTGTGCGGCGCCAAGGATCCCGAAACCCTGCTTTCCACCGGATTCCTTTCCCCTCCCGTCTGGGATTTCCTGGAAGCGTACTACCGCGGCCGGCTGGGCAAGGAACTTTTCGAGGACGCCAAGTTCCAGGTTTCCAAATGCCGGGGTTGCGGCTTCATATGGCAGGCGAACATCCTGGGTCCGGAAGGCATGGGCAAGCTTTACGGCGATTGGATCGTGCCCGAGGAAAGCCTGGCCAAAAAGAAAAGCTCGGACTTCTCGGTCTTCCGCGACTACGCGCTCCAGGTCCAGACCATTTCCCTCCTGGTGGGGCGGAAACCCGTTGAAACCGAGGTCCTGGATTTCGGAATGGGATGGGGATTCTGGTGCCTGATGGCCAAGGCCCACGGGTTCAACGTGCGCGGGCTCGAGATCTCGAAGGATCGCATCGCCTTCGCCCGGGGCAACGGCATCGACGTCCGCGAGGACATCGCCGCGCTCTCCGATCGCAAATACGACTTTATCAATACCGAACAGGTTTTCGAGCACTTGGATACCCCCCGGGACACCATCGACTCGATAGTGGCTTTGCTCAAGCCCGGGGGATTCGTCCGCATATCGGTTCCTGACGGCAGCGCCATCGAGGCGAAGCTCCGGCAGCCGGGCTGGAAAGCCGCCAAGGACGCCATCCATCCGCTGGAACACATCAACTGCTTCACCCATGCTTCCCTGGTAAAGCTGGGGGAAACGGCCGGGCTCAAGCCCGTGCGCCCTCCGGTGCAAACCCACAGTTTCAAAAGCCTGGTTAAAAAGACAATGGGTCCCTTGGCTCCGATGCCGGCGGGCACGACCGTCTATTTTAAAAGGCAATGAAGGTCGCCTTCTTCGCCTACGATCTTTCTGAAAGCAGCGGTTGGGGCAGGTATACCGTCCAGATCCTGAAACGGATGGCAGGGCAAGGGATTGAACCCATCGTCTTTTCCATCCGCGGCAGCGGGGGAAACCCGGCTTTGGCGGGGATACCGCATTATCCAATCCTGCGCTCTTATCGCGATGGCGCCGGCAAGGCCGCCTTCGTGCTCCTCGATTACCTGTCCATCCGCGGCAAAATCCGCGAGTGCCAGGCCCTGCATTGTTTCGTGGAACCCTTCCTGCCCCTCGCGTCCCTGCTGGCCGGGAGAGACAAAAAGCTTTTCGCTTCCGCGGTCGGCACCTATAGCATCCAGACCCTGAAAACCCCTTGGTGGGGCTGGTGGTATCGCCGGTCTTTCCTGAAATGCCGGCGCATCCTGGCCATCAGCAGGTACACCGGCGCCAGGCTGGCCGGAGCCTTGCACGGCACCGCGGATAAGATCCTGGCGGTTCCGCTCGGAGTTGAAATGGATGGGCATCGGACCCATCCTCCTGCGGCGGCAAGGGAAAGCGCGTTCATGACCGTAGGCGAGATAAAACCGCGCAAAGGCGTGCTGGAAGCGGTGCAGGCCTTTGGGAAGGTCGTCAAGAATCATCCCCTGGCCAGGTTCTATATCGTCGGCCTGGATTCGCCCAGCGCCTACGTGGAAAAGATCAAAAAAGTGATCGAACAATCCGGGCTCAAGGAGAACGTGATCTGGAAGGGCCGCGTCAGCCAGGCGGAGTTGGACGCATTATACAGCCGCGTACGCGGTTTCGTCCTGCCTTCCCTGAACGTCGACGATCAGTTCGAAGGGTTCGGCCTTGTGCACCTGGAAGCGAACGCACTGGGATTGCCGGCCATCGGTTCTTCCGATTGCGGGAACGAGGACGCCATCCTCGATGGAAAGAGCGGATTTCTGGTCGGACAGGGCGACATATCCGGATTGGCCGCGGCCATGGAGAAGCTCTTGGACCCGGCCTATCCCTGGGATGAATTGGCCCGGAGCGCCGTCGCATTCGCGCGCTCGATGGATTGGGAAAAACCATCCCGCCGGTATGCGGAAACCTTCTTGGGCATTCCCGGCTGAGGTCGGACCCGACATGGCCATCTGTTACGTTTCCCTTTCGGAATTCGCGGCCATGAAGGCCAACGGCATCCAGACCATAGCCATGTGCAATGCATTCGCGGAACGCGAAAAGACCTTTCTCTTCTTTTTCGACGATGACGGATCCAATGCGGGCGCCTTGTCGAAAAATTTCCGCCTCCACGGAAACCTGAATCTGGTTCCGGTGCGGCGCAAGCGCTTTCCGTTCAAGCCCCGTTTTTTCAATCTCATCCACCTCACTTTGAGCGCCATCCGCGTCGGGGAGCCCATCCGGTTCCTCTTCACCCGGGAGGTTTTCATCGCTTGGTTCCTCACGTTCATGGGCCGGCCTTTTTTCCTGGAGCACCATCTGAATCTGCGGGAGCCATGGCACCGGCACCTGCTGCGCTGGATCAGCGGCAGCCGCAATCTGCGCGCCCACGTTCCCATTTCCTCGTCGATGGTGAAAACCCTGGGGCTGGAAAAATGCGATCCGGACAAGATCCTCATTCTCCATGACGGAGTGGATCTGTCCCTCTTCGACGCCTCCCGAAAAAAGGCGATCGCCCGGATCGATCTGCAATTGCCGCCGGACCGTTTCATCGCCGGATACTGCGGCCAGCTCTATGCCGACAAGGGCGCCTATTTCATCCTCGAATTGGCCGCCGCCCTTCCGGATGTGCTCTTCCTGCTGGTGGGCGGGCAGGTCCCGGATTTGGCCCCCATGAAAGCCGCCGTCCTGGAAAAGGGGCTTGCCAACGTGCTTTTGACGGGCCGGGTGGACCACGCCCGCGTCCCCGGATATCTTGCGGCCTGCGACTGTTTCCTGCTTCCCAACACGACCAATTACTACATGTCGCCGCTCAAGCTGTTCGAATACATGGCCGCCGATCGGCCCATCATAGCTTCCGATTTCCCGCCTTTCCGGGAGGTCATCGAACCCGGAAAAACCGGCCTTCTGGCCCGGCCCAACGACAGGGAGTCCTTCCTCGCAGCGATTGCGGCCTTGCGGCGGGAACCGGCCCTGGGAGGCCGCCTGGCCCTGGCCGCCCGGGAAAAAGTGGAAAGCGAGCATTCCTGGATCTCGCGGGTGGACAGCATCTTGGCGCGGGCCCAAGCCGGGCAAATTGACCGTAGAAATTCCAATTAATAAATTCTTTCCGATGAATCCTACGTTCCCCGGCGCCATCCGGTGAACCAAACCCCTTCCGATGCGGTGACCGTGGAAATAAAAGAAATCAGCTTGCATTTCTTCGTTTCGGTTTTTTTCCGCAACCTGAAGGTGATCGCCCTTTCCGTGATCGTCTGCTCGGCGCTGGCTTTCGCATACTGCCATTACGCTCCCAAGACCTACATCTCCTCGGTCACCCTGATGCCTGAAGAGCACTCCCAGGAGCCGCTCGGCGCCTTGGGCATGCTTTCCTCCAGCATCGGCCTGCCGGTTTCCGGCAGCAGCCAATTTTCGGACATGTACCGGGACGTGATCAAAAGCCGGCTTTTCGTGAGGAACCTCCTGGGGCGCCAGGTCAAGGCCGGGGACTCCACCACCACCCCCGCCGGTTTTTTCGGATTGACCAACCTGGAAGAAAGGCGCCAGGTGGCCCAACTGGCCAAGGTGCTGGACAAATCCGTGGATTTGACGAAACTGCCGAACGGCATGATGATCATCAATCTGGAAACCGAGGATGCCAACTTTTCCGCCAGCTTTCTGAACGCCCTCATATCCGATCTGGAAAAGTTCTTCAAGGACAAGGAACGCGCGAAGCTGGTATCCAGCCTGGAATTCATGAAAAACAAAATCGATGAAAAGGAAAAGATCTACCGCACCAGCTCGAACCGGGTCGCCGAATTCATTTCCTCGAACCAGTACCTCGACTTCCAGAAAACGCCGCACTTGTACAGCCAATTGGAAGAGCTGAAGCGCGATCAGCGCATCCAGGAGGAAATCTATCTGCTGCTGGTCAAGGAATACGAAAAGAGCCAGATTGAGAAGGAAAAGGAAAAAAACCTGATCCAGGTGCTGGATTATGCGGAACCCGCATTCCACAAGGAGAAACCGTACCGGGTGAAGATCATGGGGATCGCCGTGCTCGGCTCGCTTCTGGTCAGCTACGGCGCGCTGGTGATCCTGGCGCGGTTGAAATCCCAGGCATGAAGGTGCTCGTCGCCAATTGGCTATCCTCCAGGGGCGGCGAGGAAAAGCACGTCATCGATCTGGCGACCTATCTCTCCCGCAGGGAGGACGTGGAGCTTTTCCTGGCCGTGCCCGCCTCATCGCCATGGTCGGCGGAAATCGGCGCGCTGCCCGGCAAAACCCTCCTGGCCACGAAATACTCCTCGAAACTGGATCTGGTAAGCGTGCTCCGGCTGATGGGGTTCATGCGCCGTTACAAATTCGACCTCGTGCATGTCCATGGCGCCCGCGCGGGTTGGCTGGTGCGGTTGGCCGCGATCCTGTCCGGATACGGCCGCGTGGTCTGGTCCATGCATCTTCTCATCAAAGACCACGTTTCCCGGCAACCGGCCTGGACCCGGGGCATCTATGCCTCCCTCGAGCGGTTTCTCAACCGCCGCACCGCGCGCATCATCGCCGTTTCGGAGGACCTGCGGCGGGGCGTCCTGCGGTCCGATCCGGGATTGGCTCCCGAACGGGTGATCACCGTGGCCAACGGCATTTCCGATCCCGGGCCCGCGGCCGCCGTTTCCACCGTGGGCCTGGTTCCCTCCGGGGGATCGGGACTGGTTTGCGTCGCGGTCGGCAAGCTGCAACGGGAAAAGGGCCATGATCTTTTGATCGAGGCCATCGCCCTGATACGCGCAGAAGAAAGGCCGGCCGCCCTAATCGTCGGGGAAGGCATGCTCAAGGACAGCCTGGGCAAACTCATCCTCGACCGCGGATTGCTGGGATGGGTGCATCTCCTGGGGTTCCACAAAAACGTGATCGGCCTGCTTACGGCGGCGGACATCTACGTGATGCCCTCCCGTTACGAAGGATTGCCCATCGCGCTTTTGGAAGCCATGGCATTGGGGAAGCCCATCGTGGCCGCGGCGGTCAACGGCATCCCGGAGGCCATCCGCGATGGCGAAAACGGATTGCTGGTGCCCGCCGAGGATCCGGAAGCTTTGGCGGAAGCCTTGCGCAGGCTGCACCGCGATCCGTCGCTGCGGCGGCGGCTGGGGGAGAACGCAAGAAAGACGTATCTGGAACGGTTCACGCCCGATCATTGCTTCGGAGCGATTTATGGAGTCTATGCGAAACTGGCTGCGTAATTCCCTGCTGAGCATGGAGCGGAACGTCTGGATCCTCTCAACCGTCCTGGGTGTCCTTTCTTTCCTCGTCAGCGTGATGCTCCAGCCTCCGCCTTTCCTGATCGTGCTCTTCATGTCCGTTCCTTTTTTCGCGGCGGCCATCGAGGCGAAATGGAAAGTCTGCATCCAATGGATAGTCATCACGTTTCCCTTCCAGTACTATTTCGACATCGGCGGGCTTTCCCTGACCCATACCGAGGTCTACCTTTTCGTATTCGGCGGCGCGTATGCGCTTTCCCGGATCGTCCCGTCGATCGCCTTTTCGTTTCCGTCTTCCCTCGCCGTTCCATTGCTGTATGGGTTAGCTCCACTCCTCGCGGCCATGCTGGGCCATTTCGGCGCGGTCAAGGAAGCCGTGCGCGTTCTGATCGCGGTTTTTTTTTGTCCGCCGCTTTCCACGAACGGTTTTCCGGTCAGGAGTTGCGCCGTCTAGTCGGCTGGCTGAGCATAAACGCTTCCTTCCCCACCTTGTTTCTTTGGTTTGAGCGGATCATCTTCAATACCGATTCGCATGGATACCTTGAGTTCGCGCATACCTTGGGGCGTATCGGCCTTCTGCCTCCGGGCGTAATGGACCGGGGTTGGACCCTTTGGGAGCAAATCTATAAGCTCTCCAGGCCTGGCGCCAATTTTGGATACGAGGCGCAGGCCTACGTGGTATTCATCATTCCCATGATCTTCCTGGCTTATTACATGAAGCGCACATCCACGACCGTGCGGACGCAAACCGGCTTCGCGTTGCTTATGGCTTTCCTCGTATCAGGTTTGCTTATTTCCCTGAGTCGAACGGGGATGATCACTCTTGCGGCCTGCCTTTTCTTCGCGGCGCGAGGGGCGCGCAAGTATATCTTCCTTGCCATCGCCGCAGCCGCGATTACCGGCCTGGTCGCGGTATTTCCCGACAATTATTTCCTGCAGCGCTACACCATGCGCTCCACGGATGCCTATCCCATGGCGGCCAAGCTATTCCAGATCAAAATGGCGTTTGTGAGCGTCTTCTCCAACCCGCTGAATATACTGGTGGGCAACGCCGAGCTCGTGAACAAGTCCAAGGACGGGGGATTCAATCCGCATAATCAGTTCATGTACGATATGATGACCAAGGGGGTCTTCACCTTTTTGCTCGGCCTGGCCATTTTCGTCCGGCTTTTCCGGAAACTGAAGGAAGCGGCCCGCGTCAAAGAGCCGAACGACGCTTTGCTGGCGCGCATGCTTTGGTTGGGGCTTCTCTCCGTTTTCATCAATTGTCTCTCCACCCAGGTCCTCATCAATTCCAATACCGGCATGATGTTATGGCTCATAGTGCTCTTCGCCTTGAATCTGGTCCCTGAGTCGCGCCTTTATCGGATTGCTTGGAAATGAAGATCGGCATCGACGCCCATTTCGTAGGGCTGCGCCATGGCGGCAACGAGTACGTTTTCGAGAACATCATCAAAGCCATGGCGGAAAAACCGGATGCGCGGGAAGAACTTTATGCGTTCAGCCTTGACTCCAAGGCCGAAGGGATCTTCCCCGAGGATAGGGTGACCCTGGCGCCTTTGCGGCGGAAATCCGTGTACCTGCAACGCGCGCTGGAAATCCCGGCCTTGGCCCGGAAGCTTGACCTGGACCTTGTCCATGTGCCTTTCAACTTCCTCCCGGTGGGAAAGTGCCGCAAGGTCATCCATATTCACGACCTGGCCTTCCTGCACCTCAAAGACTCCTTCACGTTTGCCGAGCGCCAGCGGATGACCTGGATGACCGCCTTCTGTTCCCGGCGTGCCGACCACGTATTCACCATTTCGGAATTCTCCAAACGGGACATCATGGAAAAATACGGCATTCCGGACGCCAAGGTCACGGTAACCCCCTTGGCGGTGGACATGGCCCGCTTCCGCATTCTATCCGAAGCCGAAAAGAAAACCTTCCGTGAGAAGCGCAAGCTCGATTTCCCCTTCCTACTCTTCGTCGGCACCCTCCAGCCTCGCAAGAACGTGATGACCCTGCTCAAAGCTTTCAGGGCTTTGATCCAGGAAGGTGAAAGCAACGTCCACTTGGCGCTAGTGGGTCGCAAAGGATGGATCTACGAGGATCTATTCCGCTTTATCCGCGAGAGCGGAATTGAAAACCGGGTACACCATTACGAAGACGTGGATGCGAAAGACCTTACGGCGTTCTACAATTCCGCCCATGCCTTGGTATTTCCCTCAATTTTCGAAGGGTTCGGCCTACCCATTCTGGAAGCCATGGCATGCGGCTGTCCCGTCATCAGCGCGGACGCTTCCGCCATGCCGGAAGTCTATGGCGACGCTGCCCTCACCTTCGCCCCCATGGATGCCGATGGACTCGGCGATTGTCTTCGGCAAATTCTGGGCGACTCCGCCCTCCGGAACGATCTGATCCAAAAGGGCTTCCGCAACGGTTCCAAATTCTCGTGGGCCCATACGGCCGAGATCATCCGAAAAGTGTACCGGTCACTATGAAAAAAGTGGCTCTATATTATCCCTGGTGCTACCTGAAGTCCGGAGTGGAAAAGGTTATCCTGGAGACCGTGCGCCGAAGCAGGCACAAATACACAATCTTCACCAACTATATCGATTACGAGCAAACGTTCCCTGAGTTCCGCGACATGAAAAACGTCGTGGTTCTCAGGGATCTGCCCGTGAACCGTTCTTTCGCCTCTGTCCTCAAGGGATTGTGGACCATAGCAACCCAGAAAATCGATCTGCGCGGATACGACGCCCTGCTGGTGCAGTCCGAAGGGCTGGGGGATTTCATCACCCTGCGGAACCGGTCGAAACCGGCGATCTGTTTCTGCCACACGCCCGTAAGGCCGATCTACGATCCCGTCTATCGGCGGGAGTACATGGCCAAGCATCCCGAACGCCGCTTCTTCCTGAACCTGTACTCCTTCTTCTACCGCATTCTCAACCGTCTGGTCTGGCGGAACTACCGGCGCGTATTCGCCAACTCCACCGAGGTCAAGGGACGCATCCTGGCCGGCGGGCTGGTCGATGCGGGACGCATCGAAGTCCTGAACCCGGGCGTGGACGTGGAGAACATCGCTCCCAGTCACCGCCAGGGGAAATACTTCCTGTACGCGGGACGCATCAAGTGGACCAAGAACATCGAAATGGCCATCAGGGCCTTCCAGGAATTCCGCGCGTTGCGGCCCGACTCCGCGGAATGGAAGCTCGTCATGGCGGGGGGCGTGGACAAGGCCAGCGGGGATTATTTCTCCCGGCTCAAGGAGATTGCGGGAGACGATCCCGCCATCGTCTTCACTCTCGATCCCACGCGCAAGGAACTGGACGAATTGTACGACGGCTGCTACGCCCTCATCTATTCCCCCTTGAACGAGGATTGGGGCATCGTGCCCATCGAAGCCATGGCTTTCGCCAAACCGGTGCTGGCCGTGAATTCGGGCGGACCCAAGGAAACCGTCCTGGACGGGAAAACCGGCTATCTGCTGGAACCGTCGCCCGCCGCCTTCGCCGCCAAGATGGCCGAGCTTGCCGCGGACCCCGCCCTGGCCGACGCCATGGGCAGAGCGGGCGCGGAGAGGGCGAAACTGTTTTCCTGGACCGCCTTCGTCCGGCGTCTGGACGATTACCTGGAGGCCAATTGCTGAGCGGCTTCCCGGGGACCCACCCACTTCCCGGAAGCCGGTAAGGGAGAACCAAATGCAAAGAACCCTCCGCATCCTCAAGTTCATTCTGCTGCCCTCCACGTGGGTCCACTTCGTCCGCTTGTTCGATTCGGCCATCCACAACCAGCTCCTGGCCCGCCGCCTCATCACCTTCGAAGGGGATGCCACCATCGACTCCAGCGCCAGCTTCCGCAACGGGGCCCGCATCACCCTGGGGAACCGCGTCTTCGTCAACTTCATGTGCTCGATATGGGCCGGCCCCGCCAGCCGGATCAAAATCGGCGCGGACACCATTCTCGGCCCGTACGTGCATATCAATTCCACCAACCATTCCTTCGCCCGCCGGGACGTCCCCATCCTCGCGCAGGGCTATGTCCAGGAAGACATCGAAATCGGCAGCAATGTCTGGATCGGGGCCCACAGCGTGGTACTGGCGGGATCCCGGATCGGGGACGGAGCCGTCATCGGGGCCAACTCCGTGGTGCGCGGAGTCATCCCGGCCTACTCCATCGCCGTGGGATCCCCGGCGCGCGTCGTCAAGGAGCGGCCGGCTTGAAGATCGCCCGCTTCATCTACGATTGGCCTCCGCCCTGGATGGGCCTGGCGCCCGGTCCTTTCGAAATGACCCGGACCCAGGTGGAAATGGGCCACTCCCTCACCGTATTCTGCGGCGCCCATCCCAGCGGACGCCGCGAACCTGTGCCGGGAGCGCGCGTCCTCGTCGTCCCCCGGGCCGTCAAGGGCATCCTGCTGTTCACGTCCGCGCCCGCCCTGCTCATCCGCTTCCTGTGGTACCAGAGCCGCCATCCGGTGGACGTCATCCACGGCCATGCCCATGTGACCCAATGGTTCAATCTTTGGCGCCTGGCCTTCGGCGGGAAATGCCCTTACTTCTACCATATGCACGTCACCTTCGCGGGCCGGGAGAAAGCCATGCTGGCCAGGGGACATCGCTACACCGCCATCGAGAGGTTCTCGAACCGGGTGGGGAAAATCTGCGATGCTTGGGGCGCGCGCGCCGCCGATCATATCTTCGTGACCAATGAATCGGTCAAGGAGGAAGCGGTCAGCCTGATAGGAGTGCCCCCCGATCGCATCACCGTGATCAAGAACGGCGTCAATACGTCGCTTTTCCGTCCGGCTCCCAAGGACCCCGCCCTGCTTGCGCGCCTGGGCCTGGGCCCGGCGCCCGGGGATACCGTGGTCCTCTATGCCGGCGTGTTGAACCAGCGCAAGAACATCGGGGCGCTTCTGGAGGCCTTGGCCCGGTTGCCGGACGGGTTCAAGCTCATCCTGGCCGGAGACGGACCCGCCGAATACATCCGCGATCTCAAAGAGCGGGCGCGCGGCCTGGGCATCGGGGAAAGGGTGGCCTTCGCCGGCTACGTCGCCTACCCGGAGCTTCCGCCGTACTATTATGCATGCGATCTCTTCGTGCTTCCCTCGCTGTACGAAGGGATGCCCAAGGTTCTGCTCGAATCGCTGGCCAGCGGAAAGCCGTCCATCATCCATTCGGGATATGGGTTGGATGCCGGCCTGGAACCCTTCGTGGACAAGGCCGATTGCACCGATGCCGCCGCTCTGGCCGCCTGCATGGCGCGGGCCGCGGAACGGGGCTTCAAAGGCGATCACGCCGATTTCCTGGAGAAGTTTTCCTGGCGGTCCATCATGGATCGGATGGACGGAGTCTACGCGCGTTTCCTGCCGGGCAAGCTCAGGGCGTAACCGGCCCGCTACCGGCGGGCGGTTTCCCGTCCTCCGGCCCCCACAGCACGCCTCTCCACTTGGAGCGGATGGATTCCATCCCGAACTCCTTGACCCTCGCGAACCCCTGTTCCCGCATCCGGCGGAGCAGGGACCGATCCGCATGCAGCCGCTCCAGGGTTTCCAGGAAAGCCTCCGTGGACCGCTTGACGATGAACCCGTTCTCGCCGTTTAGGACCAGGCTCTTCGGGGAAAGGCCGTCCGAGGCGATGCACACCACTCCGCAGGCCATGGCTTCGATGAGCGCGAGCCCGAACAACTCCGAGTAGGAAGGCAGAATGAGGACGTCATGATCGGCGAGGATGCGGGCCACCTCCCGCTTGGCCGCCACCATGCCGAAATACTCGAAGCGCCCCTTGAGAGGTTCCAGGCGGAACCATTCCGGCCCGTCCCCGGCCACGCCGAACCGGAACCGCCGCGGATCCGCCTTGGCGATGAGATCGGCCACCACGTCGATGCCCTTGACCGGATTGAGCCGGCCCAGGTACAGCACGCGCAAGGGCTCTTCCGGGTTATCCACAGCCGGCCGCGGCGCGCCGGGGCGGAACACCTCCATGTCCACGGCGTGCGGGATGGTGGTGAACGCCGACTCCGGCTTGGAGTAATGCTTCCGCATATCGACGCGGGAATCGGAAAGGATGGAGACGACGCGCACGCGGGGATCCTCCAGGAACCGCTTCCAGCGCCGGCGGGCCCATCCGCCCAAGAGGAGGCTGCGCTTGGGCACTTCGCTTCCCTCCCATTTGGACCAGGAAGTATGGTAGACCACGCTGTTGCTCCGGCGGATCCGGCTCCAGAAAAGCAGGGCGGGATCGAAAGGCGCGATGCCCAGGACGATGACGCAATCCCGGAGGAAAAAACTCTGGAGGAAGAAGACCATGTTGCGCAGAGCCCGGAACACCAGGGCAGGCTGGCGGCGCACCAGGCCGATGGCCAGTTGCCTGATGCACCAGACCTCGCGGTATAAAGGAGGGGCCCCGGTCCTGGCCCTTACCTCAAGATCGATGGCCTGGAAATAGGCGGGGCCGTTCCATTCGTGGAGGACGATGACTTGCTTGGATCCCATGGTTCCGTCTGGGAATGATAGCAAGGAAATCGGGGACCGCGCCTGGATTCACCGCAGCTTCCAGAGCTTGCCATCATAGACGACCCAGATGGTGTTCTGGAGGAGAAAGGAAACGTTGCCGGCCCCGACGGGCTCCGGAAAGGAGGGACCGTCCTGCCAATTGGATAGCGACGTCTCCGTGTAGGCCGTGGTGTATTCGCCCCCCTGACCACCAATGACCCAAAGTTTTCCATCGAATACTTTTAGTGAGGGATTGTACTTCGACACCTTCGCATACTCGAACTGGTAGCTCCAGTGTAATCCGTCGGTGCTGGACCAGAAAGCGTTGCTACCACCGACCGCGACAAGATGGTTATCGAAAACCTCTACAGCATATTTCCGGTTATCATTGTCATCCATGGGCCCTCTGAGCTCCTCCACGACCCAATTGCGCCCGTCAGACGAAGACCATATGTAATTGATATTGCCGTTGTAGTAGATTCGACTTGGAAATAGCCACATTCTTTGCTTGAATTCCACGACTTTTGGCGGAACCGAACCCCCGATCAACCCAAACCCGTAATCGGAGTGGTTCAGGGAGATTTCCACTTTGGACCAAGATACTCCGTCCTGCGTGGTCCAAATGTCGGAAAAGCTTTCCCCGGTAACCCTGCTTTGACCTCCCATAACGAACAACTGGTCCTGAAAAACGATGGCAGCCAAATGTTGTCTGTCCGTTATCCCCGGGACCTCCGGTTCCTCCTTCCAATTCTCTCCATCTTCCGAGGAGAAAAACGAACCCTTGCCCGGCCCTCCCGCCAAACCGCCAATCATCCATACCCGGTTCTTCCAATAAACCATTTTTCCATCATTGCCCATGAAAGGTAGGACCGAAGCGACCTTGTCCCAGACCCGGTTCACATTGACCGACACGATGCCGGTATTCGTCTCGCCATCGTCATTGGTGACGCGCAAAGCACATGGAACAATCCCCAATTCGTCTGGTGCGGTGAATTCGAAGGAGCCATCCGGGCTGGGCTGGAAAATCCCCTTCAGACCCACATCCCATTCCCATTTGACGATGGTTCCGAACTGGGTCGTCCCTTTACCGTGAAGCTTTACCTTGGCCCCTCGATAGACGCTGGTGTCAGGCCCTGGGATGGCTGTCGGGGCAACCCGGATGAAATCGATGTCCCCTATCGTGGTCCACATCTTTTCGGCATCATCCACCACCTGGCAATAGACTTTGCGCAAACCTGCTTGGCTGCTGGTCACCATCAGAGTGTCCGTCCCGATGTGAGATCCCTTTTCCAATTCCAGATCCCGTACGGGATCATCCTGTCCGGAAATCCTCCACAGGATTTTCCGGAAGGTCCGGGTTTTGTTCCGGAAGCTCGCAACCACTTTGATCGTGTCATTCAGGCTGGCTTTTCCGCCAATAGCGCCGACCAATTTCAATTCGGTATAGGTTTGCGCCCAGGACGGCGGCACCACGTTGAACGCGGCTGAACCGTAGGATTCGCCGTCGTTCCGCGATTGGTTGCGCACCTTGACCAGATATTCCACTCCGGTCGGATCGGGAAACTTGCCCGAGGCCAATCCGTAGTCATTGGATCCGGGGCGGAAAACCGTATCCACCCAGAAGGTATCCGCCGTCACACCAATCACCGTGTCCAGGGGAACCAAAGGATCCCTTTTTCCCCTGAGGACAACAAAGGATTTGAAGTCCCGGTAATGCACTTTGTTCCAGGAAACCATCGCCAATCCGGCCAGAGTATCAAATACAACCCGGAATCCGGTCACCACGGGAATCCCAGTATAGGTCAGCCGCAAGGTATCCTGGAGAGAGTCCGCCGTGCCGACGCCTACTTTGGCTCCGGTGAAAAGCGGGGTGTATTGGTCCAGCGTGGTCGATGCCCGCAAGGTATATTGGCCGGCCGCCAGTCCCTGCAGTGTGAACCGGCCCGCGCTGTCCACATTGGTGAATGCATTCGTGCCCAGCACCTGCACCGTCGCCGTGCGAGGATCATGGTTCGGCTGCAAGGCCACCACGCCGCGCAGGGAACTCGGATCCCGTAACGTATCGGATACCTCTATGCGAATGCCCTGGATCAGGAAAACCGAATCCCGGAAGGAGGCTTGCCCGGCGGCATTGCCGGCCAGGATGTTGTACTCGCCCTTGGCCAGGGAATCCACATGGTAATGCCCTTTGGCATCCGTGCGGGTGGTGAAGGCTAGGTCTTCAGTGCGGGCCGCTTTCGGGGATCCGATGGTTCTGGCCGGCAAAAAGTCCACCGTGTAAAAGCGGACCAGGGCGTCCCCGACCGGGGTGCCGTCGGCCAAGACGATGGTGCCCGCCAGGATTTCATTCTCCTCCACCGAACCACCGGTGGTCGGCGCCACGGGCGGATCCTTCTGGCAGGCCAGGAGGAACAGGGTCAGGAACAGGGTCAGGAACAGGGGCCAAATCCGTAAGCGGCGCATTATAGGCATAGGGATCCAATTCATTTCGTGATGGGAAATACTTGGAAGTTGATTTGATAGACATGCTCGGGACGCTGCTCCCGCTCCGCCAGACGCAACAGTTTTTTCCGCAGGGCCTGGAGCTCTTTCCGGGCCGTTTCGAAGGCTTCCCGGGAAAGGGATAGGGTCATGCAGGAAACGTCCCTATCCTCCTTCTCGAAGCGGTCCAGGGCCAGCATCCCCAGCTCCATCTTCTTGCGGAAATAGCTTTTCATGCCCACGGCTTTCACCGCGCCGTCCTTCTTGATGATGGAAGCCGCGGGCCTCAGGTAGCCTTGTTCGTCGGGCTTGATGAGTTCCAGGGCCAGCAACAGCCGGATCGAGTCCTTGGCCTGGGCCGTGGTGATGGCCGGCTCCAACTTCTTGGCCAGGGACGCGAATTCATTCTTGAACCGGAAGAAGAAAAGCACCTCCCGCACCGCGGAATGGTACCACTCGCCGTAGAACTCGAATTTCTCTTTCCCCACGGCGTCCATCCGGATTCCCTTGCGGTCGAGGAGCATTTCCAGGCGGCGGCTCTTTTCCTCCGCGGACGCGGCCTGCTGGTAATCGACCAGGGCCTCGAAGTATTCCACCTGGTCCGGCTCCAGCCCCAGGAACTGGGCCAGCCTCAGCAGCATGTGGCCGGTCAGATGGATGCGCCCTTTCACTATATCGGCGAACCATCCCGAAGAGCTGGCGCCCACCTTATCCTGGATGAAGCGTTGCGAGAATTTCGGGTCGAGACGCTTGAGGCTGGCCGCGCAGTCCTGGAGAAACTTACGGAAGTCCGCATAGGCGAAAATGTCGACTGAAGGTTTCTGCATGTCTCCAAGTTAACACTGGGAAGGCCCTTAAGTCCCGTTCCGGGAGATTCCGGTGCTCTAAGGTTTAGAGCAGGGGAGGGGCGCGGGGGTTTCGGCGGGGGAACGGGCCTTTTTCCCGGAAGCGGTCAGATCGGCAGGCCGAATTCCCTCTTCAGGATGGCCAGGGAATCCGGTTTGTCGGCATGAGGGAAACCGGCGGATAAATTAGATTTCCCTTAACCTACTTCCAGGTACGGGATACCTGGTTTCAACAATTTTTAATAGGCGGTAAAAGTGCCAACCGTATCACTGGAAATAGACAAGTCCCTGCACAGTCGCATTGAAAAGGCCTATGAGCTCGCCATCAAGAATGCGCCGTCCGATTTGGGGATTACCACGTATTGGAAAGAGCATCTGGCGAACATCAAAATCCAGGGGAGCGGTGGATCCGTGAAGCTTTCCGGCGAAAGCGGGTTTTATTTTCCGGGAGCGACTTATAGCAGTTACGATAAATACAACGCCATCAAAAAGAAACCCTTCATCGACGCGTCCAACATAAAACTTTCCCTACCCGCCGGAATCGGATACGAGATGGACGGCCGGAGGATTTCCTTCGATTATGTCCGGGCCCAGTTCCACATCGAATCGATCGCCAAGGCCTTTCCGTCCCTCAGCAAGTGCCGGACCCTCTTGGAAATAGGGTCCGGGACGGGAATTCAGGCATTCGCCTTTTCGCAATTTCTGCCCGGCATAACCTATATCATGGTCGATCTTCCCGGAACCTTGGCGTTCGCCTCCTACTTTCTGGCGAAGGCCTCTCCGCAATCCAAGTTCCTCTATTACCATGAATGGCTGGAATCGGGACTGACGAATGCGGATTTCGTTTTCCTGCCCTTCTACGAAATCTCGAAACTGCCCGATGGGATTTGCGACCTCGCCCTCAATACGGACTCGATGCAGGAAATGAATTATGAGACGATCGGAAAATATTTCCAGCAGCTTCGCCGCCTTCTGAGAGGTCCCAGGCTTTTCTACCAAAGCAATCGGAAATCAAAGATGATGGATGGAGAAGATATCCAGGTGGACAAGTTCCCGTATAAAAAGGAGGACAACCCGCTTTTTAAAAGGGAGAACCCTTTCATGGCCGAACATTGGGTCAAGCGCAAAAAATTCGGGCTGATCCCCTATGCGGCCAAAACCTACCGAACCCATATCCAATCCCTGACGGAGCTTAGCGCATAAGAAGGGCGCGGAATTCCGCAACCATTTTCCGAAGACGAAACCGGTTAGCAATGCTTAGTTTTGGCCTGCCGGAAGTTTCTCAACGGGAGTCTTCGCTTCCGCCGGGCGGTTGAATTTGGCCCATTCTACAATGGCCACGCCAATGACCCTTCGATACCCCATAGCCTCTTAAAAATGAGGAGACCTCTTTTTCTGCTGAAATTGCGGCTATGGCTTTTCCCTTTGGCTTTTTAGGCTAAACGGCTATACGAAATGGGTTACTGGATTGCCCGGCCATTGCCCCATCAAACTAGGTTACAGATGGGTTCTGAAACTATTAATTCCATTGTTATCGGGAGCGTAAATTATCTTTTTTAATCCGTAAATAATCTTTTTCAACCTCGTTTTCAAATGTTGAGCGGATGTGTATGAACCTAAGACATGTAACTGGTTTTTGTGGATTTCAGGTCCTATTGGCCGTTATATTGTTGTTCAGCCTAAGGCCGGCAACATCGCAGACCCAACCCGACTCCGTTGCCAATCCCCCGGATTATTCGCCCCTCGTCAAAGGGGACACTTTGGAAATCAAGCCCGAATCCACATCCACATACGATGCGAACGCCTCCATTTCCACTTGGAGCAGAGATCATGCGACCGCCCTTTCCCTGACATTCGATGACAATTCGGTTGGCCAATTTACCTATGCCCTCCCTATGTTGGATTCCGAGGACATGCAAGCGACCTTTTACCTCATAACGGATCGTATGACCCCGGAGAATTGGGCCATCGCAAAGGTGGCGGCCGCACATGGGCATGAAATTGGCAGCCATACAAAGTCCCATCTTGTCCTGAGCAAGGAAACCCCGCTCAACCAGGAGCGGCAGATGACGGAATCCATCCGCACCATCGACAGCCTCATTCCTTCGCAGAAATGCCGGACACTGGCGTATCCTTACGGGGATTATGATACGGTAACATTGGCCCTTGCCCATCGGCATTTCATGGCCGCCCGGGGCGTCGGATCCTACCTCAATTCCCTTACCCCGGTGGATATGTTCATGGTTTCCGGTCGAGGCCCCCAATCCGACACGGACAGCCCCTCTTTCAATACCTGGCTTTCGGAAGGCGAGAAAAAAAAGGATTGGATTGTGGAGATGTTCCACGGCATCGAAGATGACGGCTTCGACCCCATCACCTCCACCTGTTTTCACAATCACCTGAAAGCGATTAAAGCCAAAGGGGACGTTTTCTGGGTCGCTCCGTTCGCCCGGGTCGTGGAATACATCAAAGAAAGGGAATGCGCCAAGGCCGAACTCGGTGCGCACAACGATTCTTCGCTGACCTTCACGGTCAGCGACTCCCTTCCGGACTCTCTTTATTGCGAACCCCTGACCATCCGGATCAAGGCTCCGCCGCGCTGGATCGGTGTCGAGGCGAGACAGGAGGGCGGGGAAAGGTGGAGCGTCGTGCGCTCAAGTCCCGACGGCGCCTACCTCCTCTTCGAGGCCATCCCCGATCAGGGCCCGGTCATATTGACGGGAAGACTGGAGCCTGCCAAGACCACGGGCACCGTGAAGCAAGTCGAAATCCCGTCGTCGATCTCCCCTGGCGGACGGAAGGCATCCGGAAATATCGAAGCGCCTATTGATTGGGTGGACGTGAGAGGCATACGCACCGGTCCCGCGGGCCGCAGACGCTTCCGGGGGATCCCGATCCGGGGCAAGCAGGGGCGCAATCCCGTTGCGGCGAGGTCCGGGTAATTTCCCGGCAAACCCTTTCCATCCTGCTCGCGCTCGTCGCCCTTTGTTCGGGCAGATCGGGCGGATCGGATGGCGTGTCCGTCGCCGTCTGGAGCCGCTTCCGGTCCACCGCCTTGTCCATCACCTTCGACGACAACTCTCCGGGTCAATTCAACACCGCCTTGCCGCTTCTGGACAAGCGGGGCCTCAAGGCCACCTTTTTCGTGGTCCCGGAATGGATGAAACCGGATCAATGGGATCGGGCCCGCTTCGCGGCCTCGAACGGCCACGAGATCGGGAGCCATACCCTCTCGCATCTGGTCCTGGCCCGGGAAACCGCGGACAAGCAGGATGAACAGATGCGCCTTTCCCGGCGCATCATCGACAGCCTGGTTCCGTCGCAACGCTGCCTCACCCTGGCCTACCCCTATGGCGTGCACGATTCCGTCACCCGCGCCGTGGCGCGTCGCTATTACCTTGCGGCCCGGGAAGCGGCGACCTGGGACAATCCCAGCGCTCCGCCGGATCGTTTCGCCATCTCGGGCCGCGGCCCTTCGCGCGATATGGAAGTGGGCGTGGTGGACTCCTGGATCGCTTCCGCCACGGGAAAGGGAGCCTGGATGGTGGAGGTGTTCCATGGCATCGAGGATGAGGGCTCGGACCCGATCTCGGCGGCGTGGTTCGAGAGGCACCTGGACCACCTCATGGCCCAGGGAAGCCGGATCTGGATCGCCCCGTTCGCCACGGTCGCGGAATATGCCGCGGAACGGCAAGCCGCCCGGATTACTCCGGGAGCCGCCACGGATTCGACCCTGGCCTTCACGGTGAAGGATGGCTTGCCGGACTCGCTTTACGGCCAGCCGCTCTCCTTGAGTTGTCCGGCTCCGCGGGGTTGGAGGAATGCCAGGGCCAAGCAGGGGAATCTGCACAAGTGGTGCGAATTTGAACCCGGGCCGGAGGGCGGCTTGATACGCTTCGAAGCGGTGCCGGACAGGGGCGCCGTGGTCATTTCCAGGCGGAAATAAAGGAATCCGGGCAGGCGTTCCGGAAATCGGGTCCTGAACGAGGAGCCTAAGGCCCCCGGATTATTATAAAATTCAAGAAGGCGACCACTGCAAGGCCGCTGTCGGGCGATCATCAATATGGAAAATCGGATACCCAGGGGAACCCCGGTCGCCGCGCTGCTGGCAGTGCTCCTGCCGCTATCCGGAACCGGCGTCCATGCCGCGAAACAGGTCGGTTACCTTCCGGCGGCCAAGGATCGGCCCTGGTCCGACCGGGAAATAGAACTGGCCACCTGGAGCCGATTCCGCCCTTCCGCGCTGTCCATGACCTTCGACGACAACTCGACCGGCCAATTCGAGAAAGCCCTTCCCTGGATGGATGCGGTGGGCATCCGAGGAACTTTTTTCGTCATTCCCGACAGAATGAATGCCGATGCGTGGAACCGGGCCCGGGTTGCGGCGGCGAACGGACATGAGATCGGCAGCCATACGCTTTCGCATCTCGTCCTCGCAAAGGAGACCGCGGCTCGCCAGGAGGAACAGTTGGCCGGTTCCAAGCGCGTCATCGATAGTCTCATCCCTTCCCAAAAATGTTTGACCTTGGCCTATCCCTACGGCGTGCATGATTCGGTGACCCTGGCGCTGACCCGCCGGTATTACATCGCCGCACGCGTGGTAGGCTCCTACCTCAACTCCGCCGCTCCCGGCGACATGTATGTCGTAGAGGGCAGGGGTCCGGAACCCAAAATGGATGTCCATGCCTACAATTCCCGTTTGAGAGATGCGGACAGCAAGGGTGCTTGGCTCGTGGAGATGTACCACGGCATCGAGGACGAGGGATCGGAGCCTATCCGATTGGATTGGTTCCGTCAGCATCTCGGGGAAATAAAAGCCCAGGAGAGTATCGTGTGGGCGGCCCCGTTCGTGGACGTGGCCGAATACATCGCCGAACGGCAATGCGCCCAGGCCCGGTATCTATCCCGTTCGGATTCCAAAGTGATTATTAACCTGCAAGATACCCTCCCCGATTCGATTTACCGCCAGCCTTTGGGCCTCAAAATCCCGCTGCCCCCCGGATGGACCGGAGCCGAAGCCGAACAGGCTGGAGCGCCGATGTGGTGCGTCATCCGCATGACCCCCCAGGGACCCTGCATCCTTTTCGAGGGAATTCCGGATCGCGGGCCGATCGTTCTGACCCGGAGGTCGGGAGCCGAAATGGGCAATACCCTATCCGGGAAGTGGGACGATGCCTCGGGACCCTCGTCATACCGGATCCGGATGACGGAGGGAAGCTGGCTTTCGACCCGGATTCTGAATGTGAAAGGAGCCCGGGTCGGGAGCGGCAGCGCTCCGTTATGGCCGGGGGGATCCATGATCGATGGTTCCAACTCCCCCTACAAGTCCGTCCGCGGCGTCACGCTTTCACCCGTGAGAGTCAGATACCTGGATATCAATCCCGCCGTAACCGTGCGGTAACGGGATTTTAAACTTTTAAAGCAGAGCCCGCCAAGTCCGGACGCCTGATGGAGTCGGGCTTCCCCGGTCAATACCGGATCATGATCCGCGCATAACCCCGGGGATGCTGCGCAAAACCCCAGGCCGCCTGCGCGGTCAGGGACTTCCAACCCACCGAGGCCATGGGCTCGAAAAGCCAGTCGGGGCCGTCCGCCCCCTGGAGGAACTGTTTGGTCTGCAGGCTGATGGCGGGGTCGTAGGTATCCATGGCGTTCGATCCCGGCCCCGTCCCTTTCCAGGTGGCCGCCACCGTCATGCCCACATAGGTCAGCACCCGCGCGTCCATCCGGTAATACAAGCGCGAGCGCAAATCCAGGACGTTGGGTCCCAGGGGATTGCCCAGCGGCCGGTCCAGGTTGGTGGCCTGGGCGGGGAAATCGTTGAAATGGGTGTACACCCAGGGTTCGATGCGCGTGACCTCAGCCACCACGCCGCCCTGCCCGGAACCCACGTTGAACGGAATATGCGCGCCGGCCAATGCGCCCCACTTGTTCTGGTTGTAATCCTTGGTGATCAGGGAAGACGGCGATTCCAAATCGTCGAGCAGGAACTCGCCGTAGAAAAGACCCAGGCCGGGGCGCCGCCAGGCCACATCGAACGCGATATTGCCGTTGTTGGAATCCTCGTGCATGAACCCCTTGGCGATGAAGAGCGGGAACACGGGCACGAAGAGGTAGGGCTTGTCCAGGCCAACCATGATGAGCTGCTCCGATAGGCCGATCAGCACATTGTCGCCCAGGCGCAGCTCGTAACGGTGCGCATACATGGACTTCTCCGGCGATTGGCTTTCGGCGCCGGCGGCGCGCAAATCCCCGTGCAAGGTGTGCACGGTGACCGGCCCCAGGTGGGTGGTGAAGGTGTATTGGTTGAAGGGGATGCCGTCCTGGTTGAACACCAGGCTGCCCATCAGGGCCGGTCCCCAATGGGCCCCGTCCCGGCCCGCGGCCAGCCGGCCGAAAGGCAGATCCAGGGACATCTCGCCCCGGTAACGCGAATAAGACAGGTAGGAAGACGATCCCGTGACCGCCTCGTTCTGCACGTCCACGTTTTCCCCGTCGTAGGACACCCAATCCCTGCCCGCGTTCTCCGTGAACACGCGCGCGTCCAGGCTGAAGGAGGCGATGCCCTTATGGCCGGAGGTCTGGAACCCGGCCTCGGTGGCGGTGACATTGTCCCCGACATAGCGCCAATCCTCCGCGCCCTGGAATGCCAGGCCGATATCCTGATCCCGTTGCGGATCCCGGTAGGCCAGGTGGAACGCGTCCGCGCACACGGAGCTGGAGTCGAGGGAGGATATGCAGGGACGGGGAAAGACGAAACTCAGAGGGCCGCCGGAGGTGATCTGGCGGCGGTATTCGCCCTCCAGGAGGTCGGGCACGGGATTGCGCTGGGTGAAGTTCCGGTCCAAGGGGAGGTTGGGATTGGCGGGGCCGGCGTGGGTGGCCGCCGCGGCGGCTGCAAGGAAGATCAGGATGCTGGTAGTACCGTTCACCTCAACATTATCCCATCGTGTGCGCCGGAAGAAAGGGAAAAACGCGTCCGTAAGCCGGGTGACCGGCCCGGATGGCCTATTGACCCAGCGCTTCCAGGTCCGCCTTCATCATCAGTTCGACCAGCTCCTCGAACCGGACCTTGGGCTTCCAGCCGAGCTTGGCTTTGGCCTTGGCGGGATTGCCCAGAAGCAGTTCCACTTCGGCGGGACGGTAGAACTTGGGATCCACCTCCACGATGACCTTGCCGGTTTTGCTGTCCCTGCCGATTTCATTGTCGGCGGAGCCTTCCCAGGCGATCTTGTAGCCGGCCATGGGCGCGGCCTTCTCGATGAACTCCCGTACCGTGTGGGTTTCCCCGGTGGCGGCCACGTAGTCGTCCGCCGTGGGTTGCTGGAGCATCATCCACATCATTTCCACGAAGTCCTTGGCGAATCCCCAGTCGCGCTTGGCGTCCATGTTGCCGATGCGGAGGGTGGGCTGCAAGCCGGCCTTGATGCGGGCCAGGGAAAGCGTGACCTTGCGGGTCACGAAATTCTCGCCACGGCGCGGGGATTCATGGTTGAACAGGATCCCGTTGCTGGCGTGCATGTTGTAGGATTCGCGGTAGTTCTTGACGATCCAGAAACCGTAGAGCTTGGCCACGCCATAAGGCGAGCGGGGATAGAAAGGGGTGTTTTCCGTTTGCGGCGTTTCCTGGACCAGTCCGAAAAGTTCGGAGGTGGAAGCCTGGTAGAAACGGGAATCGAGCTTGTTGCTCCGGATGGCTTCCAGCAGGCGCAGCACGCCGGTGCCGTCCACGTCGGCCGTGAACTCGGGAGAGTCGAAGGAAACGCGGACATGGCTTTGCGCGGCCAGGTTGTAGACCTCGTCCGGCCGCGTGGCCGCGATGATGCGGTTGAGGCTGCTGGAGTCGCCCATATCCCCATAATGGAGATCGTAGACTTTGCCTTCCTTGCGGGCCTGGTCCCGGGTCTCTTCGATCCGGGTGCGGTTGAACAGGGAGGTGCGGCGGATGATGCCATGCACGTCGTATCCCTTTTCCAGCAGCAACTCAGCCAGATAGGAACCGTCCTGCCCGGTGATTCCGGTTACCAATGCCACTTTCTTCGCCATCTTTATTTCCTTTGTAAGGACTCACTCGGGATTCCCGGGCGTACCTGGGCTTCCCAGGCCGGGCCCTACATTTCCGGGCGCCTTCGATCCCCGTGAAAATAGCAAAAAAGGCAATTCTTGCTAACTTTTATGGGATGAAGATTCGTGTCGGTTTGATAGGATTGGGGACAGTGGGTTCGGGGGTCCTGGATCTCCTGGAAAGGCACAACGGATTTTTCCGCGACAGTCTGGGTTTCGATTTCGAATTGAAGGGAATCTGCTCCCGCTCCCAGGTCCGCCTGGACCGGTTTCCGGGCCGGGCGCCCCTGATGACCACCCATCCCATGGAACTGGCGAAGCACCCCGACATCGACGTGATCCTGGAAGTGGCCGGAGGCGAAGATGAGCCCAAAGCCTGGGTGGAAGCCGCATTCGCCCATAAAAAGCACGTCATCACGGCCAACAAGGCCCTGCTGGCCAAGCATGGCAAGGACCTCTTTCCCCTGGCGGAAGCCAACGGCCGTTTTCTGCTTTTCGAGGCCGCGGTAGGGGGAGGCATCCCCATCATCCGCACCTTGCAGGAATCCTTCATCGCCAACGATATCCATGGCCTGGCCTGCATCATCAACGGCACCTGCAACTATATCCTGTCCGAGATGACGGGCAAAAAGCTTTCCTTCGAGAGCGCCCTCAAGGCCGCCCAGGACTTGGGCTACGCGGAGGCAGACCCCTCTTTCGACATCGAGGGGACGGACTCGGCCCATAAGGTGGCCCTGCTCGCCTCTTTGTGTTACGGCAAGTACGTGGACTTCTCCAGCATGAGCGTGGAAGGCATCACCACCATTTCCGCCGTGGATATCCAGATGGCCGAGGAAATGGGCTTCGCCATCAAGCTGCTGGGCATCGTCTCCCAGGACAAGCGCGGCATCCAGGCCAACGTCTATCCGGCTTTGCTGGAAAAGCGCCACCAATTGGCCACCGTGGACGGGGTGCTCAATGCCGTCTTCGTCAAGACGTCCGCCATCGGCCCCATCCTGCTGACCGGCGCGGGGGCGGGCAAGCTGCCCACCGCCAGTTCCGTCATCTCCGATCTGGTTTCCCTGGCGCGTCAGTTGGCCACCGGCAACCCCCAAGCCCAGCCCATGGGATTCTTCTCCACGCGCAATCGCGCGGAGCTGATCCCCATCGACGAACTGGAAACGGAGTTCTACCTGCGCCTGACCGCCGTGGACAAGCCCGGCGTGCTGGCCAAGGTCACGGCCATCCTGGGCGAAGAAGGCATCTCCATCCGCGCCCTGGTGCAGAAGCCGGAACATGATCCGGAACATGTGCCGGTCATTTTCCTCACCCATGCGACAAGGAATGCGAACGTGAGCAAGGCTCTCAAGCGCATCGACGTCCTGGACATCATTCAGGCGCCCACCCAGGTGTTGCGCTTCTACCGCTGATTGTCACGGCTTCGTCACGTTTGCGCATCGGTTGCGCCCCCAAGGCGCATCCAGGGTGTTTCCCTCCCGCATTTCCGGGCGCGAGGCGGCAATCCCATCCCGATTCCTTGTAGTTTAACCCGAAATCGGGAACGGCCGAAAGCATAGATGCTCGCCAGGAAATTCGAAAAATATCTCATCTTCGTTTCCGACGTCGCTTCGTTCAATCTCTCCTTTGCTCTCATTTTCTGGATGCGCTACAAAAGCGGCCTCTTCCCGGATTCCTTCGACCCGGGCCGCAACTTCGCGCACTTCACGCGCGTCACCTTCGTCCTCTCCCTGATCTGGATCGCCTACTTCTTCATCAGCGGGCTCTACCGGGATTGGTATCTGCAATCCCGCGCCGTACAACTATTGGTGGTCTCCAAGGAAATCACCACCGGCTGCCTCATCATCTTCGCCGTGACCACGGGCTCGGACATCCTGGAGCAGATTTACGATCACCGGCTGAACCACGTATTCACCTGGTCGCGCGCCGCCTCTTTCAGTTCCTACTGGGGCACGTTTCTCATCTCCGTCAACGGCTTCCGCATGGTCGCCCAGGCCTTGGTGCGGCGCCTCCTGCGTAAAGGGATTGGATTGGATCGCGTGCTGATCCTGGGGGCCACCGAGGCCGGCCACAAGATGCAACGCGAATTGCAGGCCGTACCGGAGATGGGCTGGCGCCTGTTCGGCTATGTGGATGAGAATGCGTCCCTCAAGGGCAAGGAATACCAGGGCGCGCCCGTGCTCGGCAAGTATGCGGATCTGCCGGAAATCATCCCCAGGCACCGCATCGGCGGCATCATCATCAGCCATGAATCCGCGTCCCACAACGAAATCATCCGCGTGCTCTCCCACGTGGCCGAATTCCCGCTTTCCATCTTCATAGTGCCCGATCTCTATGACGTGGCCAGCGGCCACTTCAAGACCAGCGCCGTGCACGGCATCACCCTCAAGGTGCTTTTCCCCGAGCACATGCCCGCCTGGGAAGCCAAGATCAAAAGGCTGATGGACATCTGCTTCTCCGCCCTGGTTCTGGTGCTGGCCTTTCCGCTCATGCTCCTGACCACCTTGCTCATCAGGCTCGATTCCCGCGGCCCTGCCTTCTACAGCCAGGAACGCATCGGCCTGTACGGCAAGCGCATCTGGGTCCACAAGTTCCGCACCATGCGCACCGACGCGGAAACCCAAGGCCCGCAATGGGCTACCAAGGGCGATTCGCGGGTCACGCGCCTGGGACGCTTCCTGCGCCGCACCCGCATCGACGAGCTGCCCCAGCTGTGGTGCATCCTCATCGGGGACATGAGCCTGGTGGGCCCCCGGCCGGAACGGCAGCACTTCATCAACCAGCTCAAGCATGAAGTGCCCCTCTACCTGCGCCGCCTCAAGATGAAACCCGGCCTGACGGGATGGGCGCAGGTGAAACACCGCTACGATACCAGCATCGACGATGTGAAGACCAAGGTGCTGTTCGACCTGTGGTACTTCGAAAACATGTCCATCTCATTGGACTTGTTGATCCTGGTCAGGACCGTGTGGGTCGTAATCACCGGCCACGGCGCACGCTGACCGTTGCTCGTATTCTCAGATTGATATTGCTTAAAGCGGCCTGAAGCTTCCCCTTCTCTCTTCTCTTCTCTTCTCTTCTTTTAAACTCCCCCGACCCACGCCAAACCCTTCCCCGGGGGTTTGGCACAAGACCCCGCAGTCTTCTCAAACACAAAATAGACCCTCTCTTCTCTTCGCGACCCCACCGCCTCGACGTGCGAAAGGCCTGGGTGCGGTTGCAGTCCAGGGCGTTTCGGCGGAGGTCGAAGGCATGGCCGGGCGGTCCCGGCTTCCAGCAGCGCCTGCGCGGCCACGCTTGCGAGAGCCGCCCATGCGCGTTCCGGAGCTTTATTGACCCACCGAACCCACCCGCCCAGCCGGCAGACCCCGCTATCGCCTAGCCGAGACCGGAGCCGTCTTAGCCCTGGACTGCAACCGCACCCAGGCCGACCAACGCGCGATGTGCGTTGCGGAGAATATGAGACTCGGGGAACCGACCCGCCAGGCCGGCAGACCACAACTATTGATTAGCCAAGACCGGAGCCGTCTTAGCCCCGGACCACGTCCGCATCCCCGCGGTACCAATCCATCGCGGCGTCCAGCCCTTGTGAAACCGTATGCGTGGGATCGTAACCCAGCAGTTTCCTGGCCAGGGAGATATCCGCTAGGGAATGCATGATATCGCCCTCGCGATAAGGACCGTAATCGGGTCGGGCATCCTTGAGATGCGGGAAATGCGGCAGCAGGCGGCTGCGAAGGTGTTCGTACAACTGGTTCAGATCGATGCGGTCATTGAGGGCCACGTTGAAAGCATGTCCGGCGGCATCGGGGGCCGTGGCGGCGAGCAGATTGGCCTGGACCACGTTTTCCACGTAGCAGAAATCGCGGCTGATTTCGCCCTTGCCGTTCACGCGCACGGGCGTGCCCTTGATGAGGGCGGCGGTCCACTTGGGAATGACGGCGGCGTATTGCCCTTCCGGATCCTGGCGCGCCCCGAAGACGTTGAAGTAGCGCAAGCCGACGCTTTCCAGGCCATAGCAACGCAGGAACATGGCGGCATAGAGCTCGTTGATCCATTTGGTGAGCGCATAAGGGGACAAAGGCTTGCCCACGCGCTCCTCCCGTTTCGGAAGATTGGGCTCATCGCCGTAGATTGAACTGCTGGAGGCGTAGACCATCCGCTTAACCTTGGCGTCGCGGGCCGCGGTCAGGACATTGAGGGTCCCGTCCACGTTGACCGCATGGGTGGTCAGGGGATCGGCGATGGAACGGGGAACGGATCCCAGGGCCGCCTGGTGCAGAACGTAATGGGCGCCGGCGACGGCGGCGCGGCAGGCTTCCAGGTCGCGCACATCGCCTTCGAGTAAACGGAAACCGGACCAGGCCGCTTCGCCGACGAGTTTGCGCACGCCTTCCAGGTTGTGGCGATGGCCGGTGGCGAAATTGTCGAAGCCGGTAACGGATTGTCCCAGCCGGAGAAGATGCTCGACGAGATGCGAACCGATGAATCCGGCGGCGCCGGTGACCACCCAGACTTTGGGCTCACGGACCAACGATTCCTTCAACGTCGAAAATGCGCTACCCATCTTTCCTCCATTGGGCCCCGGAATGGCCGCGGCCCCGCAAACATAGCATTGTCAACGCTCCGTCCCGGATTCCCCGAATATCCTGCGGAGGATTTCTTCGGGCTTGCCCGTCGGATAGCGGAGCATCACTCTCTCCCGCAGGGCGCGTGTATGGACGGGCGCGTACTCACGCGCCGCGGCGGCTTCGCGCAAAGGATCGCTTCCGGTTACGGGGATGCCGGGGCCCGCGGAAAAAACGAGCAAGGCCAGCTTCCTCAGTTTCACGGCAACGTCGGATCCTTTGCGGACGGGAACCGGATTGGCAGGATCCCAGGCGGAAGGCGGAGCCGCGGAGGGCGAAGCCACGGGATCAGGATCAGGCCAGTCCATGACGGGCCATCCGTTTTCCCGGGCCAGGCGGCGCAGCTTCGGCGTCGGACGGGTGCAGATGGGGAACTCGGAAAAATGCAGCAGGAATCGATCATGCTGATGGTCCGAATAGGCGAAGGACAGAGGCCCGGCTTCGGCGTATCCCAACGCCTTGAGGCGCGCTATCTTGTTCTCCCCGCGCAGGTTGCCGTCCCGGTAACGGGGGATCCCCAGGCCTTTCCGCGGCCAGATCATCTCCGAACCCTGGATATCGGCCATGGGAAGGAAGGTTTTCAGATGGCGGAGGTAGAAGGTGGCGCTGGCGGAGACGATGACCACTTTGTGGCCCAGCAGGTGATGGGTCCAAAGCCGTTGCAAGACGGGAATATGGAAGCGCGCGGCCAGATCCTCGTGCACGAAATCGGCGGCGAGCCGGTCCAGCGTTTCCGGATCCTCCAGGCCCATGGGCATCAGGAAGATCCGCTTGAGAGTATGGCTGTCTATGATTCTCAGGGAGAACAGGACCAGCCCAAGCCAGTTGGCCGCCTGGAAAACCCGGCGCCGGGGACGGCGGCGATAATAATAGCGCAACCAGAACAGGATGCTGTCGCCGCTCAGGAGAGTATCGTCGAAATCGAAAAAGGCATGGACCTGGGACACGCGCCAAAAATAGAATATTAAGCAGACCGGGCAAAAAATCTATCTTGTCGACGGGGATCCACATCCCCGCGGGGGCCTGATTCTTATGGGCGGAAAAAACGTGCAAGGCATCCTGGAAGACCTGTCGGCCAAGCTCGACAAGGTGCTCGCGGCGTCCGAACTCGTCGCCGGCCTACGCCGCCTGACGCAGGCGGATCGCCGGCTCCTGTCCGGCCGGCCCCTCAGCTACGGGGAGCGCCTCTGTCTGGAAAGCCAGGGCAATATCTGCGCGGACTGGGCGCGCGTACGCATCGAAAGCGATGCCGGCATGGAAACCATCCGCAACAACTGGTTCGAAGGCGACGTGCTCATCACGGGCTTCCATGGCGCATGGCCCGGTCCGGACGGGCGCACCTGGCCCGCGGGCATGGCCAACTGCCGCGTCCTGGACGCCGTCATCGGCAACGCCTGTCTGTACCACATCGCCCGCCTGGAACGGCAGGTCATCGAAGACGGCGCGGTCCTGGTCGGCCTCGGCGAACTCGATTGCCCTTCGCCCACTTTGTTCAGCCTGGGCCAGGCCATCCATCCGGGCACGGAAGCCGGCACCCGCAGCGTCTGGATCTGGGACTCCCTCACCCTGGACGATTGCATGGACGCGCTCTCGCTGACCGCGGACGCCCAGAAAACCTTCCAGCAGAAACTGGAGGCCTCCCTGTCTCCGCTCCGCTCCCGGTTCGGCTACGTGGGCAAAGGCGCCTCCGTTCTGCACGCGCGCCACGTCCACGGAGCCTACATCGGCCCCGGCACCTCCATCACCGGCGCCTCCCTGATCCGCGAGGCCGCCTTGCTGTCCACGCCGGAAGAGCGCTGCGTGGTGGCGGAAGAAGGCTGGATCGAATACTCGCTCTTGCAGCCCGGCGCGCGCGTGGAATCCGGCGGCAAGGTCTCAAGCAGCGTTCTGCTCGAGCATTCCTCCGTGGCCTGGGGCGGCATGGTCTTCCAATCCGTGGTGGGCCCCAACACCCAGGTGAATAAGGGCGAGATGAGCACCTCCCTGGTGGGCCCCTTCGTCGGCTTCCACCACCAATCGCTCCTCATCTCCGCAATCTGGCCGGAAGGCCGCGGCAACATCGCCTACGGCGCCAACGTCGGCAGCAATCACACCGGCAAGAAACCCGATCAGGAAATCCGCCCCGGCGAAGGCAACTTCTTCGGCCTGGGCTGCTCCATCAAGTTCCCGGCCAACTACGAAGACTCGCCTTATTCCATCATCGCCACCGGCGTCTCCACCCTCCCGCAACGGCTCGCCTTTCCCTTCTCCCTCATCAACCAACCCCTATCCAGCTTTCCCGAACTCGGCCCCGCCATCAACGAAATCGTCCCGGGCTGGATGTGGTCCGACAACGCCTACTCCCTGGTGCGCCGCAGCTACAAGTTCGAAGGCTCCAACGAAGCCCGCCGTCACGACTTCACCCCGGACAAGGCTTCCACGTGGAAAACCGGCTTCTTCGCCGGCCGCATCTTCCTGTCCGGCCTGGCGCGCAAAGTCCTGAAAGCCCGCCAATCCCTGCGCTCCGCCCCCACCGACAAGCCCTACCACCTCGAAAACGAAATCCCCGGCCTCGGCAAGAATTTCGTCCGCAACAAAATCCGCGATCGTGCCGTCGCCGCCTACGAAGACTACCTGGTCTTCTTCCTGATGCGCACCTTCACCGACCGGCCCCAATCGGCCTGGGACCCGGAGCTGCACGAACTCACCGCCGCCATCGCCAAGGAACTCTCCACCGGCGCGGACCTCAAAGCCTACCTCGCCGCCCAGCGCCCGCGCCTCCAGGCCCTCCACGAAAACATCCTCGCCTCCCTCACCCGCGACGACAAACGCGGCCGCCAAATCTTCGACGACTACGCCGACTTCCACTCCCCCCCGGAAGAAGACAGCGCCATGGCCCGCCTCGACAAAGACCTGAAAGAACTCGGCCAACGCCTCGATTCATTTCTCAAGACCCGTTAAGTTGAGCCCGAAATAACTCTGGACTCCATCGCGGCCCTCTTCTTCCGTCCCACCGCCGCGCGTATTCCACAGCTCCGCCCCACTCCCTTTCACGGCCCAACGACCCCGCGAACAGCCCAAGGGGCTGTGAGCCAGATATCTACCGCTAACAATGAATCGCCCAATCCCCAGTCGGCTCCGTATTCCCCGCTGCGTGACCCACTGCCTGCGCAGATTCGACCCACCAACGATTGAGACCCGCCCTATCGACCGACTCTCCACCCGACGCGTCCCGCGTCGATGCATGCGGGGTTGTTGGGCCGGGGGCGGGCGCGGGGCCTGGGGGCGTTTCGGCGCAGGGCGCAGGCATGGCCGGGCGGTCCCGGCTTCCAGCAGCGCCTGCGCGGCCCCGCTTGCGAGAGCCGCCCATGCGCGTTGCGGAGCTTTATCGACTCACAGAACCCGCCAGCCCGGCCGGCAGACCACGCTCTCGAGTAGCCAAGCCTGGAGCCATCCTTCTGTGCGGTAATAACCGCTCGGCAGGGGCCTCGCTCCCGGCCCACGGCCCCCTTCCCTGCACGCCTCCCCGGAGTAGTGCGATAATGTGGTCCATGGCCCGGGTCCTCACGAACGTTTATCTCCCTCCCGCCGCGGGCCACACCCTGCGCACATTCGGCGCATACCTTCCCGGCGGCCCCGACCCCGCCTGGCGCGCGGAAAAAGAACGCCGCGACCTGGCGGATATCCTCCCGCTCATTCCCGCCGCGGAAAAGCCGGACGCGCTCATCATTTCCACTCCCGAGTACCTGCCCTTACCCTGCGACATCGCCTCCTTTCCGGGCGTCAAGATCCTGCTCATCACCGATTGGAACGTATGCCTGCGCTATCTGCCGGACCTTTGCCCCCTCTTCGATTTCTGTTTCACGGATTGGCCCGGATACCGCCTTCTGCGCAAGGCCGGCATCGGCAACGTCCATCACCAGCCCCTGTTCGGCCACGACCCGGAGACCTTCGCCTGGCGGAGCGGACCCCGTAACCTGGATGTTTCCTTCTGCGGCAACCTGAACGCGGGCCTGCACCGGGAGCGCAATCGGCTCTTGGCCCGCCTGGGCAGGTGGGGAACGGACCGCGCTCTGCACCTGGGACAGGCTTTCGGCCCGGCCTATGTGGACGTGCTCAACCGCAGCCGCCTGGTATTCAACTATTCGGTCCGGGGCGAAGCCAATATGCGCCTTTACGAGGCCATGGCCTGCGGGGCCGTGCCCTTGGTGGAAGCCTCCAACCAGGAGGCGGGCATTCTCTTCCAGGAAGGCAGCCACTATTTCCGGTATGAACCGGACACTCTCGAGAAGACGTTGGATGCTTTGCTGGCGGATCCGGCGCGCATCGAGGCCGCATCCGGGGAAGCCCGGAAGGCGGTGGCCCGCCATTCGAAATCGGAACAGATCCGGGCTTTGCTGGATACGGCCGGCCGCGAGAGCGCCTCCGGGCCCTCGACGCCCAGTATCTCATACGTTACCCCTGCCGCGGCGTCCCTCAAGGCCGTCGTCAAACTCCGGGTGCTGGGCGCCGCCTATGCCATGCCGGAAACCCTGGCGGAACTGCAAGCGCGCTCGGGGGGCCTGCCCGGCCTGGACGCGGAGACGGTACCGGCTTCCCTATTGTCTTTGATCGAAGACCATCCGGGGGAGGTCCTGGCCTCGGCCGACAGGATGCTGGGGCTGATGCTGGATGAGGGGGATCGGCCGGAACCGATAGGGGCCTACTTCCGCACGCGCCTGTGCAGCCTGCGCGGGCGTTGGGACGAAGCGTTGGACGCATCCCGTCATTGTCTGGAAAGCCTGCAGGCCCTGGAAAACGGCCCCGCCCGGACTCCGGGGGCGGAGGCCCTGCGCGATCTGTACGCGCACTTCTACCCGCCGGTCCGCCTGGGAATGGGCCTGAATACCGATCTCAACCGCGCGTTCCGCCAGGACCTGGCCGGGGGATCATGGCAAGGTTACCTCGATCTGATGCGGGCGCTCTGCCTGGCCGAACGGTCCCGCATCCTTCTGGCCCTGGCCCGCCCGGGAGAAGCCCTGGAATGCGCGGATCGCATTCCCGCCGATCGCTTCGCCTTCCTCGATCCCCATGCCTTGCAGGCCGAAGCGTGCCGCCGCCTGGGCGACGAAGGGCGCTTGCGATCGATATACCGCGAGTGGTTCCGGGAGCGGCCCTTGGACACGGCCGTCTGGGACAAGCTGGTGGAAGGCTATGGCCGGATGGGGGATAACGCGGCGCTGGTCGGCTTCCTGGAGGAGATCCTCGTTCTGTCCCGCCGCTTCCTGGATGCGGACCAGGCGGAAAGGGTGCGGGCGCTGCTGGAGCGCCGGCGGGCCTGAAAACGGCTTCGCCGGATACCGGCGGCGCGTTCCCGAAGCCTCATGGCGGAACGGGGATATCGACGTCCTTGCGCGTACTGGGGGACGATTTCGCGTAGATGTAATAGCCGCCGGCCACTCCCGCCGCCACGGCCAATCCGCCAATCCACCAATAGACCGCGTGATTGCCCGCCGAGATTTTTTCCGGCTCGGGATTCTTGTCCTGTTCCTTGCGGGCGGGGAAGCTTTCCTGGCCCGGTTTGGGCTCGGGCCCGGTCAGGCGGTCTTCCCGGCCGGAGGGAGGCAAACCCCGCTGGCCCAACAGTTCGTCCAGGGTGCTCCTGAAAATATCCTGCACCACGATGCTCACGTACATGTCCAGGATTTTCGCTTCCGGATCGATCTTCAGCAGCTTGTAGAAATAGGTCTTGCCCTTTTCCCGCGTGGACTGGTCGGCGCAATACATCACCCCCAGGTACTTATAGACCATCAGGCTCTCTTCGCGCGTGTACTTGGAATGGGTTTTCTGGAATTCCTCCAGCAGCTTGATGGACTGATCGAAATCGCCGTCATTGTAGTACTTCTTGACCATGGCCTGATCCAGGGATTGCATCACAGGCCGCGCAGGCGTGGACGAAGCCTGGGATTTGGCCGGACCCGAAATCGCCGGAGCGGAAGTGCCCACGGGTTTGGTCGCGGACTTGGACGCAGATTTGGTTGCGGCATGGGTGGAATGCGGAATAAGAACTGTCAGGCCTAGGAAAAGGACCGTCTTTTTGAACGCATTGTTCACGGGTTGCGCCTCATCGTTGATGATGGGATCAAACTTAATTAATCCCCTAACCGGTTGACCGGCTGCGGCCTTAGCCGGTGGACTGCAGTTGGAGAACGGATGAGGAAATTGTTGAAAACTCCCGATTCTGGGGAAATTAGGGCGGGGTCAGGAAAACCACGCTGTGAGCGAAATTACGTGAAGTTGGACGCGCATGGGAGGCCCGAAATCCTCCAGGCCCTGTTCCGCCGGAGCCCTGGCCGCCCTGTGCGGCCGCTGACAGGAAGCGTTAGAAGGGACGTAGCCCGGCTTGGGTAACCCGATTGTTACCCCGGCCCGGAACGATCAGGGAGTGAAGATATTGTTCCCGGTATAGACCACGTTCAGGTCATAATTCTGGATCATATCGTAGGCGTGCGTACCGCCCTTGAAACTGCAGCCGATGATGTCCAGTTCACCGGTCGTCCCGAACGGGCGCCACCATAGGGTCATCCCGCCGTTCGTCGGGGCATCCAGGAATTTGTTGTTGTTGAGGGTGGCCTTCGTCGAATAGTCGAGGATGACGAAATGGGGGGGGCCGCCTTCTGAGAATACGGAATTCCCGACAAAGGTGGAATTGCTCAGCGACATGGTGGAACCGCTGGAATTGATGAGGTTGTATTCGTTGTTGAAGCCCGTCCACAACGCATTATCACAGGTGAAGTCCGCGAGATAGCCGGTTATCCCCGCTCCGGAGTTCTGGGCGACGGGGTGGAAGACCAGGTTTTTGAGAGTAATCGCTTTGGCGTAGTTCATACTGATGGCGGATGTGGAGTAGTCCAGGCTGAACTGAAAACCGTCGATGGTGATGTTCTGCAGGGGGGAGGCCTCGGTTCCGGTAATTTCGAAGATTTTATGATAGTTGGAACCATCCTGAATGTAGGTGGTGTCGTTCGCCACAAAGGTGCGATCGGAAATGCTTTTGGCGGTTCCGGCCACCGGGAAGCCTCCGTAAAACGACACATTGGAAGGCACCAGGATGCCGCTGTTCGCCACATCCGTGGAATAGTGCCCTGCCGCGACCCAGATCTGCCATCCGCTCGCGGCCTTCGCCAACGCCCCCTGGATGCTGCCCATGGCATTTGTCCAGCTCATGCCATCTCCCGTGCCCGTGGGGGCGGTCTTCACGAAAAGGGTCTTGGCCACGTAGTACACCGTAGAGGTCTTGGTGGTGGTGTTGTTCGCCGAATCCGTCTTGGAGCAGGAAAAGGGGTTTGCGCCCGGGCTCAGGGTCGGACTGCTGGTGGTGGTGGTCCCGTCGATGGTGCAACTCAGGGTCACGGAAGTGGCCGAGGTGACCAGGCCGTTGGTCGGCGAGTTCAGGGTGACCGAGGGCGGAGTCTTGTCCACCACGATGGTCGCGACGGCACTGTACGCGGACCGGTTTCCGGCTTTGTCCAGCTGCCGTACCGTGAAATTATAGGTGCCTTCTCCGGCCCCGGACAGGGAAAAGCTGTTTGTGGCGAGCGTGCCCGTCGTACTGGTGGCGCCAGTCAATTGGTATTCCCAGACGGAAGCCACGCCCGAACCGCCTGCATTGTCGCTGCCGAGACCCCAGTTCCAACCGGGAGTCGTATTTGTCGGCGTCTTCACGATGGTCACGGTGGGAAAGTTCGGCGCGGTGGCATCTTTGAGGACTGTGACGCTGGCCGAACCGGTCACCCCCACAGAGTTCGCCGGAGAGGTGATGGTCAGGGTATTGTTGCCCTCGGTCAACGCGGAGAAGAGCTTGCTGGTTTCCGCGCCCCCGTCCACGGTGTATTTGACCGTGATGGTGTCTTTGTTGGTGAGGGCATTGTTGGCCGGATAGGTGATGACCACCACGGGCACGGCCACCGTGACGGTGGCGGACAGGCTGGCGGTGTTGGTGTTGGTCGCCTTGTCCGTCGCGGTCGCGACCAAAGCATTGGCGCCCGATTTCAGGACCAGATCCCCCGTAGTCCAGGTGTTACCCGTGACCGTGGCGGTACCGTTTCCGGAAACCTGACCGGAGACGGTTACGGACAGCACGCCCGCGCCGGCATCGGAAACGGTTCCGGAGAGGGTCACGTGGTTGGTGCTCAGGGATGCGGGGCTGGCGGGACTGGTGACGGCTATAGCCGGAGCGATCCTATCGGCCTTGACCACATTGGTGGCCGAAACGGACCAATTGCCCGCCAAGTCCTGCTCCTGCAGGCTGAAGGTGTTGTCCCCTTCCGCCAGGGTCAGATTGTTCACCAGGGCCGCCGTGATGACCGTCCAGGTGGCGCCGCCGTCCAGGCTGTACCGGTAGCTTCCGTTCAGGCCGCTGCCCGAGGCGCCGTCCGAGCCTGCGTTCCAGGCCCAGCTTCCCTTGGCCGCATTGGTGGGCGTGGCGGGAAACGCGGTGATGGAAGGCGCGGTCGGGGGCGTGTTGTCCTTGATCACGGTAAGGGTGGCCTCGCCCGTATTGTTGAGATTGTCGGTTGCGACAACCGTCACGATGGTAGCCGTACCCTCCACGGTCGCCACGCTCGCGATGGACCAATTGCCCGCGGAGAGGACCGCGTCCGCCGTGGCCGCGTTGTTGATTTTGTAGCTCACCTTGACGATGGTATTGGGCCCGCTGGCGGTTCCGGACAACGCCACCGTGGCATTCCGGGTCAGATAGGTGCCGGAAGTCTGGGGCGTCAGGATGGCGACGCTGGGTTTGCTCAAGTCATAATAGATGGCGCGCATGGCCGGAGCCGACCAGTTCCCGGCCGAATCCTTTTCCGCCACGTAAAGCTTATAGGTGGTTCCCGAGACCGGGGCCGCCACCAGGGTATAGGCCACCTCTTTCGTATCCGAGACTCCCGCCAGGGTCGAATCGTCCAGTTTGTAACGGAAGGTCCCGGAACCGCCGCCGCCGCCGGTGGACCAGCTCCACTTGGGCGCGGTGTTGGTCGGCGAAGTGCCGGTCACGATGGGCGGATTGGGCGGGGTCACATCGGCGGCCAGGATGGTCACCTTGAAGCTGCCCGAAGCCGACCAGTTCCCCACCGAATCCCGCTCCTGCACGTAAAGGAAATGATCCCCCGCGCCCAGGGCAGTTGCCGGCGTGTACGTCGTCACCGTGACGGACGGGGCCGCGCTCAAGTCGGTTGCATCCAGACGCGTCCGGAACGTTCCATTGCCACCGCCGTTCGAAGTCCAGGTCCACGTGGGCTTGGTATTGTTCGTCGGCGTGGTCGAGGTGACGTTCGGAGCGTTGGGCGGCGTGATGTCGGCGCCCTGGATGGTCACAAGGAAACTGCCCGAGGCCGACCAGTTGCCGGCCGAATCGCGCTCTTGCACGTACAGAATGTGATCTCCCGCGCTCAGGTTGGTGCCGGAGGTGTAGGTCTTCACCGTAATGGACGGAGACGCGCTCAGATCCGCCGAATCGAGGCGGGCCCGGAAAGTGCCATCGCCTCCACCGCCCGGGGTCCAGGTCCAGGTGGGCTTGGGGTTGGCCGTGGGCGTGGGCGTGGTCGAGGTGACGTTCGGAGCCGTAGGCGGCTTGGTGTCCAAGGTCACTTTCACCGAAGCCCCGTCCCCGGAATCCACGGATACGACGTTCGTCCCTTCCGTCAGATCCCTGGACTCGCTATGCAGGTTCCCGTTCACTTCATACTTGAGGGTGATGGGGGTCGAATTCACCAGGGTATCCTTGCCGGGGGAAAGGATGTTCACGAGGATCGCCGCATCGCTTACGTGGATGGTGCAGGAAGCGGTGGCGATATTGCCTTCGCTGTCTTTCGCATAGAAATACGCGGTAAAGAATCCGGCGGTGGGGTACACATGCTTCAGAATGATGGAAGCCGGGGCCGTGGTCGTATCGGAAAGGTTGTCCCAGGCGGTATCCCCGTCCAGACTGTACTTGAAGGAAACGATGGTCCCATGTTCCTGGGTCAGGGAAACATGGAAGGTCGCCTCTCCGCCTATTTTCACCCCTTGGTTCGGCCCGGGATTGAGGACGGGCGGGTCCTTTTTCACGGTGATATCCGCCGCATCGGTATGAGTCCCGGCGGTGACCGTCACCCTGGCCGTTCCCGGGCCCACCGGAGTGAGATTGCCTTTGCCGTCCACGCGCACCACGTTCTCGTCCTGGCTGGACCATTGCATCAGGGCCCCGGCGGGAACCACCGTCGCCTTCTGCGCCGTGTGCCCATCGCCGGTGAAGAGCGTCAGGCTCTTGTCCCGCAGGGTCACGCTCACCACCTCTTCGGGAGGGATGATTCTTCCGCGCGTCACCACCACTTCATAGTTCTTGGAAAGCTTGCCGTCCTTGGTCGCCACGGTCAGGCCGAATACGTTGGCCCCGGAATCCAGGTTCAGAGTATTCCCCAGGCCCCAGGCGCACAGCTTCTGATCGATGGTCAGGACATTGCCCACATCGATGGGCGTGGCGGTGAGGGTGATGGAAGCCACGGAGTCCCCCACCTGGACGGCATAGGAGGACTTATTGGGATTGAATGCCGGATCCAGGGATCCGGGAGTCGCGGTCAGGCCGAGCAAGCGCACATCCGTCATCAGGATCACGGGCGCCGTGGTCTTGGCGCCATCCACCTCTATGTCCTTGGAGAGCAACAGCTCATGTTTGGCATTGTAGCAGCGGATCTGGATGATGAAATCCTTGTCCTTGGCCGCCGTCAACTTGTACTTGGGGAAATTCCCGGGATCGGGAATGCCTGCGTTCCACACCACCTCGTAGACCAGGGAGGGGTCTTTGACATCCACCAGTTTGATGGACACGGTGTCGTAGGACTTGTAGGCATCGGTCAGGTCCCAGGTCAGGTACTGATCCGAATCCGTAGCCGTGTTGTTGCAGGACCAGATCGCCGCCAGGGCCGCCAAAGCGAGAAGGAGCAGGGAACATTTTTTGAGTAGCGAGCGCATGCGGGTGCCTTACCTGTTCAAGAGAGGGTTGAAATTAACTAATTGAGGCTTCCCTAAAAGACCGGATCTCTTCATCTATTGGAGCATCTGAGGAATTTTTCGAAAAAAGGCGATCGGGTCCATGGATCCGGAATCCCCGTGTGATGCCCATCACATGGAAAAGCGGCCGCCCTCGGGAAGTCCGCCCAAGAGTCCGTTATCCAGCGGGCCAACTGGCCAACGGTCTCAGGGCTTGACCAGAATATCCGTCTCGCCGGGCGTATCCGAACCCGATTGCGCGTACAGGTAATAGCCGCCGGCCACACCGGCCGCCACCGTCAATCCGCCAATCCACCAATAGGCCGCATGATTATTGCCCGCCGCGATTTTCTCCGGCTTCGCATCCTTGTCCGTCTCCTTGCGGGCCGGCATGGCTTCTTGTCCCGGGTTGGTTCCGGGGCCGGTCAACCGGTCCTCGCGGCCGGCGGCATAACCCTTCTGGCCCATCAGCTCGTCCAGGGTGCCCTTGAAAATATCCTGCACCACGATGCTCACGTACATATCCAGGATTTTCGCTTCCGGATCGATCTTCAGCAGCTTGTAGAAATAGGTCTTGCCCTTTTCCCGCGTGCCCTGATCCGCGCAATACATCACTCCGAGGTATTTGTAGACCATGAGGCTTTCTTCGCGCGTGTACTTGGAATGGGTCTTCTGGAAATCCTCCAACAGCTTGACGGCCGGATCGAAATCGCCGTCATTATAGAGCCGTTTCACCGAAGCCTGGTCCAAAGGCTTGGCGACGGCGCCCTGGGAAGCCGAAAACAGGATTAAAATGCCGAAGAGAAAGACGATTGATTTGAACACGGGTCGCGGCCTATCGCTAAAGAATCTACGGCTGAAAATTAATTAAAAGCCGCTCGCGGAAAAGACCCGGCGCCTATAGCCATTAGAGCAATTGCCGGAATTTTCATGAAAATGCCGTCGGGCATTTTCCCAAATCAAACGGGTGTGAGGAGCATCACATGGCCCTTGGAGGACCGTCTCGGGGTATTTCCTGACGATGGGGTGCACCAGACCCCGCCCCGGAACGGGCTAGACTTCGCCCTTGAAGCGCTGCAACAGATAGTCCTTATAAGGGGACCTGGGCATTTTTCCCACCGTGTCCTTGAAGTGTTCCAAGGTGATGAACTGCCGCAAGTACGCGATCTCTTCCAGGCAGGCGATCTTCAGGCCCTGGCGCGCTTCCAAGGTGTAGATGAAGGTGCTGGCTTCCAGCATGCTGGCATGGGTTCCCGTATCCAGCCAGGCGATCCCGCGTCCCAGCAATTGCACGGAGAGCTTGCCCTGTTTCAGATAGGCGATGTTGAGGTCGGTGATTTCCAATTCGCCGCGCGCCGAAGGCTTCAGGTTCCGGGTCATCTCCACGACCTTGTTGTCGTAGATGTACAGGCCGGGCACCGCGTAGTTCGATTTCGGAACCTTGGGCTTCTCTTCCAGACCGATGACGGTCCGATCCCCGTCGAACTCCACCACGCCGTAGCGTTCCGGGTCCTTGACGTAATAGCCGAAGACCTTGGCCCCGCTGGTGAAGGAGCGGATGGTGTCGTCCAGCTTCATGGATCCGTAGAAGAGATTGTCCCCCAGAATGAGGGTGACCGGATCCTTGCCGATGAATTTTTCCCCGATGAGAAAGGCCTTGGCGATGCCGTCCGGTTTGTCCTGCACGGCATATTCGATTTTGATGCCCCAGGGACTGCCGTCGCCGAGCAGGCTCCGGAAGCGGGGCGTATCCTCGGGAGTGGAAATCAGGAGGTATTCCTTGATGCCGCCTAGCATGAGGGTGGCCAGGGGGTAGAAGATCAGCGGCTTGTCATAGATGGGAAGCAACTGCTTGCTCGCCACCGACGTAAGCGGATAGAGGCGCGTTCCCGCGCCTCCCGCCAGGATGATGCCTTTCAAGTCAGCGCTTCCGTGCTCAGGGTGTTGGAGTTCATCGGCTTGCCCTGCGCGGGCAGCCCCAGGGACTTGCGGATTTCCTCGAACACTTCCGGAATGGATTTGGTCGCGTCCACGCTGTGCAGGATGTTGATGCGCCGGAAGAAGGTGAGCATGGGCTCCGTCTTGGCGTGGTAATCCTCGATGCGCTTCTTGATGGCTTCCGGATGATCGTCCGAACGCTGCAGGAGCTTGCCGCCGCACACGTCGCAAACGCCTTCCACCTTGGGCCGATGGCCGATGAGGTTATAGTCCAACCCGCACTGCGAGCAGACCCGGCGCGCCATCACGCGTTCGGTGACCAGACTGTCCGGCGCGTCCATGTGGATCACGGCGTTGATGTTGTAACTCTCGAACAAAAACTCCGCCTGGGCGAAATTGCGGGGAAACCCGTCCAGGACGAAACCGTAATTCCAGTTATGCCAGGTCATCCGCTCGGAAACCACCTTGGCCACCAGATCGTCGCCCACCATCTGCCCCTTGGAAATGATGCGGGTGACCTTGGCCGCCAACTTGGTGTGATTGGCGATATGCCAGCGGAAAATATCCCCGATGGAAATGTGCACGAAATCGTACTTGTCGCACAGCAGCTTCGCCTGGGTGCCTTTGCCGCACCCCTGGATGCCCATGATGATGTATTTATACATGTTTTAAGCTCGTTCCTTGTTTCCGGAACAAATTTAAAAATCCATCCAGATATTACTACCAACCACCCCCAAAAACCCCTCCCTGAGTGAAATAAGGCCCTCCCCGCCTTCCACTCCCACCCCCAAGCCGGACAGCCCGCCCCACGGGCGCCTCCGGCCGATGCCGAAAAAGTCCAGGAAGCCCTCCTCTCTCCGTATTTCTCGGCTCTCTCTTCTCTTCTCCCGGCCGGACAGCCCGCCCCGCGGGCGCCTCCGGCCAGAACTGAATGGCCAAGCCGATTCCTCTTCGCTTCGCTTCGCTTCGCTTCTCTTCTCTTCGTCTTCATTGGCCAAAGATTCGGCGGTCATCCGGTAGGTTTGGAACCAAGACCCTGGAGACCGCATCTCTTTGGGCGATGCGGGCCGGGGGCGGAACTGGAAGAGGGGCTTCGGGGGCGTTCGCTCCTGTGCGGAGGCTTGTTTGAGCAAGTGCCGCGAACAGCCGCAAGGCTGTGAGCCACCCCGTTGACCCCTACAACTGGGGTGTGGACCACGCCAGACGGATACGCGCGAGTTCCGGAGCACAGGAGCGAACGCCCACGAACCCCATCTAAAACCCGCCCCCGGCCCGCAGCGCCCACAGGGCCGCGACCACCCGGTATTTTCTTCCTACCGGATCACTCCGAATCGCACCCACTTGTGCTGCTTCCCGCCCGGAAACCACACTTCCACCTGGGCGGAATAGACATCCGGACCCAGGCGGCTCAGGTCCAGGACCTGATTGAAGGGCTGCAATCCCTCGGACAGGTTTTCCCAGGTCTGATCTTTTGCCACCGCGCCCGCAATATCGTAGATGCGGATGCGGGCCTTCCTGGCCGCGCTTCCAAGCCTCAGATGGATGGTGGCCGTGGGGCCGCGCACCGGGCTTGGGAAGAGATGGAACTCTTGGATGGTTTCCGACGTTCCCGCCTCGGCAGGGGCGGCCCAGGAGCTGACGTCCAGGAAATTCTGCCGGCCTCCGTTGCCCCCGGGAAGCGTCCAGGATTGGCCCATGGACACGCGACCATTGACCAGGGTCCAGGCGTTGAGGCTGCCGGTGCCGGACTGGGCCAGCAGTTCCAGATCCCCGTCCCCGTCCAGGTCGGAGGCGGAAAGGTGGAGGTAGGGATTATCGTTCGAATCCAGGGTCAGGCCGCCCATGGTCAGGGGCCAATCGGCCACGTCCGTGGCCAGGATGCCGCCGCGGAGGTTATTGCCGGCTACGAAAGAAGTGGCCCGCACCTTTTGTCCCAGACTGTCCACCGCCAGGATGAGCCCGTCCGGGGATCCGATCAGGACGGTGGCATGACCGCCCAAGGACAGGACCAGGGGCGTGGTGCGCACGGAGGTTTCCGGATGCTGCGGATTGCCGTAGGCGAAGCCCACGTTCTGGCGATCCTCGAGGAGGAAGGGCCAACCGGGCAGCAGCGCGCCGCGGTAGTCCACGGCGAACACGGAATTGGAAGCGGAGAAGAGCATGTCCGGATGCCCGTCGCCGTTCAGATCCGCCAGGGCCGGTGCGCTCGCGTCGTCGCTGGTGAAGTCCAGGATGCGGGAAACATGGGTGGTTCCGCCCTTGGTTTCATACAGGGTGTCCACGAAATGCACGCTGCGTTGGAAGCGCTGGGGAAAGCCCGCGAAGAGCCGCGCGTTGGGCGCCTGGTCCAGACCCACCAGGGTGGCGGCGCCCTTCGATCCCAACAGGAAGAGATCCACCTTGCCGTCCCGGTCGAAATCCGCCGCGCTTACGGTGAAGGCTTCATCCGTTGCGGGCGGTTGATCGCCCCAGGCCTTGGCCAGTTCCGTCACGGTCCCGGCTTCCGGATTGATCAGCACGGCGTGGCCGCCCTTGGCCGCCACCGCCAGGTTCATGGGTTTGTTGCCGCCGGCGGGGTAGGCCGCCAGGCCCTGGTATTCCAGGTCCGGCAGGGCGATATCCTCCACGGGGGTTCCATCCGAGAGGAAGGACTTGGCCCGGTGATCGCGCGTGACGATCCAGAAGCGATCGCCCGCGGCCAAGGGACCGGCTTGGCCCTGCACGGCCACGGAAACGGAAACCGCGGAAGAATCCTTGGACCGGGTCGCGAGTCCGGCCGAACGCAGTTTCATGATGGTGATATGTTCCGAAGTCAGCACCGCCAAAGCGCTGTCCCCGGCGGTGGCGCTGCCCAAAGGGCTTCCCAGGCGGCCCGCCAGCGATGTCACCGGGATTGTCGAAGTGTCCCGGGTGAGGCCGCTGGGCAGCAGGGTTTTCACGGAATCGTATCCGGGCTTTCCCTTCAGGGTCGTGTCCGCATCCATGGCGGTGAAGCCTTCCGAGGTGAAGGTCTGGGCATAGCCCCGGTCGCTCACCGCCACCACGTATTTGCCGCCGTCGGGACTTTTCAGGACGTTGACGGATTGGGGGAGCCCGCCCGGGTCCAGCTTCACGGGCCAGGACCATTTGGGATCCTGCTTCACGGTCTTGTTGTCGGGCCAGTGCACGCGCAGGGTCAGCAGCGAGTCCCGCACATTGTAGAGGGAGTCCCCGCTGAAGGAGCTTTGGCCCGGTTCCAGCCGCGCGCCCGCCGGGATCAAGGCTTCCAGGCTGATATGCGTGCGCCCGTCGTTCCAGGCGTTGGTGTTGGCCGCGCCGTAGGGGCCAATCACGTCCAGCGTGTCCCGCGTCTTGGACCAAGAGGTGTCCTTGGGAGGGTTCACGCGCTTCACGGTCATATGCGGCAGCATGTCCGATCCGGAACCGTAGTCGAAAGTGGGCTGGCCCAGTTGATCCTTGAACTCCTTGCCGATGCTCAGGGATCCGTCCGCTTCCACCAGTTCCAATCCCTTGTACTGGCTTTTCAGGGTATCGCCGAGATAGGCGTTGACGGCGCCTTCCTTCAGGAACTGGGAGATGAACCATTCGTTCACGTGCCAGACCAGAAGACCCGAAGAGGGCAGGCCCAGATCGTAGCTGCTGGCTCCGGTGATGACCCCGGAGGGCTTGTCGGGATTGGGGATCAGCTTCCTGGGTTTGGAATCCGGGAATGCCGGATCGGGTATCGAATCCAGGAAGATCGAGTCCACCTTCGCGAAGGGCACCACCACCGAATCCGACTTGTCCTCGAACGCGGTGGTCCCTTTCGGCTTGCTGAAATAAATGGTGACGGTGGAATCCCCCGCGGCCCGTTGCCGGTTCTCCACCAGGAAATATTCCCGATCGTTGATGGGCACTTTCACCGTGGTCGCGTGTCCCGCCGCCTGGGGCGCGGTGGGGGACCACACCTGGTAATCGCTGAAGGCTCCGTTGCCGGCCTTGGCCACCACGGGCTCGTCCCATCCCATATAGGCCCGGACCCACGCGGAAGGATAGACCGGCAGGAAGCCGTTCATGGTATTGTATCCGGCGAAGTCCATCACGTCGAAGAAGCCGAGCTGGGAAATCCCCTTGACCACGTCGAACATGTCCGGCATGCCCATCTGCCGGGCCAGCTGGTTGATGAGGATGCCGTTGATGCCCCAGTTGACCTTGTCCTGGCTGGCGGCCTCGGAAAGCATCATGA
>JAQBPN010000013.1 GCA_028287505.1 Fibrobacterota bacterium | reverse complement strand
CGGAAGGGTGCCTCGTGACTTTGTCGCGCCAGCCGCGAACCCATGCTGAATGTCCCCGCTGCTCCTTCCCCCTCCGCCCGATTCGGCCCCGGGCGCATGGACCCACCCCGGCTGTTCGCGCGGCGGGGCTGCGGGGTTTAAAAGACGGGAGAAAGACAAGAGGAGCATTTGCCCAAGTGGAGAGTTGATTCGGTCTTGAGTCCTGTTTGAAAAGGTTTTGGTCGGGGCTGCGGACCTTCGGGGGTGAGTCTCGGAGTTGGGCGGGAGTCCCGGGAGTTTGGGAAGACCTTCGGAGTTGGGTGGAGGTGCGCGAGCCTGGGACCTTGGGGTGAGACGTCGGGGCGCTAGGGAACAAGGCGGGAGAAAATGTCTACGTAATTGGCGAACCGGATCAGGTTCGTCCTTCTTTTGGAAGCGACACTCCAGTATTCCACGGAGCCCACTTCCACTTGAATAAGGGCCAGATCGGGATCCTCAAGGCCTTGGGGAAACCAGGCTTCCATATCGGAATTCCAAAGCTGTTCCGCTTTGTCGGTATCCTCCATCAAACGGCCCACTCCCGCCACGGAAACGAAGGTTTCGTTGTCGCCTGAGACATAGGCGAGATTGACCCGGGAATGGTGTTCGATTTCCCGGGCCTTCAGGGTGGATCGTCCGGTAAAGAACCAGAGGAAGCCCTCCTCTTTGGTTCGCAGGGTGGCCATGGGCCTGGAGTGCAGGGTTCCATCCTCATTTTCGGTGGTAAGCATCGCGAATTTGACGTCGCGGATTTTCTCAAGCAGGTCGGGCCAAAGGTTGGCTTTCTCGTCGCGGTTATCGTTATCCATAAGGCAGGCCCCCGCAGAAGATGGAATCGGGAGGGATCTCCTCCCCTTACTTGAATAAGCAAAAACGCGAGGTACGGCGCAAACGCACGGTGGGTCGCAGGGGGCGGGTCCATGGGGCGGGGGCCTCAGACGGGCTTCAGGGGAAGGAGGCTGTGCTGCGTGGTCTCTCAGCGGGGGACAATCCCCGGCTCCGGGGTCTCCGCATGGGTTCGCGGAAGGGTGCCTCGTGACTTTGTCGCGCCAGCCGCGAACCCACGCTGAATGTCCCCGCTGCTCCTTCCCCCTCCGCCCGATTCGGCCCCCCGCCCCATGGACCCACCCCTTCTCTTCGCGCGGCGGGGCTGCGGGGTTAAAAAGAGAAGAGAAAGAGAAGAAGTTGTTTGCCCCAAGTTTCTTGGCCGCCGACTAGCTCGGCCCCCCGTCCCTCCGTGATGGCAGCACGGTGCCCTCTGGTAAAGGTTTCGCAGGTTCTTTTAAATCTTCAACCCGGCGCGCGACCGTGGAGGCGGGCGTGGGAGCCCGGGGCCGAATCGGGCGGAGGCGAAGGCGAAGCAGGTCGGCGGGCACGGATTCGCGGCTGACGCGACAAAGTCACGAGGCACCCTTCCGCGAATCCGCGCATAAGCCCCTGCGTATCGCCCGCCAACCTGCGTAGCAAACCCAGCGCACCGACGCCTTCGCTGGAGCCCGTTTGAGGCCCCGGGCTCCCACGCCGCCTCCGTGCTCTCCCGCCTGGTTCCAAGCCTTGAACGGGCAAAGTGATTACTTTTACGGATACGCTGGTGGGTTTCCGCACCAGGGATGGGGAGCCAGCATGATAACGCCGTTGGACATCAAAAAACACGAGTTCGGCACCCGGTTCAAAGGCTTTGACCCCGATGAGGTCCGGGCTTTGCTCGAGTCCATCGCCAAGGATTTCGAGGAGTTGACGCGCCAGAACATCCAGCTTTCCGAGCGCCTGAAAATCGCCGAGGAGCGCCTCAACCACTATCGCCTCATCGAAAAAACCCTGCAGGATGCAGTAATCACTATCCAGAACACCCTGGAAGAGAAGCGGAAAGTGGCCAATCAGGAGGCCGAGGCCATCATTACGGACGCCCGCCAGAAGGCCGCGGACGAGATGATGAGCTCCCGGGAGCACGTGGCGGGCCTGCGCTCGGAGATCTACGTGCTCGAGAACCAGAAGATGCAGTTCTTCGCCCGCTTCCGCAACCTGCTCCGCAGCCAGGCCCAGATCCTGGAGGCCATGATGGAAGCGGAGGAGAAGGAAATGCCGCCCCGTCCCGCGGACGCCCCCGCGCCCCAAAAAGCTCCCGCCCCCGATCCCGCCGACACCCGCTGGGCCCGCAGGGGCTGAGGGCTTTGCCGGAAACTTCCGGCAATTGGTATCTTTCCGGAATCCGATTGCATCTCGATCGCTGAAGGAAGGTTGCTTTAATGTCTCAGTTAGCCGCGAACAAGGGATCCAAAATCATCAAGGCTTTGGGGGTCATTACCCTCATCGGAGTGATCATCGCCGTAGGCCGGATCGTCTTGAAGGTATTCAACGAAAAGAATGCCGAGCCCGACGACAGCCAAGCAGGAGTCTGAGCTCCGCCTTTTCCTTTACCCGGGCCGTTCCGATCCCTATCTTAGTCGGATGGCCTGGTCCCGCCCCCCTGTAGATCCCCAGTGGCAGCCGCTCATGCAAGAGTGGCGCGCCCGCCAATTGGAAATGGCCGCCCGCGTGGTGGAAAGGCCCTTGCGGCCCCTGCCGCGCCTGGTGGCCGGCGCCGATGCGGCGCTTTCGCCGGATAAGGATTGGGTGCTTGCCGCCGTGGTCGTCTTCGATCGCGAAACCCGCACCGTTGTCGAAACCGTACATGGCGCGGCCAAGGTCGAATACCCGTACATTCCCGGTTACCTGGGGTTCCGGGAAAGCCCCGCCCTGCTCGATGCCTTCCGCAAAGTCCGCTCCCCCTTCGAGGTGGCGATGTTCGACGGCATGGGCAAGGCGCATCCCAGGCGCTGCGGCATCGCCGTGCAGATGGGCGTGACCTTGGACGTGCCCGCCATCGGCGTGGGGAAAAGCCGTCTCTTCGGGACGCATCGCGAGCCCGGCCTGGAGGCGGGCGCCGTCGAACCGCTTTGGGACAGGCAGGACAGGATCGGCGCCGTGCTGCGAAGCAAGGACAAGGTCAAGCCCCTGTACATCAGCGTGGGGCACAAGGCGGATCTGGAAACCGCGGTGGAACTGGTGCGCGCTTGCGGGCTGGGCTATCGCCTGCCGGAACCCACCCGGTTGGCGGACCGGGAAGCGGCGCGGTTCAAGATCGGATGGGCGGCGCCGGAACCGGCGTAACCCGTAGGCTACCGCCCTTGGCTTCCGCCTTGTCCCGCATCATCGGGACAAGGCGGAGCGGATATGCGCCAGGTGATGCTCCCCGTGCCAGGCGTACATGCCCACGGCCTCGTAGAGGGGCACGGAGCGGTCCAGCTTGGGATGGAAGAAGGTGCGCCGGAACTCCGTTTCCCGCATGGTCCGCAAGGTCTGGATCCATTTCGAATGGATGGCGCTGATGAGGTCCAGGGCCGGCCGCATGTCACCGGTGCGGGCGTCCGGAAGCTCGGCCCAGCGATCCTCGACGTATGGCTTGATGGTGGGATTGTCCTCGGTGAGGGCGAATTTGAAGCGCGTGTAATTGTTCACATTGGCGTCCACGATATGATGGGCCACCTGATGGACGGTCCAGGAGCCGGGGCGGTATTGGCGTTCCCAATCCGCCCGGGACAGGTTGGAAACCAGCGAAAGCAGCTTGCGGGGCAGGCAGTCGATGGAAGCTATGGCAAGGTTCACGCCTGCGGCCGTGTACTCATCGGGCCGGGAAAACCGGCCGATGGGATATCTTTGGATTTCGGGCACAATGGTATCCATAAGTCCCTCTCGAAATGTTCGGTAGCGCGCTTGAAATCAAATAACAAAATCGGATGGGGAAAGCCCGTGGGGTTCCGGCTCCGGGACTAAAGTGTGCGCATTTGACGATGGAAAAGCCAGATCAAAATCCGGCCTCCCGGAAAAGACCCGATTTGAGGGGAACAGCGTGAATTCGGTCCGGTTACATTCGCGGGGCTTGAAAAATGGCGGCGAACCCCGTCCTGTTTGGACCCCTCCAAAGCAACACTTGCTTCCGGACGCGGTCGCCGCCGTTCCAAGGATAATGCGACCCGCACCCTTCCGCCATGGCGCGAATGGCGTGGAGGCCGGCCAAGATGGCCCCGGGGCGAATCCGGCCCCGCCCGACCGGAAGAAAAAGGCCGCAGCGAAACCGGTTCCGCGCTTGTATAGGGAATCCCGTTCGCCGGATAGGATAATGAAAGAGCGAGTTCCAATACCGATCCTCTCTTTGCGCGACTATTATCCGGACATCCAATCCAAAGGAAATTCCATGCGTCGCTCGCCACTCCGCAATGCTCCCGGCAGCCTTCTGCGCCAAGGTCTGGTCCCGGGCCTTTTGCTGCTCGCCGGGAACCTGGGAACCGCAACCGCCCAGGTCCCCGCCGCCTACACCGGCAAGGCCTGGCATGATACCGTGCAAACCGTGCCCGGCATCCTCCAGCCCGAGAATTACGATGAGGGCGCCACCGGCATGACCTGGTTCGATACCGGCCCCCACATCGGCGCCTACACGGCCCGCAATTCCGGGGTCGATCTGGATCCGGTGCATGCGGGCGATCCCACCGTGCCGGGAAGCACGGTCAAGGCTGTGCCCGGAAACGTCTATTGGGGATGGCTGGAAAACAACGAGTGGTTGAAAATGACCGTGGACGTCAAGACGGCGGGAACCTATGCCATCCATGCCATGGTGGGGACGGCCATGGACAATACCTCCTTCAAGGTGGACGCCCTGCAAGGCTCTGATTCGGTGAGCTCCGGCACGCTTGTGCTTCCTTTCACAGGAAGCTGTCCGGTAGAGTGCTACCACTATTGGTTTTTCGCCAAAGATCTGGGACAGATTAAGCTGAAGGCGGGCATCCAGGTGATCCGTTTGCAAATCGTCAAGAGCGGGTACAACATCGAATACGTGGAACTGCAAATGGCGGGGACGAGCGGGTTGCGCGGTCCGGTACGGGCGGGGACCTACGCTACCGGCGCATCCAAAACGCCCGGCAACTTCTTCGATGCCGCGGGCCGGAAAAATTTCCGGTCCCCGGTTACCGGCCCGCATGGAATACGTCCCGCATATACATCCGGATTGGTTCATAAGTAACCCATTTCAACCGTTACTTTATTCAAATCAACAACTTAGATCCAGCGGCCATGACTTCCCCATGGTCACTTGGATCGGGTCATTGTGACAGTCATTGACAAAATACTGGGGTAACGTAACTTTTGGGTCCCACGTTTCCCCACAGGAGAGTTATGAAGAAAGTATTGGCGATTGTCGGTTTTGCCCTTATCGGTTCCAGCTTCGGATTGGATGAGTATTTGCCGGTGGAAAAGAGCAAGCTCGAAGTGGATTTGGCATACGGCTTCATGAGCGCGACAGGCGGTTACGACTCCTCCGGGAAAAAACAGGATCTCCCTGACGGATTCAGCCAGTCGCAAAATGCCATTCCGCTTCAGCTCAAGTACGGTATCATGCCGGGTCTTGACGTAGAAGCATTTTGGGCCTTTGGGATAATCGGCATCAAGTCCGATGCCGTCGGCCCGATTCCGGCCACCGATAAATCCTTCTCGGGATTCACCCAACCGGACATCGCGGTGAAATACGCCATGATGGACATCGGCGCCGGCGTCTTTTTGGATTACACCCTGCCTTTCGCGACCGGCGATTTCGCCGATCCGGATCAGCCCCCCATGGCCCTCGCCTTCGGCGCCGTGTACACCAAGCTGTTCATGCCCAAGTTCAACCTGACGGGCCTGCTCCAGTACAAGCTCAATTTCGAGGATAAGGGCAAGTTCAAGGATGGAAACGTATTTTCCATCTACGCCAAGCCCGAGTTCCGGTTCAATGAATTCGGCGGTGCCTATCTCGGCTTGCGCTACGACATGGCCGGCGAAGGCGCATTCGATGGCACTTCGGTCAAGGACAGCGACGCCAGCCTGTTCACCTTGCTGCCGGGTTGGAACGCCACCTGGCTCCCGAACGTGGCCACCGAGGTCAATGTTCCCCTCACCTTGATGGGAAAGAACAATACCGCCTCTTGGGGTATCAACGCCAACGTGTATTACACGGTCGCTCTGTAAGGTTTCAGGACCGGCCTTCGGCCGTTCTTAAAGCTTTAAGCCTCTCCGGATTCGTCCGGGGAGGCTTTTTTATTCCTATTCCAAAATCGTTTATTCCTACTCCAGTATCCGGACCCGGTACTTCTTGCCTTTGATCTTGTTCTCGCTCAACCTCGCGAAGGCGCGCTGCGCGGATTTCCGTTCCACGGAAACATAGGCTTCATAGTCCATCACGTCGATCTTGCCGACCGCCTTGCCCGGTAGGCCCTTCTCGCCGGTCAGCGCCCCCAGGATGTCCCCGGCCCGCAGCTTGTCCTTGCGTCCGGCCGAGATGCACAAGGTCGCCTGGTCCGCGGTCAGGGGTATCAGGGAATCCCGGTCCGCCCATTCCAGCGTCTCGCAGGGCACTTCGAAGCCCAGGAATTCCCGCGCGGCCGCGATCTTGTGCTGCTCGCCCGCCAGCGCCAGGGTGATGGCGTATCCCGTATTCCCCGCCCGGCCCGTTCGACCGATGCGATGGACGTAGGTCTCCATGTCATGGGGCACCTCGAAGTTGATGACCGCGGCCAGGTCCTCGATGTCCAGGCCCCGGGCGGCCACGTCAGTGGCCACCAGCACCCGGCAGCTGCCGTGCCGGAAGCGCATCAGGATCTGCTCGCGGTCCCGCTGCTCCAGGTCTCCGTGCAGGGCGGCGACGCCGAACCCCAGGTCGAAGAGATATTGGAACGCCTCCTTGGCGGCGACCTTGGTATTGCAGAAAAGGATGGCGCTCTTGGGCTTGAGGCGCGAGAGTAAAGAGGCCGCGCCTTCCAGCTTCCCATCCTTTTCGCAGATCAGGAACTTCTGATCGATGTCCGGGCTGCCCGGTTCGGATTCGATCCGGATATGGACGGGGTTCCGCTGGAAGCGCCCGCTCAGCACTTGGATATCCTCCGGGAAGGTGGCGGAGAACATCAGGGTCTGCCGGCCCGGAGGCGTGACCGAAATGATTTCCGTGATGTCCCCCAGAAAGCCCATGTCCAGCATCCGGTCCGCCTCGTCCAGCACCAGGGTGCGCACCGAACCCAGGGACAGGTTCTCGCGCGCCAGGTGATCCTTGATGCGGCCGGGAGTTCCCACGAGGATGTGGGCGCCGTTGCCCAGCGCCTCCTTCTGCAAGGCCATGGCCTGTCCGCCGTATAAGGGCACAACCTTGGTATTGCCCAGGTAACGCGCGAGCTTCCTCAGCTCCTGGGAGACCTGCAGGCATAGCTCCCGGGTAGGGCAGAGGACCAGGGCCTGGGCGGCCTGATCCTTGATGTCCAGCCTTTGCAGGAGCGGGATCGCAAAGGCGGCGGTCTTGCCGCTGCCGGTCTTGGCTTGGGCGACGAGATCGCCGCCTTTGAGGGCGATGGGCAGGGCCTCGGCCTGGACCGGGGTCATGGCCAAGTAGCCCAGGCTTTCCAGGTTGGCCAGCTGGGCGGCGGGGAGTTTCAGTCGGGAGAAGGCGGAGGGATGCACAGGGTCCTTACGGAGAGTTGGAAATGAAGGTGAGGTATAGAGGACGAATTTTGCCGGAATCGCTGATGAAAAGTGCACCCTGAGGGATTCGAACCCCCAACCCTTGGCTTCGAAGGCCAGTACTCTATCCAGTTGAGCTAAGGGTGCCCTTTATCTTCGAGCAGTTCCACCAGGAAAAATCCCAGCACCGCGTCTTTGTCCCGGGGCCGGACCTGGGTCAGCTCGTACGTATACCGTCCCGGCGTCAGCGTCGTCTCGCCGGTGTAGTCCGCCGGTTGGCAAAAGTACTCTTTGCCGCCGGACTTGGCCTTGATGAAGGCGTAACGATAGGCGGTATCAACCGCGAAGTACTCGGAATAGGCCCTGGGGCCGATGAACCCGATATGGGCGGAATCGCCCGGGACCACCACCAGAACGTCCGTCAGGGCCAGGGAGTCGGAAAGATTGTGGAGCCGGAGGCGGACTTTGGTGTCCGTTTGCGTCCATGCCGGTTGGGAGGATTCCGGTCCATTGCCGGCCGACGACGGGTCCACCGAGGTCACGGTCGTTGCTTCCGTATCCGGCTCCCGGCTCTGCCTCACTTCCGGCGCGGAATGGGAGCAACCCGCCAGCGCGAATCCTAAAGAGAGCCAAACGCCCAGCCACATGGGCCGGAGCCGATTCGATCGGTCGTTCAAGGGGACGCCTTCTGTGGACTCTGTCCTGCGCCTGCGGTATCTCGGGCGGCGCCATCGCCACCCGCGGAGTCCTTCCCGGTCCTTGCCGTTCCCGGCTCCGCTACCGTACCTTGTGCGTTACCTATGCCCGCCAGTCTCCGGGGGATTTTCCCGCTGGACGGGAACCCGTGCTCGTACTTCTGGGTCCGCGCCAGCTTCCCCTTCTCGTCGTAAAAGAAGCGCTCCCCATGCAGCGCCCCGTCCTGGAAATGGGACACTTCTTTCAGGTTCCCGTTTTCCCACCAGTCCTTCCACTCGCCGGCGCGGTGGCCGTTTTCGAAAAAGCCGTCGGCCATGGGTTTGCCGTTGGGATGCCACTTCCGCATGGTCACGGGTTTGCCGTCCTTATAGACCAACAGGGAGCGTTTGCCGCCCTGCGACCAATACATCCAGGACTCTCCGTCCGGTTGCCCCTTGAGGAAATGCCGGCGTTCGATCAGATGCCCCAGGCTGTCGTAGGCCACGCGTTCCCCCGTGCCGGAATCGAAATGCGCCCTTTCCCGCAGGCGGCCGGCCTCGTCCCATGCGTAGGCGCTGTCCTGATCCAGGCCGCCCAGGAACCGCATCACGGATGCCTTCTTGCCGTTGGAATGGAATGCCTCCCAGACCCCGTCCTTGCGGCCTTGGGCGTCGAAGGCGCCGCGCTCGATCACGGTGCCTTCCGGATCCTTCTTGAGGTAGGATCCGCTGGGAATGCCGCGGAGGCATTGGTAATCCTCTTTGACGGTCTTGTTGGCGTGGTAGGAAATGAAGCGCCCTTGTCCGTTGGCTTCGAAGCAGGAGTTCTCATCGGTGGGTTCGCCTTTGGCGGACCAATCTTTCCAGGTCCCGATCTCCTTGCCGGCGGCGAAGCTTCCCTGGGACTTGAGCGCGCCGTTTTCCCAGAAGGAGTTCCATTGGCCTTCCTTCACATCGTTCCGGAACAGGCCTTTGGAGGAAAGCGTGAACTGGTTGTAGTAGGATTCCCACTCGCCTTCCTTTTTTCCATTCTTGTATACGCCCTGGGATTGCTTCTGGCCGTTGTGCCAGAAGTCCTCGTAGCGCCCGTCCAGCTTGCCATTGCGGTAATGGGCGTCCGATTCCTTATGGCTGTTGAAAAAGAATTTCTGTTCCCGGATAAGGTTTCCCGGATTGGCCCCGCCCCAGATGCCGTAGGTGCGGATGACCTTGGGCTTGCCGTTGGGGTACTTGGACTCGATCCGGTCCTTGCCGCACCCCGTCAGGGTCGCGACCGATAATGCCAAAAACGCCATCATGGAGAGCGACAAAAGGGGAATGCGCTGGATGCGGTGGATCATGGTGACATAATATGCCTTTTTCCGGGCCGGGCAGCCACCGGACCAGGGTCGGGTGGAGGCGCGCCGCCCCGGGAAGAGGCCTTAGAATCACGGAATCATACCCATCGCCCAAGTCAACAGAAACACAAAAGCGATCGATCCCTCCTTCCGGCGATTTCACCTACTATGCAAGACCTATGATGCACCTGCAAACCCATTTGAAGGCCGGCGAGAGCGGGATCACCGCGAACGGAACGGATCCGGGTCTAGACGGGGCTGCGCTGCCCGTGATCCACGGCGAACCGTCCTTCGCCCTGGGGAACCGGGACGTGGAACTCTTCCTGACGCAGCGCGCCGGGCACATGGGACCCGTGCGTTTCCGGCTGGGCAAGCGCTGGGTCCAGCCTTACGCCCTGGCTCCCTGGAAGCCGCAGGAACTGGGCGCCGATCTGCCTCCCATCCTGCGCGTGCTGCGCGGCGACTGGTTCTGCCTGCCCTTTGGATCCAGCAAGGGCGTCAAGGACGTGCACGGAGAAACGGCGAACAATGCCTGGGACCTCATCGAGCGGGGCACCGGCCGTCTGGCGTTGGAGATGAAGGTCAAAGCGCCCGATTGCAAGGTGACGAAAACCCTCAGCATCAAGGAAGGCCAGCGCGCGGTCTACCAGGAACATCGCATCGAGGGATTGCAGGGCCGATACAATTTCGGTCATCACGCCGTCCTGCAATTTCCGGACAAGGGCGGACCCTACCATGTGAACACGAGCCCGTTCCACTACGGCAGCGTCAAGCCGGACGCATTCTCCGATCCGCTTGCGCGCGAGTACGGGGCGCTCAAGACGGGCGGGCGGTTCACCGGCCTGGACAAGGTGCCTTTGGCCAATGGCGGCCATGCGTCCCTGCAGGAATATCCCGCGCGCCAGGGCTTCGAAGATCTGATCATGGTGGCGAGCAGGCCCGGGGATTTCGCCTGGACCGCGGTCACTCTGGACGGATATGTCTGGATATGCCTCAAGGATCCGCATACCCTGCCCAATACCCTGTTCTGGCTTTCCAACGGCGGCCGCCACGGCGCCCCTTGGAGCGGCCGGCATCTGGGCCGCCTGGGACTGGAAGAAGTGTGCGGGCATTTCTCGGACGGGCTGGAAATGTCCAGGAAGAACCTGCTCAAGGCCCAGGGCGTTTCCACCAGCCTGGCGTTCAAGGCCAAGGAGGCGAAATCGATCCGGGTCATCCACCTGGTCCACCCGGTGGCGAGCGGCTTCGGCCGCGTTGAGGAGATTGAGCGCGGCGGGAACGGGACGCACATCACGGTGACGGGTTCGCAAGGGCGCACCGCGCGCGTGCCCGTGGATTGGGGTTTTCTGCATGGTTGAGACCGCCGGTCCCGCGTATATTAAGGGCTCCGGAAGGGTGGAAACCTTGGAATTACATAGGGAAAATAAGTCAACGATTTAAGTTTGATTCTGAACCCGGCAAAATGCCGGACAAGGTAATTTTATGGACCGCCTTTACAGGGAACCTTACGGGAAACCTACCGGGGAATAGAGGCGGTTCTTCACATGGGGAGCATTAGAATGGCTGAAGCAGTGGCGGTTCCGAAGACGACGAAGAAGCCGAATGTAAAGGCCGCCATCGAAGCGGGGGAGGGCATCCTCCGTTTGGCGCCTTGTTGGGTGCCGCGCTCCTTCCTCATGCCGGGCAAGCGCCTCAAGCTCCATCCGGACGATTACTACGCGCTGGGCGCCCATCGCGGCGGCATCGACGAACGCTGGTTCTCCTCGACCACGGAAGCCGGCAACGACAACCGCGCCGATGACGAGGGTCTGAGCTACGTGATAAGCAACGGCGAACGCTTCACCCTCCTGGAAGCGGTGATGGCCGAAGGCCCCACCCTCATCGGCAAGCAGATGTGGGACAAGTACAAGCGCTGGCCCGTCTATTCCAAGTTCTTCGACAACATGGGACCCATCCCCCACCACATGCACCACAACGAAGATCAGGCCGCGATGATCGGGCAGGAGGGGAAACCGGAGTGTTACTACTTCCCGCCCCAGCTGAACGCCATCGGCAACAACTTCCCGCACACCTATTTCGGCTTGGAGCCCGGCGTCACCAAGGCCGACCTGCGCCGCTGCCTGGAGAATTGGAACAAGGGCGACAACGGAATCCTGGATCTGTCCAAGGCCTACCGCCTCAAGGCCGGTACGGGCTGGCACGTCCCCGCCTGCGTCCTGCACGCGCCCGGCTCCCTCCTCACCTATGAACCCCAATGGGGCAGCGACGTGTTCGCCATGTACCAGAGCCAGGTGGAAGGCCGCCGCGTGGAGTGGGACCTGTTCGTCCAGAACACGCCGGAACAATACAAGCAGGATCTGGACTACCTGGTCGGCCAGCTGGACTGGGAGGCCAACGTGGATCCCAATTTCCGCGACCACCACTATCTGGAACCGATCAACGTGGCGGATACCTGGACCGAAGGCTACCAGGACCGCTGGGTCGTATACGGCCGCTTCGGCGGGCCGAACACGGGTTCCAAGCGAGGCGACCGGGATCTGTTCTCGGCGAAGGAGTTGACCATCGATCCGGGCGTCAAGGTGACCATCAAGGACGGCGGCGCTTACGGTCTCATCACCGTACAGGGCGTCGGCCGCGTCAACAAGCACCGGCTGGAATCCCCCAACATGATCCGCTTCGGCGCCATGACCGAAGACGAGGTCTTCGTCTCCCATGAGGCGGCCACCCGGGGCGTGACCTTCGAGAACACCGGCACGGAACCGATGGTGGCCTTGCGTTACTTCGGCCCCGATTCCAATCCCGACGCGCCCCATACCGGCGCTTTCAAGACCGTCCGGAAATAGAAGAGGGCCGGCGCGGGGGGCGGTTTTTTTAACCCAGCGGAACCGGGAAAAGCACAGACGTCAACCTTAGCTGCGTGGAGTCAATCATGGCAAATGCATACCCGAAATTACATAACGCGGCCTGGCCTGGGATGGTCGGCAAGGGAGGCAAAGAGCCGGGGGCCGAACCGGTCATTACCCAGGACAGAATGCTGGAGTTGACGGCCAACGCTTCGGTGAACGGCGTCAAGTTCGACGGTATCGATCTGTTCCTCTCCCTCCCCCACACGGATCTGGAATCCACCGACGACGATCTCAAGAAGCTGGCGGACAAGGTCGGTTCCAAGGGCCTCGTGATCGGTTCGCTGGTCGCGCCCATCTGGGGCGGCGGCGGCGCCTTCGGCACCGAGGAGGATCGGAAGAACTATCTGACCGCGCTCAAGAAGTCCTGCGCCATCGGCAAGAAGCTGAAGGACATCGGCATCCGCAAGTACGGCGTCATCCGCATCGACACCGCCAACAACCCCGCCAATTTCGCCCAGGATCCCATAGGGAACCAGAAGAAGAACATCGAGACCATCAAGGAAGCCGCCAGGATCGCCGAAAGCTACGGCGAACAGTTGGCCATCGAAGGCGAGATCTGCTGGGGCGGCATGCACGGCTGGAAACCCCTCTTGGAGATCCTGAACGGCGTCGGCAATCCCAAGACCGTCGGCATCCAGGCGGACATGGCGCATACCCTGCTTTTCATGCTGGGCTACAACGCCGAGGAAGATGCCTTGGTGCCCAAGGGATTCAATTGGGAGAAGGACGCGTTCGACAATGGCTACAAGGCCCTTACGGACAAGCTGCGACCGTGGGTCAAGGATTTCCATGTCGCACAGAACGATGCGACCGCCTTCGGCTCCGGTTCCCATGACAAGACCGGGCGCCATTGCCGCGTGGACGACCCGAACGGAAAGCTCGACATCCCCTACCATGCCGGCTTCTGGCTGAGGGACAATAATCAACAGCATATCGACATCAAGCATATGTGCTGGGATGGCTGCATGTTCCCGAATGCGGTGATGGAGCAGCAGGAGACCTGGAACAAGATCCTGGGCGCGATGAATTCGGTCCGGGAGAAACACGGCTGGAACTGAAACAACCCGGATGCGCCGGCGACGGCGCGTTCAAGAAACCGAAGCCCTGATCGCCTTCCATTCCATCACGTAGGGGACTATAACATGGCCAAGAAAAAACTGAACGTAGGCATGATCGGATACGGCTTCATGGGCCGCACCCATTCCAATGCTTTCCGCAAGGTCGGCAACTTCTTCGACCTGGATTATCAGCCCGTGCTCAAGGCCATCTGCGGCCGCACTGAAACCGGAGTGAAGGCCTTCGCGGACAAATGGGGCTACGAGTCCGTGGAAACGGACTGGCGCAAGATGATCGACCGCAAGGACATCGATATCATCGACATCTGCACGCCCAACGACAGCCATATGGAGATCGCCATCGCCGCCGCCCAGGCCGGCAAGATGATCATGTGCGAGAAGCCCCTGGCCCGCACCGGGGCCGAAGGCGAGAAGATGGTGGCCGCCGTGGAAGGCGCCCGCGTAGCCAACAGCGTCTGGTACAATTACCGCCGCGTTCCCGCCGTGACCATGGCCAAGCAGCTTATCGATGAAGGCCGCCTGGGAAAGATCTTCCACTATCGCGCCAAGTTCCTCCAGGACTGGACCATCTCGGCCGATCTGCCCCAGGGCGGCACGGGCCTGTGGCGCCTGGACGCGGCCGCGGCCGGATCCGGCGTGACCGGGGACCTTCTGGCCCATTGCATCGACACGGCCATCTGGCTGAACGGGTCGGTGGACAGCGTGACGGCCATGACCGAGACGTTCATCAAGGAGCGGAAGCACAATCTGACCGGCAAGGTCGAGAAGGTGGGCATCGACGACGCCTGCGCATTCCTGGCCCGCTTCGACAACGGTTCCCTGGCCACCTTCGAGTCCACCCGCTATGCGCGCGGCCACAAGGCCCTGTACACCCTGGAGATCAACGGCGAGCACGCCTCCATCGCCTGGGACCTGCACGATCTGCATCGCCTGCAATGGTTCGACCACCGCGACGAGAGCAAGCTGCGCGGCTGGAAGTCCATCCACGTCACCGACGGCGATCAGCCCTACATGAAAAACTGGTGGGTGCCCGGGTTGCAGATCGGGTATGAGCACACCTTCGTCCATCAGGTGGCGGACTTCCTGGAAGGCGTGGCCAACAACAAACCCACCACGCCCTCCTTCCGCGAGGCTCTGGAAACCCAGTACATCTGCGACGCGGTTTTGGATTCCGCCAAGACCGGCAAGTGGACCGAGGTGAAATCCCTGGGCTAATCCGCCCCTGACTGCAAGTCCGCGAAAACCTCGCGGCGGTTTTGAAAACCGGAACGGCCAGGTCTCCACCGAACTTGGCTTTCCGGGGGGGAGCGCTGCTGCAGCGGCCTCCCCGTTTTTTTTGCCCGGACAATCCCGGCAGGTCAAATCTCTCCCCACCTCTCAATATCTGACCGCCGCCGCCTCCTAAAGCGATCGGACCGCCCGTCGTAAACCGCGTTTCCATTATCCAGGACACAGGCCTGACCCTTCCCGCCCCGGTTGGCCCGGACCTTGCGATGCTCCACCGCTTCGCCTTTCCGGGGAACCCGCCGCTCTCTTTCAGGGAGCGGTCCTTTCCTCCGAAAGCGGACCGCCGGGATCCAGCCGGCTATTTTCTGCGGACTCCCTGACACAAATCGTCGGGACCCGGCGTCAAAAGCAAACGGAGGTCAACCACCATGATCATGAAACTTCGAACTCTCGGATTCGCATTGGCCGCTTTAGGCCTGTTCGCCTGCAACCAACCGGATAAAATCGCGGGAGGCCCCGGCCAAAGCGCCAACGGGACGGGATCGGCCCGCTTCGCCTTGCCGGTCATGCCCCAAGGAGCCCTGCCCAAGACCGGATCGGTCATCCAGGCGGCCTTCCAGCTTACCGTCTCCGGGGAAGCCATGAATCCGATCCAGCAGACGTATGTCCTGACTCCCGGCAGCCACGATTCCGTCACCGTCACCGGCATCCCCGCCGGATACGTGCGCCGATTCGACGGCCGGCTGATCCAGTTCGATAGCGCGCACGGCGATACGGTGGTGACCCATGAAGGCAGCGACAGCGCGTTCATCCAACGCGACAGCATCGCGGAGGTCCACTTGTACCTGCGGAAGAAGAACGGCGGCGGCGGGGCCCATGTCTGCGTGGAAGTGGAAGGCTGGCCTTCGGACTCCACCTGCATCAATCCTCCGATCCATTCGGTCCCCTGGTTCGGCGGATGCTGGAAGGTCATCATCACCAAACGGGGCGCCACCCCCAAGGACGACTCCCTTTTCAAAGCCAGACTGCGAATCGATCAATGGGATACGTCCCTGGTTGCCACCTTTACCTGGAACTCGGGTCAGAAGGATGCTTACTCCGGGTATGTCCGCTTGGACGGCACCGCCGTCATTCTCGATAACCTCGGGCAAGTCATTTTCAAGGGCAACCTGGATGCCACGGTGGTGGATACCACCAACGCCACCCCGCTCAACGGTTATTTCAACAATCCCGCCCGGGGCATTTTCGGATCCTTGGCCGGTTCCCGGACCTATTGCGATTCCATTCCGATCGAGCCGCCCATCATCGACACCACCCGGGCCTGTTTCTCCGTGTCCCAATCCCTCATCAAGGGCAAAAGCACCACGGGACGGCTCGGCCTCATCGGCGTCACAGGTTCCGGTAGCGGTTATGTCACCGGATATTTCCATTGGAAAGGATTCGCGACCATGAACACCTGGGGCGATTCCTTGGGCGGTCCGCTGGACTCGGCTTCCCTCCGGTTGATTGGAACGGCTCCTCCGGGCATGGTGCAGGGTACGGGGGCCGATACCCTGGCGTACCTGATGGATCTGCGGCCGGGACAAACCACCTCCGGGACGGTGCAGCGCGTGGACGCTGCGGGTTTCTTTCCGAATGGAACCTGGAAGGCGACTCCCTCCGCATGCGGGGTGCAGGATTTCCAGCCCTGACCGTTTGATCCGGATTTCCTTTCCTTACAGATAATCCGGCCGCGCGGAAGGTGCTCACATAGAGAGAGCGCTTTTCCGCCGCCGGCGGCTCCGGATCGATTCCGCGCGATTAGATTCTTTCATGCGTGGAACCTACCGCAAAGGTTTCACGTTAAAAATTTCCAGGGGGATGAAATGAACGGTGGATTCCGAGGCTTCACATTCGCTCTGGCCTTATTGGCCTTATTGTCAGGCTTTAACGCCTGCGATCAGGACAAGTATCCCGTCTCCGGGACGGAAATTCCGGGTCGGGGCGTGACCGAAGGCGCCTCCGGGTCCGCCCGCGTTCTGTTGCCCACCTTACCCCAAGGCTATCCGGGGGATTCCTCCCTCGTCGACTCCGGAGGCCAGGCTCTTTTCCAGCTGACCATCAGCGGTCCGGACATGGAACCCATGCGACGGACCTGGCTCCTTTATCCCTGGCAAACCGATCCCGTGGTCATCAGCGGCATACCGGAAGGTCCGTCCCGCATTTTCTCCGGCCGCCTGGTCTGGATGAGCGCGGCCACCGGTGACACCACGGTTACCCACGAGGGGATGGACAGCGTCTTCATCGAGCGCGGCCGCGTCGCGGACGTGGTCCTGCATTTGCGCAAGGTGAACGGGGGATCCGCGAGCGTCTGCATCCAGGTGGAAGGCTGGCCGTCCGATTCTACCTGCCACCGTCCGCCCGGCCCGGACACGCTCCTGAAAAAAATCAGCGGTTGCTGGAAGGTGGGCTTTCGCGGCCTGGAAGGAAGTCTCCGCGTGGAGCAGACCGGCAAGGACCTGGGAGGCTCCCTGCGCTGGGCGGACGGCAGCGTGGACAGTCTTTCCGGGATCCTGGAGTATCCCTATCTGCGTCTGACCACGGTGGGCGCGAACGGAACCCGGCGTTTCAAAGGCAACGTCCTGCCGGCGGTGGATCATTTCGAAGTCAAACTACTGGACACGCCCCAGGGGGTGGTGGAAAAACTGGTCGGCGATCGCGGCCGATGCGATTCCACCGGAGTGCCGGGCGATGCCGTCGTCCTCTGCTGGAACGTGCATCAGACCCTGGCCAACGGCTTGGGCGGTCCCGGGACCCTATGGTTGATGCAATCGAAGTCGGAAAATGTATCCAGGGGATTGTTGACTTGGGACGGGTATCCCGCCATGATGGTGGGCAACGAGTCCGCTCCGGCCTTCGCTCCCAGCCTGTACCTGTTCGGAAATTTCCCCGCGGGAATGGGCGGCGAACCGGAGAGCGCGGAGCATCGCGGCCATTACAAGGCTTCCATCATGCCGGATGGCTCCCTGGTTCACGGGGCCATCTATCGGGAATCCGTCCAGGGCGGATTCTATTGGGACGGCGGCTTCGGAGAATGGGACGGGACCCCGACCCAATGCCCTGACCGCGTGGTCGCCTATATGCTGCAAGGCCGCTTATAAAGCCAGGCTCGGTTCCTCGTTCTCCTCTTGGAGGCGGGGCGTCTTCAGGTTCAACCCTGTGGCCTGGTTCAGGCTCTTGATGAAATGCGCCGCGAGCTCGATGGTTTGATCCACGGGATCGACGTGCGGAAAAAGATAGAGTTCCCGCAATCCCATATCCATCCATGCCTTGACGCGCCGGGCCCAGGCGTCCAAACGGCCGTAGTCTTGGGGCCCCAGGGCGTGTCCGTTGAAGCGGATGAAGGCGGTGGACGTGGTAAGCCTTTGATGCAATACGTCCCGGCGTCCCGGTGTGTCGGTGATGATGGAGGCGATGCCATGCGCTTCCATCCAAGTGAACAACCTGTCCTTCAACTGGGGATTCCGGAACCAGGCCTCATGCCGCACCTCCACGGCCAGGGGAAGCCTGCCCGCCTGGGTCGTAAGCAGGCGCTCAAGTTCCGCGAAGCGGGCCGGGGAGAAGGATTCCGGGAATTGCAAGAACAGCGGGCCGAGGCGATTTCCAAAGGCTTCCACGGCTTCGCATTGTTCCGCGAACAAGCGCCAGACGCCGTCGAGGTTCGGGCCCAGGGTGATGTCTCTGGTGACTTTGGGGCAGAAACGGAAATCCTCGGACGTTTCCGACGCCCATTTGCGGACCCTTTCGACGGTGAGCCCGTAGCCGGTGGAGTTGAGTTCCAGAGAATTGAATTGCCGGGCGTAGCCCGCCAGGCGCTTGGCCTTCGGGGTGCGGGGCGGGCATAGCTTCCTGGCCATGGCATCGTCCTGCCAGACCGGACATCCCACGTAAACCCGCAAGGTTGCTTCTCCCTCGCCCCGGCTTTTGGCCAATCGGATCGCGGTGGCGGGATCGTCCGGGGGCAGGGTAAAGTCTATGTTACGGGTATCCTTGACCTTGCCGAAATCCATATGCACTCAAAATGCCTTTTTTCCGGCGGCGGCGAAAGGGTTTCCGCGCTCAGCGTTTGTTTCCCAGGCGATCCAACCCCATGGCCCCGATGATGATGGCGCCCACCACGATGTTCTGCATGTAGTTGGGGATGCCCGCCATATTGCACCCGTTGCGCAGCACCGCCATCAGCATGGCTCCGATCAGGGAACCCGCCGCGCGGCCTTCCCCTCCCCGCAGGGAGCCGCCTCCGATCACCACCGCGGCGATGATGTCCAGTTCCATGCCTTCGGCGGCGGTTGGATCCCCCAGGGTCAGATTGGCGAATTGCAACACCCCGGCCAGGCCGGCCAAGGCGCCGCCCACCGCGTAGATCAGCATGCGACGGCGTTCCACCGGGATGCCGCACAGCCTGGCGGTGGCCTCGTTGGAGCCGAGCGCGTAGACATGCCGCCCGAACACGGTGTACCGCAGGATCACGGCTACGGCCGCCGCCAGGCCCAAAAGCACCCAGACTCCCGGCGCGAGCCACAGCCAGGCGGGAACCGGATCGACTTCCATCAGACCATTGAGCCAAGTGGCGGGCGCGGTGACCGTCTGCTCCCGGGCCAGCCACTTGGCCCCGCCCCGGAAAATCTGCATGGTCCCCAAGGTCACGATGAAGGGGGCGATGCGCAGGCGCGCGGACAGGAATCCATTGCACAAGCCGCCCATGGCGCCTACGGCGATCGCGCCCGCCCCGGCGGCCCAAGGCAGCCAGGCGGGAACCGCGTCCCCGCGCAGGTTGAGCATGCGGGCCAGGGCCACCGTGGCCAGGGCAATCAGGGATCCCACGCTGAGATCGATGCCGCCGCTGATGATGACGAAGGTCATTCCCATCGCGCCCACGCCCACGATGACGGATTGGGTCAGGATGGTCTTGAGATTGTACGCGCCGTGGAACTCGGCGGGTCCCAGTGCGGCGAAGAGCAGAAAGGCGGCGGCCAGTCCCAGGTATGGCGCCAGCGCGCGCAGCTTCTTCACGCGGGGTCCGCTTTTCCGGATGTCGCCCAGGCCATCACTTCGGATTCGCTCCAGCCTTGCACCGGCCGCACCGGGCTCATCGCGCCCCTATGCATCACCGCCAGGCTGTCGCAGATGCCGAACAGTTCGGGCAGGTGCGACCCCGACCACAGCACCGCTTTCCCGTCCGCGGCCGCCTGCGCCACCAGCCGGTAGATTTCCGCTTTGGCCCCCACGTCCACGCCGCGCGTGGGCTCATCCAGCAACCACACTTCGCAGTCGCCCAACAGCAACCGGCTCAAGGCCACCTTCTGCTGATTGCCGCCCGAGAGCGATCCCACGGGCTGATCGGGATCCAGGTAGCGCACGCGCAGGGAGGCGCACACGTCCCTGACCGCCCTCGCTTCCGAGCCCAGGCGCAAAAGACCCGCCGGCCCCACGAACCGCGCCAGGCCGGCCAGGGTGGCGTTGGCGCGCACCGACAGGTTCAGGGCCAGCCCTTCTTCCTTACGGTCCTCGCTGAGGAAACCGATCCGCTTGCCCGAGCCTTCCCGGCCCCGTGCTTCCGCCATTTCCGTTTCCCCCGCCTCCGCCTGCCGCAAACCGTACAGGCTGCGCAGCAGGGAACTCCGGCCGGATCCCACCAGACCGGCCAATCCCAGGATTTGCCCGCGTTTCAGATGGAAATCCGCCGGCGCCGCTCCCGGCCGGGAAACCCAGCCCCGCACGGAAAGCAGGGTATCCCCGAGGTTACGGTGGATCGAAGGGAAGATCTCGCCGAGGGGCCGCCCCACCATGGCGGCCAGGATGTCCCGGGCGGGAGTGGAGGCGGGAAGTCCGGCTGCCGCGGTTTCCCCGTCCCGCAGCACGGTGATGCGGTCGGCCACGCGGGCCACCTCTTCCAGGAAATGGCTGATATAGACCACGGAAACGCCCCTGGCCTTGAGGCGGGCGATGACGGCGAACAGATTTTCCACATCGTGGGCGGGGAGGGAACTGGTGGGTTCGTCCATCAGGATCAGGCGCGCGTCCTGGAAAAGGGCGCGGGCGATTTCCACGATTTGCCGTTCCGCCACGCCCAGGCCGCCCACCCGGGCCCGGGGATCGAGATGACCATAGCCCAGCCACTCCAGGGTTTCCCGCGCGCGCCGCTCCTGGCCGATCAGAAAGCCCAGGCGAGAGCGCTCCCGGCCCAGGCAGATGTTGGCCTCCACGTCCAGGTGCGGGGCCAGCGCCAGCTCCTGATGCACCACCGCAACTCCCAGGTTACGGGCCTCCCGCGGGCCGGCGGGCCGGTAGGGCGCACCCAGGAACTCCAGGGAACCGGCGTCCGGGGAAAGCGCTCCTCCCAGGATGGAAATCAAAGTGCTTTTGCCCGCGCCGTTTTCGCCCACCAGGGCATGGACTTCGCCCGGGGCGATTTCCAGATCGGCGTTCCGCAGGGCCTGCGCCGCTCCGAAAGCCTTGCGTACGCCGCGCAGCCGCAGCAGGGGAACGGTCAGTTCCCGAGCCATTTCGCCAAATCGGGATGGATCAATTCCTGGATCGCCGGTTCGGACAGGTTCGCGACCGAGATGAAGCGCGCGCCCGTATCCACCCGCGGTTCCACCTTGGTCCCCCGCTTGGCGGCCAGGGCGGTCTTGACGCCCAGGTAACCCATCTGGAACGGGTCCTGGACCACCAGGCCCTGCACTTCCCCGGTCTTCATGGCGTCGATCAACGGGGCGGTGGCGTCGAACCCGATCAACTTGACCTTGCCCGCGCGGCCGGCTATCTGCAAGGCCCGCAACATGCCGAAGGTGGTGGGCGCGTTGGGCGTGAAGATGCCGTCCACCTTGATGAACTTGTTCAACAGGTTCTGCGATGTTTTCAGGGCCGATTCCGCGGTCACGCCGGCGTATTGGTTGGATGAGATCACCTCCACCTGGGGAGCGTATTCCTTGAGGCCGTCCAGGAAACCGTTCTCGCGGTTGCTGTTGCTGGCGGAGCCTTCCAGGTATCGCATGACCATGACCTTGCCCTGCGCGCGGTTGGGCGCATTGATTTTGCCGGGCGGCGGCGTTGCGGTATCCGCCTTGGTCAGGATTTCCGCCATATGCTTGGCGGCCAGTTTTCCCGCCGCGTAATTGTCCGTGGCCACGAAGCTGGAAAAGGCCTTGGATTTCAAATCCGAATCGATGATGACAACCTTGAGGCCCCGCTTGACGGCCGCTTCCACGGGCCGGGCCAAAGCCGTTTCGTCCAGGGGCGCCAGCACGATGGCGTCCAGGCCGCGGCTGGTGAAGTTCTGCACCACCTCGATCTGGCCTTTGCGATCGTCTTCTTTGGCCGGCCCCTGCCAGATGATTTCCGCGCCTTCCTCCCGGCCGGCTTTGACGGCTCCGGCATGCACGGTTTTCCAGAACTCGTGGGTGGTGCCTTTGGGAATGACCGCCACCACCAGCTTGGGATGGGCCGCATCGGCGACGGGAGCCTGGGCATCGGCGGCATAGGCCGACTGGGGCATGGGAAACAATGGGACCGCGAGGGCCCAGAGGAGAGCGCGCAACGGATATTTCATACCCTGAACGCGAAGACGGAAACTCTTTGAACACTCCGACATGGCATCCCCTCCAATCGGAGGAAAATTAGGAAAATTCGGGTTGGCGCGTTTCTTTAGGTCACGGAATCACTAGAAACTAAAATGGACGATAAGTAATAGAACTGTGAGCAGGATCAAGACGGCGGATTCCATAATTCCTATTACTTTCCGAAGGTGCAGATGCGCGGCCCGATGGGGTGGCGCAGACCCGATTGGAAGGCGGAGAGATGAAAGATGTAACGCGCAGAACGACCATTCCGGACATCTGGGTCGACCGGGATTGTGAGGGTTTTTCCGAAGAGCAGTTGCTCTTGTACCGCTCCAATCTGCTCGGATCGGATCTCCGCGTCACCAACTACGGCGGCGGCAACACCTCCGCCAAGGCGGCCATGAAGGATCCCCTTACCGGAAAGGACGTGGAAGTCCTGTGGGTCAAGGGGTCCGGCGGGGACATCGGCAGCATGAAGCTGGACGGCTTTTCCACCTTGTACATGGAGAAGCTGAACGCCCTCAAGGGACTGTACCGGGGACTCGCCCATGAAGACGAGATGGTCGGCTATCTGCCCCATTGCACCTTCAACCTCAATACGCGCGCGGCCAGCATCGACACGCCCTTGCACGCCTATATCCCTTTCAAGCACGTCGATCACGTGCATCCGGATTCCGTCATCGCCATCGCCGCATCCAAGAACGGCGAGGCCATCACGCAAAAGGTGTTCGAAGGCGAGCTCGGCTGGATCCCATGGCAACGTCCCGGTTACGATCTGGGGCTCAAGCTGGAAGCCATGTGCAAGGCCAAGCCGCACCTCAAGGGGATCATGCTGGGCGGCCACGGGTTCTTCACCTGGGGCAAGACTTCCAAGGAATGCTACCAGAACACCCTGCGCGTCATCCAGAAGGCCCAGGACCATATCGATTCGCTCGACAAGGGCCAGGCCTTCGGCGGACCCAAGGTGGCGGCGCTCTCCAAAGAGGAGCGTGCGGCATTCGCGTCCCGCCTGATGCCGTCCTTGCGCGGCAAGCTGAGCAAGGAGAACCGCAAGGTCGGCCACTTCAATGATTCCGAGGAAGTGCTGACCTTCGTGTGTTCCCGGGAAGCCAAGGAATTGGCGGCCATGGGCACCTCCTGCCCGGACCATTTCCTGCGCACGAAGATCTTCCCGCTGTTCGCCGAGATAGACCCCGCCAAGGATCCCGCCGACAAGGTCCTGTCCAATCTGGACGGCTTGCTGGAAGGCTACCGCAAGGAATACGCGGCCTATTACGACCGTTGCAAGCGGACCGGTTCCCCGGCCATGCGCGATCCCTATCCCGTCATCATCCTGGTGCCCGGCGTGGGCATGTTTTCCTTCGCCAACGACAAGGCCACGGCCCGCATCGCCGGCGAGTTCTACGTGAATGCCATCAACGTGATCCGCGGCGCGGGCGCCATCGACCAATATGTGGGCCTGCCCGAACAGGAAGCGTTCGACATCGAATACTGGGCCCTGGAAGAAGCCAAGCTGAGGCGCATGCCCAAGCCCAAAGCCCTGGCGTCGCGCATCGCCCTCATCACCGGCGGCGCCGGCGGCATCGGCAAGGCCACGGCGCGCCGTCTGCTCGACGATGGCGCGGTGGTCTGCCTGACGGACATCGACGCGGAAGCCTTGAAAGAGACGCAAGCGGAACTGGCCGCCAAGTACGGCAAGGACAGCGTACGCATCGCCACCTGCAACGTGACCGATGAAGGATCCGTGATCGAGAGCCTCAAGGTCTGCGCCCGCGAATTCGGCGGCGTGGACATTCTGGTCTCCAACGCCGGCATCGCCTCCACCGCGGCCTACGAGGACACCACCCTGGAAATCTGGCGCAAGAACATGGACATCCTCGCCACCGGTTACTTCCTGGTCTCGCGCGAGGGGTACAAAATCATGCTTTCCCAGGAGCTGGACGCCTCCATCATCTTCATCGCCAGCAAGAATGCCCTGGCCGCTTCTCCCGGCGCGGCCGCCTATTGCACCGCCAAGGCCGCCGAAGTCCACCTCGCCCGCTGTCTGGCCCTGGAAGGCGCGCCCAAAGGCATCCGCGTCAACGTGGTCAATCCGGACGCCGTGATCCGCGGTTCCAAAATCTGGCAGGGCAACTGGCGCAAGGAGCGCGCGGATGCCTACAAGATCAGCGAGGATCAGCTGGAAGAGCATTACCGCCAACGCAGCATGCTCAAGCGCAACGTGTTCCCGGAAGACATCGCCGAGGCCGTCTATTTCTTCGCCGGGGATGCCTCCTTCAAGTCCACCGGGAACATCCTGAACGTGGATGCGGGCAACATCCAATCCTTCCCTCGCTGAAACGCGGATCGCGGGAAAGACCTGGCATATGGAAAAGCACTACCTTGCCATAGACCTGGGCGCGGAAAGCGGCCGCGTCATGCTCGGCTCCCTGGAAAACGGGCGACTGACCGTGGAGGAGATCCACCGCTTCGCCAACGTGCCCGTCCGGATCCAAGGCACCTTGCGCTGGGATCTGCTCAACCTGTTTTCGGAAGCGAAGGAAGGCCTGCGCAAGGCCGCCGCGCGCGGCGCGCCCATCAGCGGCGTCAGCACGGATGCCTGGGGCGTGGACTATGTGCTCTTCAAGGAAAAAGAGGCCATGGTCACGAACGCTTATCATTACCGGGATTCCCGCACGGACGGGGCCATGGAAAAGGTCTTCGCCAAGGTGTCCGCCGACCGGATCTTCGCCGAGACCGGCATCCAATTCATGCCCATCAACACCCTCTACCAGCTTTTCATGGACACACAGCAGCGTCCGGAAGTCCTGGAGTGGGCGGATCGTTTCCTGAACATCGGGGACTATTTCAATTATCTGCTGGCGGGGAGGCCAAGTGGGGAGGCTTCCCTTGCCAGCACGTCCCAGTTGTACAATCCCGTCCGGAAGGACTGGGCCTGGGACCTGATCGCAAAGCTGGGCCTGCCCGGAAAGCTGTTCCCTTCCCTGGTCATGCCGGGAAGCAAGCTCGGACCTCTTCTCGACGATGTCGCGCTGGAAACCAATCTCAAGGGCGTCCAGGTGGTCGCATCCTGTTCCCATGACACCGCCGCAGCCGTGGCCGCCGTGCCCGGGCACGGGCAGGACTGGGCTTTCCTCAGTTCGGGGACCTGGTCCCTGTTGGGGACGGAGTTGAGCGCTCCTCTCATCGACGCCAACAGCCGCAAGTACAACTTCACCAATGAAGCCGGCTATGGCGGAACCATTATGTTCCGCAAGAACATCGTGGGCCTCTGGATCGTCCAGGAATGCCGGCGCGCCTGGGCTGAAATGGGCAACGAATACACCTATGACGAGTTGACGGCCATGGCGGAGGCCGCCGAGCCCCTGCGCAGCCTCATCCGCCCCGAGGACGCGCGCTTCGGCAAGCCCGGACGCATGCCCGGCAAAATCGTGGATTATTGCCGCGAGACCGGACAGCCCGTGCCCACCGATCCCGGCAGCATGGTCCGCTGCGTGCTGGAAAGCCTGGCCTTGCTGTATGCCAAAACCTTGGGGGAATGCGCCGCGGCCACCGGCCGCAAATTCCGCACCCTGCACGTGGTGGGAGGCGGAAGCCGCAACCGGCTCCTGAACCAATTCACCGCCGACGCCTTGCAGTTGCCCGTGCAATCGGGACCGGTGGAGGCCACCGCCATCGGCAATCTGTTGATCCAGGCCAAGACCCTGGGTCATGAAGCCGGGGATTTGCGCGCCGTGGTGCGCCATTCCTTTCCGGTGGAAACTTTCGGGCCCACCGATGCCGGAGCCTGGCACGGAGCGGCAAAACGATTCGAGGCTTTGGCTGTTTCCTGAGGGCGGCGCGAAGAGCGTTTACCTGGAGAGAACGGATTCGGAAGGGCGCCCCAAGCGGAATGGACCGCTTTGTATTAATATGGTAAAATAACTTGAAGAGCCCAGGTATTTCCGTAATTCCCGGGCGTGGGGACAAGCCTTTGCAGCGAATCCATCCGGCCGTGCAAAAATCCCTTTCCCATGTGCGGGGGGAAATCAAAGCTGCCGCCTGGTCCCAGGGCGATCGGCTGCCGCCCATCCGCGTGCTGGCCCGCCAGGCGCAGGTCTCCGCGGCGGCCATGTGTTCCGCCTTGGGGGTCCTGAAGTCCGAAGGCCTCATCAGCATCATCAAGAACCGCGGCGCCTACCTGGGCACTCCCCCCACCGACGGCCGGAACGGATTCCATACCTCGGCGCCCGGCGAATCCCAGCGCTGGCAACGGCTTAAAATCCAGATCGAAAAGGACATCTTCAACGGCTTCTTCGTGCCGGGCGAAGCCATGCCCTCTCTGCGGGACCTTCAGAAATCCTATGCGGTTTCCTATAAGACCCTGCGCAAGGCCATGGAAGCCATCGCCGGGGAAAGCGTGGTGGTGCCGCACAAAAAAACCTACCTGGTCCCGCACCTGCGGCGCGCCCACGGCACCCTGGTGTTCATCAGCGCCCCCGAAGCCGCCTCCAAAATCATCTGCGGCGGGTATCCCGTCACCGAATTCCTGTCCACCTTGCGCCGCGAAGGCGGCAAGAGCATGATCAACGTGGTGCTCATCCCTTTCGATCCCGACCGCCGCAAGGCGGTCTTCGGCAACCAGCTGACCGCTCTCCAGGAAAAGCATTCCGTGCTGGGCTATATCCTCTGGACCTCCATGCTGCCGGAACGCAAGTTGGACCAGGCCCTGCAGACCCTGCGGGAAGTGCAACGCCCCGAGTCCAAACCCGGCGGCCTGGACAGGCCGGTGGCCGTGGTCGACACCACCTGGGACATGGCCATCACCAATGCCCTGCACCACCAAGCGGATCTTGCCGGCTGGGCCTTCCGCATTTTCACCGTCGCGGGGCTGCTGGCCGGGCGCCAGGTGGGGCAATATCTCCTCAAGCTCGGGCACCGCAAGGTCGCCTTCCTGTCCTACTGCCATAAGGAACTCTGGTCGCAATACCGCTTCCGCGGCCTGCTCCAGTCCTTCCAGGGAGCCGGCTTCGGAGAGGGCGTCCGCAAGTTCGTAATCGAGGAAGTGGACGATCGTTTCCATTCGCTCCCCGGCCCGGACGATCTGGAGGATTTCCGCAAGCAGGCCGACATCTTCCTCTCCGCATCCACCGGAGCCGGACAAGGCTATTACGCCTCCTACGCCCAGGAACAGATGACCGGATCGATCTGGAATTACATCCACCAGCTCAAGATGGCCGCCCGGGTGGAGCCCATCCTCACCGCGGCCCTGCAGGAATTGGGCCTCACGGCCTGCGTCGGCGCCAATGATCGCATGGCCCTGCTGGCCCGCGATCACATGGTCAAGAAGGGCGTGCGCATCCCCCGCGATATGAGCGTGATCGGATTCGACGACAGCAAGGCCGCCACCGACAACGATCTGTCCAGCTATAGTTTCACCTTCTCTGAAATCGCGCGCAAAATCCTCACCCACGTGCTGAGTCCCCGCCAAAGAGCCCATGCCCAGGAAGGCAACGCCGTGGAATGCGAGGGACTGCTCATCGAACGCGGATCCAGTGGCCAGGCCCGGACCTGAACTTCGGGTTCGCCCGAACCTGACATCCGGATTCACGCGTTGTTGACGGGGGCGAAAGCGCCCAAAAACGCCAAAAACAGGCGCGGCATTAAAGTCAATAATCCTATCGGCATTTCCAAGACACACGGCCCCGGGATTGGATACTTTTTCCCAGACGCAGAGGATCCGCGCAGCCAGCGGCCCGGGGGCGGACCAACATGACGATTCCGAAAAAAGTCCAGCTCTTCCATACCTGCATCATCAACGAAGTCTATCCGGAAGTGGGCATGTCGGTGGTGAGCGTCCTGGAGCGCCTTGGCGTGGAGGTGGAGGTGCCCTTGGCCCAGACCTGCTGCGGCCAGCCGGCCTTCAACGCCGGCTTCCACGCGGATGCGCGCAAGGTGGCGCGCCACACCCTGGATCTGCTCTCCGCCACGGAGGGCCCCATCGTGGTCCCGTCCGGTTCCTGCGGCGACATGATCACGCACCAATACCACATGTTGTTCAAGGATGACGGGGACGATAAGGAATACGCGGCCAAGGCCCATGCCGTCTCGGAACGCTGCTATGAATTCTCCGTGTTCCTGGTCGATGTATTGGGCATCACCGACCTGGGCGCGCGCCTGGGACTCAAGGCGGCCTATCACCCTTCCTGCCATCTGCTGCGCGGCCTGGGAGTCAAGACCCAGCCCCGCGCCCTCTTGGCCGGCGTGCAAGGCCTGGAATGCGCCGAGTTCAAGGACCAGGAGGAATGCTGCGGCTTCGGCGGGATGTTCTCGGTGAAGAACGCGGCCATCTCCGGCGGCATGCTGGACAACAAGCTGCGCAACCTGGAAGCTTCCGGGGCCAAGGCGGTGGTGAGCTGCGACATGGGCTGCCTGATGCATATGGAAGGCGGTTTGAAAAGGCGGGGTGGGACATTGCAAGTGAAGCACATTGCTCAGATTTTGGAAGAAGGCTTGAATCAGAGGACGGAGATGTGATGGACACTGGGGTGCATTTTACCGACATATCGTCGGGCGTCGGGCGTCGGGCGTCGGGCGTTAAGACCAAGACAGTAAAGAATGGGTGGTCTCTTGCCGCTGGCTTTGGGCGGCTCGGGCCAACGGCAGGGCGTTCCGCCGCCGCTTCCCAGCCGTCCCAAATAAGCGCGTACTCCGTTACCAAAGCGATCCCATTCTTTACGCCCGACGCCCGACGCCCGACGCCCGACGAGTCCTCCATCAAGTGTTTCTTCGTTTCAAAACCCCTCCACTCTCCTTCCGCACATCTTCCGCCCCACCGGTTCGTCCCATGAGCCATTTCTTAGACCGCGTAGAAACGGCCCTCAAAGACGACGATCTCAAACTCGCTCTGGGTCGCGCCACCGATCGTCTGGGCTCGCGGCGCTCGGCCTCCCTGGCCTCCCTGGAAAACTCGGACATGATCCGGGACATGGCGCGCCGCGCCAAAATGGGCCTGCTCACGGATTTGGCCGGCAACCTGGAAACCTTCGAAAAGAATCTGATCCAGAATGGCGTGAAGGTGCATTGGGCCGAGGACGGCAAAGCCGCCAACCGCATCATGGTGGAAATCGCCAAGAACGGGAATTGCAAGCGGGCCGTGAAGTCCAAGTCCATGGCCACGGAAGAGACGCATCTCAACCACGATCTGCTCGAGGCGGGCCTGGACGTGCTGGAAACCGATCTGGGCGAATACATCGTGCAGCTGGCGGACACCACTCCTTCGCACATCATCCTGCCCATCATCCACATGACCAAGGAGAAGATCGGCGAGATCATGCACCGGAAAATCCAGGTGCCTTACACCTCCGACCCGGAGAAGCTGGCCAAGATCGCGCGCGCCAAGCTGCGCGAGGCATTCCTATCCGCGGACCTGGGGATAACCGGGGCCAACTTCGGCGTCATCGATTCCGGGACCATCGTCCTGGTCAGCAATGAAGGCAACGCCCGCCTGGTCACCACCCTGCCTCGCGTGCACGTGGTGGTGATGGGCATCGAAAAACTGGTGCCGTCCCTGGCCGATCTGGATTTGATGATCAAGATCCTGGGCCGTTCCGCCACCGGCCAGAAAATCACCACCTATACCTCCCTGGTCACCGGCCCGCGCCGCCCCGGCGAAACCGACGGCTGCGAAGAGATGCACGTGATCCTGCTCGACAACGGCCGCAGCCGCATCCTGGGCGGCCCCATCGCGGAAATCCTGGGCTGCATCCGCTGCGGCGCCTGCCTCAATGCCTGCCCGGTCTACAAGAACATCGGCGGCCACGCCTACGGGGACACCTATCCCGGACCGGTCGGAGCCATCGTAACGCCTGGGTTACGCGGGATCAAGGGCTGGAAGGCCCTGCCCGACGCCAGTTCCCTGTGCGGCGCGTGCAAGGAGGTCTGCCCGGTGCGCCTGGACATCCCGCGCATGCTGCTGGAACTGCGCAAGCACGCGGTGGAAGAAGCGGACATCCCCTGGTCCCTGCGCATCGGCCTGTGGGGCTTCGGCATGGTGGCCTCGCGGCCCTGGCTCTACAAAGCGGGCGCGCGCCTGGGCGGCATCGCCGCCAGGCTGATGGCCCCGGACGGATGGATCAGGAAACTGCCCGGCCTCGCGGGCGGGTGGACGCGCTCCCGGGATATGAAGGCCCCGGCCCCAAAATCCTTCCAGCGGCTTTTCCTGGAACGGAAACGGGCGCAGGGCGGACGTCCCGCCGCCCCTGTCGCGGCCGGCGCGGCTGGTGGAAAGGAAACCCATGTCCGCTGATGCCCGTCTCGCCATCCTGGCCCGCGTCCGCCAGGCCCAGGTTCGCGCGTACATTCCGGAGGCCAAGGCCGGCCTACCCGAACGCCTGGCCTATCCGGCCATGGACGCGGACACGCGTCTCAAGCGGCTGGAGGAGGAATTCAAGCTCCTGGGCGTGGAGGTGTTCACGGAAGCCTCGGAAGCGGACGTGCGCAAGCGCGTCGCCGGCTTCATTTCGGGAAAAGCGATCCTGAGCTGGGACGCCGCGCGGCTGCCCTACGGCGTGGGCGCGTGCCTGGACGGGGAAAAAGTCTTTTATGGAAGCGATGACAAGCATGTGCAGGGCCAGGCGGACATCGGCCTCACCGGATGCGAGAATGCCATCGCCGAGACCGGCAGCCTTGCCATGACCTCGGGCCCGGGCAGGCCCAGGTCGGCTTCGCTCATGCCCATCACCCACGTGGTGGTGATCCGCAGGGAGGACATTCTCCTGGGGATGGGGGAATTCTTCCGGAAGTTCCAGGCGGGAGCGTCCCGGGACGGCTCCGGGCTGCCCTACGTGGTCTTCATCACCGGGCCCAGCCGTACGGCGGATATCGAACTGTCCCTGACCCTGGGCGTGCACGGACCCGGCCATGTCGTCGCCGTCATCGGGCCCTGAAAATGCTATTTCTTTTCCATGCCTTTCCTTCCCGCACCGCTTCCTGTACCCGGCCGCATCCGTAACATCCGCAACATCCGGGGAAGCCTCGGCATCCTGGCCGCGGTCTGCCTGGCCGTGAACCTGGCGGCCTGTTCCCTGTTGGCGCCCGCTCCCCTCCCTCCGGTCCAGCCGGAATGGCGCCTGGTGCCCGAGGCCACGGTACTGGGCGAAAACCGCCAATTCTTCATGTACGGCCGCAGGCTGGACAGCGTAACCGTCACGATACCCCCGACCTTGGCCATGGAAGAGGGCGCGGTCAGTTCCAAGGGGCGGGTGAAGTCCTTCCATTTCAAGGTCCTGCCGCTGTCCAAGGATTCCCTGGCCCAAGGGGAGGAAGTGGGTATCCGGGAGGTGCGCGTGAAAACCCCGGACACCGCCGTGGTCTTCAAGATCAAGGTCATCGACGAAGCGCACCCGCGCTGACCCCGCTTTTCAGCCCGAAACGATCTTGAGGCAGGCCTTGACCTTTTCCAGGTCTTTTCTGCCGGGCGAAACCTCCACCTTGCTGTTCAGGTCCACGGCGAAGGGTTCGCACGCGGCCAGGGCTTCCGCCAGATTGTGGGGCCCCAATCCCCCCGCCAGGAAAAAAGGCAGCGGCAGCGGATGCCGGGCCAACAGGTTCCAATCGAACGTCTTTCCGCTGCCGCCGAATTCCCCGGTAGCCCCGGACAGCGTACTAGCCGCCCCGGCGAGCGTATCCACCAGAAAATAGGCCAAGGGCGCAGCGGCGCCGCCGTCCCGCAATGCCGATTCCAGGGAGTCCCGGAGTCCCCCGAGATCGGCCAGGCGCGTATGGGGAATGGCCTTGATGACGGGAACCGGCATGCGGCGCACGTAGTCCCAATCCTCGTTGCCGTGCAATTGAATATATCGTATACCGGTAGACTTCGTCACGTCGATCACAAATTGCGGATCCGCGTCCACAAAAACCCCAACGGGCCGCGCATGGCGGAGGGATCGGATCATGGGCCCGGCCTCTTGGGCCGAGACATAGCGCTTGCTGCCGGGATGGAAATTGAAACCGATCCAGTCCACGCCCAGGGCGTCCAGGGCTTCGGCCTCGGCGGGATCGCGGACGCCGCAAACCTTGACCTGGCAGTGTTTTAAATCGTGGTTCACCGCATTCATGATTAGTACCGCCCTCAGGTCGTCTCCGACCGGCTTGTCGCCAAGGCCCCTGGGACGGGGCCGCGGGCGGCTCGGGTCCCCCTTTACCGGGAGCCTTGCAAGCAAAATAGAGATTTTTTTCCTAAATTTCGATGGTGCTTCGACCGTGATTCGTGGAAATCCGGGGGATGTCGGAGTCCAAACAACTTTAGGGGTGAATGGATATGAGCGAGATGAAAAAGGTTGCGACCCTGGAAAGCGTTGTTTTCAACTACCCTGCGGGCAATAATGCCCTGGACAAGATCAGCATGGATCTCCATCAGGGGGAGATCGTCGGCCTGGTCGGCGCCAACGGCGCGGGCAAGACCACCCTGATGAAAATCCTCGCGGGCTACATGGAAAAGAGCGACGGCAACATCCACTACAACGGCCGCAGCATCGAAGAGTTTTCCAACAAAAAGCTGAACGAGTTCGTGAACCTGGTGGAACAGAACCCGGAAAGCCAGTTGGTGGGCCCCACCGTCGAGGACGAATTGGCCCGCGCCTGCCGCCTGATGGGCTATGAAGGCCGCGTGATCCGGGAAAAGGTCGACTTCGTGCTCAAACTGGTCCGCATGAAGCAGGCCAAGGAATGGTACCTGGACGAAATGTCCTGCGGCGAACGCCGGCGCATCGCCTTGGCCATGGCCCTGATCGCGGATCCTTCCGTGCTGCTGCTTGACGAACCCCTTTCCGATCTGGATCAGGTGGGGGTCAAGGATACCGTTGCCACCCTCCGGGAATTGAAAAGCCGCGGCCTTTGCATCATCGTTTCCTCCCACCGGCTCGAGGACATCCTGGAACTGACCGATCGGGTCGCGGTCCTGGGCGAAGGCCGCCTGTTGATGATCGATGAACCCCAGAAGGTGCTCTCCAACGAGGAAATCCTGAAACTGGCTTCGGTCAACCTGCCGGCCATCCCGCGCCTGTTCCTCCGGCTCCAGGCCGACGGCGTGCTCGCCTCATCCAAGCTGCCGCTCAGCATGGACCAGGCCGTGGAGCGCATCAAGGAAGCCGTGGCCCTGAACCTGGAAGCGACCCAGGCTTTGGCCATGCCCTCCCTTCCGGAAAAGCCCAAGGAAACGGAAAAGGGATCCGAAAAGGAAACCGATTCCGTCGCCTCCAAAATCGACCTTTGACGATTCGCCGATAACGGTCCCGCGGCCGGCCGCCGGCTGTTTTACGCCAAGGTCTCCGTCCGGCTGGGCGCTTCCCGGCGGGTCGGAGTCCCGATAGACACACGACTCCCCACGGAACCAGCATGGAATCCCTCTACCTCATCGACGTATCGGCCCTGGCCTACCGCTCCTTCTACGCCTTCATCAACAACCCCCTGAAGAACTCCAAGGGCCAGGAGGTTTCCGCGATTTTCGGATTCGCCTCCCATGCCCTGCGCCTGGTCCAGGAATGCAAACCGACCCACATCGCCTTCGTGAAGGATCTTCCCAAAAAGACCTTCCGCCATGAGCTGTACAAGGAATACAAGGCCCACCGCAAACCCATGCCGGAAGGCCTGCAGAGCCAGTTGCCCATCATCGATGAATTCGTGGCCATCACCGGATTGCGGACCGTGGCGCTGGAGGGATTCGAGGCCGATGATGTGATGGCCACCCTGGCCTGCGACGCCCGCGATCGCGGCATGAAGGTGTTCATCGTGACGCGCGACAAGGACATGATGCAGTTGGTGGACGACAACGTCTTCCTCTTCGACCTGGGCAAGGCCAAATCGGACTCCCTGGTGATCGGCGCCAAGGAAGTGAAGGAGAAGATGGGCGTGGCCCCTGAACGCATCGTCGACTACCTGTCCCTGATCGGCGACGCCTCCGACAACGTCCCCGGCGTGGCCAAAATCGGGCCCAAGACCGCGGTGGAATTGATCGACACCTACGGCACCCTGGAACGCATCTACGAGTTCGTGGAAAACATCCCCAAGAAAGGCCTGCGCGAGAACCTGAAGAACGATCGCGACAACGCCTTCCTGTCCCAGCAGCTCGTGACCTTGAATTGCAAGCTGAAACTGCCCTTGGGCCTGGACGACCTGCGTTACCCCGGCGTGAACGCGGAAGCCACTTCCGCATTCCTGGTGGAATGGGAGCTCAAGTCTCTTCTTAAGCTGGTCAACGGTTCGGCCACCACTTCGGCCGCGGCCCGCGCGGCCGCCAACAACGACTCCGGCCTGACCATCGCCAACGGCGCGGCCCCGG
>JAQBPN010000009.1 GCA_028287505.1 Fibrobacterota bacterium | reverse complement strand
ATTGGAACATCATCAATTGCAACACCCCGACGTATTCGCCTCAATCCAATGGCATGTGCGAGGCCTTTAATGGAACCTTCAAGCGGGATTATGTGTACCAGAATTGTTTGGACTCGGAAGAAGAGGTTAGAAGAATGATCAAAGAGTGGGTCGAGGACTACAATACTTTTGCACCGCATTCAGCGTTGGAGATGAAGTCGCCGAATGAATTTTATAACCTTAAATCTGTAGCCTGAACCGGTTCTAAAATTGGCCGATAAGACCAAGACAGCGAAAGAACCTTTCTTGGGCGCGGATTCGGATTTGTATCCCATTCTTTTGGAGACGGGAAGGGCCCCGTCTCCAAAAACGGGAAGGGGCCGCCAGAGTCGCCGGTGGTCGGCAGGTTGGCCCCGCGAGGGGCGAAGGTGGAAGAGGTGATGCAGGATTAGTAATCCTGCATCATCCTTAAATATCAAAGCGGAAGGTCTATTGTCGTATCCTTTGCGTGATTGCAGCAACCTTCCGCGTCCAACACAATCCAATCCGATTGAAACACCAGACTATCGCGAGAGTACACCAACACTCGATGTTTTCCAGGGAACTCAAGGAAACAATTGCCTTGGCCCGTCTTCAGAGTATCAAATGAATTTGGTTTTCCCTCCGATTCCCTTACGAATGTCAAAGAATCTGGAAGGGATTTGGCACCATTTGCTGTCAGGCAAAAATTTGTTTGTAGTGCCCCAGAGCATACGCAATCCTTTTCGCAAGCCTCAAGGCCTAGCATCAAAACTATAGCGCAAAGCATCGCTGTAAATTTCATTCGATCTCCCCTTTTGCTAAAAGCAACGAATATAATCTACCCCAGTTCCACTGGTAGTCATATAGTTGCACGTTATTGGAGTGACAGTCGTAACCCAAGGTATTTTCGGAGCAATCATGGTGGAATATTCAATATCACCATTCAGATTACAATTCGGAGTCGGATAAAAAGATGAAAAAAGTGATATTCCGAAATTGATATTTGCATCATCTCTGATGTAGGGGCCACCAGAATCGCCATGACATACGGCTTGGGTGCTGTTTGATTGAGTCATGAGAGCATAAGGAGCAGCATAGAAAATTGACTTTGAATTCATATGCCTTAATACCCCAAGCCCTGCAGTTGTATTTAGGATATTTGCATTGGTTCCCGTCCCCCAGAATACAACATTAGATCCCCATGGACCGCCACCAGATCCGTACATATATTCGTTAAAGATTCGAATATTGTCATAAATGTCCATGCCGCTCCAAGCACCATCGATTGCGACAACAGCAATATCACTTTGGTAATCACCTTCACCGGAATAGGGCGGATGGACGTGAATATGGGAATTGCCTGAATAGACATGCTGAGGATTTGATGCGCCATAGTCCGGGTCGTAGTAATAAACATCAATAGTTTTATCAAAATTATCCGATGTTACATCCTTATCCACGCAATGAGCAGAGGTTATCAAGGTTCTATAATCAAGTATGGCTGCCCCACAATGCCTCGTACTTGCTCCTGTGATTATCTTCAGATAAACCAGATAACGTCCATTTGATGCGATTCCTCCAAGAACCGAGGATTTTTTCAATGGAGCATAGTCGTAGAACCCAGCAGAATCTGGCTTCTGAACAACCACATCTTTTTTTGCGGGGAACGGATCAAACATTTCAGCAAGTTCGGGGTGCTCATTCATGTAGTCGATAAATTTTTTGGCATCTTCGCAGCTTCTCACCTTGTCAAAGCCTAGTTCTTTTTGGACTTCGGGCAGGATGGATAGTTTGGCATTGATCACCGCAGGCCGGTATGATTTCACTTCCACCTCTCGGTCGCCATCTTTTTCATACTCTACAGAATCGCAGACCAATTGTGGCGCACTCTTTGATGCTTCCAATACCGCCTTGACTGAAGCTTTTTGAATATTGCTTTGATCAATGGTAGATGCAACTGAAACTTGAGCACTCTTGTTTACTGCTTCCTTACTAAAAGATGACTTGGAATCTAGAGTATCACATCCTCCAAGGAATGCTACTGGCAATAGCAAGGCAAAATATTGAATCTTATTCACTGATACTCCCGAAGGTTAGAATGTGTGGCATGCCCGCCTTCATTGATTTATAATTTTTAAGGGAAAAATGCCCTTACCGTTATAATATTTATGCGTACAAACTGTGCGGACATTGGCCATCTTGACTAGAACGCATCTCAAAAATAGTCGTGTGATCTAAGTCGTTGATTCTGGATCATTTAGATCCGATGAAAAATGACCGCTAATTTTCGATCTTTTCTGGGTTTTAGGGAGCCCGGATCTACTCACGAATGCAAACTGGTTGAAAGGACCCTTGATCACCGTTTCATCCGCCCAACGCCAAGAAGACTCATTGGTGATAAGGTATACGATGATGATGGACTTGATGCAAAGCTTCGCAGACGACGAGTCAAAATGATTTCTCCCCACCGTTCGAATTGGAAACTGCCGGCCACGCAAGATGGACGCGAATTGAGGCAGTATATTCGGCGATGGAAAATGGAGCCATTCTTCGCCTGGCTGAAACACTCCCGCCGTGTCTGCAATCGCTGGGAACACAAGTCTACCAATTTTGCGGGCGTCGCTAAATTAGCGCCTATCATGATCTTAGCCAGGAACTATTTTTAAGATGCGTTCTAACCTTAGGCAAATAGGAATCTCTTCCTCCCCACCCCTCACTTCGTCCCCACCGCCACCCCCTGCCCCGCCAACGCCCGCAGCTTCTCCAGATACAACGCAATCCCATGATCCTTCAAAGCCTGCTCCTGCACCTGCGCCCACCACGAATCCGGGTCATACCGCTTCTGATAATGCTCCGTCAGACACTCATACCCCTTCCCATCCAACAGCTCCACTTCCCTACCGAAGTGTTCATAGGAACCCAGGTTACCCCCCGGCTTGTAACTGAGAGGCGGCACCTGGGTCACCAGATCCCGCCCATTCAGGAACCGCACCAGGTTCAGCGAGTCCCCGTGCAAAGCCCCGGCCGCATTGGTCACCTTGGGCTGACCGAAGGTCTCCACCTGCACGTTGAAGCCTTCGGCCCGCAGGTATAGGCCGCTGATCACGGCGATGGCGCCGCCCAGGCTGTGGCCGGTGATGCGCGTCTTGTAGATGGAACTGAGATGGGGTCGGATCAAGGGATAGAGGTCCCGCGCGCCTTTGGCGAAGCCGCGGTGCAGGCGCATGTGGAGGATGGAGTCCTCGGTCTGGGTGTAGTCCGCGTCCAGTTTCACGTCTTCGATGGATTTGGTGCCGCGGAAGGCGATCCATTGGATCTTGGCCGAATCGTCGACGCGGACGAAGGCGTGGGCATCGCTGAGGGGCCCGTGGAAGAAGAAGCAACTGTCGCGGCCGCATTCCTTGGCCACTACGGAATCGGGGGAATAGGCCTGATCGGCGAAGGAGGCGAATTGCAGGGCCTCGGCGAAGTCCAGGCTGTAGTCCTGGGGACAGAATTTCTTGGTGGGGGCGCAAGCGGCCAGGACCAGGGCGAGGGCGCCGGCCAGGACGGCGGTAGGCGTGGAAAAGCGTTTGGATACGGGCATGGAGACCTCCGGGGTATGGATTCCGTTAATGGGGGAAATGTAACAGTATCCCGGAAGGATTTGGGTTATTAGCGTTCTGGAATGGGACGGAAACCCGGCTGGGGGCCGGGCGGAATCGGGTTCAGAAGGCGAAGAGCTTGCCGCGGGCATCGGCCCAATCGGCGGGGCCGTCCGGCTTTTGGTACGGTACCCTCCAGGTTTCCCCCTGAAGCGGTTTCGGGCCGGCCTGGATTTTATGGGCCCGGGCGGGCTTCTTGAGGGCGGAGGTTCCCAGATACTCGCGGATGATCGGGGTCAGGGCGTCCGCGTATTTCTGCTGGCCGCTTACGTTGGGATGGTAGTCGCAGCCCAGGTCCGTGGCTTGGTTGAGGGATGGAAAATGGACGTGGCGGATTTTCTTGTCGCCGCCCGCGGCCACCTGGTTGACGATGGTGTCCACGTACTTCTGCTGGAAGGTGTCCACGGGATAGGTGAGGCAGAGGATTTGGGCGTTGGGGTACCAGGCCCGGAGCTTTTTCAGGAAGTCCTTGTAGGCGGTGGAGTATTGCGCTTCGGTGGGGCTGGGTTTGGTGCTGAAATCGTTGGTGCCCAGGGCCAGGACCACGACGTCGGGAATCCACTTGGTCACGTCCCATTTGGGAGTGTCGGCGCCGAAGAGAGTGTTTTCGAAATAGGTGGGCATGGGGCGGGCGGATGCGGCCAAGGCGTCGCCGTTGTTGTGGACCATGCCGATGCCGGAGACGGCCTGCACGGAATAGTCGGCCCCCACGGCGCGGGCGGTGACAGGACCGTAGGCCACGTAGTTGTTGTCGTAGGGCCGCCGGTCCGGACAGCTGAGGACCGTGGCCTCGTCGCCGTAGCCCGCCGTGAAGGAATCGCCGATGAACTGGATTTTCTTTATGCCCTTGGGAGGGGGAGCCATCAGGGCCTTGCCGTCTTTGAGTTGGAAGCCTTCGAAGGTGGAAATGCCGTTGAAGCCTTCCGTGCGTTTGGTCAGGAGCAGTGTATGGGTTCCATCGGTGAGGCCGGAGGCGGCCACTTGGGAGGTTTTGCCGTCCACGGTCAGTTTGGATTTCCAGACGCCGTCGACGATGACGTTGAAGTCGTTGGACCCGCCGCTGATTTTGACGGTGATGGAGGTGCCGGTGAAACGGGTCTCGATGGAGCTGCCGGGCCAATCGCAGCGGGGCTTCTTGGGATTGGCGGCATCGAAGCGGCCGTAATATTGGATGAAGGGATTGTCAGCGGCCACGTCCACCACCGCCCAAGCGGGAGCGGGGGCCAGGGCCAGTGTTGCCGCGGCCATTGTCGCCGCTATTCCCGCCACTATTCCCGAATTGGTTTTGGAAATGCCTTCGCAAATCGCACCGCGTATCCTCATCCGTATCCCCCGCCCTTGTTCATTGAGATTATAAACACGTTCGGTCGGATTGGCTTGCGGAATCCCGCCTGAAGAGGGAAAAACCGTCATGTCAAGGCGACAGCATCTGCAACCAATGCGGCCGCCAAGTCAAAATCGGCCATGGCCAAATAATCACTGTCGAATCGAATAGATACCAATGAGGGACCCACGCTGAATCCAGGTCGTGACCGCTCACAACTTGCTTTTTAAGCGCCGCATAGCCATCCCGTTCTTCAACCTTTTTCCAATACTTTTTGAAATCCTTGCACATGGAATCGCAGGCAATGCCTTTTACGCTTTTCGCCGGGAGTTCAAGAGTATCGGGTTTTCTTGCCGCCGAATCGGTGTTGGATTGGGGGTCGGAGTAGAAATATTGGTTTGGCATATCTTCGAATAGAATGCTTTTGGGAGGAATGGAGTCTTCGCTCGCAGGCAAACCTTGAATGAAGCAAAAGCCGGCGAAGGTCAATACAATGCGCAAAAGCCGGTTCTTGAGAATCATCTGGGACAATGTAAATAGGAAGCGGTTTTCCAGCCCACGCGAAAAAAAATAGCGTGCACTTCCCATCCAGGTGCGATACCCTTTGCAATATGGGAGTCAGGTTACATCGCCCTCTTTTGCTGGGACTGGCGGCATGCGCGTCCCTCTCCTCTGCCCGGGTCCTGGAGGTGGGTCCAGGCAAAGCATATACATTGCCCAGTCAGGCCGCATTGGCGGCCAAGGATGGGGATACGGTGGCCTTTTCGCCCGTGGTCTTCACCGGGGATGCGGCCACTTGGAGCGCGTCCAACCTGGTGCTGCGGGGCACGGCGGCTTATGCCCATCTCAAGGCCCAGGGCGTCAACGCCGGCGGCAAGGGCACGTGGGTGATCAAGGGGAACAATACCGTGCTCGAGAACCTGGAGTTTTCCGAAGCGTCGGTTCCGGATCAGAACGGCGCGGGTATCCGTCAGGAAGGCGACAATCTCACCGTGCGCAATTGTTTTTTCCACGACAATGAGAACGGCATCCTGGCCGGGGATGCGGCCAACAGCGACATCCTCATCGAGCGTACGGAATTCGCGCGCAATGGTTTCGGCGACGGGTACACCCACAACATGTACATCAACCATGTGAAGAGTTTCACCTTGCGCTACTGCTATTCCCATCATGCCAAGGTGGGCCACAACATCAAGACGCGGGCGCTGCGGAATTTCATCCTGTGCAACCGCTCCCTGGACGGAACCGACGGCACGGGCAGCTATGAATTGGACTTGCCCAACGGCGGCTACACCGTCATCGCCGGCAATGTCTTCCAGCAGGGCGCGGCCACGGAAAACCCGACCCTGGTCTCCTATGGCGAGGAGGGGCTGACGAATACGGGGAGCGCGGTGCAAATCATCAACAACACCTTTGTGAACGATCGCCCTTCGGGCGGCACCTTCATTGTGCTGGCGGCGGCCACGCCTTCGGCGCGGGTGATGAACAACCTGTTCGTGGGTCCCGGGACCTTGATCAGCGGCTTTATACCGGATTCCTCCGCCAATCTGGCCACCCAGTCCCCGGGCTTCCTCGATCGGGCGGGCTTCGACTATCGCTTGGCCGCCGCTTCGCCCGCCATCGACAAGGGAGCGGATCCCGGACGTCTGGACGGCATGGCCTTGCTGCCGGATATGCAATTCCTGCCTCCCGGCCAAGTGTTGCCGCGCCCGGTGAAGGGCCCTCCGGATATCGGCGCTTTCGAATACGATGGATCCGCCGGGATCGGGTACCGGCAAGCAAGCGCGCGGTCCGCCAAGGGCCAGGTCCAGGATATAGGCGTTTTATACGGTGGGGGCCGTTTGTTCTTCGGGGCGATCGACCCGGTGGATGGACTGGGTCGGACCGTCCGCCATTCCCTAAAATCGGAATAGCCGCTTATCAGGTCGATTTCCGCGCTTTTGGCGGAGCAAATCCGATCGTCTCGTGCGTCTAACGGTTACCGCCATCACGTGCGGCATTGCGTATCCCGCGCAACTCAAGGAGAAATGGAATGATCAACAACAAATTGAACGTATTGGCACTGGGCGCCATGACAGCCCTCATCTTCGCCGCCTGCGACAACTCTACCGGTCCCGCCGCCCCGGATCAGGCCACCATCAAGGCCGACTTGCAGGTGATGGCCGCCAAGATCACCCGCATGAGCGTTCCCAGCACCAAAGGCGCCATGGGACCGGGTGGCGATGGTGGTTTTGAGAAAAAGGCGGCGATAAAGGCCTCCCCCCTCGCTTGCATGCAGGAAGGCATGACCGTGGAAACGGGACTGGACACTTCGGCCACCGGCGTGGTCGGGACCTTCGAAGACACCACCTACAGCTACACCGCCGCCAACGTCCTGATCTGCGCGGACATGGACGCGACCGCCTATCAAATCGGGCATGATCATTCCAAGGACGCGGTCATGGAATCCTGGATGACCACGAAAATGGTCTTCTCCGGGGATTTCCTCACGAACTTCGCCTTCGCCATGACGGGCACCGGCAAGGTGCACTACACCAGCGGCTACGATCTCACCATCGACGCCATTTCCCTGAAGGGCAGCTTTGCCGGACTCACGGAATTCAAGATGACCCTGGGATTGGACGCCGGGAAATATACCGCGCCTCTGACCGTGGCCGCGGGCGTGGACCTGATGAGCGATGTCGATCCGGCCCCTACCACCGTCATCTTCAGCGGCCCCATCCTTTCGGGCGGCACCACGGTGGGCTATTTCGAGATCCTGGGGAACGACAGCGTGGTCATCCGCGACGCCGCCAAGGTGATCGTAGCCGTCCACGGCTAACTGAACCCCGCCCCCATCCTATCATCGCTATGAAAGGGCTCCGCGGCCATGAGCTGCGGAGCCTTTGAAGTCCGGGGGATTCCGGTTAAGAAAGACGCAAAAAGCGCAAACGGCCGTCACGCGCCCCGCGCGGTTGATCCGGCTTGGGCCGGTTGGGAATATCCCGGGAACCGGGGAAGAAAACTGGACCCGCCTGCGCCGTTATATTGTGATAATCATGATATGAAAGCTCCGACCCGGATGGCGATCACGGCGATGCTGGGGACTTCACTGGGATCCGCCGCGGACTTCTCCCAATGGATGGATTCCACCCGCGTGCGATTGAATACCACCTCCGCGGGGGCCAACGTGGCCACGGATCAGGCCGGCTTCCCGGTCCTGGTGCGCTTGGCCACCGGCGACTTCATCTTTTCCGAGGCCAAAAGCGACGGGTCGGATATCCGCTTCGCGGACAGCGCCGGGAATGCCCTTCCCTTCGAGCTGGAACGGTTCGATCCCGTCAACAAGGTGGCGGAGGTCTGGGTGCTGCCGCCCGCGATCAAAGGCAACGCCTCCACCCAATGGTTCAAGTTGTATTGGGGCAATGCGGCCGCTACGTCCGTCTCCTCGGGCCCGGCGGTTTTCCCGGCCGCCGGGAACTTCGCGGGAGTCTGGCATCTGGGTGAGAACGGAAGCACCACGGCGGGCGCCTATAAGGATGCAAGCAGTTATGGAAACCACGGGACCGGAGCGGCCATGACCGCCGCGTCGGACGTGGCCGGAACGGTGGGTACGGCCGCGGCATTCAATGCGGTCTCCAACCAGGGCATACTCATCCCTGCCAACGCCTCCCTCCATCCCACCGGGAACCTGACCTTGGAAGTCTGGATCAAAACCACCACCCAGGCCCAGTACAAAAGGTACCTGGGCAGGCCCTTCTCCTCGGTAGCCGATCCATGGAACGAGTACAGCCTGGAGGCGGACGTCACCGGAACCAAGGTCAACTTCAGCATCTCCATCGCCAACGTGCAGGCCAGCGTCACCTGCGCTACGGCCATGACCGCCGGGACCTGGTACCATGTGGTGGGCGTATACGACGGGGCCGAGCAACGGATCTACGTGAACGGGACCCTGGACGGCACCGTCGCGCGAACGGGAACGGTTTCCGATTTCGGCCAAAGCCTCGCCATAGGCAAGTATGCCCTGGACAACGGCAGCAATTTCGACGGGGTGGTGGACGAAGCCAGGGTTTCCAGGGCCGCGAGGAGCGCGGATTGGATCAAACTTTCCTATGCCAACCAAAGGCCGGATCAGAAACTGGTCGGCTTCGAAAGGTTCCCCGCCGCACCCTCGTGCCAGGTGCATTTCGCCACTCCGGCCGATACCGCCGTCAAGGAGGGCGCTCAACTGGACCTTGCCGCGCAGGCGGATTGCGCCACCGGGTATACCTGGATGGTGGTATCCGGTCCTTCCCCGCATCTGCTGGATCCGGAGGTAAAGATTCTCCACGTGGCCCTGCCCCGCGTGGCGCGCGATACCGCGATCGTCTACCGGTTCACCGCAGGCTTCGGCGGCGGCGCCCAGTCCGGTGACGTGAAGGTTACCGTCAAAGAGGCGATCCCGGATCCCTTGTTCACCCTGCCGACGCTTCCCACCTGGAACGGCAAGTCCGTTCTGGTGGTGAAACCCACGGTGACCAATGCCGCCGCGATCCAGGCCAGCAGCGAACCGGTGATTCACTATGCCTGGAGCGTGAGCGGGGTTTCCGTGGATTCCGCCTGGGGAGCGGGCCAATTGGCCTTTTCCAATCCGGCGCAAAGCGGAAGCATGACGGTGGGACTGTGCCTGGATAACCGGGGAGCCGTAACCTGCAAGCAGACCGCGGTGAACGTGTCCGTAGCGGTGGGCGTGTCGCCGCGCGAGGCGGGCGCGTCCTTCGCCGAGGCAAGCGGCGATCGATGGGATGCCAAAGGCAGGATGCAGCGAGCGAAAGCGGAGACGGCTAGTTCAGCAGCAGCGAAAACCGACGCGACCCACCTTCAAGCGATACATTGACGAAATAAAGTCCGGGGGCATGGGCTCCCGCCAACCGCTCAAGATCCGCCCGATTCTCTCCGGCGTTCGCGGCAACGCGAGAGGATGCCAAGGCCGCGCCATTTGTCCGATAGAGCCCAATCACCACGCTTCCCGCATGACTTAAGGTATAGGATAAGGTGCTGCCGAGCAGAGAAGCTTGGAAGGGACCCGGATCCAATCGGGCCCGGGGCGCGGAGATGTCCGTCAACGCGGCGGCATAGCCGATATTCTTCACGGCCTGCGCCCCCAGACGCTCCTGCAACTGCGCCAGGTACAGACTCGCCGGCGTCACCATGGAATTGAAATGGTCGAAGATGCCGTCCGGATCTCCATCGATGGAAGTCTTCGTCCCCACGCCGCCGATGGCCCAATTGATCGAGCCGGGCGCGTTTGAGACCAGGAAATACGGTGTCGTAACGTTCCAGGCCACGGACCAACCCGTGGTCCAGCCATGCCCGGAGCCCATGATCCCGCGGTTCCGATAGCTGATTCCGGCCGCGCCCTTGGGCGCATCGCTCATCACGCCGCCATCGGTCAGGATACCCGTGGTCCAGCGCGCATGGGGCGAGATGCCGCTGTTCTGGGTGGTCCGGTAGTTCAATACCACCATGGGGCCGGTTCCGGTAGAGCCCGTGGTCCAGGACCAGGAGCCCGTCCCGTTGGATTGGCATTTGTTGAAGAGCACCTGGGTCCCGATGCAGAGGAAATCCGCCGGACGGGCCACATCGGTCGAGACCACCGTATGGGTGATGACGACGCTGTCCACGGTGATGCGTTTGGCGTACCGCTCGACATGGAAACACCCGACACCGTCCTGGATGACCAGGTTCCGGGCCCAGCAATCCAGGGCGGCGTCCATTTGCACGGAGACGAAGGAATTCGCATCGGCAGGCGCGACGATTTTGAGATCCTCGATGCCGCATTGGCTGATGCGGCCGGCGTACGCATACTTGGACACCGTGCCGACCGGGCTTCCCAGGTACTTGGAATCGAAATTATCCGTGATCGGCGCATCGAAGGTCAGCTTTTTCCCGTCGATGGCGGCGATGGTGCGATCGGTGGTGATCTTGGTACCGGGCGCCAACCAAGTCTGGTGGACGCTGACGCCATTCGCATCGTCCCGGTAGAGCTTGTCCATGCCGACATGGGCCACCCAGGCCGCCGTCACCGTTTTCGTAATCAGGATTTGATCGCCCACGGAGAATGCCGATGCGTTTTCGACGTTGGCGGATTGGCTCCCCGAAGGCACGTAGGCATCCGCAAGGTTCGCAGCCGGGCCCAGGGTGCGCGATCCTGAACCCGCCATATGGAACAGGGATCCGCCGGTCGAGGCGATGATCGTTCCATTCTTCCCCGCGCCCGCGCCGCGCACCACCACGCCGCTGGCGGCGATGTCCACGGGACCGGAGGTATGGAAGGTCCCGGCCGCGAGGAATACGGCGCCGCGGAAGCCGGCCACCATGGGCGCTTTCGCCACCTGATCGATCGCGTTCTGGATTGCCGCCCTGTCGTCGCCGCCGGAGGGATGCACGGTCACCTTGATGGGCACCGTCGGGATGGCGACACCTCCGCCCCCGTATCCGGCTGAGGAGAAATCCATCACCCTGTTGCCATCGGCATCGGTTTTGTAAACGAGCTTTCCATCCGATCCCGGATGGACCCAGGTGGCCTGGGCATGGCCGGAACCGGCCCACAAGAACAGGAAAACCGCAGCGCGCTCGAATCGCATTCCCACCTCCGGATCGGCCTCTTCCGCACTTTCTATTAGTACCGCCGATCCGCGGCTATTGCCATGCCTTAGCCGAAAATCCGCTTTCGATTCGAAACCGGTCCGTCAGGTTTTTGGGGGAATCACTTCACCAGGATCATCTTGCGGGTCTTCACGTACCGCGCCGCCGTGAACCGGTAGAAGTATTGGCCGGAAGGCACGTCCATCCCGCCCTCATCCTTGGCATCCCAAATCAGGCGGTACTTGCCCGGCGCCATCAGCTTGTCGGGCCGGATCAGGGTGCGCACCAGGCGGCCCTTGGAGTCATAGATGACCAGGCTCACCTTGATCTTGTCCCTGAGCGAGAAGCGCAGGGTGGTGATGGGATTGAACGGGTTGGGGTAATTGGAATACAGTTCCGTGGTCAAGGGATTGGCGGGACGGGCCGTGCGGGGGCCGAACTGTTCACGGTTCCCGTTGAAATCCACCGACTCCAGCAAGTAGTCATAGGCGACGTCGTAGGCGGCGGTGCGGTCGATGAAGCGGTAGGCCTGGGTGGTGGCCGCGGAGCCGCCCTTGGCTCCCGCGACGAGCTTGGGGTTGATGCGCACATAGCCGAGCACCGCTAGCTCTTCCGGAGTCAGGCGTTGGCTGGGGATGGTGTCCAGGGTGGAATCCCCGGCGGCCGCTTGGGCGGCGGCCAACTTCGCGGCGGCCTTGGCGGCCAATTCCGTGCGCGCCGCGTTCATCAAAGCGTTGGCGATGCCGGCGCCGGCCACCTGGCTGCCTTCGGCGAAGGCGCTGTCGATCTGGCTGGCGGACAGGCGGCGGTAGACATTGTAGCCCAGGTTCTCGAATTCGCTTTCCGTGGTCCATGTGAGCGTATCCACGCCGTCCCCGCCTTTGGCCTCGAAGGTGCGCAGGGTGACCGCCAGGCCCGTCTTGTGGCTGATGAAGATCACGTGGTTGCCCGGGACCAGGGTCTTGTTGAACTGGAGGACCACTTCCCCGCCCCCGTTGCCGGCGGTGTTGAGGTAGGCGTTGTAGCCGTATCCCCGGGTCAGGATCTGGTTGTCGACAATCACCACTTCCGGCAGGGTCCCGTAAGTCCAGGTGTTGATGC